>NZ_JBNYXV010000002.1:0-789906 GCF_051380845.1 Janthinobacterium salmonicoloratum | reverse complement strand
GGGTCGCTCACTCAAAAAACTGACAGGCTACTTCCGAAGAAGTATCCTATTTCATTATTTCTTGTGAACATTTGATATTTTAAGTTAGACGCCAATCCGAAGATTGACGCTGCACTTACATCAAATGCCCACACTTATCGACTGTTAATTGTTAAAGAACTGTATTCGGTTACTGCTTTCGCGCTATCGACAAAGCGTTGTGTTTGTCAGCTGCGAAGAAGGAAGAGTATGAAGCATTTTGCTACGTCCGTCAACTCCTTCTTTACTACTCATCGCCGTTTCCGGTGATCCTCAACTGCCGCATTTGACTGCGTCTCATTGGGGAGGCGAACTATAGCAAAGCGCCCCTGTAGAAGCAAGGCTTTTGCGGCCAACTGCTACAATTTCGCCCCCTCAACGCAAATTCGCGTCCCACCATAGAAGATTCACCATGAAACAACAAGCTCAAGGATCAGGCCTGACCCTGAAACGAGCTGGCTTTACCACTGGCTTCGGCGTGCTCGCCGCCACCCTCGGTTCCGCAGTCGGTCTCGGCAATATCTGGAAGTTCCCCTACCTGACGGGCGCCAATGGCGGCGCTGGCTTCCTGCTCATCTATCTGCTCGCCACCTTATTGGTGGGACTGCCCGTGATGATCGCGGAAATCACCCTGGGACGCCGGGCCAAGGTCAACCCGATCTCGACCATGGAACAGCTGGCACCGAAGGGCAAACCCTGGTGGCTGGTTGGCGTGATCGGCATGATCGCCGCCTTCCTGATCGTCGCGTTTTATTCGGAAGTGGTGGGCTGGGTGTTTGCCTACATCGCCAAGGCCATCGATGGCTCCATCCTCAGCAGCGACAGGCAGGTGACGGAAGCGGCCTTCGCTTCGCTGATCAGCAATCCCCTGCAATCGCTGTTCTGGCAATGGGGCGTGCTGCTGTTTATCGGCGGCATATTGATGCTGGGCGTGACCAAAGGCATCGAAGCGATCGCCAAGAAACTCATGCCGCTGCTGTTCCTGCTGCTGCTACTGCTCTGCGCGGTCAGCCTGTCGCTCGATAAAGCGGGCGAAGGCCTGGCGTTTCTGTTCCGCCCTGATTTTTCCAAGCTGACGGCCTCTGTCGTGCTGACGGCCATGGGCCTGGCCTTCTTCAAATTGTCCGTCGGCATGGGCACGATGATGACCTACGGCAGCTATTTCCGCGATGACCAGAATATCCCCGTCACCACCTTGCGCGTGATGGCGGCCGACCTCGGTGTATCGATGCTGGCCGGTATCGCCATCTTCCCCGCCGTGTTCACGTTTGGCTTCGCCCCCAGTGCGGGACCGTCGCTGGTGTTCATCACCATCCCGGCCGTGTTTTCGCAAATTCCCATGGGGCAAGTCCTGATGGTGGTGTTCTTCATCCTGGCCGCCGTGGCCGCCACGGGGGCGATGCTGTCGCTGATGGAAGTGCCCGTGGTGATTTTCCATGAACGCTTTGGCTGGACGCGTACCAAGGCCACCATCGTGACCATGCTGCTGCTGGCCGTGCTCGGCTCCGTGTGCGCGCTGAGCAACAGCACCCTGGCGGACTTCAAGCTATTTAACTTGAATATGTTTGATCTGTTCGACTTCGTCTCGTCGAATATCTTCCTGCCGGTAGGCGGCATCGCAATTGCCTTGTTTACAGGCTGGGCCTGGGGCAAACAGCATTTCATTGAGGCGATCAGCAATCACGGCCAGTTGCAGAACAAGACCCTGGCGCATGTGCTGCTGTTTCTGCTGCGCTTTGTCTCGCCCGTGCTGATCCTAATCGTGATGCTGAAGGGTTTACAGGTCTTCTAATCAGAGAACCCGGGTGTAGGTCTGGCGCACCAGCACCCGGTCGCCGCAATCGAAATGCCACCATTCGCTGTTGATACCGAAAAAGCCCGCCTGGAACATGGCGTCGCGCAACAAGCGACGATGCGCCACGTGCTCCTCCGTGATTTCTCCCTTTTCCAGCAAAACCAGCTCCAGCGCCGGATGCGAGCGCTCACTCAGATCATCGAAGCCCGTGCCCATGTCCAGTTCCTGACCGTCCGGCCCCACGATGGTGATGTCGAGCGCCATGCCAAATGAGTGGATCGAGCCGCGCGACGGTTCCGCGATATAGCCCAGTAACTCCGTTCCCTGCAGCGCATCCCACAGTTGCTGCTGCACCCGCTGCGGGCGCAAGGCGTCGAGCACCAATAGATGATGATCGGGGCGATGCGCGGCCAGCCAGGCCACGGCCTGTTCCAGTGCCGCGGCGGCATCGCGGTGCAGCCAGGCGCAATCGATGGGGCTGTATAAATCGCGGCCGACAAAATTCTCGGGCGTGGCATAGCGCAAGTCGACGGCGATGCCGGCGATGCTGCTCAGGTGGCGAAATTGCGGATCGCTGCCGACCGCTTCCAATTGCAAACTTGCAACAGACATCAGACTCCTCTTTCCAGGCAGTTGCGCGCCGCCACACCTATGCTGTCGGCCAGGCGCCGCGCGCCATGCGACAGCGGCGAGTGGCTCGCCGTCAATAAATACAGTTGGATGGGGATGGCTGGCGCCCAGGGACGACGCTGCAGGCGCTCGGGCGAGCCGGAGGCGGCCGTAAACGGGTCGACCACAGCCATGCCGGCGCCCGCTTCTACCAGGGAACGGGCAATTTGATAGGTTTGCACCACGGTGGAAAAGACGGGGTGGATATCCTGCGCCTCGCAGGCGGCGACCACCAGTTCGCCCAGCGGATCGTTATCCGCATGGCCGATCAGCTCGCCATTCAGGCCATGCGCCGTCAAGGGCGTGCCGCAATCGGCCGCATGCCAGGTGCCGGCCGGCGCGATCACCGTCATGACGCCCTGCGCGATCGGTTCGGCCACGATGCCCGGATGGCGCGGGTCTTGCAGCGACACCGCCAGGTCCGCTTCGCCCAGGCGCAGGGTATTGACGATCTCGCCCGTGTGGTGGGTGGCCAGCTGGCAACGTGTGTGGGGAAAGTCGCGCCGCCATTCCGTCATGGCAAACGGCAAGACGCTGATGGCGATCGTCGGCGTGGAGACCAGGCGGATGGTTTCCACCGCGTGGCCCTTCAGGCTGGCCGCCAGGCGGCGGATACCCAATAAGTCGCGATTGAGCTTTTCCGTTTCAACAAACAAACGGTGCGCCTCCGGCTTCGGGTACAGCTTGCCCCGCACGCGCTCGAACAGCGGCATGCCCAGTTGCAATTCGCAATGCTGCAAGACCTTGGTCACGGCTGGTTGCGAGATATGCAACACCTGGGCGGCGCCGCTGATGGTGCCAACTTGCATGATGGCGTGAAACACTTCGATATGACGCAGCCGCATGAGCTATTCCTTTACCTTGCCGTGGCCGCCTGGGCCGTCAACGTTCAGCATATAAGAAAAAGTCATGGGCTGGAACGGCAGTGCTACTTTGTTGCAACAGCTGGGGCCGGCGTCGTCAGCACTTCCAGCAGGGCCGCCGTTTCGCCATCGGGCGTGCCATCAAACAGCGTATTGCGGTATTTCATCTGGAAGGCGATCAATACATTGCGCGTCGCTTCATCGAAGACGCCCGTATTCGGCGTCGCATAGCCGTGCTGGGCCAGCTTTTTCTGGAACCAGACGGCGTCCGGCACTTGCTGCTCAAAAATGATTCGCTGCGCTGCCACGCGGTTCGCGTCCGGCCAGACGATCAGGCCCGCAGCGGCCAACTGACGCCATGGAAACAGGGGGCCCGGATCCTGCTTGCGCTGCGGGGCGATTTCGTTGTGGCCCAGGATATTTTCCGGCGCGATGTTGTAACGGGCCTGGATATCTTTCAACAGCGGAATCAGCTCATCGATCTGCGCCTGCGGAAATGGATACCAGAGACGGCCTTCCGGCGTGTCCTTGTAGCCGGGGTTGACGATCTCGATGCCGATCGAGCTGACATTCAACTGTGTATAAGTCTTCCAGTTACTCACACCCGCGTGATTGGCCTGGCGCGATTCGTCGACCAGCACGTAAAACTTCGGCTTGTCCGTGTCGGTCAGCAAATAATGGCTGCTGACCACTTGTTCCGTCAGGATCTTGATCGAGCGTGGCAGGTCGCTGACCGTGTAATGGATGACGATGAATTTCACGCGCGGGCTCTGGCTGCGCGCCGTCAGGCTATGGTCGAGGTGCGGCGCGGGCGTGGTACAGGCGGAGAGCAGGGCCACCAGCAGGGCGAGGGCGATTTTTTTCATGAAAGATCCATGTTCGGGTTAATAAAATAGTCAGTTCTTGCCAGTACGCTGGCTGGCTGCCCGGGCTGCCAGCTTGGCCGCAGCCTCATGCGCACGGGCATCTTTTTGCTCCATCATCAACGATACCGGCAAAGCGGCGCGCATGGCAACCGCAATGGCCGGGTGCAACTGCGCCGCACGGCCCGCCAGCACCACGGGACGCGGACCGTAGCGCGCCGTCAGGGCCAGCGCCAGACGCGCCAGTTCCTGTCCCGCGCGCTGCAAGATGTCCAGCGCCAGCGGGTCGGCATCCGCACTGGCGGCCACGGCCAATGCCAGCCGGCCGATGGCGCCCCGGTCCTGGCCATACATGAAGGTGCGCGACAGCGACCAGTCGCTGCCGCCGAGATGCGCAAACACGGCCCCGGCCATGGGCGACCCTTGCCAGCTGCCGGGCGCCTCATCTTCGCGGCGCCAGATGTGGCGCAAGGCTTCGCGCGCGATCCAGTAGCCGCCGCCGCCATCGTCGAGCAGCACGCCGCGCCCGCCCGCGCGGTGAAACACGCCATCCGTATCGATCCAGGCGGCGATCGAGCCCGTGCCAGCGTAGACCAGATAACCCTGACCTGGATCAAAGCTGTCGCGATAGGCAATCTCGATATCGTTGCATACACTGACGTCGGCGGCGTCCAGCGCCAGCAAGGCGGCCAGCGCTTGCGTCAGTGCCACATCATCACCGCCAAAGCCCGTCAAGCCCGCCACCACGGCGCGCGGCCGGCCGACGGCCAGCACGGCCTGGCACAGCCTGGTAAAAGTGGCATGCATGGCCGCGCGGCCCGCATCGCTGCCCATTTGCAAGGCAGATAAGCCTTCCACGGCACCGTCGGCCACGATGGCGCCGTCGACGGTGGCCAGGGCCCAGCGCGTCTGCGTGCCGCCCGCGTCGATGCCCAGCCCGAGCACGGCAGTGTCAGTATTGGTTGCAGGGATGGAAATCATGGCATGAGTGTAAAGCCAAGCTGAACTTGCAGGCATGAAAGCTTACGCATGTTTCATGCCTGCAGGTTATGGACTAACGGTGAACAATTACTTGGCGGGGGCCGTAAACGGTGCGCGCACGGTGACGCGGGGGCTTTCATTGCCGAGGCGGTCCACGGCGCTGACCACCACCGCGTTGACTTTACCAGTGGCATCATCAACCAGGGTCAGCTCGCCCTGCACGCCCGTGACCACCGTGAAGCGCCAGTCTTCGCCATAGCGCGCCCACACGGCGTACTGGGCCACGGCTTTGCCGCCGCCCGCCGTCAGTTTTACATTCAGGCTGGTGGAATCGCGGCGCAAGGCCAGCACCGGCGTACCGGGCGCTTCCTTGCCCAGCCACGGCGTGGCGGGAATCAGGGCAGGGCTCTGATACACGTTCGCCTTGAGTTGCTCGCTGACACCCTTACGGTTCTGCATCAGGGGCGCCATGCTGAAATGCACTTGGCCATTCGCGCCGGAACGCGTGCGCGTCACTTCGATCTGCTTGATGATCTCTTGCGGCGTGAAGGACTTGGCGGAATTGTCGATACGGCTCGTATATAAACCCGGCCACACGTGGCGGCCATACGGATTTTGCGCCAGCCAATAGTCGAGCAGCACGCCAAACGCTTGCGGCGCCTGCGCCACGGGCCAGTACAACTGCGGCGACAGATAGTCGAGCCAGCCCTTGGCCAGCCACAGTTCCGCATCCGCATACAATTTATCGTACTGGCTGAAGCCGACGATGCCGGCAGGGCGGCGGTCAGGACGGCCAATGCCAAACGGGCTGATGCCGAAGCGCACCCAGCTCTTTTCGCGGTGGATGCCTGTATACAGGGCTTCGATCAGCTGGTTGACGTTCTGGCGGCGCCAGGAAGGGCGGTCCAGCTGGCCACCGGCTAGCAGATATTGCTGCCAGGAAGGTTCATCGGGGAACGGCAGTTCGCGCTTGGCGCCGCCATTGCCCGCATCCAGCGCGGCTGTTTCGGCACCGGCGCCGGCGCCAGGCGCGTCGATCGGATACGGATAAAAGTAGTCGTCGATGTGCACGCCATCGATATCGTAGCGGCGTACCACGTCCAGTACCACGTCCGTCGTGTGCCTGGAAGCGGCGGCGTCGCCCGGGTCCATCCACAGGTAGCGGCCGTATTGCTTGACGGATGCCGGGTTGGTGGAAGCGAAACTGTCGCGCGCCAGCGGCGACTTGGCCGTCGCGTGACGGGCCCGGTAAGGGTTGAACCATGCATGCAATTCCAGGCCGCGCGCATGCGCCTGCGCCACCCAGAAAGCCAGCGGGTCATACATGGGCAACGGCGGCTGCCCCTGCTTGCCGGTCAGGTATTCCGACCACGGCTCCAGCTGCGACGGGTAAATCGTGTCGGCGCTGGGCCGTACCTGCAGCACAATCGCGTTCAGATTCAAGGACTTGGCGCGGTCAAGGATGGCGATCGCCTCGGCTTGCTGCTTGGCCACCGGCAAATTGCTGCGGCTAGGCCAGTCGATATTGGCGACCGTCGAGACCCAGGCGGCGCGGAATTCGCGCGGCGCCGGCGGCGGCACTTCGCCCGTGATGTGCTGCACGGGCGGCACGGCCGGCAAACCCGCTTCGCCCGGCGTCACTGCGGAGGGCAGTTTGGTGCTGGTACAGCTGCTGAGCAATGTGGCGGTGGCCAGCGCGGCCAGCACGCCAGCCGTGGCGCCCAGGCGTTTTTTAAAAGTAGACAACAAAACAATTCCTTGCAGTGGTGGAGCGCAGGTCTATCGGTGCGGGCATTTTACTGTGCGCCCGCCATCCTTGCGGGCGCACGGTTCAAAAGAATCAGGCCTCGGCCTTCTTGCCGAATTCGGGATCGATCTTGACCAGCGCGGCCATGATGAAGGCGGGAATCGTGGCGATGCAAACCCAGATGAAGAAGTGCTGGTAGCCAAGCATTTGCTGGATCCAACCGCTGGCCATGCCCGGCAGCATCATACCCAGGGCCATGAAACCCGTGCAAATGGCGTAATGGGCCGTTTTGTGCGCGCCATCGGACACCATGATCATGTACAACATATACGACGCGAAACCGAAGCCATAGCCAAATTGCTCAAGCGCAATCCCACCGGCGATCACATAGATGCTGCTGGGCAAGGCGCTGGCCAGGTAAACGAAGACCAGGTCGGGCAAGTGGACGGACAGCACCATGATCCACAAACAGCGTTTCAAGCCGAAGCGGGAAATGATGAAGCCTCCCAGCAAGCCGCCCAGGGTCAGGGCGATCACGCCGATGGTGCCGTAGACGAGGCCCACCTGTTCCGTGCTGAGGCCCAGGCCGCCCTTGGCGACGGGGTCGAGCAGGAAGGGCGCAGCCAACTTCAACAGTTGCGCTTCGCCGAGGCGGAACAGCAGCAAAAATCCCAGGATGACGAGAATATCCTTCTTCTTGAAGAAGGACGCAAAAGTGGCGATGAATTCCTGCAACGGAGAAATACCGGCGCCCTGGATGCTGGGGCGGTCATCCTTGGGTTTCGGTAAAACGAAGTAGTGATACAGGAAGAGGGCGATGAACAGGCCCGCCAAAATCGCGAACACGACGGACCAGGCCAGTTGCACATTGCCCGTCGCATGCGTCAAATAGCCGGCCAGATACACGAGGCCGCCCTGGCCCGCGATCATCGCCAGGCGGTAAAACGTGCTGCGCACGCCGACAAAGGCCGCCTGCTGGTGCTCTTCCAGGCCCAGCATATAAAAGCCGTCGGCGGCAATATCATGCGTGGCGGAACTGAAGGCCATCAGCCAGAAGATGGCCAGGCTGATCTGAAAAAAGTGCGGCAGCGAGGTCGTCAAGGCCACCAGCGCCAGCGCGGCGCCGATCACCAACTGCAAGCCGACGATCCAGAAGCGCTTGGTGCGGTACATATCGATGAAGGGCGACCACAGGGGCTTGATGACCCAGGGCAAATACAGCCAGCTGGTATACAGCGCGATATCCGTATTGCTGAAACCATAGTTCTTGTACATGATCACGGACAAGGTCATGACCACTACATAGGGGATGCCCTGGCCGAAATACAGGGAAGGGATCCACAGCCACGGCTTATTTGCGCGCGCCGGGGCGGTTTGTTTCACTAGCTCCATACATCCTTCTTTGTCTCCCAGACAGAAGAATGCCGCGCCATCGGATCACGCCGCCAGTGCCGCCCGCACACTGCCGTCCGCGCCGGCCAACAATGCCTGTGCCTGGTTTGTGTTGATTTTTTTGATCAAGGCAACTATCGCCACCTTGACGTGAAATTGGCATTGCTCCAGCACAATCCTGGCCTGCGCCTCGCTGGCGCCGGTGGCATGCATGGTCAGACGCACCGCCCGCCAGATCAGCTTGGCGTTGGTCGGCTTCAAGTCTACCATCAAGTTTCCGTAAGTTTTGTGCAAACCGACCATCAGGGCGCTGGAAATCGTGTTCAGGGTAATTTTTTGCGCCGTGCCCGCTTTCAAGCGCGTGCTGCCGGAAATGACTTCCATACCTGTGTCGAGAACGATGCCGCATTGCGCCTCGTGCGCCACGGGGGCGTCCACATTGTTGGCGATGCCGATGGTCAAGGCGCCCGCCGTGCGCGCGGCCAGCAGCGCGCCCAGCACGTAGGGCGTGGCGCCCGAGGCGGCCAGCAGGATCACCACGTCGTTGGCTTGTGGCTGCAGGGCCAGCAAGTCCCGCTCGCCTTGCGATAAATCATCTTCCGCCCCTTCGACGGCCGTAAACATCGCGCCCGCGCCGCCGGCCAGGATGGCGACGGCCCGCTCGGGCGGCCAGGAAAACGTGGGATTGAGTTCAACGCTGTCGAGCACGCCCAAGCGTCCAGACGTGCCGGCGCCCACGTACAGCAGGCGTCCGCCAGCGGCGATGCGGGGCAGGGCGGCCGTGATGGCGGCAGCAATGTCGGGCGACGCCAGCCGCACGGCTTCGACGGCCCAGAACTGGTCATCGACCAGCGCTGCCACCAATTGCTCCACCGGATACAGGTCCAGATCCGGATGCCGCCGGCTCGGGGTTTCAGTTTTCAACATGATTTCAGAACATGGTTGAAGGTGAAACCAGTTTAATACCAACGAGCGAGATCAACCATGAAAGGATGGCGGGTGGGCATAACGGGAGTTTATGGCTAGTGCAGGAAGGTGGTGTGCTACTTGTACTTCGATACGCTCCCGTTTGTGTCTATACTTCAGCTCGACGCCAACATCAACGACACGCCCCATGATCGCTCGCCAATTGCTGTTCCTGTTTAGCGCCCTTGGCGCCATCAACGGCATTTTCCTGGCCGTCTATTTTTTCAGCCGTCGGCCTCGCTGCCTCGCCGATTGCATGCTCGGTGCATTGCTGCTTGCCGTCGGGGTGCGCACCGCCAAATCCGCCTTCCTCTACTTCAACCCTGCGATCGCAATCGAATTCCGCCAGCTGGGCCTGTCGGCCTGCCTGCTGATCGGTCCCTTGACCTATCTCTATGTGCGCTCTTTCCTGGCCGGGCTCGCGCAACTACCTGCCGGCCAACAATGGCGCTGGCACTTGGGCTTGTCCTTCCTGCTGATAGTCATTGGCGTTGCCTTTCCGTATTCCGCGTATCGTCCTGCGTGGGACCTGTCGAGCCATGCCATTCATGTGTTCTGGCTATGCTACCTGCTGGCAACTGCCAAGTTGCTCTGGCAAAGCCGCCATGCATGGCTGAACGACGGACAGCGGATGGCGACCAGCAGCGTGCTCCTGCTGAGCGTCTTTGCAGGCAGCTGCGTCATGCTGGCGGCGTACGCGAGCACGCCGTTCACGTCCTATATAGTTGGCGCCTTGTCGTTCACCTTCTCGCTGCATGTCGCGGTCATGGTCTTTCTACTGAGAAAGGAAACCTCGACGCCTACCGACCCGAAGCAGAAGTACCAAAATAGCCGCCTGACGCACGAAGATGCGCTTGCCGTGCTCGCTGCGCTGGAACAACAGATGAGCGGGCAAAAATCCTATCTGAATCCGAACCTCACCCTGGCCCAACTGGCCAAGCGGGCGGGATGCACGCAGGCGCTGGTATCGCAGGTGCTGAATGACAAGCTGAGCAAAAGCTTCAATACCTACGTCAACGAATACCGTATCGCCGAAGCGAAACAGGTATTGACCGACGAGCCGCAACTGAACATGGATACCGTTGCCGAGCGCTGCGGATTCAATTCCAGTTCCACCTTCTACTCGACCTTCAAGAAAGTGGCTGGACAGACGCCCGCCAGCTTCCGGGCCCAATCTGGTCAGGCGGCCAAGGCTATTTCCGCGTAAAACCTCTCCGGAATCGCCATTCCGGAGTCTGAAATCATGTTTGACGACATCAATTCCCCTGCACTTCGATAAATTATCGACCACCAGCGATCTGAAATAGTCGTTGCTCCGATAAACGCAGTTCTATATGCAGGGTACATCCATGATTCAGTTTTTATTGCGAACGATACTCGCCTGTTGCTTCCTGAGCATCACCGCCATCGGCACCGCCGCAGACCAGGACGAAAATGCCATCCGGGAGACCGTGCGCTTGTATATGCATGGCACCAGCTTTAACGTACAGAGCGAAATCAACCAGGCCTTCCATGCAAATTCCCGCCTTTACCTGGACGGCAAAAACGATGCGGAATGGGAGTTGAGCGGTCCGGAATACGCAAAACTCTTTTCCCAAGAGAAAATAGGGCAATTCAATGGGCGCCACGGGCGACTGATCAAGGTGGATGTGAGCGGCAAGGTGGCCACCGCCAAGGCCGAGATCCACCTTCCCCAGCAAGGGGTCCGCTATGTGGATGTATTTCTTCTGAAAAAGATCGCCGGCAACTGGAAGATCGTCAGCAAGTCGGCCCATCGCGAACCAGCAGCCGCGCGCCATGCACGCAAGGTGCTGCTGGTCGTGTCGAATGTGCATCAATATCCCGGCACAAAAATTAACGCAGGCAATAATTTTCCCGAGCTGGCCTATACCTATGATGCATTTCGCAAAGCAGGTTACGCGGTCGACTTCGTCAGTCCCGAGGGGGGCGCCATTCCTTTGGAAATGATCGTCACGTCGGACGAGCTGCTCAAAAAGCATCTGTACGACAGTGATTTCATGTGGGCACTGGCCCATACCAAGCCCGTCTCCGAGGTCAAGGCAGACGAGTATGCGGGCATGGCTTTTGTCGGCGGCGGCGCGGCCATCGTCGGCATCCCGGAAAACAAGCCGCTCCAGGACATCGCCTTGCATATCTACGAACAACAAGGCGGGGTGATCGCGGCAATCTGCCATGGCACCGAGGGCATCAAGAACCTGAAGCTCAGTGACGGTACTTTCCTGATCCAGGGCAAGGTGCTCACCTCGTTCCCCGATGCGTTTCTCAACAAGGAATCGCCGATCTACAAGGCCTATCCCTTTTCGGCAGAAGCCAGCATCAAGCGCCATGGCGGCATATTCAGACACGGCGCCAACGGCAAGAGTCACGTCGAGGTCGATGGCCGGCTAGTGACCGGCATGAGCTGGGAGTCGTCCGTCGGCGTGGCGGAATCCATGATGCGCCTGTTCGAGCAGTAAATTTATGGAGCGCGACGCATTTCCGCCACAAAATCGTAATGATCGCTGCGGCAATACGAATGCGTCAGTTCCACCGCTTCGCCCGACTCCAGGTAGGCGATGCGCGTGATGAACAGCACGGCCTGGCCATCGGGGATACCCAGTTGCTTGGCCAGCACATCTGTCGCATTCATGGCGCGAATGTGTTGCAAGGCGCGCATGGGGGCCTTCTTGATGCTGCTCAAGTATTCATACAGCGAATCGCCCATGGCGGCCGGGTCCGGCACCACGCTGAAGGGCAGCACGCTCACTTCATACGCCATCACCACGTCGTCGGCCAGGCGCAAGCGCTCCAGACGGGCCACTTTCGTATTCTGCGCCAGCCCCAGGCTCAGCTGTTCATCACTGCTGGCGATGACGACTTCGCGCTTGAGCCAGCGCGAGCCGGGGCGGTAGCCGCGCTGCTGCAGCTGCTCGGAAAAACTCGACAGGTTCGACAACGGCTGTTCGATGCGCGGGGCAATATAGTTGCCCGAGCCGCGGCGGCGCACGACGAGGCCTTGCTCGACGAGCTGGTCGATGGCCTTGCGGGCAGTCACGCGCGATACGTCGAGCAGTTCGGACAGGGTACGTTCAGATGGCAGGGCCTGGTCTACCTGGTAGCGGCCGTTGCGTACGTCATCGCTCAGCTTGCGGGCGATCTGCATATATAAAGGCGAATTGTCATTTAAATCGACCTTGAGTTCTACGCTGGTCTGGCTCATACAGTTCTCCTTGTCCTCCTAGTGTAATAGCGATGGCGCTTGCGCGTAGCCCGTCCGCCCATGAATAAATGGAAAATAGCTATAAATAACGGCTATACACTTAAAAAAACAATGTTTTACCGTACGTATAGCTTTGCATTATAGATAAATAAGCAATTTTCATTGGCGTAGTAAACCATCCCACCCTATGCTGGCAAGGCGTCCATCCACCATGACACAGGGAAAGCATGATCAACAAAATGACGGGATTGCTGGGCTTGCTGCTGCTGGGCACGACCTGGACTGCGTTGGCCGCCCCGCCCGGCAGCGGTACTGAGCAGCTCGTGCAACACGACCAGCAGCGCGCGCTCGATGCGGCGCTGGCCGCCATCGTCGATGACCAGGCCCACCCGTTGGCCAGCCTGTCCGTGCTGGCCATCCACCAGGGGAAAGTGTCGTATCAGCAACAATTTGGCTACCGGCACATCGGCGTTACGCCAGCGGACAGCTTGCCCGTGACGCCGGCCACCCTGTTCCGCATCGCTTCCGTATCGAAGATGATGACCACCCTGGGCCTGATGCGGCTGGTCGAGCAGGGCAAGCTGAGCCTGGACCAGGACGTGGGCATCTATCTGGGCTTTTCCCTGCGCAACCCGCACTTTCCCCAGCAAGCCGTGACCCTGCGCAGCTTGCTCAGCCACACGTCCTCGCTGCGCGACGCTGGCGGCTACGCATGGGGACCAGAACGCAGCCTGCGTGACGTGTTTACGGCCGGCGGCGACAACATGTGGGATCGCGCCGCAGCGCCGGGCCACTATTTTACGTATGCCAACCTGAACTGGGGCGTGATCGGCACCGTGATGGAAAAGGTCACGGGCGAGCGCTTCGACTTGCTGATGCGGCGTTTGCTGCTCGATCCCCTCGATGTGCGCGGCGGCTACCACCCGGCGGCATTCTCCAAGGAAGAGCTGGCGAATACGGCCACCTTGTACCGCAAGCGCACGCTGGACACAGAAATCTGGCAACCGCAAGGGCCGTGGATCGCCCAGGCCGATGATTTTTACAAGCACCCACCTGCCGGCCTGGCCAGCTATGTGATCGGCAGCAACGCCACCGTCTTCAGTCCCACGGGCGGCTTGCGCATCTCCGCCGCAGGACTGGGCACGGTCATGCAGATGCTGCTCGACGGTGGCCGTCATCAGGGCAAGCAGCTATTGCAGCCAGCCAGCATCGCCTTGATGTTTTCCCGGCAATGGCAGCTGGCGCCCGATCGCGGCAATGGCAACAGCGAACAGGGCCTGTACCGCGCCTGGGGCTTGGGCAACCAGCAGTTCGATGCGGTGGCGGGGAAGGGCAATGGCCTGGTCGAGGGCGCCAGTTTTCATGCGGTCGGCCACCTGGGCGACGCATATGGGCTCGTCTCCGCCTTCGTGCTCGATTTGAAGAACAAGAACGGCATGGTGATGCTGGTGGGCGGCACGGGCAGCGACCCCGAACGCCATCCGGGCACCTATTCCGCCATGGGGCGCAGCGAGGAATTGATACTCACCACTCTATACCGTGGTGCGATTGCCAACAATCAGCCCTTGCATTGAAATGGTGCATTCCTGAAAGTTATGGCTGCACCATGATGTTTCATTGGCTCCCTGACCGGCCAGCCTCTAAGCTCTTCCCGAATGCTCCCGCACCATGGGAGCGCAACGCAGCGAGGCAACATGCAGCAACAAGTCATCATCATCGGCGGCGGCGTCGTCGGTCTGACATCGGCCTGGTGGCTGGCCGAGGCCGGCTACAAGGTCACCTTACTGGAACGCAATGAACAAGTGGCGATCGCCGCCAGCTACCGCAATGGCGGCCAGCTCAGCTATCGCTATGTGGCGCCCCTGGCGGACGCGGGCGTCCCCTTCAAAGCCCTGCAATGGCTGCTGCAGAAAGATGGTCCGCTGCGCTTCCGGCCCGAAGCGGACTGGCGCCAGTGGCGCTGGATGGCCAGTTTCCTGCGTAATTGCAATGCTGCCAGCAATGCCCGCACGACGGCCAAGCTGCTGCAATTGGGAGAATGGAGCCGCGCCGGCATGGCCCAGCTGGAGTTGAGCGTACCGCCGGAAGCGTATGCCTGGCGTGACGCGGGCAAGCTCATCGTCTACCGCTCGCCGGCCATCTTTCAGCGGGCCATAGCCCGGCCCGAGTCGGAAGAAGCGCGCATCGTCCTGTCGCCGCTTGAAGCCGTACAGCGCGAACCGGCGCTGGCCGCCCTGCAGGGTGCACTGGCGGGCGGCATCTTCACGGAAGGCGAAGCGGTGGCCGATTGCCACGCGTTTTGCCTGGCCCTGGAAGCGCGCTTGCTGCAGCACCCGAATTGTTCACTCATATTAAAAGGCGAAGCGCGCCGCCTCGTCACGCACAAGGGCAGGATCACGGGCGTCGACACCAGCCTGGGCTTGCTGCAAGCGGACCATTACGTGCTGGCGGCCGGCATCCAGAGCCGCGACCTGGCCGCCACGGCAGGCGTGTACCTGCCCCTGTACCCGTTGAAAGGCTACAGCCTGACGGCGCCCATCCGCGCGCAGCACCAGGCGCCCGAGATCAGCATCACGGATTTCGAACGCAAGGTGCTGTATGCGCGCATCGGTGGCGACCTGCGCGTGGCCGCCATGGTCGACATGGTGGGCGCCGACAACAGCATCGACTGGGGCCGCATCGCCGGCCTGACGCGCCTGGCGCGCGAAGCCATGCCGCATGGCGCCGATTACGACCAGGCCACGGCCTGGGCTGGCCTGCGCCCCGCCACGCCGAACAGCGCGCCGCTCGTGGGCGCCAGCAAAGTTGGCAATCTGTGGCTCAACGTGGGCCATGGCCCGCTGGGCTTTACCTTTGCCGCCGGCACGGCGCGCATCCTGGCCGACCTCATGGCGGGCAAGGCGCCGCCGTTCGCGCTGGACTTCCTCAGCCCGAAAAAATAGCAGGCCAAGGCAGCGCGCACGCGCCGCTGCCGATATGGCGGATAATTGCGGAACTTTCCCGTTCCCTGTCTGCCAACGCATGCCCACACCCTCGACATCTGCCGCCTGCCCCTGTGGCGGCGCCTCCTACGCCAGCTGCTGCGGCCCGTATATCGCGGGCGACGCCTTGCCGCCCACGACCGAAGCGCTGATGCGCTCGCGCTATACGGCATTTACCTTGCGCGATGAGCCCTATCTGCGCGCCACCTGGCATGCCAGCACCTGTCCTGCCGACGCTTTATTTGCCGAAGAAGAAAAAGTCCACTGGCTGGGACTTGAGGTAAAATCTGCTTTACGTTTACGTCAACGTAAAGCAGAATCAGCAGATCAAGCCGAAGAGATACACCGCGACAGCGTCGAATTCGTGGCCCGCTACAAGGTCAACGGCCGCGCGCACCGCCTGCATGAAGTAAGCCGCTTCGTGCGCGAGGTGGACAAGAGCGGTGATGGCGCCCTGCGCTGGTTTTATCTCGACGGCAGTTTTCCCGAATAGCGCGACCCGAGAGACCGGGCGATAATAAAAAGGAACCGCAATGCCGCACATCGAAAGCAAACTCAATCCGCGCAGTGAAGATTTCAAGGCCAATGCCGCGGCCATGCAAGCCATCGTCGACGATTTGCGCGACAAGGTCGAGAAAATCGCTGCCGGCGGCGGCGAGGCGGCGGCCGCCAAGCATCTGGCGCGTGGAAAACTGCTGCCGCGCGACCGCGTGCAAATGCTGCTCGATCCCGGCACGCCCTTCCTCGAGTTTTCCCAGATGGCGGCCTACGCCATGTACCAGGACGCCAAGGGCGTCGATGCGGCGCCTTCCGCCGGCATCATCACCGGCATCGGCAGGGTCTCGGGCCAGGAATGCGTCATCGTGTGTAACGACGCCACCGTCAAGGGCGGCACGTATTACCCGATGACGGTCAAGAAGCACTTGCGCGCCCAGGAAATCGCCGACCAGAACAACCTGCCCTGTATCTACCTGGTCGACTCGGGCGGCGCCAACCTGCCGAACCAGGACGACGTCTTCCCCGACCGCGACCATTTTGGCCGCATCTTCTACAACCAGGCGAATCTGTCGGCCAAGGGCATCCCGCAAATCGCCGTCGTGATGGGCTCTTGCACGGCCGGTGGCGCGTATGTGCCGGCCATGAGCGATGAATCGATCATCGTCAAGGAGCAGGGCACGATTTTCCTCGGCGGCCCGCCGCTGGTGAAAGCGGCCACCGGCGAAGTGGTGACGGCTGAAGACCTCGGTGGCGGCGACGTGCACACGCGTTTGTCCGGCGTGGTCGACCACCTGGCGCAAAACGATTTGCATGCGCTCTCGCTGGCGCGCACCATCGTCTCGAACCTGAACCGCACCAAGCCGCAGCAGATGGCCTTGCGTGCATCCGTCGAGCCGAAATACCCGACGCAGGAACTGTATGGCGTGATCCCCGTCGACACGCGCAAGCCCTTCGATGTGCGGGAAGTGATCGCGCGCATCGTCGACGGCAGCGATTTCGACGAATTCAAGGCCCGCTACGGCACCACCCTGATCTGCGGCTTCGCGCATATCTATGGCGTAAAAGTCGGCATCATCGCCAACAACGGCATTTTGTTCTCTGAATCGGCCCTGAAAGGCACGCACTTCATTGAACTGTGCTGCCAGCGCAAGATCCCGCTCGTCTTCCTGCAAAACATCACCGGCTTCATGGTGGGCCGCAAGTACGAAAACGAGGGCATTGCCCGCAATGGCGCCAAGATGGTCACGGCCGTAGCCACGGCGGCCGTGCCGAAATTCACGGTGATCATCGGCGGCAGCTTCGGCGCCGGCAATTACGGCATGTGCGGCCGCGCGTTTTCTCCGCGTTTCATGTGGATGTGGCCGAATGCGCGCATTTCCGTGATGGGCGGCGACCAGGCGGCTTCCGTGCTGGCCACCGTCAAGCGCGACGGCATCGAAGGCAAGGGCGGGCAGTGGAGTGCGGACGAGGAAGCCGCCTTCAAGCAGCCGATCAAGGACCAGTACGAACACCAGGGCCACCCGTACTATGCCACCGCGCGCCTGTGGGACGATGGCGTGATCGACCCGGCCGACACCCGCATGGTGCTGGGCCTGGGCCTGTCGGCGGCGCTCAACGCCGAAATCCCGGACACGAAGTTCGGCGTATTTCGTATGTAACCGGCAATAAGGGAGAAAATAATGGAATTTGAAACCTTAAAGCTGGTCATCGAGGGCAATGTCGCTACCGTGACCCTGAACCGTCCCGACGTGCGCAACGCCTTCAACGAGACGACGATCGCCGAACTGGCGCGCGCTTTCGAAGGCTTGGGGCGCAGCGACATGGTGCGCGCCATCGTGCTGGCCGCGAATGGCGCCGCCTTTTGCGCCGGTGCGGACTTGAACTGGATGAAGAAGATGGCAGGCTATACGCATGCCGAAAACCAGGCCGACGCGCTGCAGCTGGCGCAGATGCTGCGCACGATTTACCTGTGTCCCAAGCCCGTGGTGGCGAAGATCCAGGGCGACTGTTATGCGGGCGGCATGGGTCTGGTCGCCGCATGCGATATCATTCTGGTTGCGGAAGACGTGCATTTCTGCCTGAGCGAAGTGCGGCTGGGACTGATCCCAGCCACTATTTCACCGTATGTCATCAAGGCCATGGGCGAAAACGCGGCACGCCGCTATTTCCTGACCGCGGAGCGATTCTCCGCCCAGGAAGCGCTACGCATCGGCTTTGCCCACGAGGTAGTCGCAGCAAGCGCACTGGACGCGAAAACCGCCGAAGTGCTCAAAGCGCTGACGGGCAACAGCCCGCACGCCGTGGCGCAAGCGAAAACGCTGGTGCGCGAGATCGCCGGCCAGCCGGTCACTGATGCGCTGCTGTTGGACACCGCCGAGCGCATCGCGCAGATCCGCGCCTCGGAGCAGGGACGCGAAGGCGTGCAGTCCTTCCTCGACAAGCGCAAGCCGAGTTGGCTCACGGGCTAGTTAATAGTCCAAAGCTCATGGACTAAGAATATCATTGGAGCAGTTTTGAAAGCAGAAAAACAATCGGGCTGGGTCGAACGCAGTCTGCGCAGCGTGTGGCATCCGTGCACGCAAATGCAGCACCACGAGACTGTACCCCTCATCCCCGTCAGCCATGGCCGCGGCGCCTGGCTGTATGACCACGAAGGCCGACGCTACCTGGACGCCATCAGTTCCTGGTGGGTGAACCTGTTCGGCCATGCCAACCCGCGCATCAACGCGGAACTGAAGGATCAGCTGGACCGCCTGGAACACGCGATGCTGGCCGGTTTCACGCATGAACCGGTGGTCGAACTGTCGGAAAAGCTGTCGGCATTGACCGGCGGCGTACTCGGTCACAGCTTTTACGCGTCCGACGGCGCCTCGGCCGTGGAAATCGCCCTGAAAATGAGTTTTCACGCCTGGCGCAACAGCGGCAAAAGTGAAAAACAGGAATTCGTCTGTTTAAAGGGCAGCTACCACGGCGAAACCATCGGCGCGCTGGCCGTCACCGATGTCGCCCTGTTCAAGGATGCCTACGGCCCCTTGCTGCGCGCCTCGCAGACGGTGATGTCGCCCGACTTCCGCCAGGCGGCCGAGGGCGAATCGGCGCAAGACGTGGCGCGCCGCGCCGCCGCCGACGTCGAACTTTTGTTCCAGGAAAAAGCCGACAAGATCGCCGCCATCATCATCGAGCCGCTGGTGCAGTGCGCCACCGGCATGGCCATGCACGACCCGCTGTACCTGTCGCTGGTACGCGCCCTGTGCGACCGCTATCAAGTCCACTTGATCCTCGATGAAATCGCCGTCGGCTGCGGCCGCACGGGCACCTTCTTTGCGTGCGAACAGGCCGGCATCTGGCCCGACTTCGTCTGCTTGTCGAAAGGCATCAGCGGCGGCTACCTGCCTTTATCCCTGGTGATGACGCGCGAAGACATCTACCAGGCCTTCTACAGCACCGACGTGCGCCGCGGCTTTTTGCATTCGCACTCGTACACAGGCAACCCGCTGGCCTGCCGCGCCGCGCTGGCGACCCTGTCGATTTTCGAGGAAGACGATGTGCTGGTGGCCAACCGCGCGCGCGCCGCCAAGATCACGCGCGCCCTGGCGCCGCTGACGCAGCACGAGCGCGTAAAACACTTCCGCCAGCAGGGCATGATCTGGGCCTTCGATGCGGTGGACGCTGCACCCGATTTTTCGCGCCGCTTCTTCAGCACGGCGCTGGAACACGAACTCCTGATGCGCCCGATCGGCTCCACCGTCTACCTGATGCCGCCGTACATCCTCGACGACGCAGAAATCGCGGGCCTCGGCCAGCAGACCCTGGCCGTCTTCAATAGCGTGATCGGAGCCTGAGATGGAACTGATCGCGCGATTACAACAGCAGTTGCAGGGGCTGGAAGAGCGCAGCCTGATCCGCCGCCGCCGCACCGTCGACACGCCATGCGCGCCACGCCTGACGGTCGATGGCCGCGAGATGCTGGCCTTTTGCAGCAATGACTACCTGGGCCTGGCGTCGCATCCGCGCATCGTGGAAGCGCTGAAAGAGGGCGCCGACCTGTATGGCGCCGGCAGCGGCGCTTCGCACCTGATCAGCGGTCATAGCCGCGCCCACGCGCAGCTGGAAGAACGGCTGGCCGATTTCGTGGGCGCCAACCTGGAAAACGCGCGCGCCCTGTATTTCTGTACCGGCTACATGGCTAATTTAGCTGTGCTGACCGCCTTGTCGGTGGGCGATGCGGAAGCGGAGATTTTTTCGGAAGCGCTGAACCACGCTTCGCTGATCGACGGCACCCGCCTGGCCCGCGCCAAGACGCGCGTGTACCCGCACGCCGACCTCGATGCCTTGGCGGCACTGCTCGCGACAAGCAAGGCACAAACGAAAATCGTCGTTACCGACAGCGTCTTCAGCATGGATGGCGACCTGGCGCCGCTGCCTGCGCTGCTGGCCCTGTGCGAACAACATGGCGCCTGGCTGGTGGTTGACGATGCGCACGGCTTCGGTGCGCTGGGCGCCAATGGCCGCGGCGCACTGGAACACTTCGACCTGCATTCGCCGCACCTGGTGTATGTGGGCACGTTGGGAAAATCGGCCGGCGTGGGTGGCGCCTTTGTTTGCGCGCATGATGCCGTCATCGAAACCCTGATCCAGAAGGCGCGCCCGTACATCTTCACCACGGCGGCGGCGCCTGCGCTCGCGCATGCGCTCTTGGCCAGCCTGGACATCATCGCCGGTGACGAAGGAAAACAACGTCGGGTGCACCTGGCGGCGCTGGTGGCGCAATGGAACGAGGGCTTGCAGCTGCAACGCTGGCAAGCCTTGCCGTCGCTCTCCGCCATCCAGCCCGTCATCATCGGCGAGAATGCGGACATGCTGGCCATCGCCGCCACCCTGTACCAGCAAGGCCTGTGGGTCGGCGCGATTCGCCCGCCTACCGTCCCCGTTGGCACGGCGCGCCTGCGCGTGACCCTGTCGGCCGGCCACACGGCGCCAGAAGTGGCGCAATTGATCAACGCAGTCAACACCCTGGAAAGGACACGCCATGAGCCTTGATGACCCCATCGTGGCCGAAGTGCTGGCGGACCTGGCGCCGGCCGTGCAACCGGCGCCGGCCACTGCAGCCCTGCCATCGCGCTTTGCCTGTTTCGTCACCGGTACCGACACGGAAATCGGCAAGACCTTGACGTCGTCGGCCCTGCTGCATGCGCTGGTCGCGCGCGGCGTGCGTGCCTGCGGCATGAAGCCTGTCGCCGCCGGCGCCGAGATGCGCGACGGCGAGCTGCATAATGAAGACGCCGACAGCCTGATCGCCGCCGGCAACGTCACCATGCTGCGCAGCCTGACCACGCCCTATATGCTGAAGGAACCGGCGGCGCCGCATATCGCCGCCGCCCTCGAAGGCGTCAGCATCGAGTCGGTACCGATCCTGGCCGCCTACCTGGAAATCGCCGCCGCCTCGGACGCCGTCGTGGTCGAAGGCGTGGGCGGTTTTCGCGTGCCCCTGTCGCCCGGTTTTGATTCGGCCGACCTGGCGCAGCAGCTCGATCTGCCTGTGATCCTGGTGGTCGGCATGCGCCTGGGTTGCATCAGCCAGGCCTTGCTGACGCTGGAAGCCATCGAAGCGCGCGGCCTGACGGTGATCGGCTGGGTGGCCAACACCCTGGAAGTGGAAATGCGCTTCCTCGACGAAAATATCGATGCGCTGATCGAGCGCATCCCGGCGCCGCTGCTGGGCAAGGTGCCGCGCCTGACGCAACCGAGCGCGGAAGCGGCGGCGGCGTATCTCGATTTCACCGGCTTGCCCAACTGGCCGGCGCAGCATCCAAACACTTAAAACGTATCCAAAAAATAGAAGCGAAGGAATCACATGTCTCACGTCCAAGAAGCAGCAAAAACCGTCGAACTGCACCGCCCTGCGGCGCGCATTACCGTGCCGGAAGCGGCCACCTGGCCCGTCGCCGATGTGCTGGCCCTGTTCGACCTGCCATTCAATGACCTGATGTTCAAGGCCCAGCAAACCCACCGCATCAACTTCCCCGATGGCGACGTGGAACTGGCGACCCTGTTGTCGATCAAGACGGGCGGTTGCGAGGAAGACTGCGGCTACTGCCCGCAGGCGGCCCGCTACGACACGGGCGTGGAAGCGAAAAAAATCCTCGATATCGACACGGTGCTCGACGCGGCACGCCAGGCGAAAGCCAACGGCGCCACGCGCTTCTGCATGGGCGCCGCCTGGCGCAGCCCGAAAGAGCGCGACATGGAAAAAGTCGAAGAGATGGTGACCAAGGTCAAGGCGCTGGGCCTGGAAACCTGCGCTACTTTGGGCATGCTGGAAGAGGGACAAGCCGACCGCCTGAAAAACGCGGGCCTCGACTTCTATAACCACAACCTCGATACGGCGCCCGAGTTCTACGACAACGTCATCTCCACGCGCGAATACCAGGACCGCCTCGATACCCTGGGCCGCGTGCGCGAAGCAGGCTTGAAAGTATGCTGCGGCGGCATCGTCGGCATGGGCGAAACGCGTCTACAGCGCGCGGGCCTGATCGCCCAGCTGGCCAATTTGAATCCGTATCCGGAATCGGTGCCAGTGAACCACCTGGTGCAGGTGGAAGGCACGCCTTTGTATGGCCTGGAAGCGCTCGACCCGTTCGAATTCGTGCGCACGATCGCCGTGGCCCGCATCACCATGCCAAAAGCGCGCGTGCGTTTGTCGGCCGGCCGCCGCCAGATGGGCGAAGCCGTACAAGCGATGTGCTTCCTGGCGGGCGCCAATTCCATCTTCTACGGCGACAAGCTGCTCACCACCGACAACCCGGAAGCGGAAGACGACCGCACCCTGCTGGGTAAGCTGGGCCTGCAGACGCGCGGCGCCATGCTGGACTCGGTGCAGAAAGAGAAGTGCGGCTGCTGATGCAGCCATCGGAATGCGCCCCACCAGGGCGCATTCCTTCATCGCGACACCTCAGATAAAAAACTTCCAGCCACGAGCTGCAAAGAGAGAGACCATGTTCACTAAAATCCTGATCGCCAACCGCGGCGAAATCGCTTGCCGTGTTGCCGCCACCGCGCGCCGCATGGGCATCCAGACCGTCGCCGTGTATTCCGAAGCGGACGCCAACGCCAAGCACGTCGCCGTGTGCGACGAAGCCGTCTTGATCGGCCCCGCGCCGGCCAAGGAAAGCTACCTGTGCGGCGACAAGATCATCGCCGTGGCGCTGGCCACGGGTGCGCAGGCGATCCACCCCGGCTATGGTTTCCTCTCCGAGAATGCGGACTTCGCCGACGCCTGCCACGCGGCAGGACTCGTCTTCATCGGCCCGCCGGCGTCCGCCATGCGCGCCATGGGTTCCAAATCGGCCGCCAAGTCGCTGATGGAAAAGGCGAATGTACCGCTGGTGCCCGGCTACCACGGCGAGGAACAGGATGCGGACTTCCTGCACACGCAAGCCGACAAGATCGGCTATCCCGTGCTGCTGAAGGCTTCGGCCGGCGGCGGCGGCAAAGGCATGCGCGTCATCGACAACAGCGCCGACTTCAAGGCCGCGCTGGCCTCGTGCAAGCGTGAAGCGATCAGCTCTTTCGGCGACGACAAGGTGCTGGCCGAAAAATACCTGTCGCGTCCGCGGCATATCGAAATCCAGGTGTTTGCCGACACCCTGGGCAACTGCATCTACCTGTTCGAGCGCGATTGCTCGGTGCAGCGCCGTCACCAGAAGGTGCTGGAAGAAGCGCCGGCGCCGGGCATGCCGTCTGACCGCCGCGCCGCCATGGGCGAAGCGGCCGTCGCCGCAGCCAAGGCTGTCGGTTACGTCGGCGCGGGCACGGTGGAATTCATCGCCAACCAGGATGGCTCGTTCTACTTCATGGAGATGAACACGCGTCTGCAGGTGGAGCATCCGGTGACGGAAATGATCACCGGCACCGACCTGGTGGAGTGGCAGTTGCGCGTCGCCTTTGGCGAGCCGCTGCCGAAAAAACAGAGCGAATTGACGATCCATGGCCACGCCATCGAGGCGCGCATCTATGCGGAAAATCCGGAAAAGGGTTTCCTGCCGTCGATCGGCACGCTGCGCCACATGCAGTCGCCTTCCGCCGTGACGTTTGAGCTGGGTGGCACGGTGGTTCCGGCCGCCGTGCGCATCGATTCGGGCGTGCGCGAAGGCGACGCCATTTCGCCGTTCTACGACCCGATGATCGCCAAGCTGATCGTGTGGGGCGCGGACCGCCGCGAAGCGCTCGCGCGCATGGCGCAGGCGCTGGCCGAATACCAGATCGTCGGCCTGGCCAGCAATATCGCCTTTTTGAAACGCCTGGTCGAAGGCCAGGCGTTTTCCAGCGCGGATCTCGATACGGGTTTGATCGAGCGCAATCAAGACACGCTGTTCCCCGCCCTGAAAGCGGCGCCCGACACGGCCCTGGCGCTGGCGTCCGTCGCCTTGCTGCTGGAAGAGAAAACGGCCGCCGAGGCGCAATCGGCCAATCGCGCCGACCCTTGGGGCAATGCCCTGGGCTGGCGCTTGAACAGCACCCTGGGACGCAGCCTGTCGTTCGCCGATGAATTCGCGCTGGCCGGCGACAGCAAGGCCTATGCTGCGCGCATCGCCTACAAGACGGATGGATGGCTGTTCAACGGCCAGCCCCTCACCCTGACGGCGCGCAAAGGCAAGGAGCTGCACATCAAGCTCGGCGAGCGCGCCGTGCACGGCATGGTGCTGCGCGATGGCGAGCAGTTCCACGTGTTCACCAATGGCTTGCACTACACCCTGCATTACAGCGACCCGATGGCACATGCGGGCGAAGTGGAAGCGGAAGGCGGCCGCCTGACGGCACCGATGCCGGGCAAGGTCGTCGCCGTGCTGGTGAACAAAGGGCAGGACGTCAAGAAGGGCGAGCCTCTGGTCATCATGGAAGCGATGAAGATGGAGCACACGATCGCCGCGCCGCACGACGGCCTGGTGGAAGACGTGCTGTACGCGGTCGGCGACCAGGTGGCCGATGGCGCGCCGCTGCTGGCCTTCAAGGCCGCCGCATAGAGGCTGCCACGATGCGCATCCTTTTACAACGTTCGGACGGCAAGGAAGCGGCGTGGATCGCCGATTTCAAGGACTTGCTGCCCGAAGCGGAGATTGCCTTCTGGCGCGAAGGCGACACGTTCGCGCCATGCGACTACGCCGTCGTGTGGCAGCCGCCAGCGGCCATGCTGCCGGCATTGCGCGAAGTCAAAGCCATCTTCAACACGGGCGCGGGCGTCGACGCGCTCCTGAAATTTGGCGAGGCGCTGCCCGCCCACGTGCCGCTGGTGCGCCTGGACGACGCGGGCATGGGCGTGCAGATGGCCGAATATGTGAGCCACGCCGTGCTGCGCCACTTCCGCCGCTTCGACGAATACGAGGCGCAGGGCCGCGCCGGCATCTGGCAGCCGCTGCCCGCCTTCGGCAAGGCGGATTTCCCCGTCGGCGTGCTGGGCATGGGCGTACTGGGCACGCGCGTGCTGCAAGCGCTGGCGCAGTTCGAATTCCCCCTGCGGGGCTGGAGCCGCAGCCGCAAGCACATCGATGGCGTCGCGTGCTTTGCGGGCGAAGAGGGGCTCGATGAATTTTTGCGCGGCACGCGCGTGCTGGTGTGCATGCTGCCGCTCACGCCCGAGACACACAACCTGCTCGACCGCACGCGCCTGTCCATGCTGCTGCCGGGCGCCTACGTCATCAACGTGGCGCGCGGCGCGCATCTCGCCGAACCGGATCTGCTGACCCTGATCCGCTCCGGGCATATCGCCGGGGCGACACTCGACGTGTTCCGCAACGAGCCGCTGCCGCAGCAGCACCCGTTCTGGCAAGAACCGCGTATCACCATCACGCCGCATATTTCGGCGGCCACCCTGCGCCGCGAAAGCGTGGCGCAGATCGCCGCCAAAATGCGCCGCCTGCACGCTGGAGACTCTGTCGCCGGCATCGTCAACCGTTCGCAAGGATATTGAAATGAACCCTACTACCAGTCTGCCCAAGCAGGTGAAGATCGTCGAAGTGGGTCCGCGCGACGGCCTGCAAAACGAGAAGGACACCATCAGTGCCGCCGTCAAGATCGAGCTGGTCGACCGCCTGACCCTGGCCGGCTTCGCCAATATCGAGGCGGCGTCCTTCGTCTCGCCAAAATGGGTGCCGCAGATGGCCACCAGCGCGGAAGTGATGGAAAAGATCGCGCGCCGCACCGGTACCATTTATTCCGCGCTGACGCCGAACATGCAGGGTTTCGAGGCGGCGCTGGCGGCGAAGGCCGATGAAGTGGTGATCTTCGGCTCCGCCTCCGAGGCGTTCTCGCAAAAGAACATCAACTGCTCGATTGCCGAATCGATTGCCCGCTTCGAGGGCGTGGCCAAGGCGGCCAAGGAACATGGTCTGCGCCTGCGCGGCAGCATCAGCTGCGCCTTCGGCTGTCCCTACCAGGGAGAAGTGCCGCTGGACGCCGTGGCCGACGTGGTGGGCCGCATGCGCGACCTGGGTTGCGACGAGATCGACATCGCCGACACCATCGGCGTGGCCACGCCGCGCAAAACGCAGGCGGTGATGGAGCGCGCCATCGCAGCCTTCCACGTGGGCGGCCTGTCCGGCCACTTCCACGACACGTATGGACAGGCGCTGGCGAACATCTACGCCAGCCTGGAAACGGGTATCGCGATCTATCACTCGTCCGTTTCCGGCCTGGGCGGCTGCCCCTACGCCAAGGGCGCCACCGGCAACGTGGCCACCGAGGACGTGCTGTACATGATGCAGGGGCTGGGGATTTCCACCGGCATCGACCTGGACCTGGTGGTGGACGCGGGCCAGTTCATCTCGCAGCAGCTGGGCCGCAAGGGATCTAGCCGCGCCGGCAACGCCATCGCGGCGAAGCGCGCAGGCTGAAATCTGGGGTCAGACCCTCAATGCCGCTAGCGTCAAGCTCAGCGCCAACACATCCGGGGGTCTGACCCCGGCAGTACAGACGAAAAAAAACCCAAGAGCCTGAACTCTTGGGTTTTTTTCTACAAATTTGGTCGGAGTACAAGGATTCGAACCTTGGACCCCCTGGTCCCAAACCAGGTGCGCTACCGGGCTGCGCCACACTCCGAAGACCAAGATAATACAGGCCGTATCGATTTCGGTCAAGGGTCAGGTGAAACTCTATGTAAATTATTTACGCTCGCCACCGGGACGCATGTATTTTTCAAAACGATTGAAATATGCGACACTGGCTTGGCAAGTTTTCCCGATCAGACATGAAGGCGACGACGGCAATGGAGTTCAGGATAGAAAGAAGCGACGGCGGCCGGCCCATGCCGAACCGCCGCGGCATCGTGCTGGGCATCGGCGTGTCCTTGCTGCTGCATGGCGCCTTGATCTATCTGTGGCGCCATGTGCAGCCGACCGTGCAGATGGACACGGCGCCGCGCGTGGAATCGATCGCCGTATGGATACGTCCGCTGGCCGCCAAGCCGCCCCCGCCGCCCGTCGAAGTCGTCAAACCGAAACGCGAACCCAAGCCCATCAGCAAGCCGAAACTCGCTACTGCCCGGGAAACGCCGGTAGCGGCCACGGCGGCGGCATCCAGCCCGCAAGCCATCACGGTCATACCGGCGTCACCAGCCACGCCGGCGGCCAGTGGCGATACCTTCAGGCAAGAAACCCCGGAAACACCGAAATTCGATATGGACGCAGCCAGGAAGACGGCGCGCAAGATGGCCGGCGAGCGCGATCCATCCAAGGTGGGTACGGCCGTGGGGCAAATCCCCGACAAGCCGCTGCAAACGGAAACCCAGCTGGCACGCGATATCGCGCAAGGCAAGCGCGGCGATTGCCGCAGCGCCTATTCAGGCGCGGGCTTGCTGGCCCCCGTGCTGATGTTGCTCGACAAGAAGGACAGCGGCTGCAAGTGGTGAGTCTAACAACATACCCAGATTGGGTACGAGCGTACCCAATCTGGGTATCTCACAATCACCTTATTCCTGCCCCTTCAACTGCAACGCCCGCTCATACAGGGCATTTTTCTTGCGCCCCGTGATCTGCGCCGTCAAATTTGCCGCCTGCTTGACGCTGCATTCGGCCAGCAGGATATTGAGGATGCGTTCCGCTTCCACGTCTTCCGCGTCCTGTGCTTCCGTGGCGCCTTCGAGCAGGACGACGAATTCTCCCTTTTCACGGTGCGCATCGGCGCGTATCCAGCTTTCCGCTTCGGACAGGGGGCAGCGGTGGATTTCCTCGAACATTTTCGTCAGCTCGCGCGCGAACACCACCTGGCGCGTGGGCTCGAACGCTTCCACCAGGGCCGTGGCGCAATCGAGGATGCGGTGCGGCGCTTCATAAAACACCATCGTGGCCGTCACGCCGCGCAGGCTGTGCAGCATGTTTTCGCGCTGCTTGGCTTTCGCCGGCAGGAAGCCGACAAAGTAAAACTGATCATTGAGTAAGCCGCTGGCGGAAATGGCTGTAATCGCCGCCGAGGGGCCGGGCAAAGGCAGCACGCGCAGGCCGGCCGCGCGCACGGCGTCGACGATGCGCGCGCCGGGGTCGGAAACGGCCGGCGTACCAGCATCGGAAACGAGGGCGATGCGCTCGCCGGCGTGCAGGCGGGCAATCAAGGTTTGCGCCACTTCGCGTTCGTTATGTTGATGTGCCGCAATCAATGGCTTGTTCAAGCCAAAGCGCGTCAGCAGGTGCGCCGTGTTGCGCGTATCTTCACAGGCGACGGCATCGGCAAGGCTCAGCAAATGCAGCGCGCGCAGGCTGATATCGGTCACATTGCCGATCGGCGTGGCCACTATATACAATGTTGCGATAGGATAGACCTGGTGCGCCGCCTCTGTCATGATGGGCAGGCTGGCGATGGAACTGATTTCTTGTACGGTCATTTTGGAGGTTAAATGCTTGCTAATAGTGTGAAGTTACTGCTTGTTTGTGCCGCGACCGGCATGCTGAGCGCTTGCAGCACGCCTTGCGACGCGCCCGGGCAATTGTGCGCGCCTATTGAATCTAACACAAGGGCGCTGCCGCCACCGAAGCCGCTTCCACCGCCCGTGCCGCCCAAGCCGCAACCGCCCGAACCGGTGACGTTTGCCGTGGCCGTGCCCGATATTACCGCGTACGACGGAAACGGTGCGCCGTTGGCGCCCATCAACACCAAGCCGGCGACCGGCACGCCGCAGGACATGCCGGCCGCCACGGCACCGGCGCCGTCCGACGGCAAGGCCCACCACATCGGCCTGCTGCTGCCGCTGCGCTCGGCGTCACTGGGCCCGGCCGCCGAACTGCTGCGCGCCGGTTTCATGGCCGCGTATGAACGCGACCGCAGCGGCTTCGAAGTGACGGTGATCGACACGGGCGATGGCAGCAGCGACGTCCTGAACAAGTTTGCGCAAGCACAGGAAGAACAGGACATCGTCGTAGGGCCTTTGTCGCGCTCGGCCGTCACAGCCGTGGCGAATAGTGACCTGGTGCGTAAACCCACGATCGCCCTGAACCACCCGGACAACCGCGGCGACGCGCGCCTGCCGGCCAAGCTGCTGGTGATGGGCCTGTCGATCGAGGCCGAAGCGCGCCAGGTAGCCGCCTGGGCCGCCAGCGAGCAGCCAGGCGCCAGCGCACTGATCCTGTCGGCAGGTTCGCCCTCGCAGCGCCGCATCAGCGCTGCCTTCAAGCAGGAATGGCTGCGCCAGGGCGGCAAGATAGAGACGATGGACTTGACGGCCACGAATGGCTACCTGAGCGATGCCGAGCTGGTGCAACTGCGCGCGCGCCTGGCCGCCACGCCGCCAGGCCTGCTGTTTGCCGCGCTCGACGCCGACCAGGCGCGCCAGCTGCGCGTGGCCATCGGCAGCGATCTGCCCCTGTATGGCACCTCGTCATTGAATCCCGGCACGGGGCGCGGCGCCAGCGGTCCCGAGCTCGACGGTGCGCGCCTGCTGGACTTGCCGTGGCAAGTCCAGCGCGACCATCCGCAAGTGATGGTGTATCCACAGCCCGAGCAGACTGCCGAACGCCGCCTGACGGCCGACATGGAACGCCTGTACGCGCTGGGCATCGATGCCTTCCGCGTGGCGCGCGAAGTGGCGCTGCGGCCGAACGCGCCATTTACCCTCGATGGAGTGACGGGCCGCCTGGCCGTGCGCTTTGAAAACGATCAAAGCGTGTTCGAACGCACGGAGCAAGCCGCCATCTACCAGCAGGGCGTGCTGGGCACTTGGCCACCAACCGCGCCTGTCGCCGTGCCGCCTGCCCAATAAGAGCACGCAAGAGCGCGCCATGCCACCCCTGCCGTTCCAGAATAAACAGGCACGGGGACGGCAAGGGGAAGACGATGCGCTCGCGTATCTGCTGTTGCAAGGCTTGGTGCTGCTACAACGCAACTATCTGTGCAAGGGCGGCGAGCTGGACCTGATCATGCGCGATGGCGCATCCATCGTCTTCGTGGAAGTGCGGCTACGCAGCAGTACAACCTTTGGCGGCGCCCTGGCCAGCATCACGCCAGCCAAGCAGCGGCGCATGGTGCACGCGGCACAAACCTGGCTGCAAGGACAAAAGACGCTGCCGCCTTGCCGCTTCGACGCGCTGGCCATCGATGGCGGGCGCATCAGCTGGCTGAAGAACATCCTCGATATGTAAGCATTTTTAACAGTGCTTGTCCGCCATGCCGCGCGCCTGCACTATAATCGGCAGACTATGAATAATCAACGCATCCTCTCGCACTTCCACGAAAGTGCCGAACTCAAGATCCAGGCCGCCACCGTACTGGCGCAACCCATTGCGCAGGCGATCGACCTGATGTTTTATGCATTGTCCAACGGCAACAAGATCCTCGCCTGCGGCAACGGCGGTTCCGCTGCCGACTGCCAGCATTTCGCGGCCGAGTTGGTGGGACGCTTCGAACGCGAGCGCTTTCCGCTGCCGGCCCTGGCGCTGACGACGGATACGTCGATCCTGACGGCCGTGGCCAACGACTACAGCTACCGCGAGATCTTCTCGAAACAGGTGCAGGCCTTCGGCCAGGCCGGCGACATCCTGCTGGCCATCTCCACATCGGGCAATTCGGCCAATGTGATGGCCGCCGTGGAAGCGGCGCTCGAGCGCGAAATGCGCGTCGTGGCGCTGACGGGCAAGGACGGCGGCGCCATCGGCAAGATGCTGACGGACGCCGACGTGCATATCTGCGTGCCGGCCGAGCGCACGGCGCGCATCCAGGAAGTCCATCTGACCACCATACATTGCATCTGCGACGGCATCGATGTCGCCCTATTCGGAGGAGACGTGAATGACTAAATTCGGTACTGGCCCAGGCTGGAAACGCGTACAACGCCCGCTGGCCACCGCACTCTTGTGCGGCGCCATGCTCACCTCGCTCACCGGCTGCATCGAATTGATGGTCGGTGGCGCCGTGATGGGCGGCGTTGCCGCAGCGGACCGCCGCACCCTGGGCGCCCAGACCGAAGACAAGTCGATCGCCCTCAAAGGCGAGTCACGCATCCCCTCCATCGTCGGCGACGTCGGCCATGTGAATGTCACCAGCTTCAACCGCCGCGTCCTGCTGACGGGCGAAGTGCGCGACGAGGCGATGAAAAATGCCGTCGAGCGCGAAGTGCGCAATATCGAGGGCGTGGAATCGGTGGCCAATGAACTGATCATCGCCGGCCCGGCCAGCTACACCTCGCGCTCGAACGACGCGCTGATCACTACCAAGGTCAAGGCCAGCCTGGTCGACATGAAAACCATCTCGGCGGCCTCGTTCAAGGTCGTCACCGAGAATGCCACCGTCTTCCTGATGGGCCGGGTCACCCAGCGCGAAGGCACGGTGGCGGCCGATGTGGCGCGCGGCGTGGGAGGCGTGCAGAAAGTGGTCAAGCTGTTCGACTACATTTCGGAAGCAGAACTGAAGCAGTTGCAGCCAGATCCGCCGCAGCAGCGCACGACAAGCACGGTCAGCGATACCGTACAACAGTAAGCGCCTCCGCCATCCGACCTAGGGCACGGCGACGATGCGGCGGCTATAATAGTCACATCGTGGCCGCATCGCCGCGCTTTTCAAATGAAAACCATGTCAACTTCGCCCTCCGCAAGCAAGTCCTGGCTCAAGCCAGCCCTCATCGCCGTCTTCGTGGCGGGCGTGGCGGCGGCAGCTTACCTGTCGCTGAATGACAAGCAAAGCGCGCCGGACGTGACGTTCCACGGCATCCATGGCGAGAAAATCACCTCGGCCAGCCTGCGCGGCAAGGTCGTGATGGTCAATTTCTGGGCCACCTCGTGCACCACCTGCGTGGCGGAAATGCCGGAGATGGTCGACACCTACAACAAGTACAAGGGGCAGGGACTGGAATTCGTGGCCGTGGCCATGAAATACGATCCAGCCAACTACGTGCTGAACTTTGCCGAAACGCGCCAGTTGCCGTTCAAGGTGGCGCTCGACGTGACGGGCGAGGCGGCCAAGGCCTATGGCGACGTGGCCCTCACACCGACCACCTTCGTGCTCGACAAGCAGGGCAAGATCCTCAAGCGCTATGTGGGCAAGCCGGAGTTTGCCGAACTGCACAAGTTGCTGGAAACCGCCATCGCCGGCTAAGACAGCGCACAAACACGGTACACAACCCTGTTGCCAGGTATTGCCAATCTGTTATAACCTTCCCATGCGTGATCCCATTCACCTTGTGAAGGCCAGCCGTGTCCCTTGCCGCCCAACAGCCCGACCCGCAGCAACTCAAAGCCTGGCTGCTTGCCGCCGGCAACAAGGACGCCAAGGCGTTCCGCCAACTATATAACTCCACCTCATCGAAACTGTTTGGCTTCGCGCTGCGTATATTGCATAAGCAAGAGCTCGCTGAAGAAGCCTTGCAAGAGGGTTTCGTCGCCATCTGGAACAACGCCGCCGCTTACCAGAGCCATCTGGCCGCGCCGATGACCTGGATGGCCACCATCGTGCGCAACAAGGCGTTCGATGTGCTGCGGCGCAGCGACGATACCGTGGAAATCGATGCCGAACAGTTTGATAGCGAAGTCATGAATGCACTCCGAGACCCCCAGGCCACACCGATCGAATCACTGCAGCTGAGCGGTGACGCCAAGGCGCTGGCGTTTTGCATGTCGGCCCTGGAAGGGCTGCACCGGCAGGTGGTCGCCTTGGCGTTCTATCATGACCTGTCGCACAGCGAAGTGGCGCAGCAGATGTCGCTGCCGATCGGCACCGTGAAGACCTGGATACGCCGCAGCCTGGAACGGCTGCGCACGTGCCTGGCGAAACGGGAGGCATCATGAATAGCCGCGGTAATGACAGTCTGCGCCAGAAACTGGCGTCCGAATACGTGCTGGGCACCCTGAAAGGGGGCGCGCGGCGGCGTTTCGAAGGCTGGCTGCACAACGACGCCGACTTGCGCCATATCACGGCCGAATGGCGCCAGCGTTTGGAACCGATGGCGGAATTTGCCACGCCCGTGGCGCCGCCCAAGCGCGTCTGGCAACAGATCGAGCAGCGCTTGCACCTGGCGCCACAAGGCGGATGGTCGCTATGGCGCGATTCGCTGTCGTTCTGGCGTTCGCTGGGCATGGCCTCGAGCGCCATCGCCGCCTTGCTGGTGATCGTCGTGGCCACGCGCCTGCTGGACGCGCCGCAAATCAGCTATGTGGCCAGCCTGACGGATGAGAAAGCGCAAACGGCCCTGCTGCTGACGGCCGACAGCCGCCACGGCGCGCTCGAGGTGCGCATGGTGGGCAACGCGCCCGTGCCGAGCGATAAGGATTTGGAACTGTGGGCCGTGCCGAAGAGCGGCCCCCCCCGTTCGCTGGGCCTGCTGGCCGACAAGGGCAATATAAAACTGGCCCTGTCGCAGCGGGCCATCGGCAGCGACGTGGCCCTGCTGGCCGTTACCCTGGAACCGAAAGGCGGTTCGCCCGATCCGAACGGACCGACGGGGCCAATTCTCTACAAGGGTAACTGGATAAAAATGTAGTCTTATTTGGGATACAGAATCATCTGCGTGCAGCGGAACAGGGCAATCGTCTTGCCCGTTTCCTTGCTTTTCACCACAGCATCCCACACCTGCGTGTTGCGGCCCTTGTGCTCGACTTTCGCCGTGCAGGTGAGCGTGCCTTCGCGGGCCGTGCCCAGGTGGTTCGATTTCAGCTCGATGGTGGTGAAATTGTTGGCACCTTCGGGCAAGTTGACGATGCAGCCATAGCCGGAAGCCGTGTCGGCCAGGGTCACCACGCTACCCGCGTGCAGATAACCATTCGGCGCCAGCAAATGCGGCAGCACGGGCAATTCCGCCGTCAACTGGCCGTCGCCCACGGCCGTGATAACGATGCCCAGGTGGCCGGGCAGGCGGCCGGTGCCGCGTTCATTCAACATTGCTACGGTGATGTCGGGATTGCTCATGCTGGTCCTTGTGCGGGTGAGTCCGGAAAGCGGATCTGCCGGAAAATACTATGATGATAGCAACTTTCCCCGCATCAGTTTGGCGGGTGCTTATTTCCGGCCACGCCGCCGTTTCCACCACACCAGAGTCCCCGTCAGCATGAATAGCAGCGGCATCAGGCCAAACACCGTAATAAAACTGCGTCCGGCCACGCCAAACGCCTGGCCCGAATGCAGGGGGAATTGCCAGCCCAGGAAAACGTCACCGGCCGGCGCCCGCAAGGGATCGCGTATGCGCAGGGGCAAGCCGCTGCGCGCGTCCAGGGTGATGCGCGTGGCGCCGTCGCCGTGGGCGATTTCGTCCGGCTGGCGCACGCGGATCTCGTACGGCTGGTCCTTTTTCGCCGGCAGCACAATGCGCGACACGCGCGCCTGCGGATACAGCTGCTGCGCGGCGGCCATCGCCTGGCCCGCATCGAGCAGGGCGCCGTCCAGGGCCACATTCTTCAGTTTGACGGTATCGGGCACCGTCGACACCAGGTCTACCAGCGGCACCACCAACTGCGGCAAATTGAAATAGATGCCGGAAAAGGCCAGGATGGCCAGCACGGGCGCGGCAAAGAAGCCGGCCGCCTTGTGCATCGTGTAGTTGAAGCGGGGCCAGGAGCCGCCATGCGACACCGTCAAGGCCCGCTTGATCGCCGTCCACTGCAAGCGCGGCCACCACAGGTAGATGCCGCTCAAGGCCATCAGCAGCAGCATCACGCCGGAGATGCCGGTAATGGTTTTGCCAACCTCGCCGGACAATAAATAGCGGTGCAGATGAAACATGCCCGACATGAACAAGGGGCGCGTGAGGCCAAAACGGCCCCAGTCGCGCTCCCCCTTCACCTGCAGGGTGTAAGGGTCGACCATCACCTGGCGCACGATGGCCTGGCTGAAGGAGGATGGCTTGGCTGGCTGGCGGTACGATGCCACATACACGTCGCGCGCATCGGCGGGCGGATTGAGCTGGCTCGGCTTGCCGTAGGCGGGGTCGGCCGCGAGCGTGTCCACCACCGCTTGCAGCGTGCGCGGCGTGACCTGGAACACCTGGCCAGGCGCGGGCGTGCTCGCCTGCAGCAAATTCGGATTCAGATACGCGTCGAGCTCCGGCATCCAGGCGATGGCGGAACCCGTCAAGCCCAGCAGGACGAACAGGGCGCCGAACCACAGGCCCGCATACAGGTGCAGCTTGGCAAACAACCACTTGATCGGGCGTTGGGACATGGAGGTGACTCGGGGAAATTTGGGCTGCGGAACGATAGCATGAAAGGCCCACAGTGAAAATCATGCGCGGTCAGAAAGCGGGAAACCAAACAACACGCTCATGGCGACATTGAAATTAAGTGAAAACGAGCGTTTCAGCACCATAGTCGAGCGCATCGGCATCGCGGGTAAGTATTGCACGGCATACACTTTCCCCTATACTTATCGAAAGGAAAACCATGACCCCCTCCCACTTCCGCGCCATCACGCTGGGCCTGCTTAGCTCACTGCTGCACTTGGGTGCCCACGCCGCCGAATTCAACGTCACAAGCAGCGACATCGCCCCTGACCAGACCCTGGCGGCCGCGCAAGTGTTCCAGGGCTTTGGCTGCGCGGGCGGCAACTTGTCGCCGCAATTGTCGTGGCACAACGCGCCAGCAGGGACAAAAAGCTACGCTATCACCCTGTACGATCCTGACGCGCCTACCGGCAGCGGCTGGTGGCACTGGAGCGTGTTCAATGTGCCCGCCACCACCAACTCCTTGCCTGCGGGAACAACGGCGGCTACCCTGCCAGCGGGCGCCGTGCAAGGACGCAACGATTTCGGCGACAGCGCCTACGGCGGCGCCTGCCCGCCGCCCGGCGACAAGGCGCACCGCTACCAGATCACCGTGTGGGCCTTGAGCGTGGGCAAGCTGCCACTGGATCAGCAGGCCAGCGGCGCCATGCTCGGCTACATGCTCAACGCCAACGCGCTGGGCAAGGCGCAGCTGACGGGACTGTATGGCAGATGAAATGGACGCGGTGGCCCTGAGCGAACTGCGCATCGCCCATGGCACCATCGAGGCGCGCCGCGCACAAACCCTGCGCCGCGTCCCCGTCTTCCAGAGCGCCCTGTGCCGCGTGCGGCAGGGAACGAAGCTGCTGGAATGGGGTGGGCGCCAGGCGCGCGCAGGCACGCACGACGTAGTGCTGATGCCGGCGGGGCAGGAACTGGGCGTGGCCAACCTGCCCGGCGTGCAAGGCTACCTGGCGGAAGTGCTGAGTTTTTCACCTGCCCTGATCGCCCGTTTTCGTGCGCGCCATGGCGGCCTCGTCGATGCCCAGCTGCACCAGGCGGCCACGGCCAGCCTGTGCGTGCCGCTCGACGTGCATGCGGCGCTGGCCTGGGACCAACTGATGGCCAGCCTGGCCACAAACAGCCCGCCCGCGCTGCTGGCGCACCAGGCCGAAGGCTTGCTGCTGGCCCTGGCCTTGGGTGGCCATTGCGGCCCGCTGGTGCTGGACCGCCGCGATCCGCTGGCCGCGCGCGTGCAGCAAGTGCTGCTGCTGGACCCGGGCGCAGACTGGAGCGTGGCCAAGGTGGCATCGAAACTGCATCTGGGCGCCTCCACCCTGCGCCGCCAGCTGGCCCTGGAACAGCGGCACTTCCGTACCATCCTGGAAGACGTGCGCCTGGGGCTGGCCTTGCAGGAATTGCAGTCTGGCATCTTACCCATCAGCGACATCGCGGCCGCCTGCGGCTACGCCTCGCCGTCGCGCTTCGCGGCCCGCTTCCGCCAGCACTACGGCCTGTCGCCGCGCGACTTGCGCGCCACCCTGTAAGCTCGCCCTAGCGCAAATGAATTGCAACAAGCGCTGACAACGTAGCGATTTTCTTGCTACTATGCGCCCATGTCTTCCCGCCAGCCCACCCGCAAGCTTGCTCATCACGGTGCCGCCGCCCTCGCGCGCACGCCGTGGCAGCTGTGCGTGGCCCTGTTCAGTGCGCTGGCCCTCGTGTTCCTGCTGTCGACAGCCGCCTCGCACCTGCACAAGACGACGCTCGACGCGGAAGAGTGCGCGCTATGCGCCACGGTCATCGACAAGGTGGCCGATATCGCCGTGCCGCCGGCCATCGTCGAGCCGCCCGCCCAATTACTGCCGTACCGCTTGCTGCCCATCGCGCCCGCCACCCTGGCGCCCGTTGCCGCCCTCATCCTGCCGCCCGTGCGCGGCCCACCTGCCGCCTCACTGTAGTTCCCACGCTGTTTATCCATTTTTCGGGCTGCACCGCCGTGTTTTGACGCGCGCCGTGCCGCCTGGCGTTGACTATTTTCGAGGTTTACCATGCAACACACACCACGCCTGAGCGCGCTGTCGCTCGCCCTTGCCAGCCTGTTTACCGTTTCCGCCCATGCCGCCGAGCCTGCCGAGGCCAATACCGATGCCGCCCCACAAGACATGCAAAAAGTCGAAGTTACGTCCGCCCATTTGAAAAGCGCGCGCATCGAGCTGTCGCCGAAAGTCGGCACCACCATCTACAGCATCGACAGCCACATGGTCGACATGCTGGGCCAGGGCGACAATACGCCATTCAATGAAGTGCTGCTGCGCCTGCCGGGCGTATCGCAGGATTCGAAGGGCTCGGGCGCCCTGCATGTGCGCGACGACCATGCCAACGTGCAATACCGCATCAATGGCGTGCAGTTGCCGGAAAGCATCAGCGGCTTCGGCCAGTCCATCGACACGCGCCTGATCGACAAGACGGATTTCATGACGGGCGCCTTGCCGGCCCAGTTCGGCCTGCGCACGGCGGGCATCGTCGATATTGAAACGAAGGAGGGCGGCATGACGCCGGGCGGGCGGATCGGCATCATGGTCGGCAGCCACGACCATGTGGAACCGAGTGCCGAATTTTTCGGCAGCGTCGGCAAGTTCAATTACTACCTGTCCGGCAGCTACCTGGGCAATGCACTGGGCGTGGAAAACCCGCAAGCCACGCGCAGCGCCCTGCACGACAAGACGCGCCAGAACAAGTCGTTCGGCAGCCTGTCGTATTTCCTCGATGACAATACCCGCCTGGGCGCCATGTTCGGCACCTATAATGGCCGCTTCCAGATCCCCAACAATCCGAACCAGGCGCCCGCCTTCTCGCTCGATGGCCACAGCGATGCGCAGGCAGGCACGTCCAGCTTGCCGTCGTCGCAATTGAATGAAAACCAGCGCGAGGTGAACCGCTTCCTCGTGCTGTCGCTGCAGAAAAGTCTGGGCGACGTCAATTACCAGGTGTCCGCCTTCCACCAGTATTCGGAACTGCACTTCACGCCCGATGCCATTGGCGACCTGATCTACAACGGCGTGGCCTCGGACTCGCGCCGCGCTAACAGCGCCTCGGGCTTTCAATTCGACATCGGCTACAAAGTGCACCAGGACCACACCGTGCGCGCGGGCCTGGCCTACACGCGCCAGAAGACGGCCAGCGACAACACGGTGGCCGTCTTCCCGAGTATTGACGGGGTGCAAAGCGCCAGCACGCCGATCAGTATTGCCGACAACAGCGGCAAGACGGGCACCCTGGCCAGTTTTTACCTGCAGGATGAATGGCATATCAGCAAGCCCCTGACCCTCAACTATGGCGCCCGTTTCGACAAGGTCTCGGCCTACACGAGCGAGCAGCAATGGAGCCCCCGCGTCAACCTGGCCTACCAGATCGCGCCAGGCACGGCCCTGCACGCGGGCTATTCGCGCTACTTCACGCCGCCGCCGCAGGAACTGGCGGCGCAAGGCAGCATCGACCTGTACGCGAACACGACGAATGCGCCGGAAATCGGCCAGTCGGATAACGTCAAGGCCGAGCGCACGCATTACTACGACGTCGGCATCAGCCATCAGGTGAATGCGAAACTGACCGTGACGGCCGACGTGTACTATAAAAAGATCAACAACCTGCTGGATGAAGGCCAGTTCGGCCAGGCATTGATCTTGACGCCATTCAACTATGCGGACGGCTACGCCAAGGGCCTGGAGTTATCCGCCATCTACAGCGAGAAAAACTGGGGCCTGTTCCTCAACGCCAGCACGCAAAAGGCGCAGGGACGCAACATCAATTCGGGCCAGGCCCTGTTTGGTGCCGATGAGTTGAGCTACATCAGCAAGCACTATGTCTACCTCGATCATGACCAGAAATACACGCTGTCCGGCGGCGGCCATTATCACTTTGGCGATTCGCAAGTGAGCGCTGACTTCCTGTACGGTAGCGGCCTGCGCATGACGCCGGACGGCGGCGCGCCCAATTCCGGCCATTTGCCGAGTTACTTCACCGTCAACACGGCACTCACGCACACGTGGAAAAACACGCCCGTCGGCAAGGTGGAAGGACGCCTGGCCCTGATCAATCTGTTCGATAAATCGTACCTGCTGCGCGACGGTTCCGGCGTAGGCGTGGGGGCGCCGCAATACGGCGCCCGCCGCAGCCTCTACGCGGGCTTGTCGACCAGCTTTTAAGAGTTACGCGCGAAGACAGCGGCAGGGAGCAACGCCTGCCGCTGTCGGTTGCCGTACGGTTCCAGGAATTATGCCCAGGCGATGGCCGCCTGGCCATGCGCTTGCAGGTAGGCATTCGCCAGGCTGAACGGCTTGCTGCCGAAGAAACCTTTGCTGGCAGACAAGGGCGACGGATGCGGCGCCGTCAGCACCAGGTGCTTGCCGGGGTCGATCAGGGGCCGCTTGGCTTGCGCATGCCCGCCCCACAGGATGAAAACAAGATTACTCCGCTCGGCGGCCAGGTGGCGGATTGCGCTGTCCGTCAGCTTTTCCCACCCCTTGGCCGCGTGCGAACCGGCCGTCCCGGCGCGCACGGTCAGCACACTGTTGAGCAAAAATACCCCTTGCTCGGCCCAGTCGGACAAATCCGTGCGCATGCGCACCACACCCACGTCGCTATGTAATTCCTTGAAGATATTCTGCAGGCTCGGCTGCGGCGGCGTGCCTTCGGGAATGGAAAAACACAGCCCCATGGCCGCGCCGGGCGTGTGATACGGGTCTTGCCCCAGGATCACCACCTTGACTTGCTCGAACGGCGTCAGGTCGAACGCCCGAAAAATGTACTTGCCCGGCGGACAACACGGCCCTGCCGCGTACTCTTGCTTCACGAAGGCGGCCAGGCGTTCCCAGTAAGGCTGGGAAAACTCGCCCTCCAGCCGCGCCTTCCACGATGCGTCGATGCGTACGTCCATGCCTCACCTCATAGCCTATTCGTCAACCATGCTTTTTCAGCATGTCAGTATAGGACGCTCAGCCGCATGAGGTGGACACGATACGAACAGGCAAAAAAAAGCCACCAGCATGAGCAGGTGGCTTTGATGTGGCGCAAGGTGCTTAGAAATTCAGCGCCGATTCCACGCCGGCGCTGTGCGCCTGTTCATCCGCGTGGTACGAGCTGCGCACCATGGCGCCCACGGCGGCGTGGGTGAAGCCCATTTTATACGCTTCTTCCTCGAACATTTTAAAGACGTCCGGGTGCACGTAGCGGCGCACAGGCAAGTGGCTGTTCGATGGCGCCAGGTACTGGCCGATGGTCAGCATGTCGATGTCGTGCTCACGCATGTCGCGCATCACTTGCAGGATTTCCTCGTCCGTCTCGCCCAGGCCCACCATGATGCCGGACTTGGTCTTCACGTCCGGGTACATGGCCTTGAAATCTTTCAGCAATTTCAGCGAGTGCATGTAATCCGAACCAGGGCGCGCTTCCTTGTACAGGCGCGGCGCCGTTTCCAGGTTGTGGTTCATGACGTCTGGCAAGCCATCCTTGAACAGGTTCAGGGCTTTTTCCAGGCGGCCACGGAAGTCGGGCACCAGCACTTCGATGCGGGTGTTCGGCGACAGGGCGCGCGTTTGCTGGATGCACTCGACGAAATGACCGGCGCCGCCATCGCGCAAGTCATCGCGGTCGACGGAGGTGATGACGACGTAGTTCAGGCGCAGCTTGGCGATGGTTTTCGACAAATTCGACGGCTCGTCCTTGTCCAGCGGGTCCGGGCGGCCATGGCCGACGTCGCAGAACGGGCAACGGCGCGTGCACTTGTCGCCCATGATCATGAAGGTGGCCGTACCCTTGCCGAAGCATTCGCCGATGTTCGGGCAGCTGGCTTCCTCGCACACCGTCACGAGCTTGTTTTCGCGCAGGATGTCCTTGATTTCATAGAAACGGGTCGATGCCGAGGCGGCCTTGACGCGGATCCAGTCCGGCTTTTTCAGGCGCTCGACTTGCTCGATCGGAATGATCTTGATCGGGATGCGCGAAGTCTTGCTGGCGCCTTTTTGCTTTTCGCTCGGGTTGTAGGCGGGAGCGGCGGGGGCGGTGCTGGAAATGGTCTCAGAAGTCATGGCTGCAAGCCCTTGAGGGGCATGTTGGTTTGTTTGCTCAGGCATCCGCTGCCTGAGGCGCGCCTGCGGCGCTGTTTACTTCGCTTACATCGAGTAATACGGTCAATTCATGGGCCAGGGCCCGCTGCACCTCGGCCAGCGGCACCGACACGCCCATGCTGCGCATGTCCACCGTCTTCAGGCCGGAATAGCCGCAGGGGTTAATCCAGGAAAACGGCGCCAGGTCCATCGCCACGTTGAGCGATACGCCATGGTAGGTGCAGCCGTTGCCGCGCACTTTCAAGCCCAGCGCGGCGATCTTCGCACCCTTGCTTGGCCCGCCGGCAATATAGATGCCAGGCGCGCCATCGATGCGCTCGCCAGCGAGATTATACGCCGCCAGCACGTTGATGATGGCTTGCTCGATTTTATGCACGAACTGGCGCGCATACAGCTTGCCGCCCGGCTTGTTGCGGCGCAAGTCCATCAACAGGTAAATCACCACCTGGCCGGGGCCGTGGAACGTCACTTCGCCGCCACGGTCCGTCTGCACCACGGGCACATTCTCTGCGCCAGCCAGCAAATGGCCGCGGTCGGCCGCCAGGCCCAGGGTGAACACGGGCGGATGCTCGACGATCCACAGTTCGTCGCGCGTGTCTGTCGTGCGCGCGTCGGTAAAGGTGCGCATGGCGGCAAAGGTCGGCTCGTAATCGACGCGGCCCAGCTCGCGGATCAGCGCCGCTTCGGTTCGGGTGGTGGTCATGACAGATTCTGTAATCAGCTGCCGGCGCCCTGGGGACGCTGCGGCGAAGCCGTGATTATAAGCCAGGCTGCCGTTTCATTCAGCCTCGGGCGCCGGCAACAGCAGCAATCTGCCTAATTTTTGAGCGGCATGGCGTATCTGGGCGGCATTCAGGGCCGTATAGCCGAGCAGCACGGCCGGCGCCAGCTTTGCACTGTGACAAAAGTCACCGAGCGGCTGCAGCGCCAGCCCCTCCTGCGCCGCGCGCGCGCAAAACGCCCGCTCGTCGCTGCCCGGCGGCAGCCACAGTACGCAATGGAAACCCGCCTGCTGGCCGGTCACCGCGTAGCGCCCGGGGGCCGTCTGCTCGAGGCAGGCCAGCAGCAGGTCGCGCCGCTCCTTGTAGGCCAGCCGCGCCTGGCGCAAATGGCGCACGAAGGCGCCATCCTCCATCCAGGCGGACAGCGCCAGCTGCTCCGTCACGCCCACGGAGCGGCCCGTCAACTGCAGAGTGCGCAGCAACTGCGGGCGCAAGGCGGGCGGCAGCACCATGAAGCCCACGCGCAGGCCGGCAAACAGGGTCTTGTTGAAACTGCCGCAATAAATCACGCGCTGGTACTGGTCCAGCGCCTTCAGGGCCGCCAGCGGCGCGCTCTGGTAATTGAATTCGCTGTCGTAATCGTCTTCCACCACCCAGGCGCCGTGGTCGTTCGCCCATTCCAGCAAGGCCAGGCGGCGCGTGACGGACATGGTCACGCCCAGCGGCGACTGGTGCGCCGGCGTCACGTACGCGAGGCTGGCGTCTGCGTGCGCGGCCAGGGCGGCGCAATCGATGCCCTCGGCGTCGACGGCAATGTCCACGGGCACGGCGCCAGCCAGGGCGAACAGGGCGCGCGCGGCCGGGTAGCCGGGCTCTTCCAGGCAAACCTTGTCGCCATCGCGCACGATGCTGCGCGCCAGCAAGTCGATCGCGTGGCGGATGCCGGTCGTGACAACGATGTCTTGCGGGTCGCAGCGGATGCCGCGGTACTTGGCGAGAAAGTCGGCGATCTGCTGGCGCAGCTGGGGCAGGCCGGCAGGATCGGCGCTGCACAGCTGCTCCGGCGTGGCGGCCGCCAGCGCCCGCGTAGCGCACTTGGACCAGGCGGCCATGGGAAACAGGCTGGCGTCGGCGCGCCGCGCCACGAACGGCAAGCCGTCGCGCACGCCCGTATCGGACACAGGAACCGGCTCGGAAAATGGCCCGACCGGGGTGGCGTCTGCCAATCCTGCCATCAAAAAGCGCTCCGGCACCACGGCGCACACGCGCGTGCCGGAGCCGGGCACGCGCGTCACATACGCTTCCGCGTGCAGGCGGTCGAACACGGTTTCGATGGTGCCGCGCGACAACTCCCACCGTTCGGCCAGGGTGCGGCTGGACGGCAAACGGCTGCCCGCCGGCAGCATCTTCGTCAGGATGGCCGAGCGCAGCGCTTCATACGCGCCATCCTGCTTGTTGACGCCCGCCTTGTCGAGCCAGCTGGTGGGACGAGGCAAGTCCAGGGCGTGCGGTGATTTTCCTCGCGGCATAATAATCGTCCAAGTGGTCCAATGAATTTTCTGATGACTGGCACTTCGCATTACACCACAAACATTCTACTCTCACCGTTCTGCTGCGCCAGCGGGGCGCACGCATGAGGGAGCACATGAGAGGATCGTGTAAAACAATGCAGAAACAAATCGCTTTATGGGCCTGGGGCGGCATCGTGCTGCTGCTGGTCTGCCTGTCGCGCATCAGCATCGACATCTATTTACCTTCGCTGCCGGCCATGGCCGATGCCCTGCACGCCAGCGATGCCCAGCTACAACTGACCCTGAGCCTGTTCATGGCCGGCTCGGCCGCCTCGATGCTTGCCTGCGGGCCGCTGGCCGACCGTTACGGACGCCGTCCCGTGCTGCTGGCCGGCACGGGCATTTATGTGCTCGCCAGCATCGTCTGCAGCGTAACCTCCGACGTCCACGTGCTGATCGCCGCGCGCGTGCTGCAGGCGTTCGGCGGCTGTAGCGGCACCATCATCGGCAGAGTCATGGTGCGCGACCGCTTCGACCCCGCCACGCAAGCGCGCATGCTGGGCAGAATATCGATGGTGATGGGCTTGTCGCCGATACTGGCGCCACTGGCCGGCAGCGTGCTCGATGCGGCGTTCGGCTGGCGCGCCGTGTTTGGCGTACTGTGCCTGCTGGGCGCGCTGTCGCTGGGGCTGATCGCCGCGTATGTGCCGGAAACCAAACCAGCCGATGCCGTGCCACAAGGCAATACCCTGGCGCTGTACCGCCGCCTGCTGGGCGACGCGTATTTCCTGCGCTATGCGCTGGCCATCGGCTGTGTGTATTGCACGTATTTCCCCTTCATCGCGGAATCGTCCGTGCTGTTGCAAAGGGGCATGCATCTGTCGCCGCACGCGTATGCGCTGGTGTTCGCGCTGACGGTCAGCGGCTATGTGGCGGGATCGAGCCTGTTTCGCGCGCTGGGACCGCGCCTGGGCGCCGATACCATGCTGGGCGTGGCGGTGCTGATCAATGTGGCGGGTGCGGCCAGCTTGTTGCTGGCAGGCAGCCTGGCGCCGCAGCACGTGGCCTCGCTGGTGGCGCCCATGCTGCTGGTGATGGTGTCGGTGGGCATGGCCATCCCGGCCTGCCAGCTGGCCGTGCTGCAGCCGTATGGCGCCCAGGCGGGAAGCGCCTCGGGCCTGTTCTTCTTCGTGCAAATGCTCATCACGGCCGCCTGCGGCGCCGTCATCGCCGCCATCACGGACGGCAGCGAAAAACCCCTGCTATGGGTGACGGCGGCGGCCAGCGCGGCCTTTGCCCTCGTGTGGCGGCTGACGAAACGCCAGCCCGCCAGGGCAACAGCATGTCTTACATGACGATCTTGACCATCGGGTGGCCCGACAGCGCCATGTACAGGGCGTCGAGCTGCTCGCGGCTGATGGCGCGCACGGTCACGGTCAGGCCCGTGTAATTACCCTTGGGCGATGGACGCTCTTCCATGCGGCCCACGTGGAAGGTCGGATCGTGGCTGATCACCAGTTCCAGCATGGTCGGTGCGAAGTCGACATGCGTCGGGCCCATGATCTTGATGGGAAAGTCGCTCGGGTATTCGATCAGCGATTCGCTGGGAGGAATCGTGACTTCGGTGGGTGGGGTCGTTTGCATAGGAAATCCAATCAGTGCCGGTCAGAACAGGCAGCGCTTATCGCGCGGCGGCTGCATAAAAACGTATTGTAGCCAACTTTGAGGGCGGCTGCGCCCGCCGCCATGGCACACACGGCAAGGCAAAAAAAAAGCCAGCTTTGTAAGCTGGCGAAAACTATTTCGTTTGGACAAAATAGCCGGAAAAGTCGATGCTGTCACTTGGAGGATAAGCAGTGGTCGTACTGTAGACAAACCGAGGCGACTTTACATCTGGCATGTGACGAACTGCGCATTTTGCGGCTTGAACGTCGATACGGCGCGACAGACGGCACGGCCGTCAGCGCTCCACTTCCGGCATCCGGCCATTGCGGCCGGGATTGCCGCGCTCATTGTTGCGCTCACGCGGCGGATTGGGACGCTCGGCACTGCGCGCCTCCTGGGGCGGACGGGCGGCAGGGGCCGGCATCGGCGGCGGCGCGGGCCGCGGCTGGGCCACGGGCGGCGGGGAAGGCAAGGACGGCGGTGGCGCCGTCTGCAGCACTTCGCGACGGCCGCCACGTTCTCCGCGGTCCGGACGGGGCGCATCAAAGGGACGCTCGATGACGGGACGCGGCTGCGGCCGCTCGGCGCGGGACCGCTGCTCGCCACGCCACCCGGGATGCGCCACCTGGTCTTGCACGGGTGGCAAGGCCGGCATGGCCGGCATCACGGGCTGAGCCGGCACCGGCGGCTGTTGCGGCACGGGCGGCCGGTTCGGCTGCATGGGACGCGGCGCCATATGCGTCTGGCCATCGTCCGTCTGCAAGCGGCCAGGGCGGTTGACCCAGTCGCGACGGAAACCATCTTGCTGGCGCGGCGCCTCGACGGGGCGCTGCCAATTACCCGCTGGTGCAGGCGGCGTGCTCAAGGGCATGCTTTGCATGACGGGCGGCGGCATGGTGGTGCGGTTGCGGCGCGGCACGTCGACCGTGCGCTGCCCGCCAAAACGCTCTCCCGGCAGCATCGTCATGCCTGCACGGCGTTCGCGCTCGCCCGCCACAGGGCGGCGCCCGTCGGCCACGCGATTGATGCGGCGCTCATAGTCCGCGCTGGTGCGGTAGCCGGGCACATAGCGCTCGTGCGGCGACAGGGGGAACCAGCCCACGCCGGGACGCTGGCCATGTTGCGGCCCGGAATTTGGCCCATGATTGCCGCCCACCCAGCCCACCAGCGCCGGCGCCCAGGGTACGCGGCCGCGCTCGCGGCCCGGGGCCCAGCCCCAGCGATGGCCCAGCAGCACCCAGCGGCCGTAATGCGAGGGCGCATAGCCCCACGGCGCATTGTCGACCCAGGTCCAGCCCCATGGCGCGATCCACGTCCAGCGCCCGTCGCTGTACGGCGCCCAGCCGGCCGGCACCGTGCTGGGCAGCCACAAGGGGCCGTATTCCGCGTCCTCCTGCCAGGCGCCATAGCGGTCCAGCTCTTCATAGCCGGTGGTATCGTCCGTGACATAGCGCAAGGCCGGCGCGGCGGCGGGCAAGGCTTCGGGCCAGTTGTCGAAGGCGATCCTCTGCAAGGCGCCCGTGCGCAATTCCTCGTCCGTCAGCTCGGCGCGCTTGCCGGCACGCAAGGTCACGCTGCCCGTCGCGCCATCCACGTCGGCCGCTCCGTCGAGCACGCTGACGACGCTGGTGCCGGGCTGGCGCCCCGCCTCGATGCGCACCCAGCCCGGCTGGGTCAGGATCACGCGGACCTGGGCGGTGGTCAGTTCGAAGCCGCGCAGCGCATCGGGGTTGCGCACGCGCACGCTGACCGTGCCATAGCCAAGGTGCAATTTGAAACTGTCGTCATCAAGCTCGCTCACTTCCAGCTCGGAATCGCCATCGAGGCGCACGGCGGCCGCACCCACGCGAAATTCCGCCAGCGCGCCGCGCATGGTGCTGAGCCGGTTATCCGTCGTGACGGGCCAGTTCAGCAGGGCGTTTTGCGCCTCGCCATCGCCGGCGCGCACCAGCACCTGCCCTTCGACGGTGGAAATGCGGCCCACGCGGGCGGGTGGATCTTCGGCAAGGGCCAGCGAGCACGCCGACGACAGCAGCACGGCGCACACGGTGTTCAGGAAGGGGAAGGACAGGGTCGGACGCATGGCAGCGCTCCAGCAGGACTTACAAGGATGATTGCTATCGATTACATCCGCATCGGGCGGGCATCGCAAGCGGGCTTACAAATGTTTGCATGTTGACCTGTTTCAGGCCGCCGCCTGGCCACCGCGCTTGACGAAGAACAGGGCTGCGCCGACGGCCATCAGCAAGCCGCCAAAGAAGCGGTTCTGCTTTTTCACGGCGCGCGCATCGCGAAAAAAGCGCTGCATTGACGAGGCTAAAAAGGCGTAGCTGTGCATCACAATCTGATCGATCGTGCACATGGTGACGGCTAGGATCAGCAGCTGCGGCAGCAGCGGTGCTGCCGGGCTGATGAATTGCGGCAGTACCGCCACCATGAAGATGATGCCCTTCGGATTCGTCACATTGGTCAAAAAACCCGTCAGCACGCGCCGGCGCATGGAAGGCACCACGGCGTCGGCATGCAGGTCACCCGTCACCGCCGCCTTGGCGCGCCATTGCGACAGGCCCAGGTAGATCAGGTACAAGGCGCCCACCGTCTTGACGATATTGAAAGCCACTTCGGAAGCCAGCAGCAAAGAGCCCACGCCGGCGCCTGCGATGCCCAGCACCACCAGCAGCCCCAGCTGCAGGCCGAGAATGGTGGCGCTGGCCTTCTTCACCCCGTACGACAGGCCGTGCGACATCGACAGCACGGCGCCCGAACCGGGCGAGACGGCGATGATGGAGGCGGCGATGACAAAGGTGATCCAGGTGGCAAAGTGCATGCGGTTTCCAAAAAAAATGAGGATGAGAGGCAATTTTAACCCGGTCAGTGCGGCCTTGCCGGCCCACCCTGGGGTAAGATCGCAGTCACACACTTCCTTGCCGTACAACCAAGAATAACATCATGAAAAACAACACTTTCCTCGCTCCACCATTCCCTGCCACCGCCATGGGAGCGTGCTGAGATGGCCGGCTCCAGCCTGCTGGCCCTGCTTGACGACATCGCCAGCATCCTCGACGATGTTTCCCTGATGACCAAGGTGGCCGCCAAGAAGACGGCCGGCGTGCTCGGTGACGACCTGGCCCTGAACGCGCAGCAAGTGGCCGGCGTGCGCGCCGATCGCGAACTGCCCGTCGTGTGGGCCGTCGCTGTCGGTTCGCTGAAGAACAAGGCCATCCTCGTGCCCGCCGCGCTGGCCATCAGCGCGTTTGCGCCGTGGGCCATCACGCCGCTCCTGATGGTGGGCGGCGCCTACCTGTGCTTCGAGGGCTTCGAAAAGATCGCCCATAAATACCTGCACCCGGACGACAGCCACAAGGCCGAGCTGGCACAGGCGCTGCGCGACCCGCAGGTCGACCTCGTCGCGCTGGAAAAGGACAAAATCAAGGGCGCCATCCGCACCGACTTCATTTTGTCGGCCGAAATCATCGTCATCGCGCTGGGCACGGTGGCCGCCGCCACCTTCGCCGAGCAGGTGGCCGTCGTCGTCGGCATCGCCCTCATCATGACGGTAGGCGTGTACGGCCTGGTGGCCGGCATCGTCAAGCTCGATGACGCGGGCTTTTACCTGGCGGCGCGCAAGGGCGCGGGCGCGCTGATGGATGGCGTGCGCGGCTTTGGCCGCATGCTCGTGTCGGCAGCGCCGAAACTGATGAAATTTCTCTCCGTCGTGGGCACCCTGGCCATGTTCATGGTCGGTGGCGGCATTTTGACGCATGGCTGGCCGTGGGCCAGCACCATGCTGCACCATGCAGAAGAAGCCGTCGGCGGCGTGGCCGGCATCGGCCCCGTGCTGGCGGCCGTCACGCCCAGCCTGATCAACGCGGTGGCCGGCCTCATCGCCGGTGGCCTGGTGCTGGCCGGCGTCACGGCCGTGTCGGCTTTGTTGCGCATGGTCAAATCAAGCAAATAAGCTTTCTGGTCTGATGGGGCGGCAGGCGCATCCGTGCCTGCCGCCCCGGCCATGCCGGCGGCGCCTGCCTGCCCATGGAGACCCTATGCAGACTTCCCCCATCCAACGTCCCAGCAGCGCCTTTATCGGCGCCTCCTGGGCAGCATTGCTGATCGGCGCCATCACCTACTTGTCCGGCCTGTGGAACGCCAGCATGGCCCTCAACGAAAAGGGCTATTACTTCACGCTCCTCATGTACGGCCTGTTCGCCGCCGTCTCGCTGCAAAAATCCGTGCGCGACCGCAGCGAAGGCATCGCCGTGACGGGCATGTATTTCGGCCTGTGCTGGATTTCCGTGCTGCTGGCCTTGCTGCTATTGACTGTGGGCCTGTGGAACGCCACCCTGCAAAATAGCGAAAAGGGCTTTTATGCCATGGCATTCCTGCTCAGCCTGTTTGCCGCCGTGGCCGTGCAAAAGAACGTGCGCGACGTGGCGCGCGCAGCGCCGGCCACCTCTGCGGCCACGTCTGCCGAGGCGCCGGGAACTTAAGCACCGGCGGCGTGTCTATCCCTGTATCCATATCGGGAGAGGGCGATGAGCGACCAGCAGAAACGTTTGCAGATGGCGCTGGAAGCGGCGCACATGGCCATCTGGGATTCGCGCATCGTCGCTGGCCAGGTCATCGACGGCACGGTCATCTGGTCGGCCAGGGGCGCGGCCCTGCTGGGCCTCGGGGAGCACCCCGTGACGCATTCCTTCCCCGCCTTTCTCGACTGCGTCCATGCCGCTGACCGCGACAAGGTGATCGGCGTGCTGCAGGACGGCGTGCGCCGGCGCGGCGGCTACGCCCTGCAATACCGCGTCATCTGGCCCGACGGCAGCGAACACTGGCTGGCGGCCAAGGCGCAGGTCTTCATGGATGGTGGAGGCCATCCCGAGCGCACCCTGGGCGTCATCTGGGATGTCACAGAGCACATACTGCGCGAACTCATGATCGCCGAGCGCAAGGAACTGGCCGAAGTCACGCTCAGCTCCATCGCTGACGGCGTCATCACTACCGATCCGCAAGGCAAGACACGCTCCCTGAACCGGGTGGCCGAGCAATTGACGGGCTGGACCAACGACATGGCGCGGGGCCTGGACATCGGCCAGACCATGCCGCTGGCTGACGAACGCACGGGCGAAGCACTCGAGCACGTGGCCATGCGCTGCCTGCAACAGCGCCAGGCCATCGGCATTTCCCCCCGCTCGCAGCTGATCACGCGCGAAGGGCGGCGCATCGCCGTCGAGGAATCGGCTGCGCCCATCTGGTCGTGCGACGGCGACATCCTCGGCGCCGTCGTCGTGTTTCGCGATGTCAGCCACGAGCGCAAGCTGAGCCAACAACTGTCGTGGCAAGCCACACACGACGCCCTGACGGGCCTGATCAACCGGCGCGAATTCGAGCACCTGGTGGCCGGCGCCCTGCACACAGCCAAGCAAGATGGCCACATGCATGCGCTGCTGTACCTGGACCTGGACCAGTTCAAGGTCATCAACGACACCAGCGGCCACGGCGCCGGTGACGTGCTGCTGCAGTTGCTGGCCAAGATGCTGCAGGGGCGAATGCGCGACAGCGACATCCTGGCGCGGCTCGGCGGCGACGAACTGGGCGTGCTGCTGCCTCACTGTCCGCTCGACCACGCGCGCCAGATCGGCGAACAGTTGCGACAGTCCGTACGCGATTTCCGTTTCGCCTGGGATGACCGCAGCTTCGAACTGGGCGTAAGCATCGGCATCGTGGAAATCAACCAGGACAGCAAGTCCATGAGCGAGTTGCTGAGCGCCGCCGACCAGGCTTGCTACATGGCCAAGGACCAGGGCCGCAACCGCCTGCACGTGTACCAGGAGTCCGACGTCATGCTGGCGCAGCGGCATGGCGAAATGCTGTGGATTTCACGCCTGAACGAAGCCTTCGAACACGATTATTTCCGCCTGTACACCATGCCCATCGTGCACCTGCACGGCAGCCCGGAACACCACGAAGAGGTGCTGATCCGCATCCGCAACAGCAAGGGCGACTTGATACTGCCCGGCGCCTTCATTCCCGCCGCCGAACGCTACGACATGATGCTGTCCATCGACCGCTGGGTCATCCACGCCGTGTGCGCGCATATCCAGAGCGTGCGCGACAGCCAGTCGCCTTTGGCCGCGCTGGCCGAAAGCCTGCGCCGCGCACCGGCCCTGTACTCCGTCAATCTGTCGGGCATGTCACTGGCCGACACGGGCCTGCACGACTACATCACTGAGCAGTTCGTGCAGTTCGCCATTGCGCCCGAGCAAATCTGCTTTGAAATCACGGAAACGGCCCTGATCGCCAACCTGCCCAAGGCGCAAGTATTCATGCGCCAGCTCAAGGCCCTGGGCTGCCGCTTCTCGCTCGACGACTTCGGCAGCGGCTTTTCCTCGTTCGGCTACCTGAAGGCGCTGCCCGTCGACTACCTGAAAATCGACGGCGTCTTCGTGCGCGACATCACCACCAATGCCATCAACCGCGCCATGGTCAAGGCCATCAATGAAGTGGGCCACGTGATGGGCTTGAAAACGGTGGCGGAATACGTGGAAAACGCGGAAATCCTGTCCGTCATCCGCGAACTGGGCATCGATTACGCGCAAGGCTACGCCGTGGGCAACCTGCGCCCGCTGACGGTGGGCATCGATTAGCCGCCGCCGGCAACCAGTAACTTTAAAACAATGCTGCATTGATATCCCTAAATGCGTGCAAGCACGACCAATCTGGAGGATTTTGATCTACATCAATAAATTTGCGCAGGCGACTCCTTACACTGATCTCCATTCTTGCAATCGTGCAAGTCTTACTCACCAATTAGCTCTTTAACTGATCAGGAAGCCGCGACCATGCGCCAAAATTTGCCAGTGACTAACCGTGAAGTCCTCGTCTTGGACGATCAGGCCATCGTGTCGAAAACGGATATGAACGGCAATATCGTGTATGTGAACCCGTACTTCAGTCAGGTCAGCGGCTTCAGCGAGGCAGAGCTGCTCGGTTCGCCCCAAAACATCGTGCGCCACCCGGACATGCCGGCCGAAGCGTTTGCCGACCTGTGGGCTTCGATCCAGGCCGGCACGCCGTGGACGGGCCTGGTGAAAAACCGCTGCAAGAACGGCGACTTTTACTGGGTGCGCGCCAACGTCACGCCCATCCGCGAAGCGGGCAAGACCATCGGCTACATGTCGGTGCGCGTAAAAGCCGACAAAGACCAGGTCAAGGCGGCCGAAGAAGCGTACGCGGCCATCCGCAACAAGGAAGGCGGCAACATCGTCATCAAGAACGGACAGATCGTGCGCCCGGGCCTGGCGCATTTGCTGCACAAGCTGACGCACATGTCGCTCAACCTGCGCATCTGGGCCGCCACTTCCATCGTCAACTGTTTGCAACTGCTGGTGTGCGTCATCAGCCTGTTTGCCAGCGGCGGCAAGATCACCAATTACGCCATCTTCGGCGCCACCCTGTTCGGCTTCCTGATCAACGTTTTCCTCTGGTACACCTTGCGCATGTCCGTGCTCAAGCCGCTGGGCAAGGCCCTGAACGGTGCGCGGGCGATTGCCGCTGGCGACCTGTCGGGCAGTTTCGAGACGGAAAGCACGGATGAAATGGGGCAATTGCTGCGCGCGCTGCAACAGATGAACAGCAACCTGATCGCTACCATCCGCGACGTGCGCATCAACGTGGAAACCATGGCCGTGGCCACCAAGCAAATCGCCGTCGGCAATATGGACCTCTCGGGCCGCACGGAATCGCAGGCGGCCAGCCTGGAAGAGACGGCCTCGAGCATCGAGGAATTCTCGTCGACGGTGAAACAGAACGCGGACAACTCGGTGCAGGCGAACGAGCTGGCCGTGGCCGCCTCGAAAGTGGCCGTGCAGGGCGGCGAAATCGTGGCCGAAGTGATTACCACCATGGACGAGATCAACACTTCGTCGAAGAAAATCGTCGACATCATCGGCTTGATCGAAGGCATCGCCTTCCAGACCAACATCCTGGCCCTGAACGCGGCCGTGGAAGCGGCGCGGGCTGGCGAGCAGGGCCGGGGCTTCGCCGTGGTGGCGGGCGAAGTGCGCAACCTGGCGCAGCGCTCGTCCGTGGCGGCCAAGGATATCAAGCAACTCATTGAAATTTCCGTCGGCAAGGTGGGCGCCGGCATGCTGCAGGTGAACCGCGCCGGCGCCACCATGGAACAAGTGGTCAGCTCGGTCAAGCAGGTGACGGCCATCATGCAGGAAATTTCCATCGCCTCGCGCGAACAAAGCATCGGCGTCGACCAGGTCAACCAGGCCATCGCCCACATGGACCAGGTGACACAGCAAAACGCGGCCCTGGTGGAAGAAGCCGCCGCGGCCGCCACGCGCCTGGCGGAAGAAGCGGCCAGCCTGTCGCAAGCCGTGAGCCTGTTCAATTTCGGCAAGATGCCGCCACCGCGCCGCGTCGTCATGCCTGGCGGCAAGGGAGGCGCCGCGAACACCGGCAAACCCGCCGCTCTGAAACGCCTGGCCGCCTAACACCTTTCAAGACCTTACACACATCATGCCTACACTACTCAGCAGTGCTTCCGCCGACCTGGACGCCGTCGTCGAATTCGACCCGGTCATCATCGGCAAGATGAGCCAGTCCGGCCCCCGCTATACGTCCTATCCGACCGCCGACCGTTTCAATGCCGACTTTGGCTACGGCAACTTCCTCGAAGCGCTGGCCGCGCTGCGCATGCGCGGCGGCCGCCGTCCGCTGTCGCTGTACGTGCACGTACCGTTCTGCGACACCCTGTGCTACTACTGCGCCTGCAACAAGATCATCACGAAAGACCGCAGCAAGGCCGCCACCTATCTCAGCTATCTGAAACAGGAAATCGCCATGCAGGGCAAGCTGTTTGCCGGCATGAACCAGATCGAGCAGCTGCATTTCGGCGGCGGCACGCCGACCTACCTGAGCGAAAAGCAGATGGACGAGCTGATGGCGCACCTGCGCCAGCATTTCGAGTTTGCTTCCGATGAAGACGGCGAATATTCGATCGAGATCGACCCGCGCACCGTGTCGCGCGAGCGCGTGTTTTCCCTGCGCGCGCAAGGTTTCAACCGCATCAGCCTGGGCGTGCAGGATTTCGACGCCGACGTGCAAAAAGCCGTCAACCGCATCCAGCCGGAAGCGGAAACGGTAGCCATCATGCAAGCGGCGCGCGACGCCGGTTTCCGCTCGATCAGCATCGACCTGATCTACGGCTTGCCGAAGCAAAGCCTGGACACCATGACGGAAACCTTGCGCAAGGTGATTTCCGCCAGCCCCGACCGCATCGCCCTGTACCACTACGCGCACATGCCGCATTTGTTCAAGCCGCAGCGCCGCATCCTCGACGCCGACATGCCCGACAGCGCCACCAAGCTGGCCATGCTGGGCCTGTGCATCGCGCGCCTGACGGCCGCCGGTTATGTGTACATCGGCATGGACCATTTCGCCAAGCCGACGGACGACCTGGCCGTGGCGCAGCGGCAAGGCCGCTTGCACCGCAACTTCCAGGGATATTCGACGCGTGCGGAAGCGGACCTGATCGCCTGCGGCGTGTCGGCCATCAGCTCGGTGGGCGCCGTCTACAGTCAGAATGAAAAGACGCTCGATGCCTACTACGAAAAGCTCGACGAAGGCGTGCTGCCGATCGCGCGCGGCATCAAACTCGATACCGATGATTTGTTGCGCCGTATCATCATCCAGATGCTGATGTGCAATTTCGAATTGTCGATCGCCACCATCGAGCAAGCGCACCCCGTCAAATTCCGCAGCTATTTCGCCGCCGAGCTGGAAAAGCTGCGCGAACTGGCGCGTGACGGCTTGCTCGTCATCGAGGAAGACTGGCTGACGGTGACGCCGAAAGGGCGCTTGCTGATCCGCAATATCTGCATGGTCTTCGACCGCTACCTGACGCAGGCCCGCGCCAACGCGGCGCCGGATGCGGTGCAGCCGCTGCGCTACTCGAAAACGGTGTAGCGCCGCGCGATGAATGCCCTGAGCCTCTTGCCGCTGTTCATGGTCGGCCTGGCCGGCAGCGTGCACTGCATCGGCATGTGCGGCGGCATCGTCGGCGCCCTGTCGCTCAGCGGCGGCGCACCGGCGGCGCCTGTCCGCCCGGTCATTTCCATCGCCGTGGCGCGCCCCGCACCGCACACCAACGTGCTGCGCGTCCTGGCGTATAACGGCGGGCGCATCGTCAGCTACATGCTGGCTGGCGCCTTGGCCGGCAGCCTGGCGGGCGCCGGCATGCTGCACCTGGCGTCCCTGCAAGTGGCCGGCTACTGGCTGGCCAATCTGATGCTCGTCGCGCTGGGCCTGTACCTGATGGATGCCTGGCGCGGCCTGGCCCACCTGGAAGCGGCCGGCAATATCGTCTGGCGCCGCGTGCGCCCCCTGTTGAAACCGTTGATGCCGATGGACACGCCATTCAAGGCGCTGGCCGTGGGCGGCCTGTGGGGCTGGGTGCCGTGCGGCATGGTCTACAGCGCCTTGCTGACGGCCATGATGCAAGGCTCGGCCCTGAACGGCGCGGCCGCCATGGCCGCCTTCGGCCTGGGCACCCTGCCCACCCTGCTGGGCATGGGCTTGCTGGGCACGCGGCTGCGCGCGCAGATGCAGCGCCGTCCCGTGCGCATCGCCAGCGGCTTGCTGGTGCTGAGCTTTGGCTTGCTGGGCCTGCTGCGCGCCGCGAATGGCGTCTCGCTGGGCTGGCTCGACGCCCTGTGCGTCACGGGCCATCCATGAAAAGACGCATGAAACCAAACCTATGAATGCTGTTTTAAAACCCTCCGCCTGCTTCCATTGCGGCTTGCCCGTCCCCGTTGGCTCCAGCTGGACCGTCACTATCGACGAGGTGGCGCGCGCCATGTGCTGCCCCGGCTGCGAAGCGGTGGCGCAAACCATCGTCGACATCGGCCAGAGCGCGTATTACCGCGACCGCGACGAATATGCCGTCAACGCTGCCGACGCCACCATGGTGCCGCCCGAGCTGCGCCTGTACAGCAATGACGACGCGCAATTCGCGCGCGACGCCAGCAGCTGCGAAGCGACCCTGTCCGTCGAAGGCATCCGCTGCGCCGCCTGCGTCTGGCTGATCGAGCGCCAGCTGACGCGCCTGCCAGGCGTGCAGGCGGCCAGCCTGAACGTCGCCACGGAGCGCCTGTACGTACGCTGGAGTCGCGCGCAGTGCGAACCGGGCGACATCCTGCAAGCCGTGCGGCAAATCGGCTACACGGCCTATCCGTATGACGCCGTGCGCCATGGCGAGCGCCTGCAAAAAGCCAGCAAGACCCTGGGCCGCCAGCTGTTCGTGGCCGGCCTGTCGATGATGCAGGTGATGATGTACGTGGCGCCCGCCTACCTGGCCGAGGATGGCACCCTGGACGACAATATGGCCAGCCTGATGCGCTGGGCCAGTTTGCTGCTCACCTTGCCGGCCATCTGCTATTCGGCCATGCCGTTTTTCCAGGGCGCCTGGGCCAGCCTGCGCGCGCGCACCCTGGGCATGGACGTGCCCGTGGCGCTGGGCATCCTGGCTGCCTTCTTCGGCAGCGTGGTGGCGACCTTTACGGGCCGCGGCGAGGTGTATTACGACTCGGCCACGATGTTCATTTTTCTACTGCTGTGCAGCCGCTATTTCGAGCTGCAGGCGCGCCGCAAGGCCGCCTCGGCCCTGGAGCGCTTGCAGCATGCCTTGCCCGCGTCCGCGTCGCTGATGGCGGGCTTCCCGGACAACCGCGCCACCACCCTGGTGCCGGCCGGCAGCCTGGCCGTGGGCGACATCATTTTAGTCAAACCGGGCGAGGCGATCGCCGCCGACAGCGTCATCATCGAGGGCACGAGTGCGCTCGATTTATCGCTGCTGACGGGCGAGAGCGCGGCGCAGCGCAGGAAAACCGGCGAACGGGTGCCGGGCGGCGCCATCAATGCGAGTGCGGCGCTCATCTTGCGCGTGCTCAAGCCGGCGCGCGAAAGCACCTTGTCCGACCTGTTGAAACTGATCGAACGGGCCGGCAGCGGCAAGCCGCAGATCGCGCAGTGGGCCGATAAGGTCGCCGCCTGGTTCGTGCTGGGCCTGCTGCTGTTCGCCGTCGCCGTGTTCGCCTTCTGGAGCTGGCATGACCCGTCGCAGGCTTGGCCCGTGGCTATCGCTGTGCTGGTCGTGTCGTGCCCGTGCGCGCTTTCTCTCGCCACGCCGACGGCGCTGGCGGCCGCCACCGACAGCCTGCTGCGGCGCGGCGTGCTGATCGTCCAGCCGCATGTGCTGGAAACCTTGCACCGCGCCACCCACATCGTCTTCGACAAGACGGGGACCCTGACCCTGGGCCGGCCCGTGCTGCGGCAAATCGAGGGACTCGGCAGCATGACGGAAGACGATTGCCTGCAGGTGGCCGCCGCGCTGGAAGCGGGCAGCGCCCATCCACTGGCGCAGGCGATCCTGGCGGCAGCAGGGGAACCGCCGCAGCCGCGCACGCATGCGGAACAATTGCAGGAAGTGCAGGGGCAGGGCCTGGAGGGCATCGTCGACGGCGTGCGCTACCGCCTGGGCAATGCAGCGTTTGTCGCCGCCATCGCCGGGCCGCCGCTGGGCGACACGGCCGTCGGCATGCAGGGCATGACGCCGCTATACCTGGGCACGCAGGGGCGCTGGCTGACGCGCTTCCTGCTCAGCGACGCGCTGCGTCCGGAAGCGCGCGAGGTAGTCGCGTATTTCCAGCGGCGCGGCAAGCAGGTCGTGCTGCTCAGTGGCGACCAGGAAGCGCTGACGCAAAGCGTGGCGACGGAACTGGGCATCAACACGGCGTGCGGCGAATGCCTGCCCGATGAAAAGCTCGACTTCGTGCAGCAGTTGCAGGCGACGGGCGCCGTAGTGGCGATGGTGGGCGACGGCATCAACGACGCCGCCGTACTGAGCGGTGCCGACGTGTCCTTCGCCATGGGTTCCGGCGCCGCGCTGGCGCAGGCGCATGCGGACACGGTGCTGCTCTCGAGCCAGTTGCGCTCCGTGCTCGACACGGCCAAGACGGCCGCGCGCAGCATGCGCATCATCCGCGAAAACCTGGGCTGGGCAACCCTGTACAATCTGACGGCCATCCCGGCCGCCGCGCTGGGTTTTTTGAACCCCTGGCTGTCCGGCGTCGGCATGGCTGCCAGCTCGGCCGTCGTCATCGCCAACGCCCTGCGCCTGCGGAAAGTCTGAACCATGGAAGCACTGTACCTGCTCATCCCCTTAAGCGTCGTGGTCGTCTTCATTGCCCTGTGGGTGTATTTCACGGCCTCGGACAGCGGCCAGTTCGACGACCTCGTCGGACCGGGCCTGCGCGTGCTGCAGGACGACGATACGCCGGCCAAGCCGGCGCCCGACGAACCGCATCCCTGACCTCAGCAGCCCGGCTGGCGTCCTGCACGCCATGGCCGGCGCCTCACCACAACAAGCCCTGATTGCAGGGATCTTGCATGGCTTTTTTGATCGAAATATCACTTTATTTCGATGCCAGTTCGCTACCCTTATTTCATCCGGGGAATTTTGATCCACATCAAAGTTTTTTCGCCTTCAAACACTTACTCTCTGGCCACCATCATAAATAGTAATTCCAGGGAGAGTCTTTGTGGATCAATCGCTGAACTATAACTACAAGATCGTGAAGCAATTCGCGGTCGCTACTGTGGTATGGGGCATCATCGGCATGCTGGTTGGCGTTATCATCGCCGCTCAGCTAGCCTGGCCTGCCCTGAACCTCGACATACCTTGGCTGACATACGGACGCTTGCGTCCGCTGCACACGAATGCGGTGATTTTCGCCTTCGGCATCTGCGGCCTGTTCGCCACCTCGTACTACGTTGTCCAGCGCACCTGCCAGGTGCGCCTGTTTTCCGACAAGCTGGCTGCTTTCACCTTCTGGGGCTGGCAAGCGGTGATCCTGTGCGCAGTCGTCAGCCTGCCCATGGGCCTGACCCGCGGCAAAGAATACGCGGAACTGGAATGGCCTATCGCCATCCTCATCGCCGTCGTCTGGATCGCCTACGCCATCGTGTTCTTCGGCACCCTGATCAAGCGCAAGGTCAAGCACATCTACGTGGCCAACTGGTTCTTCGGCGCCTACATCCTGGCCGTGACGATTTTGCACGTGGTCAATGGCGCCGTCATGCCAGCCTCGTTCACCAAATCGTATTCCGCCTATGCGGGCGTGCAGGACGCCATGATCCAGTGGTGGTACGGCCATAACGCGGTGGGTTTCATCCTGACCGCCGGCTACCTGGGCATGGTCTACTACTTCATCCCGAAACAGGCCGAGCGCCCCGTGTACTCGTACCGTTTGTCCATCGTCCACTTCTGGGCGCTGATCTTCACCTATATGTGGGCGGGCCCGCATCACCTGCACTACACGGCCTTGCCTGACTGGACGCAATCGATCGGCATGGTCTTCTCGCTGGTCCTGCTGGCACCGAGCTGGGGCGGCATGATCAACGGCATCATGACCCTGTCGGGCGCCTGGCACAAGCTGCGCACCGACCCGATCCTGAAATTCATGATCGTCTCGCTGTCGTTCTACGGCATCGCCACCTTCGAAGGTCCGATGATGTCGATCAAGACCATCAACTCGCTGTCGCACTACACCGACTGGACCGTTGCCCACGTGCATGCGGGCGCCCTGGGCTGGGTGGGCTTCATCACCATGGGTTCGATCTACTACCTGCTGCCGCGCCTGGCGGGACGCACGCAGATGCACAGCACGCGCCTGGTCGACGTGCACTTCTGGGTGGCCACCATCGGCATCGTGCTGTACATCGCCGCCATGTGGATCGCCGGCGTGATGCAGGGCCTGATGTGGCGCGCGGTCAATCCGGACGGCACCCTGACCTACACCTTTGTCGAGAGCGTGAAAGCGACGTATCCGTACTACGTGGTGCGCGTGGCCGGCGGCCTGCTGTACCTGTCGGGTATGTGCATCATGGGCTACAACACCTGGATGACGCTGCGCGGCAGCAAACTCCCCGTCGCCCGCATTCCGGAACTGAACGCGGCGCACGCCTGATAGGAGCGAAAGCAAATGAAATTTTCACACGCATGGATTGAGAGAAACCCCTGGCTGCTGATCGCCCTGGTCACGGTGGTGATCAGCATCGGCGGCGCCGTCGAGATCGTCCCCCTGTTCTTCCAGAAGAGCACGACGGAGCCGGTCGCCGGCCTGAAGCCGTATTCGCCGCTGCGCCTGGCGGGCCGCGACATTTACGTGCGCGAAGGCTGCTACAACTGCCACTCGCAGATGGTGCGTCCGCTGCGCGCGGAAACGGAACGCTATGGCCACTATTCGGTCGCAGGCGAGTTCGTCTACGACCGTCCGTTCCAGTGGGGTTCCAAGCGCACGGGGCCCGACCTGGCCCGCGTGGGCGCCCGCTACAGCGATGAATGGCACCGCACGCACTTGAACGACCCGCGCGACGTAGTGCCCGAGTCGAACATGCCGGCCTACCCCTGGTTGGCGAAGACCAAGCTGGTGCCTGACGAGATCATGCCGAAGATGCGCGCCCTGCAACGCCTGGGCCAGCCGTACAGCGATGAAGAGATCGCCGCCGGCCCCGCGCAGCTGCAGGACAAGACGGAAGAAGACGCCCTGGTCGCCTATCTGCAAGGCCTCGGTACATTAATCAAAACAAGGAATTAGCATGGCAATCGAAAACCTGTTTGACAGCGCCAGCAGCGTCATGACGGTGGTTTCCTTTACGACGTTCGTGGGCATCCTGTGGTGGACGTTCAGCCGCAGCAATAGCGATTTCGACGCGGCGGCACGCCTGCCGTTCGCCGATGACGCATTGGACTATCCGGCCGAGGCCGAGATGAGCGTGGCGAAGGAGCGCAACCATGGCTGATTTTACCAATGGCTTCTGGAATATCTACATCATCGTGCTGTCCCTGCTGGGCATCATCGGCTGCGGCGTGCTGCTGTACTCGCAGTCGAAAATCAAAGTGGTCGAGGGCGCCCCTGCTGACGGCACCACGGGCCACGTCTGGGACGAGGACTTGAAGGAACTCAACACGCCGATGCCGCGCTGGTGGATGTGGCTGTTCTACATCACCATCGTCTTCTCCCTGGCCTACCTGTTCCTGTATCCGGGTCTGGGCAACTATGCCGGCAGCCTGGGCTGGAAATCGACGGGCCAGTACGAGGAAGAGCTGAAGAAGGCGGAAGCCGACTACGGTCCCCTGTTCAACAAGTACCTGAGCCAGGACTTGAAGACGGTGGCCGCCGATCCGCAGGCGCAAGCCATCGGCCAGCGTTTGTTCCTGACCTACTGCGCGCAATGCCACGGTTCGGATGCGCGCGGCAACAAGGGCTTCCCCAACCTGACCGACAAGGACTGGCTGTATGGCGGTGAACCCGACATCATCAAGACCACCATCATGCACGGCCGCAATGGGCAGATGCCACCGATGGGCGCCGCCCTGGGCTCCGAAAAGGATGTCGAGAACGTGGCCCATTATGTGCTGAGCCTGTCCGGTTCGACCTCGGACCCTGTCAAATCCGTGCTGGGCAAGGCCAAGTTTGGCGCCTGCATGGCCTGTCACGGCGCCGATGCGAAGGGCAACCAGATGCTGGGTTCACCGAACCTGACGGACAAGATCTGGCTGTACGGCGGCAGCGCCGATACCATCATGGAAACCGTACGCAAGGGACGCAGCAACACCATGCCGGCCTTCAGCGATTTCCTCGGCGAATCCAAGGTACACGTGCTGTCGGCGTATGTCTGGAGCCTGTCGAATCCCCAGACGCCCGTGAAATGATGTAATGGAACCTCAAGTCATCAAGATGTATGCGGCTCGCGAGCAAATCTACCCTCGCGAGGCCAAAGGACGCTACGCTACCTGGCGATGGGTATGCGTATGGCTTACCCAGCTGGCGTTCTACGGCTTGCCGTGGTTGACCTGGAATGGCAGGCAAGCCCTGCTGTTCGATTTGACCACGCGCAAGTTCTACATTTTCGGCGTCGTGCTGTGGCCCCAGGATTTCATCTATCTGGCGGCCCTGCTGATCATCTGTGCGTATTTGTTGTTCCTCGTCACGGCCATTGCCGGGCGGGTGTGGTGCGGGTTCTCTTGCCCGCAAACGGTATACACGGAAATTTTCCTGTGGGTCGAACGCCGCATCGAGGGCACGCGCAGTGCGCGCATGGCCCTCGACAAGCAGGGCCCCTCCGTGCGCAAGGCGTTCAAGAAGACGGCCAAGCACCTGGTATGGGGCGCCATCGCCCTGTGGACGGGCTTTACCTTTGTCGGCTACTTCACGCCGATCAAGGAACTGGCGCACGCGGTGACCACCCTCAATTTCGGTCCCTGGGAATGGTTCTGGGTCTTGTTCTACAGCTTGGCAACCTACGGCAACGCGGGCTGGCTGCGCGAGCAGGTGTGCAAATACATGTGCCCCTACGCGCGCTTCCAGAGCGCCATGTTCGACCAGGACACCCTGATCATCACCTACGATACCAAGCGCGGCGAACCACGTGGCGCACTGAGCAAGAAGGCCGGCAACAACGACAAGCTGGGCGATTGCATCGACTGTACCCTGTGCGTGCAGGTGTGTCCGACCGGTATCGATATCCGCAACGGCCTGCAGTATGAATGCATCGGCTGCGCCGCTTGCGTCGATGCCTGCAACAGCGTGATGGACAAGGTCGACCGGCCGCGTGGCCTGGTACGCTACAGTACCGACCATGCGATGGAAAACAACTTCAATTCGAAGCAGATCCGCCAGCGCGCCATGCGCCCGCGCGTATTGATCTACACTTCCATCCTGGCCCTGATCATCATCGCCGTGTGTACTTCGCTGGCGCTGCGCACGCCCTTGAAAATGGACGTGATCCGCGACCGCGGTTCGATGGGACGCGAAGTGGAGGACGGCATGATCGAAAACGTCTACCGCTTGCAGATCATGAATACGTCGGAGCAAACCCAGCATTTTAAAATCAGCGCTTCCGGCTTGCCGGGCCTGACCTTGCTGACGCGTGAAGAAGTGACCTTGCAGCCGACGGAAACGCTGGGCTGGCCGATCCGCCTGCGCGTACCGCACGGCGTCGGCGAGAAGGGTTCGAACAAGATTGCGATCGAATTGCACTCGCTGGACGACCCATCGCTGCATGTGCGTGAAAGCGCGGTATTCATCGTACCGCGCTAATGTAGGAAGGCCGGTCCCCGCATGGGGACTGGCTGATTAAACAGGAGAAATATCATGTCCGACAGTCTGAAACTGCAAGCACCCGTTGCACCGTGGTACAAGCATCGCTGGCCATGGCTGCTGATGATCGGCCCCGGCCTGTCCGTGGTCGTCGGCAGCTTCATGGGCTATATCGCGTTTACGCAGCCCGATGCGCTGGTGGTGGGCGATTATTACAAGCAGGGCAAAGCGATCAACCAGGATTTGAAGCGCGACACGATCGCCAGCGACCTGGCGATGGATACGAGCCTGTCGTACGACGTGGCACAGGCGAGCCTCAGTGGTTCCGTGCACAGCTTCGGCAAGGCCTATCAGGCGCCGCTGCAGCTGCACCTGGCGCATGCGACCCTGCCGGAAAAGGATATCAAGCTGCTGGTGCAGCCCGATGCGGCCGGCAATTTTTCCGTAGCGCTGCCGATGCTCGAACGCAGCCGCTGGCAAGTGCTGGTGGAAAACGACAAACGCGAGTGGCGCCTGTCAGGCATCTGGACCTGGCCACTGCAGCGCAGCATCGCGCTGCATGCTGACGCAGAGCTGTAAAGCTTATTTGCAGACGTCAGTACCGGCCGTAATGGCCTTCAATTTGGCCGGCTGCAGGATTTCAATCTCGCGGTTCGACACGCGCAGCCAGCCTTCCTTCTTGAATTTGGACAGCAGACGGCTGACGCTCTCGATGGTCAGGCCCAGATAGTTGCCGATTTCCTCGCGCGACATGCGCAGCTGGAAATTGCTGCCCGAATAGCCGCGTGCCTCGTAGCGCGAGGCCAGGTTGACGATGAAGGCGGCAAAGCGCTGCGTCGCCTGCATATTGCCCAGCAAGAGCATGACGCTTTGCTCGCGCGTGATTTCCTGGCTCATCATGCGGTGAAAATGGCGCAGCAGGGTCGGCATATTGCCCAGCAATTGTTCCAGGCTGGAAAACGGAATTTCACATACTTCGCTGTCTTCCAGCGCCACCGCATTACAGTGGTGGCGGTCTGCGCTGATGGCGTCCATGCCCAGCAATTCACCGGCCATCTGGAAACCCGTCACCTGCTCTTCGCCGCCAGGATTGATCTGGTACGTCTTGAAGTGCCCCAGGCGAATCGCATACAGGTTCTGGAACGAGTCGCCGATGCGAAACAGCGAGGCGCCGCGCGCGACCTTGCGGCGGCGGCCGATGATCTGGTCCAGCCTGTCCATGTCGCCCACATCGAGGCCCATCGGCAGGCACAATTGATGCATGCTGCAGGTCGAGCATCGCGCTCGCAACGCTTCCACGTTCACTGTGGGCAAGGTTGGAGTGAGTAGCGCTTCAGTCATGTCATTACCTTTTATAAAATGCAATAACAAGTTTACTGCATACAGGGTTGCCGTGTGCCAATTTCACCGTAATTTCGGCGAATAAACGACGTCCAGCCTTTAATTATATGGCAACATCGTCAAAAGCCCATACGGGGCGGGCAATTTATGCGGTGGCGCTTGCCAAGCTGAGGCATTGATAGGAAAATTCCCGTCAGCATTATCTGCCGCCTGTGCCGCCCGGTACTGAAAAGGAAATCATGAAGCCTCTCGGCATTAAAGCAAAAGTCGCGCTGGCCACCAGCCTGACCTCGATCGCCATGATCGCGCTGGTCACCATGATCCAGTTGCAGCACATGCGCGACGACTTCACCCGAGTGCTGTTGAGCCAGCAGTCATCCCTGATCAGCCGCACCGCTGCCGAGCTCGACGACAAGCTGGGCATGCTGCTGCAGATCGTCACCCTGACGGCCAGGCAGCAGCCGCCGGAACTGATCGCCCAGCCCACCCAATTGCGCGCATACTATGCGCGCCGCTCGATGCTGGTGCTGTTCGATGACGTGCTGGTGCTCGATGCGCATGGCGCCATCGTGGCCGACATGCCGGAAGTGGCGGGGCGCGCCGGCATCAACGTCGCCGAGCGCGAGTATTTCCAGACCGTCTTGCGCACGCGCCAGCCCATGATCACCGAACCGATGCTGGGCAAGTCGAGCGGCATGCCCATCGTGCAGATGGTCGCGCCCGTGCTGGCCGCCGATGGCCAGGTGGCCGGGGTCGTGATCGGCGTGCTGCGCCTGTACAAGGACAACTTGCTGGGCCGCCTGCGCTCGGAAAAGATCGGCAAGAGCGGCTATTACTTCATTCTCACGCGCGGCGCCGTGCCGCGCTATGTGCTGCACCCCGATACCAGCCGTTTGCTGCAGCCGCGCAAGCCGAACGCCAACCTGACGACCACCCAGTTGCTGAAGGAAGATGGCGAAGGCAGCATGGTCAGCACCAACAGCCGCGGCATCACGGCCGTCAACAGCTTCAAGCGCCTGAAATCGGTGAACTGGCTGCTGGCCGCCTCGCTGCCCATCGACGATGCCTTCGAACCCTTCGATGGCGTGCTGTCCCGGCTGGTGCTGTGGAGCATCCTCGCTTCGCTGCTGGCCGCGGCCGTACTGGGCTGGGTCACCGTGCGCCTGCTGTCGCCGCTGGTGCGCTTGCGCGATACCCTGCTGGCCCTGCGTACCAGCGGCAGCCGTTTCACCCCCGTGCCGGTGCGGCAGCGCGACGAGATCGGCGAACTGACGGAAGCGTTCAACGGCCTGATGAGCGAACGCGACCGTCTGCAGCAGGAACTCGAAGTACGCGCGGCGGAGCTGGAACAGGAGCGCGACCGGGCCGAGGCGGCCAACCGCGCGAAGAGCGATTTCGTGGCCAACATGAGCCATGAAATCCGCACGCCCCTCAATGCCGTGCTGGGCATGGTGTATTTGCTGGGCAATACCAGGCTCGACACGGAACAACGCAAGTATCTGACCATGGTCAGAGTGGCAGGCCAGTCGCTGCTGGGCATCCTCAACGACGTGCTCGACTATTCAAAGATCGAGGCGCGCCGCATGGAATTGTCGCCCGTCGAATTCGACCTCGACGAAGTCATGAATACCCTGGCCACGACGATGACGATGAATGCGGGCGAAAAGGAGCTGGAACTGGCCATCGCCGTCGAGCCCGACGTGCCGCGGCGCCTCGTGGGTGACGCCCAGCGCCTGCAGCAAATTCTCGTCAATCTGGCCGGCAACGCCATCAAGTTCACCGAGAGCGGCGAAGTGGTGGTGGCCGTCAGCCTGGCCGAGAGCGAAAACGGACGCGCCTGGCTGCGCTTCGAAGTGCGCGACACGGGCATCGGCATGACGGAACTGCAGCAACAGCAGCTGTTTTCCGCGTTTTCGCAGGGCGACCAGAGCATCACGCGGCGCTTTGGCGGCACGGGCCTGGGCCTGGCCATCAGCAAGCAGCTGATCCACATGATGGGCGGCGACATCGCCGTCGCCAGCAGCGAAGGCAAGGGCAGCCGCTTCTGGTTCAGCGTGCCCTTCGACATGCTGGCGCAGCCGGCCGAAACGCGGCGCATGCCGGCCTTGGGCCAGCTGCGCCTGCTGGTGGCCGACGATAACCGCACCACGCGCGAATTGATCGTCAAGCTGATCGAAGCGTGGGGCTGGCTGGCCGACGAAGTGGACTCCGGCTTTGCCGCCATCGAACTGTACCGCGAACGCCTGGCACAGCAGCAACCGTACGACGTGGTGCTGGCCGACTGGCACATGCCCGTCATGGACGGCCTGGCGACGGCCAAGGCCATCCGCCAGGCTGCCAGCGGCCAGCGCCAGCCCATCGTGGTGATGGTCAACGCCTTCGCCCGCAACCACCTGGAGGAAATCTCCAGCGCGGCCGAGGCGGACGTCGTGCTGATGAAGCCGATCACGGGCTCCAGCCTGTTCGATGCCCTGCACCAGGCGCTGATCGCCAAGAACGACGGCGGCGAGCAGCGCATGCTGCACCAGCCGCTGGGCACGGAACTGGCCGGCGTGCATTTCCTGCTGGTGGAAGACAATCATTTGAACCAGGCCGTGGCGCGCGGCATTCTCGAACACATGGGCGCCACCCTGGACGTGGTGGGCGACGGCTTGCAAGCCGTGGAACGTCTGCGCACGGAAGCGCTGCGCTACGATATCGTGCTGATGGACATGCAGATGCCCGTCATGGACGGCTTCAGCGCCACTCACATCATCCGCACGGAATTGCGCTTGACCCTGCCCGTGATCGCCATGACGGCCGGCGTGCTGGCGTCCGAGCGCGAGCGCTGCATGACGGCCGGCATCAGCGATTTCATCGCCAAGCCCGTGGTGGTGGAAGAGATGATGGAAGTCATCCTGCGCCACCTGCCCAAGCGCCCGCAAGTGCAGACGGCCGAGCCGCCGCCCGTCGCCGACGAGGAAGTGTTTTCCATGGCGCCGCTGATGCGCGTGATGGGACGCGATGCGAAGGGGCGCGGAGTGCTGCGGCGCATGGTGGAAGACGCGCTGAACAAGGACATGACGCCCGTGCGCGACGCCGAAACAGCGTTGCAGGCAGGCCGCCACAGCGATGTGGCGCGCATCCTGCACGGCGTGCGCGGCTCCGTGGGCACCCTGGGCACGAAACGCCTGATCCGCGCCGCGTTTGCCACCGAGGAAGCCATCGACGCGGGCCGCCTGGACGAGGTGCCGGCGCTGCTGGCGCAGACGGCGCAGGAACTGGAGCAGGCGCTGGCGGCCGCGGCGGATTGGTTGTCGCGGTTGAAGGATTAATTTAGGCGGGCACGCCCAGGATCACGCTAGACGCCTTGAATATTGCCGTTACCTTGCTGCCGAGCTCGATGCCCAGGTCCGTGCTGCTCTGGTTCGTGATGATGGCGGCGATCGTGCCGCCGCGTGGCAAATCCAGCACCACTTCCGTGTTGACGGCGCCCGTCTGCACCCGCGTCACAAGCCCGGCCAGCTGGTTGCGCGCGGAAAAGCGCGCGCCTGCGCTGTCGGCCACGAGGATGATGGACGAGGCCTTGATCAGTGCGAACGCTTCAGCGCCCGGCACCAGGCCCAGGCTTGCGCTGCTGCCCTGCGTGACGATGGCGACGATGTGCTGGCCACCGGGCAATTCCAGCGTGACTTCGTCGTTGACGGCGCCCTGTTTCAGTTCGGCCACCTTGCCCAGGAATTGATTGCGTGCCGTGGTTTTCATGGCCATTCTCCGTATGAGTAAAAGATCGTCGGCGATGCCTTCCGCCTGGCTGCCCAGCTGGCGCAGATAGCGCGCATGCTCACGCTCGATGATACGGAAATTGTCGACCAGCTGGCGCCCCCGTTGCGTCAGCCGCGTGCCGCCGCCGCCCTTGCCGCCCGTCAGACGCTCGACCAGCGGTTCGCCGGCCAGGTTGTTCATGGCGTCGATGGCGTCCCAGGCCGCCTTGTAGCTCATCTTCACAAGCTTTGCCGCCTGCGTGATGGAGCCACACTCGGCGATGGCGCCCAGCAATTCCACCCGGCCGGCGCCGCCCAGATGCTCGCCGCCCACCGTCATCCATACCGAACCTTGCAGGCCGATTTCCGCCGCCGCTGATTTATCCAATGCGTTCACCCAATGCCATGTGTTCTTCCCTGTTATCGATCTGTCCGTCGCGCAAGTACAGCACATGCTCGCCCAGGATGCGCGCATCTTCCGGATCGTGTGTGATCAGGATCATGGGCACGTCCAGGCGCTGCTGCCACTGGCTCAGTTCCAAACGCATTTTGACACGCAGGGCCGGATCGAGGGCGGCAAACGGCTCGTCGAGCAGCAACGCGGCCGGCTCGGCCACGAGCGCCCTCGCCAGCGCCACCCTTTGGCGCTGGCCACCGGACAACTCGTCGGGAAACTGGTGCGCCAGTTCCTGCAAGTGAAACGCGTCTAGCCAATGCTCGACCTTCTGCAATTTTTCGCGCGCGCGCGGATTGAACCAGCCGCGGCTCAAGCCAAAGCCCACGTTCTGGCGCACCGTCAGGTGCGGGAACAGGGCGTAATCCTGGAACAGATAGGCCACGTTGCGTTGTTGCGGCGGCAAATTGATGCCGGCGGCCGAATCGAACAAGGTGCGCCCGTTCAGGCGGATATGGCCCGCGTCAGGCGTGAAGAGTCCGGCAATGGCTTTCAGGGTCATGCTCTTGCCTGCACCGGACGGGCCATACATGGCGATGCGCTGACTGCTTGAGGTGCATTGCACGTACATGTCGAAGCGGCGTTTGCCGGAGCGCAAGGTGGCGCGAAGGTCGAGGTCGAGTTGCATAGGCGTCATCATCAGCGTCATTTGTGAACGATGCGCCCGGGCGCCAACCGGCCAGCCGACAGCAGCACCACGATGCAGACAAAGGAGGTAATCAGCACCAGCGTATTGGCCACGTCGTCCTGACCCGCCTGCACGGCTTCATACACGGCCACCGACAGGGTTTGCGTCTTGCCGGGAATGCTGCCGGCCACCATCAGGGTGGCGCCAAATTCACCTAGCGCGCGCACAAAACCCAGCAGCACGCCGGCCAGGATGCCGCGCCAGGCCAGCGGCAATGTCACGCGGAAAAAGATCGCCATTTCCGAGATGCCCAGCACGCGGGCCGCCTGCTCCAGCTGGCCATCGACCGCCTCGAAGGCGGCGCGCGCCGGCTTGAAGACGAGGGGAAAGGCGACCACGGTGGAAGCGATCACGGCGCCCTGCCAGGTAAAAATGAGGTTGATGCCGAAGTTGTCCTGCAGCCAGATGCCCAGTGTACCGCGCCGGCCCAGCAGCACCAGCAGGTAATAGCCGAGCACGGTGGGCGGCATCACCATCGGCAGGGTCAGGAGGGCGTCGAGCAGCTCGCGCCCGGGAAAACGCGTGCGCGCCAGCAGATAGCCCGTGCCGATGCCGAGCAACAAGTTGAGCGCCGTGGCCCACGCCGCCACTTTGAGCGACAGGGCCAGCGCGGTCCAGGCAATATCCATGCGGGCGCGTACCTAAAGTTATGGCTTCTTGAAACCGTACTTGGCGAGGATGGCTTGCGCCGGCGCCGTCTGCAGGTAGCTGACGAAGCGCTTCGCTTCGGCCGCATTGCTGCTGCCCTTGATGGTGGCGATCGGGTACAGCACGGGCGCATCCAGCGGCACATCCAGCACCACGTTCACCTTGTCTTTCATGATGGCCGCGTCGGTGGCGTAGACAAAACCCGCATCGACTTCGCCGCGCGCCACATAGTCGAGCGACTGGCGCACGTTCTGCGTGCCGATGGCCTTGGTCTGCACGGCTTCCCACAGCTTCGCCTTCTTCAGCGCGCCTTCGGAATAACGGCCGACGGGCACGCTGGCCGGATTGGCGATGGCCACGCGGGTCACGTCCTTGTGCGTCAGGTCGCTCAAGCTCTTGATGCCCAGCTTGCTATCGTGCGGCACGATCAGCACCAGGCTGTTGCCGACGAAGTCCATGCGCTCGGCCGGCAAGACGAGGCCCTGCTTTTGCGCCGCATCCATGGTTTCCTGGTCGGCCGAGGCAAACACGTCCACGGGCGCGCCCTTGACGATCTGTTGCAGCAGCACGCCCGAGGCGGCGAAGTTCAGCGACACCTTGCTGCCCGGATACTGCGCCTCGTAGCTTTGCGCCGCATCCTTGAACGCATTCGTCAGGCTGGCCGCGGCCGACACCACCACTTCGCCGGCAACGGCGGAGGTGGCGGCAGTAGCCAGCAGAGCGGTGCCAAGCAGGCGGGCGAGGGAGGTGAGGCGCATGATCGTATCCTTGTAAGTGAACGGTGACAAGGACCGTAATATACACTTATATATAGCGTTCTGCCATCGCACAGGTCAAGCCTGCACAAGGTGGAATCCCTGATATACTGTATATAAACACAGTATATCGAGGTGAGCCATGGAATTGACGGACAAGCTGGAAATCCTGGCCGATGCGGCCAAGTACGACGCTTCCTGCGCCAGCAGCGGTGCACCCAAGCGCGATTCCATCGGCAAGGATGGCTTTGGCGCCACCTCCGGCATGGGTATCTGCCACAGCTACACGCCGGACGGGCGCTGCGTCTCGCTGCTGAAAGTCCTGCTGACCAATTACTGCCTGTACGACTGCCAGTACTGCGTCAACCGCCGCAGCTCGAACGTGCCGCGCGCGCGCTTTACGGTGGCCGAGGTGGTCAAGCTGACGGCCGATTTTTACCTGCGCAACTACATCGACGGCCTCTTCCTCAGTTCCGGCATCATCCAGTCGGCCGACTATACGATGGAACAGCTGGTGCAAGTGGCGCGCGAGTTGCGCGAGGTGCACCAGTTCCGCGGCTATATCCATTTGAAAACTATCCCCGACGCCGATCCCGCTTTGGTCGCGCAGGCGGGCCGCTATGCCGACCGGCTCAGCGTCAATATCGAACTACCGACGCAAGACAGCGTGCAAAAGCTGGCGCCGGAAAAAAGCGTGCATACGATCAAACTGGCGATGGGCGCCATCCGCCGCAAGCTCGATGAGAAAGCGGAAGAACCGCGCTCGCCGCGTTTCGCGCCGGCCGGGCAAAGCACGCAGATGATCGTCGGCGCTGACGCCAGCGACGACCAGCAAATTCTCTCCACAGCCGAGACCTTGTATGGCAGCTATAAACTCAAGCGCGTGTACTACTCGGCCTTCAGCCCGATCCCCGACAGCCCGAAAAGCGTGCCGCTGGCACCGCCACCGATGCTGCGCGAACACCGGCTGTATCAGGCCGATTTCCTGCTGCGCAGCTATGGTTTCCAGGCCAGCGAATTACTGCCGGCCACGGGCGGCAACCTGGCGCTGGACATCGATCCGAAACTGGCCTGGGCACTGGCGCACCGCGAACATTTTCCGCTGGACTTGAACCGCGCGGCGCAGCACATGATCGCCCGCGTGCCCGGCATCGGCTTGCGTAACGCGCAGCGCATCGTCGACCTGCGCCAGCTGCGGCAAGTGCGTTACGCCGACTTGTCGCGCCTGCGCTGCAGCATGAAGAAAATTGCGCCGTTCATCATCACGGCCGACTACTTTCCCGTGCGCGACACCACCGCCTCCGAACAGCTGCGACGCGCCATGACGGAAGCGCCGCAGCAGATGAGTTTGTGGCCGGAGCTGCAGGCGGCATGAAAAAGGTAAATGAGCGAGTCGTCCGGCTGGCGCAGTCGTTCGACGAGTGGCGCGCGGCCGCACGCGAACTGATCGCGCGCGGCGTGCCACCTGCCGACGTTGCCTGGCAGTCGCAACCCGGTGAGGGCGACCTGTTTTCCTCCACGCCAGATGCAACGGATACCAGCGCGCCACCGCTGCGCCTGCCGCGCCAACTGGTAGAGTTGCTGGAAAGCGCCGCCTGTTTCAGCGCCCCGGATCGCTGGGCCTTCCTGTACCAGGTGCTGTGGCGCTGGCAACTGGGCCAGCACGACGTGATATCGCCTGCCGATACGGACGGCGCGCGCCTGCACGCCATGGCCAAGGCCGTACGCCGAGAAGAGCACGACATGCACGCCTATGTGCGCTTCCGCGAACGCAGCGAAGCCGAGGGTGCGCCCCGCTTCGTCGCCTGGTTCGAGCCCACGCACGAGGTGCTGCCGCAGGTGGCGCGCCACTTCGCCCGCCGCATGGGCACCATCAGCTGGATGATCGCCACGCCCACCGCCACCATGCTGTGGGATGGCAAGACCTTGCATGCGGGTCCGGCCCTGATGCGCGGCGCGGCCGACATCGATGATGCCGGCGAAGCGCTATGGCTGACCTACTACCGCAGCATCTTCAATCCCGCGCGCGTGAATGCCGGCCTGCTGCACAGCCATATCCCCTCGCGCTTCTGGAAAAACCTGCCCGAAGGCGCCATCGTGCCCGCCATGCTCAGCGGCGCCGCCAACGGCGAGCGCCGCACGGGCCAGACGGCCAGCGTAGGCCAGCGCAGCGGCGCCAGCATGATCCCGATTGCCGCCGAGCGCGCCCAACCCGCGCGCGAACGGCCCACCACCCTGGACCAGTGCCGTCGCTGCGAACTATGGAAAAGCGCCACGCAGGCCGTGCCCGGCGTAGGGCCCGAACAGGCGCGCATCATGCTCGTCGGCGAGCAGCCGGGCGACCAGGAAGACCTGGCGGGCTTGCCGTTCGTCGGCCCGGCCGGCGCGCTGCTGGACCAGGCGATGCAGGAAGCGGGCATGGCGCGCGACAGCATCTATCTGACCAACGCCGTCAAGCATTTCAAGTGGGAACCGCGCGGCAAGCGCCGCCTGCACAAGACACCCGCGCAGCGTGAAATCCTCGCCTGCCATGGCTGGCTGGAAGACGAGATCGATCGTGTCAAACCACAGGTGATCGTCGCGCTGGGCAGCACGGCGTTAAAGTCCGTGCTGCAAGATGGCTCAGCCACCATGACGCCGCTGATCGGCACGCCCATCGAGCACGACGGGCGCTGGGTGGTGACCGTATATCACCCGTCGTATGTGCTGCGCGCGCCGGACGAGGCGAGCCGGCGGCAGGCGTATGCGGTGATTGTCGACGGCTTGTACCAGGCGATGCGACTACTACAAGGCCAGGATCACAGCGTCGACGCTGGCACTTCCTCGCCCTCATCACGGCGCGCATAACGCTGCGCAATCACGGCGCAGATCATCAGCTGAATCTGGTGGAACAGCATCAGCGGCAAAATCACCATGCCCAGCGAACGGGTGGAAAACAGCACCTTGGCCATGGGCACGCCGCTGGCCAGGCTTTTCTTCGAGGCGCAAAAGACGATGGCGATTTCATCTTCCTTGTTGAAACCCAGGCGGCGGCTGACAAAAGTCGAAATGCCCAGCACCAGCGCCAGCAGCAGCAGGCTGATCAAGCCCAGGGCGACCAGGGTTTCCACCGAGATCGTATGCCACAGGCCTTCGCTGACGGCTTCGCTGAAGGCCGTGTAGACCACCAGCAAGATCGACCCCTGGTCGACGTATTTCAAGGTGGCTTTATGGCGGTCGACCCAGCGGCCGATCCAGCGGCGCAGGAACTGGCCGGCCAGGAATGGCAGCAGCAACTGCATGACGATGGAGAGTACGGCGTCGACCGACGACTTGCTTTCCGCACCCTTGGCTACCAGCAAGCCCACCAGGATGGGGGCGAGGAAAATGCCGATGAAATTCGAGGCCGAGGCGCTGCAGATGGCGGCCGGCACGTTGCCGCGCGCCATGGCGGTCATGGCAATTGAGGATTGCACGGTCGAGGGCAGGGCGCACAGGAACAAAATGCCCATGTACAGGTCGGGCGTCAGAAACGTCAGCGCCAGCGGGCGCAGGGCCAGGCCCAGCAGCGGAAACAGGACAAAGGTGCTGGCCAGCACCAGCAAGTGCAAGCGCCAGTGCATGGCGCCCGCCACCACGGCTTCGCGCGACAGCTTGGCGCCATGCAGGAAGAACAGGGCGCCGATGGCCACTGTGGTGATGTTGCCGAAGACCACGGCCGTCTGGCCCGTGCAGGGCAGGAATGTGGCCAGCGCCACGGTAACGAGCAGGGCGAGGGTGAAATTATCGGGTTTCAGATTGCGCAACAGGGCAGCGGGAGAGAAAGAAGACATGCGGTAGCCTGGTAGCGGCGCAGCCTTGCAACACTGTGCCGGGGATGACAAACAGCGCCGGGAGCGGCGCCAGTGCTGGCTATTCTAACCGCATTGCCCAGCTCCTTGCCTGGCGGCATGGGTATTGTTGCCCGGAAAAAACCGTGCGGACAAAAAAAATGCCCTGTCCGCAGACAGGGCAACCCGGAGTAAAGTACAGCGCGAGGCGTTACCGCGCGGGAATTAACCGGCGGCTTTGACTTTCAGCTCGTTCTTGATTTCTTTCACGCCGCTCACGGAGGCGACGATCTGCACAACGCGGTCACCCGCTTCGGCGCTCGGTACGTCGCCCGACAGGACGACCACACCTTGCTGGGTTGCGACCTTGACTGGCAGGGCAGCGGCTTGCGCATCGGCGCTCAGGGCGGCCTTGGCCGAAGAAGTGATGGTTTCATCAGGGACGGCAGCGGCGGCGTTGGCGGCCACGACGGTCTTAGCAGGAGCTTGTGCTTTTGGTGCGGAGTCAGCTGCATGCGAAGCGGTGATCGAGGCGCCCGACAGTACGATAGTGGCGACCAGGGTATTGAACAGTTTCGATGTTTGCATGGTAGTTCCTCTCAATGAAGTTAAAAGCTTCTTACTTGGATAAAGCAACACGTTGAAGCGTTACATCTACCCATACAGCAAGCACCGTGCCAGCTTTTAAATTACATTTAAAATCAACGACTTAGCTTCATTCTCAATTTTTTCTGCGCATTTTCGCGGGATCTGGCCCGAAAAACGGGGCTTTTTGTCGCCTGACAGCGACAGCTTATGGCAAGACATTCAATATTTCTCAGTAAGTCTTTGATTATCCACAGTTTATTTTTGTCGCTATTCAGCGACAGGGTCTCCGTCACCGCGAAACAGGGCCGGCGTCAGCTCGTATTTCTGTAATAAACGATAGAACTCCGTGCGGTTGCGGTCGGCCAGGCGGGCCGCGTCGGCCACGTTGCCGTCCGTCAGGCGCAGCAATTGAATCAGGTAGTCGCGCTCGAAGCGCTGCTTGGCTTCGTTGTAGCTGAGCGCTTCCAGCGATGGCACGCGCAAGGCCCGTTGCACGAGGCTCAAAGGCACCAGCGGCGCCGTCGCCAGCGCGCACACTTGCTCGACGACATTGACCAGCTGGCGCACATTGCCGGGCCATGGCGCGCTGACCAAGGCAGTCAAGGCGTCGGGCGCGAAGCCATTCAACGGTTTTTCATACTTGGCAGCCAGTTTCTGCAAGAAATGGTTTGCCAGCAGGGCGATATCTTCGCGGCGCTCGGCCAGCGGCGGTAACGTCAATGTCACCACGTTCAGACGGTAATACAAGTCTTCGCGGAACTGGCCTTCCGCCATGGCCACGTCCAGGTCGCGGTGCGTGGCCGACAGCAGCCGCACATCCACCGGACGCGTCTGGTCGGCACCGACAGGGCGCACGGCCCGCTCCTGCAGTACGCGCAGCAGTTTCACCTGCAGCGGCAAGGGCATGTCGCCGATCTCGTCCAGGAACAGTGTGCCGCCATCGGCCGCCTGAAACAAGCCTTCGCGGTTGCCGACGGCGCCCGTAAACGAGCCTTTTACGTGGCCAAACAGCTCCGATTCCAGCAGTTGCTCGGGAATGGCGCCGCAGTTGACGGCGATAAACGGCGCCTTGGCGCGGCGGCTGGCGTTGTGCAGCGCGCGCGCCAGCAACTCCTTGCCCGTGCCGCTGGGACCGCGTATCAGGATGCTGGCGTCGGATCCCGCCACCAGCTTGGCTTCGGCCAGCAACTCGGCCATCTGCGAACTACGGCTGATCAACTCGGCACGCCAGCTCTCGTCGCCGGACGCCGGCGCCGGCATGACGGTGGACAAGTTGATGGCATACGCCACTTTTTCCATGAGCAGCTTGCCATCGAACGGTTTCGTCAGATACGCAAACGCGCCGCGCGCCGTCGCGTCGACGGCGTCGGGGATGGTGCCGTGCGCCGTCAGCAGGATGACGGGCAGGGCCGAATGCTGGCGGCGGATTTCATCGAACAAGGCCAGGCCATCGCGACCCGGCAATTGCACGTCGGTAATGACCAAGGCCGGCAATTCCACGGCCAGGCGCGCCAGCGCCGCTTCCGCGCTGCCCACGGCGGTCACGCGATAGTTGCCCGCCTTCAAGCGGATGGTCAGCAAACGCAGCAGGTCGGGATCGTCGTCGACCAATAAAATGTGGGCGTGCTCGCTCATTTCGGCGCTCCTGCGGCAGGGCGCACGGACAGGCTGCGCTCGATGTTTTTCAGCGCCTCGAGTTTTTCATTGAGCTGGTCGATACGGCGCAGGGCATCGCGCAGCTGCGTGTTGAGCTTGTCGATGCTCTCTTCCTGGCGGCGCAGTTCCGCGTACTGGCTGCCGAGCAATTGCGCCAGCGGCGCCAGCAGTTGTGCGTCCTTGCCCGTGGCCGTGGCCAGCGGTTCCAGCAAGGCTTGCGCGCGGGCCAGGTCGCCAGGACCGCGCAAGGCCGCTTGCAGCATGGCGCGGCGTATCGTGTTGTGCGGCGCGTGATCGGCTTTCGCCAGGTCCAGCTGCGCTTTCACCAGTTCCGACGGCGTCATCAGGCGCAAGGCGCCTTGATACGCCAGCAGTTCGGTGAGCTGGGGATCGGCCACCACCACCACGCGCGGCGGCGTTTGCACCAGCACGGGCGTCTGGGTGGGGGGCTTGGCGGCGCAAGCGCCCAACAGCAGCGCACAGGCGGCCATACCGGCCAGGGAAATTCTCGTCATCATAAGGGCAGTTCTATCCGAAAATGTGCGCCGGCCGGGCGCGGTAAAAGAGTGACGCTGCCATCGTGGGCGGCGATATATTCGCGCACGATGGACAGGCCGATGCCATTGCCGTTGCGCGCACCGGCCACCTGGCGCACTCCCTGGTAAAACGGTTCAAAAATACGCGCGGCATCCTCGGGCGCCACGCCGGCACCTTCGTCGATGCAGTCGATGCGCACGCGGCCGTCTTCGCTGGACAAGATGAAGCGCACGGTACCGCCTTCCGGGCTGAAGCGCACGGCATTCGACAGCAGGTTCGCCAGGGCCGTCGCCAGCTTGTCGCGGTCGGCCTGAACGATCAGCGACTCGCCCTGCACCTCGACCGTCAAACGGCGCGCCAGCCATTGCAGGCGCTGCCCGGCCACCACATCTTGCAGCAAAACCAGCAAATCGACCTTGCTGCGCGCCAGATGCTGGGCGTCAAAAGCGGCGGTATTGTAGCGCAGCAAGTCTTCGATCTGGGTTTGCAGGGATGCCGTATTTTGCTGCAGGATGCCGGCGATTTCGCGCTGGCCGTCGCTGAGCTTGCCCGCCACCTCGTCTTCCAGCAAGGCCACGCCTTCGCGCAGGGCCGCCAGCGGCGTCTTCAGTTCGTGCGAGATGTGGCGCAGGAAGCGTTCCTTGTCGGCATCGAGGTCCGCCAGGCGCTGGCGCAGCCAGTCGAGCTGCTGGCCCAGGCGGCGCGTGTCGGCCGGGCCGCCGACGACGATGGGCTGGTCGTAGCGCTTCTCGCCCAGGCGCTCGATGGCCGTCTCGATGCGGCGCAGCGGACGCGACAATAGAAAGCCGAAGCAGGTGGCCAGCACGGCCGCCAGCAGCACGGCGCCGCCCACCAGCACGCCCAGCACGCGGCGCTGGCGTTCCAACTCGGCCAGCAAGGCATCGTTGCGGCTGCCGATTTCCGTCTTGCTTTCACGCGCCAGGCTGTCATTGATCTGCGCCATGCGGGCGAACGCGCGGTACACGATGGCGTGGCCATCGCGCTTGCGGCGCTTACCTGCTTGCAAGACTTCCCAGGCCGATTGCGCCTGCACCGTCCATTCGTCGGCCAGTTGGGGGGCGAACTCGGGCGTGGCCCGGTTCAGCACTTGCAGCGCCGCCGTCGCTTCATCGCGGGCCGCCGCGTAGCGCTCGCGAAATACGGGATCATCGAGCACGAGAAATTGGCGCGCGCTGCGCTCCATGGCCAAGGTGCGCTCGGACAGGCGCTGCGACTGTTCCGTCAGGGCAATCGCCTGCGCCGCCGTCTCGCGCCCCAGCCGCGCCAGGTGCTCCAGGGTCAGCAGGGCTTGCACGGAAGTGGCCGTCAAAATGCCCGTCGTCAAAATGAAGGCGGCAAATAACAGTTGGCGAAAGGAAAGTCGGGACAAGGTAGGCGCCTTCGGTTCAGTCTGGATGACAAAAGGGGAATGGTACGCTAAGCCTCCATCCTGAGGCGCCACCTGTCCATCATTGACAGATTTGGCAACATTGTTGCTTTTGCGTCCGACAAGCACGCCTCGGCGGCGGCGCGCAGATACTCCTAGTACAATAGGGAAAACTTCATACAGGCATCAAAGTGACACCCCGCCCTGGCGGCCAGCCCTGGCATTACGCCACTTTGCCCCCACATGTAATGCAGCCCAACCGACTATCCGTATCACCTACCGCAGAGATCCCATACCGCATGAGCACATTTGAAAAAGTCAGCAGCAACTTCATTCCAGTCTTGCAGGCAACCATCGAGCAGTATGTCGAGCCAGCAACGGGCATGCGCCATATCCACATGCATACCGAGCAGGCTGAGATGGTGTTCCTGGTGGCCTTTCCCACTGTGCCGGAAGTGAGCGACGGGCGTGCCCACATCCTCGAACATCTGGCCTTGTGCGGCTCGTCCCGCTACCCGGTGCGCGACCCCTTCTTCTCGATGCTGCGCCGCTCGACGGCCACCTTCATGAATGCGATGACCTATCCGGACCGCACCGTGTACCCGTTCGCCAGCACCGACCGCAAGGATTTCTTCAACCTGCTCGACGTGTACCTGGACGCGGCCTTCTTCCCGAACCTCGATTACCTGAACTTCCGCCAGGAAGGCTGGCGCCATGCGTTCGAAGGCGACAAGCTGGTGTACCAAGGCATCGTCTTCAATGAAATGAAGGGCGCTTTCAACAGCCCCATGCGCGCGCTCGACAGCGGCATCGCCAGCGCCTTGCTCAAGGGCACGACGTATGAAGTGGAATCGGGCGGCGATCCGCTGGTGATCCCGGAACTCACGCATGCCATGCTGAAAGAATTCCACGCCAGCCACTATCACCCTTCGCAAGCCGTGATCATGACTGCCGGCAATATCGAAGCATCAGCCGTACAGGAACAAGTTGCTGAACGCGTGTTGTCCAAGCTCAGTGGTTTCTCCGAACGCCGCTTGCCGCAACTGGCGCCCGCGTGGACCGCGCCGCAGGAAAACATCGTCAAGATTCCTTCGCAGGAAGCGCGCGCCGATGAATTCGGCCTGCAATTCGCCTGGCTGATGGGCGAGTCGAGCGACCCCATCGCCTATTACCACGCGCATTTGCTGTCGCACGGCTTGCTGGGCGAATCATCGGCGCCCGTCATGCGCGCCATGGAATCGGCCGGCTATGGCCGCCCATCGGACATGAATGGCCGCGACGCGGGCATCCGCCAGATGGTCTTCCACATCGGCATGGAAGGTTTGACCCAGGAGCAGATCGCCGATGCGCACCAGCGCATCTGGACGGCCCTGGAAGAAACGGCGGAAGAGGGCATTCCGGCCGCCGTGCTGCACGCTGCCTTGCGCGACATCAAGTACAGCCAGCGCGAGATCAGCAGCGGCCGCATGCCTTACGGCCTGGGCCGTTTGCTGCACGCCTTGCCGCTGGCCATGTATGGCGGCGACGTCATGGACGCCTTCGACAATGCGGCCATCCTGGAAACTCTGGAACAGCAGATCGAAGATCCGGAATTCTTCAAGCAGCTGGTGCGCGAGCTGATCGCCAATCCAACCCGTTTGACGACGCACGTGGTGCCAGACAGCGCCTACTTCACGGACCGCGCAGCCCAGGAAGACGCCAAGCTGGCGGCCCTGCAAGCGCAGCTGACGGATGCCGAGCGCGAGCACATCATCGCCGAGTCCGCCGCGCTGGAAGCGCATCAGCAATTGCCATCGAATTCAGAAGTTTTGCCGCGCATCCGTCCTGGCGACGTCAGCGCCTTGCCGCGCCCGGCCTTGCCGATTCCACCCGCCGTCGACGGCGCCGTGGCGTTCAGTATCGCCTCGAACGGCATCAGCTATGCCAACGTGCTGTACGACGTGTCGAGCCTGCCGGAAGCGTCGTGGCCCTGGCTGCGTCTGTACACGGACCTGGCGCCGGAACTGGGCGTGGGCGACATGTCGTTCGACGACGCCAGCGCCTGGCGCCAGAGCATGGTGCCGTCGTTCCACATCGGCCTGGAAGCCATCCCGCGCCCGGAACAGGCCATGCGTGTGGAACTCTCGTTCTCGGCCAGCGGCTTGCGCGAAGAACACGCGGCGATTGCCGCCGTGCTGTCGGCCTGGATCACCAAGCCCCGCTTCGATGAAGAAGAGCGCCTGGCTTTCCTGATCGAAAGCCTGGTGCAGGACAAATTGAGCAGCCTGGCCGAATCGGGCAACCGCTACGCCATGCTGGCTTCGGCGGCACCGCTGTCGTCCACGCGCCGCTTCGACGACATCGTCGGCGGCCCGGCGGCACTGCCGTTCTACCGCCGCTTACAGCAGCTGAGCAAGACGTCGTCAGGCTTGCAGGAAATTGCCCGCGAACTCGATACCCTGCACGCGCATATCATCGCCCAGCAGCCGACCGTGCTGTGCGCCGGCCTGGAGCAGGATGGCATCACCCTGGCCCGTTTGCTGGAGTTGCCGGCAGCCAGCACGCAGGCGGAGGCACCGGCCGTCGCCATCGCGCCTGCCGCATTGCCGTTGGCCAACACGGCGCTGCATGCGACGAGCCAGATCAACCATTGCTTCGTTTCCTGGGCCGTGCCTGGCGTGCACAATCCGGACGCTTCCGCCCTGGCTGTCGCCGCTGAACTGATGACCAACCAGGTGCTGCATACGGCCCTGCGCGAAAAAGGCGGCGCGTATGGCGGCAGCGCCAGCTATGCGGCCGGCGCCGGCACGTTTACATTGAGTTCCTACCGCGATCCGCGCCTGGCCGGCACGTTCGCCGACTTCGGCACGACGCTGGATCAAATCCTCGACGGCGATTTCTCGCAAGAGCAAGTGGAAGAAGCCATCATCTGCGTGATCAAGGGCCTCGACAAGCCGCACTCGCCGTACGCGGAAGCGCTGACGGCGTGGAACATGCAGCAGCGTGGCACGACGGAAGCCGTGCGCCAGCAGTTCCGCACCGGCGTGCTGAACTGCACCCTGGCGCAGATCAAGGCTGTCACGCGCACCTGGCTGAAAAACGGCCAGCCGAGCCGCGCCGCGTTTGCGGGCAACACGACGCAAGACCTGGCCGGGCTGGAAGTGGTCGATCTGCTGGCGCTGGCCAGCTAAGAGCGCCGTACCGGATTCAATACCGCAACTACTTCGGTATTGAATTCGCTTCCATATACATCAGCTCCCATTGATGACCATCGGGATCCTGGAAACTGTGGCCATACATGAAGCCGAAATCCATCGGCTCCTTGTAGATGCTGCCGCCCGCCTGGACGGCCTTCGCCACCAGCTCATCGACTTCGCCGCGGCTCTCGGCCGACAGGCACACCAGCACTTCCGTCGCCACCTTGGTATCGCACAACTGCTTAGGCGTGAATTGTTTGAATTTGTCGTGCGTCAATAGCATGACGAAGATGTCGTCGGCGACGATCATGCAAGTCGCCGTTTCATCCGTGAAATGGGCATTGAAACTGAAGCCCAGGGCCGTGAAAAACGTCACGGAACGCTCGAGCGACTGCACGGGCAGATTGACAAAGATTTTGCGGGCCATCATGTCTCCTAGAGGTGAGATGAAAAATGCTGCCCGCCGATTCTACACCGCCTGTTCAGCCCTTCGCGCGCGCCACGGTCTTCGGTGCGTAACCGAAATAGCGGCTGAACGCGGCACTGAAATTGGCCGGGTGGCGGTAGCTCGTTTGCCAGCCCGCCTGCGCCACCTGGCAACCATTTTCCAATAGCAACCTGGCCCGCTGCATGCGCAGCGCCAGCAGGGTACGCTGGGGGCTGTCGCCGTAGCGGTACTTCCACCCCTGCTTGAGTTTGAACAAACTCAAACCCACTTGCGCACACAGGTAATCGAGCGTGAGTGCCTGCGCCATCTGCTCCTGCATCAGCGCGTGGACACGCTCCAGTTTGACAATCTCAGCCTCGGACCAGCGCGGCACCAGCATGGACGCGGGTCGCAGTCCCCGCAACTGTTCCGCCAGCAGGCTGAGCACGCCAATATGCACGGCCAGCGGGTCCGTCGCGCGCAGCAGCGCCCGGGCGTGCAGGGTGGCAGCGGGTGTGGTGGCGGCATGCGCCAGCTGGCGCGCGCCACCGTTGGGCAGCAATGCAGTCAAGCCCTCCGGCCAGTAGCGCGCCAGCGCATCTTCGTCGACCAGCACGCGCAGTTGCGCCGCCCGCTGGCCAGCCTCGAAACGGCGTTCGCCGCTCGTATGGCGAAACACCGTCATGGTCGTATGGCCACCCCGGAAACGCAATTGTTCGCCATCGCGCGTGCTGTAAGCGGACGCGCCTTCCAGGCCGATGGTAATGACCAGGCCGCCCGCATCGTCATGCTTCGACTGCTCGACGAGCGCAAGCCGCGGACGGTAATCGGAATGCACAAGCAGCAAGCCCTGGTCGACCTGGCGCTGGTCGGCGCGGCACTCGCCCATCCCCGGGTCCAGCTGGCGCCGCGTCCAGCCTGCCGCTTCCCTGTCAAGTCCTGCCATCGCTCCTCCTGTCCCTGCGCACCGTCCCGCATACGAAATGCGCCGTGCCGCATACAAATGCAAATGATAATTATTCTCATTGTTGCATAAAATATGCTTCCATGCCCACCTCGCCGAAAGGAAACACCATGCCGTTCACCACGCAACACGCCTTGCAACCGTATTGGGATCTGGCCGTCGCCCCCGTCCAGGCCGATGGCTTGGCCGCCGCCCTGGAACTGGGCATTTTCGAGGTGCTGGTCACGCCGCACACGCCGGCGCAACTGGCCGAAGCCCTGTCGCTACATGCGCCGCACACGGCCCTGCTGCTGGAATTACTCTGGAGCATGCAGGTGCTGGAATGCGATGCAGCCGATAAGGAGACACAGCGTTACCGCTGCACGGCCGCCACCTTGCAGTATTTCTGCCGCAACTCTGTTTCTTTTTGCGGCGACGCCTGGCTATACCGGCTGCATGCGCTGCGCCATTTCGCCGCGCAGTTACCTACCCTCGTGCGCGACGGCGGCAAAGCGGCGCCATATAACACGGCAAATGGGGTCAACTGGGCCGTTGCCGCGCAGCAGCAGATCGGCCAGGAACAACGCGCCGTCACCATGCGCGCGGCTCTGTCCGTGATGCAGCGCATCGCCCTATTTGCGGACGGCAACACGCCGCTGCGCCTGCTCGACGTGGGCGGCGGACCGGGCTGGGTTGCCATTGCGCTGGCGCAAGCCCATGCGGGCTTGCACGGCTGCGTTTTCGACTGGCCGGAGACAGTGGCGGTGGCCGCCGCGAACATCGCCCATGCGCAACTGTCTGACCGCCTCGAGACCTTGGGCGGCGACCTGGACAGCGATGATATCGGCAGCGGCTACGATCTCATCTGGTGCTCATCCGTGCTGCATTTCGTGCCTGACATGGCAGCGGCTCTGCGCAAGATCCATGCGGCGGTAAAACCAGGAGGCGTGTTCGTCTGCGTGCAGGCGGAAATCGTCCCGACGCCCGTTGATGCGGCAAGCGTGCTGCCGTATTACTTGCCCATGCGCATGCTGGGCCGCACGGTGACACGGCAGGGAGAATTGGCGCGGTTGCTGCGCGACACGGGCTGGCGGCAAGTGGAACAATACAGCGCCAGCGATTTTCCCATGGCGCCCGTGCAAGTGCTGATTGCGCGCATCTAACAATTGCCATTTAATAATTATCATTTTTATAGCGTATGACAGCGCAAATGCGCTAAGCTGTGCTTGCAGCGTGGCCGCTGCCTGACGTGGCTCGCCAGCATTGATCGATGTCATCCGCAGCACTCCGCTGCCTCCACAGGGAATCCATCATGAGTCAATATATTGCAGGGAAAGTCGTCATCATCACCGGTGCCAGCAGCGGCCTGGGTGAAGCCACCGCGCGCCACCTGGCCGCACTGGGTGCCTGTGTCGTGCTTGGTGCGCGGCGCATGGATTTGCTCAATACCATCGCCGAAGAAATCACGGCCGCCGGCGGCCAGGCCGCCATTGCCCAGACCGACATCACGGTGCCTGCCGACGTCAAGAATCTGATCGACACGGCCCTGGCCGTATTCGGCAAGGTCGACGTGCTGATCAACAACGCGGGGCTGATGGCCATCGCGCCGATAAGTGCCTTGAAGGTCGACGAGTGGAACAACATGATCGATATCAACATCAAAGGCGTGTTGAATGGCATCGCCGCCGTCCTGCCATATTTTCAGGCGCAAAATAGCGGCCACTTCATCAACATCTCGTCGGTGGCAGGACAAAAAGTCTTCAGTCCGGGTGGCACCGTCTACAGCGGCACCAAGTTTGCCGTCAGCGCCATTTCGGAAGGCTTGCGCCATGAACTGGCCGCCAGCGGCGGCACCATCCGCACCACCACCATCCTGCCGGGCGCCATCGACACGGAACTGCCGGGCGGCAGCAGCCACGCGGAAAGCGCGGCCGGCTTGAAAGAGTTTTACAAGCAAGCCATCCCCGCCGACGCCGTGGCACGCGCAGTGGCGTATGCGATCGGGCAGCCGGACGACGTGGGCATCAATGAAATCGTGCTGCGTCCCACGGTGCAGGAGTTTTAAGCCGCATCTTTCTGCAGCGACTCGATGATCAGGCCGGCCAGGCGCTCGACGGGCGGCCTGGACACGCTGGAGGCGCGCAGCAGTTCCAGCGACAATGGGGGCAGGGCGGGCAAACCCGCCGCCACGTGATCGAGAACGCACACGGAAGAGGGCAAGCCCAGGCTGGTGCGTACCGTCACGCCCAGCCCGGCGGCCGCCGCTGCCCACAGCCCTGCCAGGCTGGGACTGGTAAACGCCGTGCGCCAGGCGATGCCGGCCCCATCCAGCGCCTGCGTGGCGCAGCGCTGGAACAGGCAATCGCGGTCGAACGTAATGAGTGGTAATGGTTCGCCCGATTCGGGGCGCCAGGCCAGGCTGGACGAAGCGATCCAGCGCATGGCCGGTTCGGCAATATGCTGGCGCTGCTGCGGCGGATACTCGGCCACGTCGGCGATGCAGGCGCCGCCCCACAGCAGGGCCAGGTCCAGCTGGCCCATGGCCAGCCCTTGCATCAAGGCCGTGTTGCGCGCCACGTGCGCCTCGATGCGCACTTTCGGATGCGCGCGGGCAAAGCGCCCCAGCACATCGGGCAGCAAGGCTTCGCCAAAATCCTCCTGCAAGCCGAGCCTGATCCAGCCTTCCAGTTCCGCGCCGCGCAAGGCGACGGCCGCCTCGTCATTGAGTTCCAGCAGGCGGCGCGCATAGCCGAGCAAGACTTCGCCGGCCGGCGTCAGCGCCAGCCCCCGGCCATCCTTGCGGAACAGGGGCGCACCGGCCTGCTCCTCGAGTTTTTTCAGCTGGGCGCTGACGGCCGAGGTGGAACGCCCCACCTTGTCCGCCGCGCGGGCAAAGCTGCCCAGTTCGATGCCAGCCACATAGCTGCGCAAGAAGGCGATGTCGAAATTAAGCAGGCTCATGGCGCAGATTCAATCGTCCAGTTTTATGGGATGGTGCAATGAAAATTATCTGATATTCAGAATGATCGTACTGCGCAACACTGTCAGGGTCAACCACTATCCTCTCCATGCCATGACCACCAGCTGCCCAGTCATTCCTGTTCCTGCTCCCGCCACCGCGCCCGCGCTGGGCGATGCCCACCGCTGGAAAGTACTGGCCGTCGGCGTGGCGGCCAATGCCAGCTTTTCCGCCGCCGCCAACGGCATGCCCACCACGGCCATCTGGCTGCGCAGCGGCTATCACCTGAGCAATACAGAACTGGGGGTGGCGCTGGGTGCCATGGGCCTGGGCGTGGCCCTCACAGAATTGCCTTGGGGCATGGCCACCGACCGCTGGGGCGACCGCCCCGTGCTGCTGACCGGCTTGCTGGGCACCATGCTGGCCTTGCTATCCCTGCTGCTGTGGATCACGCCTCAGGACAACGCCGTGCCGCCCTTGTGGGCGCTGGCGGCGGGCTTGGCGCTGGTCGGCGTGCTGGGCGGCAGCGTGAATGGCGCCAGCGGCCGCGCCGTGATGCGCTGGTTCGGCCCGGGCGAACGGGGTTTCGCCATGAGCATCCGCCAGACAGCCGTGCCGCTCGGCGGCGGCCTCGGCGCCCTCATCCTGCCCAGCCTGGCATCGCGCCATGGCTTCATGCCCGTCTTCGGCGCCCTGGCGCTCGTATGCGGCCTGTCGGCGTTTTTTACGTGGCGATGGATGCATGAGCCCGATTTCTCTGCCGAGGCCGCCACGGCCCCGCTAAACGCGTCCACGGGCCTGATTGGGATCAAGCCTGCGCCGCCCTTGCAAGGTCCACTCAAAAGCCGCAAAGTCTGGCGCATGGTCGCCGCCATTGGCTTGCTGTGCGTGCCGCAATTTGCCGTGCTCAGCTTCGCCACCGTCTTCCTGCACGACCATGGGCACCTGGGCCTGGCGGCCATCACGGCCGTGATGGTAGCCCTGCAGGCGGGCGCCATGGTGATGCGCATCTGGAGCGGACGCCACACGGACCGCCACGCGAACCGGCCCGCCTACCTGCGCGGCTCGGCCCTGGTGGCGCTGGCCTCGTTCGTCTTGCTGGGATGCATCGCCTGGCTGGACGCGCCGGGCTGGCTGTTGATGGCCGCCGTGGTGGCCGCCGGTATCGCCGTGTCCGCCTGGCATGGCGTGGCCTACACGGAGCTGGCCACGGAAGCGGGTGGCGCCAACGCGGGCACGGCCCTGGGCATGGCCAACACGGCTGTCTACGTGGGGCTGTTCCTCACGCCGATCGCCATCCCGCACCTGCTGGCGGCCAGCAGCTGGCCCGTCGTGTGGTGGCTGGCGGGACTGGTGGCACTATGCACCTGGCCCCTGTTTCCCAAAGCTTAAGGCAGCGGCGAAATACGATAGACGCAGCGCATGGCGTTCGTCAGCAAATGCTGCTCGCGCACGATGCTGGCGCTTGGCCCCACCACTTCCTGGAACAGCTGCAATTCGGAGCGGCAAAAGCCCTGGCAGGTGCGCGCGGCGGCGCAGATGGGACAGTGGTCTTCGATCAACAGCCAGTCGTCGCCGTCCGCTTCCACGCGCGCCATATAGCCCTCTTCATCGCGCACGGCCGCCAACTGCTGCAATCGCGTGGGCAAGTCCGGCGCCGAGCACGCCAAGGCATACGCGCTGCGGCTTTCCTCCTCGCGCTGGGTGATGAGTTTATCCAGCCCCGCTTCGCCGAACAGCTGGCGCACCGAGCCGATCAGCTTGATCGTCAGCTGCGCATGCGTGTCGGGAAAGCGCGCATTGCCCGCTTCCGTCAAGACCCAGTTCTGGCGCGGCCGGCCCGCGCCCGCCTGCGCTTCCTGGCGCCCCTCGATCAAGCCCGCCGCCACCAGCTTTTGCACTTGCTGGCGCGCCGCCTCGCCCGTCATGTCCAGGGTCTTGGCCAGGATCGCCGTGGAGACGGGTCCCTTGGTCTTGATGAAATACAGGATGCGCTCCGTCGTTTGCGGTGCCTCGCTATTATCCAAACGTTTACTTGTGTAATTCATTTCGCTCAACTATCATGAGGCCAGTTAACCAACTAATTGCTTGCATAATAGGCCGGTAGCTCCCCGCTGTCGAGGAGTTTCCACGTCCGCATGCAGGCAAGACACCTTTTGGACTGGAATCCCATGCAGCTGCAGCACTCCATCTGGCTGTTTCACGCCATCCTCGCCACCGGCCTGGCCATCTGGCTGACCCTGGCCGCCATCAACAACCTGCACGCCTTCCACGGCTCCGTCTGGGCCATCGGCAACACCATGCGCATGGACCCGCTGCGCCAGGATCCCACCATCCAGACGCCGCTGCTGCGCCGCGCTCTCACCTCATTGACCCTGCACCGGCTATCGCTGGGCGTGGTGCTGGCGCTGCAACTGCTGGCTGCCATCGCCGCCTGGACGGGCGTGGCGCTGTTCTTTGGCGCCTCCCTGACGGCGGCGCTGCCCTGGCTGAACCTGGCCTTGTGCGCCATGGCCGCCTTTTTGCTGCTGATGCACCTGGGCGGCCTGTGGTTCGGCTACTGGATCGCGCAGGAAGGCTTGCAGGCGACGCATCTGGTGCTGCTGCTGTGGACCATCGGCCTGTTTTTCCTCTTTAATTTTCACTTCTAACGCGCAGCGGACCTGATCAGCCTCCGCTGCGCCTCTTCTTCCCTTTGACAGCAGTAAAGGACTTCATCATGAATACGAAAATCGTCGGCGCCTCCGCGCTGGCCATCACCCTGGCCGTCGCGGGCGCCGTCATGTACCCACGGGCAGACTCGCATGCCGCCGATGCCGCCGCCACTCCCGCCACCAAGGTGGCGCTGGTGCCCGTCGTGCTGGGCACGCAGGAGCGCTTTTTTGCCGGCGTGGGCGAACTGGAAGCGGCGCGCCAGGTGCAGGTGGCGGCCGAAACGGGCGGGCGCATCACGCAGATCCGCTTCGAGTCGGGACAAACCGTGGCGGCCGGCGCCATCCTCGTGCAGCTCAATGACGCCCAGGAACAGGCGGCCTTGCTGCGCCAGCGCGCGCAGCTGAAAAACGCGGAAAGCAGCCATGCCCGCACGGTGCAAATGGTCAAGGAGAAGGCGGCCACGCAAGAGCAGCTCGATAGCGCCCTGGCGGCGCGCGATGCGGCCCTGGGCGACGTGCGCCAGACGGAAGCGCTGATCGCGCAAAAGACCATCCGCGCGCCGTTCGCCGGCCAGCTGGGCATTCGCAAGGTGCACGCGGGCCAGTACCTGAATGCGGCCGACACGGTGGCCAGTTTGATCGATACGAAGTCGCTGCTGGTGAACTTCGCCCTGGATGAACAGAGCAGCGCCAAACTGGCGCCAGGCCAGGCCGTGCAAGTGCTGGTGGACGCCTACCCCGGCGACGTCTTCACGGCAAAGATCAACGCCATCGATCCGCTGATCGCCCGCTCGCGCATGGTGCAGGTACAGGCGACGCTCGCCCATCCCCGCAGCGCCCTGAAGGCGGGCATGTACGCGAATGTGCGCGTGGCGCGCGAAGCGGGCCAGCAACTGACGGTGCCGGAGACGGCCGTGACCTACAGCGCGTACGGCGACACGGTGTTTGTCGCGCAGCAGGAGGGAAAACAGCCGCTCACCGTCAAGCGCGTGGGCGTGAAACTGGGCGAGCGGGCAGGCGGCCGCGTGGCTATCGTTGACGGCTTGCGCGAGGGCCAGCGCGTGGTCGCTTCAGGCCAGCTGAAACTGGCCGACGGCATGGCTGTGCAGGCCGTGGCCAATACCCTGGACGAGGCGAAACGCGCCGCGCCCAAGACCGGTTCGTAAGGAGCACGCCACCATGAAATTTACCGATTTATTCGTACGCCGCCCCGTGCTGGCGCTGGTGATCAGCACATTGATTCTGATGCTGGGCGTGATCGCCATCAAGCAGCTGCCGATCCGCCAGTATCCGATGCTGGAATCGTCCACCATCACCGTCACCACCAACTATCCGGGCGCCTCGGCAGAACTGATGCAGGGCTTTGTCACGCAGCCGATCGCCCAAGCCGTGTCGTCGGTGGAAGGCATCGACTACCTGACCTCCTCGTCGGTGCAGGGCAGCAGCACGGTCACCGTGCGCATGGAACTGAACCGCGATTCCACGCAGGCACTGACGGAAGTCATGGCCAAGGTCAACCAGGTGCGTTACAAGCTGCCCGAAGGAGCCTTCGATCCCGTCATCGAGCGCTCGGCCGGCGATTCCTCGGCCGTCGCCTATGTCGGCTTTGCCAGCGAGAGCGTATCGGCGCCCGCGCTGACGGACTACCTGGCGCGCGTGGTGCAGCCGATGTTCGCCACCATCGACGGCGTGGCGAAGGTCGACGTGTATGGCGGCCAGCAGTTGGCCATGCGCCTGTGGATCGACCCGGCGAAACTGGCGGCGCGCGGCCTGACGGCGGCCGACGTGGCCGACGCCGTGCGGCGCAATAACTACCAGGCGGCGCCCGGCAAAGTGAAGGGACAGTTCGTCGTCTCGAACATCAGCGTCAACACGGATCTGACCAGCGTGGCGGAGTTCCGCGACATGGTCATCACCAAAGGCGGCGATGCAAAAGACAGCGCTGCCCTCGTGCGCTTGAAAGACGTGGGCACGGTGGAACTGGGCGCGGCCGCGACGGAAACGAGCGGCATCATGGACGGCGTGCCGGCCGTCTACCTGGGCCTGTCGCCCACGCCGGGCGGCAACCCGCTGGTGATTGTCGACGGCATCAAGAAACTGCTGCCGGAGATCCAGAAAACCCTGCCGCCCGGCGTGAAAGTCGAGCTGGCATTCGAGACGGCGCGCTTCATCCAATCATCCATCGACGAGGTGGCGCACACCCTGCTCGAAGCGCTGCTCATCGTCGTCATCGTCATCTACCTGTGCATGGGTTCCTTGCGCTCGGTGCTCATTCCCGTCGTGACGATACCGCTGTCGATGCTGGGCGCGGCGGCGCTGATGCTGGCCTTCGGCTTCAGCATCAATCTGCTCACCTTGCTGGCGATGGTGCTGGCGGTGGGCCTGGTGGTCGATGACGCCATCGTCGTGGTGGAAAATGTGCACCGCCATATCGAGGAAGGCAAGACGCCAGTGGCGGCCGCCCTGGTCGGCGCGCGCGAAGTGGCCGGCCCCGTGATTGCCATGACCATCACGCTGGCGGCCGTGTATGCGCCCATCGGCATGATGGGGGGCTTGACGGGCGCGCTGTTCAAGGAGTTCGCGCTGACCCTGGCCGGCGCCGTGGTGGTGTCGGGCGTGGTGGCCTTGACCTTGTCGCCCGTCATGAGCTCATTGCTGCTGCAGCCGAAACAGGCGGAAGGGCGCATGGCGCGGGCCGCCGAGCACTTCTTCGAAGGCCTCACCAGCCGCTATGCGCGCCTGCTGGACCGCTCCCTGCACCACCGCTGGCTGAGCGCCGGTTTCGCCGCCCTGGTGATGGTGAGTCTGCCGTTTTTGTACCTGCTGCCGCAACGCGAACTGGCGCCGGCGGAAGACCAGGCCAGCGTGCTGACGGCGATCAAGGCGCCGCAGCATGCCAACCTCGATTACGTCGAGCGCTTCTCGTACAAGCTCGATGACATCTACAAGAACGTGCCGGAGACGGCGTCGCGCTGGATCATCAATGGCGGCGAAGGTCCGGCGTCGAGCATCGGCGGCATCAACCTCACGCCGTGGGCCGAACGCTCGCGCAATGCGGCCGTCATCCAGGCCGAACTGCAGCATGCCGTGGGCGACGTGGAAGGCACCAGCATCTTCGCCTTCCAGCTGGCGCCCCTGCCGGGATCGAGCGGCGGCTTGCCCGTGCAACTGGTCTTGCGCAGCGCGCAGGACTACGCCACCCTGTTCCGCACCATGGAAGACGTCAAGCAGCGCGCGCGCGATAGCGGCCTGTTTGCCGTCGTCGACAGCGACCTCGATTACAACAACCCCGTCGTGAAGGTGCGCGTCGACCGCTCCAAGGCGAACAGCCTGGGCATCCGCATGCAGGACATCGGCGAATCGCTGGCCGTGCTGGTGGGCGAAAATTACCTGAACCGCTTCGGCATGGATGGCCGCGCGTACGACGTCATCGCGCAAAGCCCGCGCGAACAACGCTTGACGGCACAAGCCCTGACGCAGCAGTACGTGCGCGCCGACGATGGCAGTCTGCTACCCCTGTCGGCCGTCGTGTCGGTGACGGAACAGATCGAGCCGAACATGCTGACCCAGTTCAACCAGCAAAATGCGGCCACCTTCCAAGGCGTGCCGGCGCCGGGCGTGACCCTGGGCGATGCCGTGGCCTTCCTCGACGGTGTGGCGAAAACCCTGCCACCAGGCTTCAGCTACGACTGGCAATCGGACGCGCGCCAGTTCGCCACGGAAGGCAATGCGCTGCTGCTGGCCTTCCTCGCGGCCGTCGTCGTGATTTACCTGGTGCTGGCGGCCCAGTATGAAAGTCTGACGGACCCGCTGATCATCCTGATCACGGTGCCCCTGTCGATTTGCGGCGCGCTGATTCCGCTGGCGCTGGGCTACGCCACCGTCAATATCTATACGCAGATCGGCCTCGTGACCCTGATCGGCTTGATCAGCAAACACGGGATCTTGATGGTGGAATTTGCCAACGAATTGCAGGTACATGAACAGCTCGACCGCATCACGGCCATCCGCAAGGCGGCGCAAATCCGCTTGCGCCCCATCCTGATGACAACGGCCGCCATGGTGGTGGGCCTGGTGCCGCTGCTGTTCGCGTCCGGCGCGGGCGCCAACAGCCGCTTCGGTCTGGGCGTGGTGATCGTCTCGGGCATGTTGATCGGCACCTTCTTCACCCTGTTCGTGCTGCCCACCGTGTACACCTTTCTGGCCCGCCGCCATACGGCCGACCATGCCACGCCGCGCGCGCGCGACCTGTCGCAGGCGCTGAAGGAATCCCTATGAAAAATTACCGCTATCTTGTTTCCCTTTTTCCCTTGCTGGCCGGCTGCGCCGTCAGCCCCGCCTACGTCACGCCAGAGACGCCCGACGTCCATCTGGCCAGTCCGCAGCAAGCGCAATTCGCACCCGGTGCGAGCGCCGTCAGCGAGACCGCCTGGTGGACATTTTTCGACGATGCGCGCCTGTCGCGGCTGATCGCCAGCGCGCTCGAACACAACCTCGATATCGCCCAGGCGCAAGCGAACCTGCTGACCGCGCGCGCCGTCTTCGACGAGCGTCGGCTCGATGAACTGCCTGCCGTCACCAGCCAGGTGGGATGGCAGCGTCAGGTGCAGCAAAACACCGCCGATAGCCGCGCCGCCAGCACCAGCACGCGCGTGGGCTTCGACGCGCAATGGGAGATCGACCTGTTCGGCCGCCTGGCGCATATCAGCCGCTCGGCGCAGGCGCGCGCCGACGCGGCGCAGGCGGATTTGCGGCAAGTGCAGCTGACGATAGCCGCCGAGGTGGCGCGCAATTACTACGAGGCCCTGGGTTACCAGCAAAACCTGGCGCTGACGCAGGCGCAGGTGCAAAGCTGGCGCGATACGGTGGCCCTGATCGACGCGCGCATCCGCGCCGGCAGTGGCTTGCCGGAAGAACGCCATAACGCGCTGGCCAACCTGGCGCGCAGCGAAGCGATGCTGCCGTCCTTGCAGGCGGGCCTGCGCCAGGCGCAGTACCGGCTCGATGTGCTGAGCGGCCAAGCGCCGGGCGCCATTTCGCTGGCGACCATGCCGCGCCAGGAAGTGCCGCTGGCGGGCCAGCTGCCGCTCGGCGACGTGAACCGCTTGATCAGGCAGCGTCCCGACGTGGTGCGCGCCGAGCGCCTGCTGGCCGCTTCCAGCGAAGACGTGGGGGCGGCCACGGCCGACCTGTATCCGCGCCTGAGCCTGGGCGGCTTTTTAGGCTTCTTTGCGCTGCGCGGCAGCGGCGTGTTCGACGGCGGCGCGCGCGCCTTCGAAGTGGCGCCCTCCGTCAGCTATCCGGCCTTCCGCCTGGGCAGCGTCAAGGCACGCTTGCGCGGCACGCAGGCGGAGGCGCAGGGCGCCCTGGCGCGCTATGCGCAAGCCATCCTGGTGGCGCAGGAAGACGTGGAAAACGCCGTCACGCAGCTGGCGGAAAACCAGACGCGACTGGCTTCCTTGCTGCAGTCGGCGCGCCATGGCAATGCGGCCCTCGGCATCGCCAGCACGCGCTATGCGGGCGGCGCCGGCAGCTACCAGGCCGTGCTGGAAAACCAGCGCGCCTTGTACGATATCCGGCGCGAAGCGCTGCTGGCGGAAACGGCGTCTTATGTCGATGCGATTGCCCTGTACAAGGCGCTTGGATGGGGGCAAACTATGTGATCTTTTTAGCTCGGAAAGGCACGCGATGTTCACACAAGGCAGCTGGCTCAATCCACCGGAAACATGGTCCGCCGACGGCGCGCAATTGCGCGTGACGACGGATGCCAGTACGGATTTCTGGCGCAAGACCTCGTATGGTTTTATCCGCGACAACGGCCACTTTTTCGGCACTGACATCGATGGCGATTTCACGGCGCAGTTGCACGTGGCGGCACAGTACGCGTCGCTGTATGACCAGGCCGGCATGATGGTGCGCATCGACGAACAAAACTGGATCAAATGCGGTGTCGAATTTTCCGACGGCCAGCTGCTGCTGAGCAGCGTATTAACCTTGGACAAATCGGATTGGTCCGTCAGCATCGCCCCCGCCATGCCGGACGGTTTCTGGCTGCGCGTGACGGTGGCGCAAGGCGTGATCCGGGTGCAGTATTCCACCGATAGCCAGTGCTGGCCGTTGCTGCGCCTGGCGCCGTTTCCCACGGCATCGCGCTACCTGGTCGGCCCCATGTGTTGCACACCGGAACGTGGTGGCCTAGAAGTGGTTTTTTCGCAGTTTTCCATCGCTCCGGCGCAGCAAAAAGACTTGCATGATTTGAGTTAAATTAAACCACCCACGTTTCGTGCAGATGGCGCCACAGCAGGGCGCCAGTGGGTGTTTTGTCATACACCACGGTCGACAGGCGCTCGGTGTTTTCTCCACCCGGCAGCGACTGGCATTCGCGGTAGGACACGATGGCGCCGGCCGCGCTTTCCTGGATGAAAACGAGGTCGGAAAGCCGCATCTGCAGGCCCGGACGGCTGCCGCCGGCAGCGCGGAAAAACGTTGTCAAGCCGGCGTGATCGAGCTGCTTGCCACCAGGCGCCACCATCGTGAAATCGGGTGAAAAACGCGCCAGCAAATTAGCGCAATGTTCCGGCGCCGTGGCTGCGCCCGAAAGCCACTCGCGGATCAGCACATGCGTGGACAACACGTCGTCAAAATACGGATTCATTGCATTCATTTTTTTGCTACTCCATGCTGATGTAAAAGGTCGAGAACGGCGCGGTTGTCGATGCGCATGCACAGCGCCAAAGGCAGTACGCACGAGGCGGCGGCCAGCGCAAAACACCAGTGGAAAACCTGCGCCGCACGCAGGTGCCGGGCCGGGTCATCCAGCGAGGCTATGCCCTGCGCCGCCAGCAAGCCATTGAGTAGTACGCTGAGTAGCGCCACGCCCAGGCAAAAGCCCAGCTGGCGGTTGATATTCCACACGGCGCTGGCCTGGCTCAATTGCGCGTCCGGCGTGCGCAAAAAGGCCGTGCTTTGCGCCGTGCTGCTGCACAAGCCGCCGCCAAAACCCATCACGGCATACGCGCCGGCCAGCCAGAATAATTGACCCGCAGAGTCCACCCGCAGCAGCATCAGCATGCCCGCCGCCTGCAGCAGGGCGCCAGCGATGAACAGGGGTTGCGGACCCACGCGGCGATAGCTTTTACCGGTCAGCGAAATGGCCGCAAACGAGGCCAGCGCCCACGGCAGCATCAGCGCGCCGGCCGTCGACGCCGAAATGCCCAGCACGCCCTGCAGGTACAGCATGGCCAGCAGGCTCACGCCCATGAAGACGCCAGGCACCAGCAAATACATCAGCATGGCAATGCGCAGCAGGGGTTCGGCCGCCAGGCGCAGGTTGAGCAGCGGCGTGGATTTGCGCAGCGCGCCGCGCACGTAGCCCCATGTGCAGGCGGCGCCCAGCGCCAGCACGGTGCCGCCGGCCAGCAGCTCACCCGGCGTACCCAGCATGGTCAGGCCCAGCAATAGCAGCAAAATCGCCGTGCTGCCCGCCAGCAGGCCGCTCACGTCGAGGCGGGGAACGGCCCCGCGAGGCGGGTCGGGACGCAGCCAGCAGGCGGCCAGCAGCAGCGCCAGCGCGGCAAACGGCACGTTCAAATAAAAGATCCAGCGCCACGACAGGCTGTCGACGATCACGCCGCCCAGAGCAGGCGACAGGGCGGGCGCCAGCAAGCCCACCAGCATGATGACGGAGGACAGGCCGGGGCGCTCGGCAGGCTGGTACAACTGATAGGTCATGCTTTGCCCCAGCGGAATGAGCAAGCCGCCGCCCAGGCCCTGCACGCAGCGCCAGATAATCAGCGTCTCGATCGAGGGTGCCAGGCCAGCGCCGATGCTGGCGCATAAAAAAGTTAGCAACGATGCCATGAACACGGTTTTGCTGCCATAATAGGCAGCCAGCCAGGCGCTGGCCGGGATGACGATGGTTAGGCCGAGGATGTAGGCGGTGCTGGTCCAGGCCAGCTGCGCCACCGAGGCGTGCAAGGCATGGCCGATGTCGGGGTAGGCGACGCTGGTGATGAACATGTTGATCAGGTCGACGAAAAAACCCAGCAGATAGATGGCCGCGACCTTTTTGCGATAGTCCATGGTGCTCCGAATGGCAAACCGCCAGCTTAAGCGCCCGACGTCATTTGCGTAACGGGCCAGCCCCGATTACACTGTCAAACAAATTTTGACAAACTCTTGAAAACCGCATGTCTACTTACTCTTCATCATGATCAGTCTTGACCGCCTGGGTATTTTTATCGCCATCGTCGATGCCGGTTCGCTGACGGCGGCCGCCGCCGTGCTGGGCCAGAGCAAGGCCGTCGTCAGTTTTAACTTGAAGCAGCTGGAGGCGGAGCTGGGCGTGTCGCTGCTCACGCGCAGCACGCGCAGCCTGGCGCTGACCGACGTGGGGCGGCGTTTTTACGAAGATTGCCAGCGCGTGCTGAGCGAAGCGCAGGGCGCCATCGAGACGGCGCGCCAGGGACACCAAGGCTTGCGCGGCACCCTGCGCCTGACCACCACCGTCGAATACGGCAGCCGCACGGTGATCCCCGCGCTGATCGCCTTCGCCGCCGCCCACCCGCAGTTGCAGATCCAGCATTCCTCGTCGTCGTCGCATGAAGACCTGATCTCGGGCGGCTACGACCTGGCCATCCGCATGGGTTCCCTCAACGATTCGAGCTACCGCGCCGCGCTGATCGAGCCGTATGCGATCTGGCCCATCGCCTCGCCCGCCTACCTGGCCAGCCTGCCCGGCAGGGACATCGCCACCTTGCCCGACTTGCAGCGCGCGCGCTGGCTGGCGCACAGCCGCCTCGCTTCGCCCCTGCGCTGGGATGTGCAGACGCCGGACGGCCCCGCCGCCTTCACCGCGCAGGACGAGGCCGCCATCCATTCCGATTCCGCCTCGGCCCTGCTGGGCTTTGCCCTGGGCGGCTGCGGTGTGGCCCTGCTGCCGCAATGGCAGGTGGAAGGGGAAGTGCGCGCGGGACGCCTGCGCCGCCTGCTGCCCGACGTCGTCTTCCCGGAACAGGGCGTGTATGCCGTGTATCCGAACACCCAGCATATTGCGGAAAAGGTACGCGCCTTTATCGACTTTTTGCACGCGTTCGTGGGCACGCCCGCCTGAGGTTTCACGTGGCGCCACGGCATCCATATCACGTCGTCAATATTTGTTGAACACAACGATTTCCAAGGGGCAAACGAGCGCCCCTTTCGCCTGGCACGGCCTACACTGGAAGGACGTTGTTCACCGATTGGAGATCATCATGGCACATACATTGGCAGCAGTTTTCGCACTGCGCGACATGGCTGAGCGCGCCCGGCACGACCTGATCACGGCTGGCTTTCCCGGCGCCAGCATTCGCCTGCACGATGCGGGCAGTGATGAATTTTCCGCCACGGAAAATATCCGTCGCGACGATAGCGACAGTCTGCTCGACAACATCAAGCATTTCTTTACGGACCTGTTCGGCAGCCACGCCGACCGCCACATCTATGCGGAAGCCGTGCGGCGCGGGCATGTCGTGCTAACCCTGGAAGGCGCGAGCGACGCCGATATCCAGCGCGCCACCGACCTCGTCGAGCGCTATGCGCCGCTCGACATCGATGCGCACGCCGACCACTGGCGCACCGGCGGCTGGCAAGGCGCGCCGCAAAGCGACAGCGCGATGCGTCAGGGCGCCAGCATGCAGTCAAGTGCGCCATCGCAGCAGGGCACGTCCGCCGGCAACCTGAACGAAGCGGCGGCAAGGTCGCAGCAATTTGCGGGTGGCATGCCGCCGCCGTCCAGCACAGGCACTAACGCGCGCCGCTATCCCGGCGCCGACAACCTGCCAGGCACCAGCTACGACGACGAGCAGTATTACCGCAACCACTGGAGTAGCCAGTATGCGTCCAGCGGCGCGCGCTTCGATGACTACGATCCCGCCTACCGCTATGGCCATTCTATGGCTGGCAGCAACAGCTACCGGGGGCAAAGCTGGGAGCAGGTCGAGCTTGAACTGCGCAGCAACTGGGAACACACGTATCCCCAGTCGGCATGGGACGACTTCAAGGCAGCCGTCAAGCATGGCTGGGAACGCGTAACGTCCTGACGCGCGAAGAGGGGGATAACTCCCCCTCAGCGCCCCTCTTGCGTCAACTGCAGGAAGTGGTTCAGGATATGAAAGTGGTCTTCGAAGAACTGCTCTTCCATGGCCGGCAGCGAGGCCACTGGCACCCACTGCGCCAGCGCCGCATCGTCGGCCGCCTTCACGGCCGGCAGCTGGCGCGTCTTCAAGTCAAAATAATGCGCATGCGTGATGGTGCGTCCGCGCTGGCTGCGATCCGGATGGTCGAACACGGCCACGCCGACCAGCGCCTCGACCAGGGTGGGCGCCAGCACGCCCAGCTGGGTTTCTTCCGCCAGCTCGCGCAGGGCGCCCTGCAGCAGGCGTTCGCGCGGTTCCAGAAAGCCGCCAGGCAAGGCCCATAAACCCTTGCCCGGATAGCCGCCGCGGCGCACGAGCAAGACGTGGCCGCCCGTCTGCACCAGCGCATCGACAGTGCAAAAGATGGGCGCATACGGCGCCGCGCGCCAGCGCGCCTTGTACGCTTCGATGGCGCGGTATTCCTGCACCAGCGGCGCGTACCACGGCAATAAAGTCCACGCTTTTAAATACTGGCCGATGGCCGCCGGCAGCAGCTGCGCCACGGCGCTCAGCGACACATCGACGTCTTCGGCTTCGAACAGCACGTTGCGGATCGCCGTCGCGCCAATCGGTGCACCAGGATCTATCTCCAGATTGAATAACTGCCAGTGCGGGAAGTGGTGCAGGTAGTAACTGGTGGCGTCCTTGAAGCAGGCCACCAGGGTGACGCGCTGCGCCGCGGGCACCGCGCCTGCCACGGCGCGCCGCACGGCGTCGGCCCACAGGCCATCGTCGTAGTAATCGCGCACGGCCACGTAATGCACGCGCGCGCGCTGCGCCTCGGGCAGGGTGGCCGCGATCATGGCGGCCCGCTCCTGCCACGTAAACGGGTTCTTCGGGCTGCGCGCATGGAAGGCGGAGCCGAGCACCACCACTACCTGGGCGGCGGTCGTCAGCGCCGACTGCAGCAAGCCGGCATGCCCATTGTGAAAAGGCTGGAAGCGGCCGATCAGGATGGCCGCGTCGGCGGAATAGGTGAGGGTCATGCGTCGTCTCCGGTGGGGTAGTGGGCGGCGATCGGCAATTGGCGCCCACTGCCAAAGGCGCGCGAACGCACGCGGATGATGGGCGCCGCCTGGCGCCGTTTGTATTCGTTGCGGGCGACCATGCCGAGGATGCGCGTCACCAGCGCCCGGCCCTCGTCCGTCTCGCGCAGCTGGTCGACCAGGGTCAGCGCTTGCGCGCTTTCGGCCGCTGGCAGGCGGCGCCCTTCGATATGCCACTTCAAGATTTCATCGAGCACGGGATACGGCGGCAAGCTGTCCGTGTCGCGCTGGCCCGGCGCCAGTTCCGCCGACGGGGGTTTATCGAGCACGGCGGCGGGGATCAGTTCGCGCCCGGCGCTGGTATTGATATGACGCGACAGGGCAAAGACCTCGGTCTTGTACAAGTCGCCGATCAGCCCCAGGCCGCCGTTCGTGTCGCCGTACAGGGTGCAATAGCCGACTGAGATTTCGCTCTTGTTGCCGGTGGTGAGCAGCAGGGCGCCGAACGCATTCGAGTATTCCATCAGGATCGTGCCGCGTACCCTGGCCTGCAGGTTTTCCAGCGGCAGTCCTTGCAACTTGCCGTCGAAAGCTTGGGCGTAACCGGCTTCGTATTGCGCCACGATGTCGCGAATGGCATGCGTGTACAGGGCGATGCCGAGGTTGGCGCACAGGGCGACGGAATCGGTGACGGAGCCGGCGCTGGAAAAGACGGACGGCATGGTGATGGCCACGACGTTGTCGGCGCCCAGCGCTTCGACGGCCAAGGCCAGGGTCAGCGCCGAATCGATGCCGCCCGAGCAGCCGACGACGACTTTTGTAAAACGGCAGCGGCGCGCATAGTCGCGCAAACCCAGCACGATCTGGCGCCGCGCAAATTCCACGGCGGGGATGCCTTCCGGGTCGGGCACGGGGAAGGGCTGGCCATCGGACTGCGCGAAACGGCCATCAGCAAAACGCAGCAATTGAAAATCTTCGACGAAGCGGGCCGCCTCGAATTGCAGGCCCACGGTGGGCGAGATGGCGAACGAGGCGCCGTCGAAGACGAGTTGGTCCTGGCCGCCCACCTGGTTGACGAAGAGCAGGGGCAGATTGACGCGCGCGCAGGCGGCGCCAAACACGGCGTGGCGCTGCGCGCGCTTGCCGATGTCGGACGGGCTGGCATTGATGCTGACGACCAGGTCGGGCCGCGCCGCGTGCAGCGCCTCGAAGGGGTTGACGGCGTAGGCGCGGCCATCGTCGTTCCAGCCATCCTCGCAAATCATGAAGCCGACCTTGCAGCCCGCGATATGCAATGTGCAGGCGCCGGGCGGGCCCGGCTCGAAATGGCGGCCCTCATCGAAGATGCCGTACGTCGGCAGCAGCTGCTTGTAGTATTCGGCCACGATGCGCCCGTCGCGGATGGCCAGCAAGGCGTTGTACAGGGGCTTGCCGACGCCAGGATTCGACCGCGCCGTGCCGATGACGGTGACCAGCGCCGGCCAGCGCGTGGATGCCTGCAGCAGCTTATCCAGCGCCTGCTGCATGTCGCGCAGGAAGGCGACATCTTCGAACAGGTCACCCGGGTAATACGCGCACAGCGACAGTTCGGGACACAAGAGCAGGTCGGCGCCATCGCTGCTGGCGCGGCCCATGCGCGCGATGATGGCGGCGACATTGGCGTCGAAGTCGCCCACGGTGGGATTCATCTGGGCGAGGGCGATGGTCAGCATGGTGATCCTTCATTGATTACGCTTGAAACCACTATCCTGCCTGAAAACGTTTCTGATGGTACTGATGCAATCGTGCAAGCCTGCCGCTCAGGGTGCTACAAGGTCTTGAGCCAGGCCCGCAAGCGCGTGCGCGCATTCGCATATGGCGACGAGGTATTGAACTGGATCATGCGCCCCATCGTGTAATGCGTGTACCAGGGCTGGCCATACAGTTGCGCATCATCATGGCTTTCGATCAGCGCCAGCAGCTGGTTTTTCGCCTGTTCCAGGCGCTGCTGCAAGTCTTCCATGCTCAGCTCAGCATAGTCTGCATAGAAGCGCTGCGCCAGTTTCCCAAGAGCGTTCCACGTGAAACCTTCGGCGGGAAAGGCGATGTCCTCGATGCGTTTACCGTCGCGCAGCTGCGCGTGCCAGTGCAAGACCAGCTCGTTCCAGCCCACCAGGTACGCAAGCAGATCGCACACGCTCATGCGCGTACCCGCCACTTGTCCTTCCAGCACGGGATCGCGCGCCAGCGCCGGCGGCACGCGCGCCAGCTCCTGCGCCAGTTTCGCATACGTGGTGCTAATCGCCTCGACCAGTTCCTGCTTGCTGTTGGGGATCGCCATCACGCCGCCCGGCTCACCGGCAAGCCGGCCGCCTGCCAGTCGTCGTAGCCGCTGCCCAGGCGGCGCGCATGCAAGCCGTGCAGGCGCAAGGCCGCCACGGCTTGCACGGACAGCACGCAATACGGGCCGCGGCAATAGGCGGCGATGTCCTGGTTAGCGGGCAGCTCGGCCAGGCGGCGCTGCAAGTCATCAAAAGGAATATTGATCGCACCGGGCAAGTGGCCAGCGGCGAATTCCTGCGCGGGACGCACGTCGAGCACGGTGATGCTGGCCTCGTGCATGCGTTCCAGCAACTCGTCGCCCGTGAGCGCTTCCACGTGGTCACCCCGGCCCAGCGCCTGCAACTCGCTGCGCTGATGCTGTGCATACACGTCCAGCGCAGCCAGCAGTTGCACGATGGGGCCGCTACCGAGACGGTACAGCACGCGCTTGCCATCGCGCCGCGCCTGCACGAAACCGGCGCGCCGCAACTGCTGCAAATGCTGGGACGTATTCGCCACGGACAGGCCCGTCAACTCCACCAGCTGCTCCACCGCATATTCGCCGTGCGCGATCTGCTCAAGCAGGCGCAGGCGCGGCGCGCTGCCTAAAATATGGGCAAAGCCGGCGGAACCGGTGAGAAATTCAATATCGGCATTTTTCATTGACACGATGCTAGCACCCTTATAACATTCAAGCAATCAATTGAATGATATAGGATGACAGCGATGCAAATACTCTGGCTTGATGCCTTGGCGATCGGCATGGGCGCGACGGCGGTGATGGATGTGTGGGCGGTGGCCTTGAAGCGCTTCTGGTGCATTCCCTCGCTGAACTTTGCGATGGTGGGGCGCTGGCTCGGCCATTTGCCGCGCGGCACCGTCACCCACGTCAACATCGCCCAGGCGGCGCCCGTGCGTGATGAAGCGATCCTGGGCTGGACCGCCCACTACCTCATCGGTGTGCTGTTTGCGGCCGTGCTGCTGGCGCTGGTGGGGCAGGAGTGGGTGCAACAGCCGACCTTCGCGCCGGCCCTGCTGGCGGGCCTCGTGAGCGTGGCCGCGCCGTTTTGCATCTTGCAGCCGGGCATGGGCGCCGGCCTGGCCGCCAGCAAGACGCCGCATCCGACGGCCGCCCGCCTGCGCAGCCTGATGGCGCACACGGCGTTCGGCATCGGCCTGTACCTGGCGGCGCTGCTGTGGTCGACCGTGCGTTAAGACGTCAGCGGCGGCACGGCTGCGGGCGCCAGCGCAACGGCTGATATGGCCGGCGCCTCGGGCTGGGCCGGTCCGCTGCTCAGCACCATGGTGCTGGGCTTGGCGATCGCAATATGCGCCTCGTCCAGGCGCTTGAGCAGTTCGAACAGCAGCGCGCTGCGGATGCCCGACGTCAGGCGCGGCGACGAGGCAAAGCCGGTAGCGTTGAATAGCAGATAGCCATTGTCGATACCGTCGAGCTGCACGCTGGGCGCCGGCGTGTCGAGCACGTCGGGATTGTCGACAAAGGCGGACAGGATCAGCGCACGCGCCGCCTGCGCATCCGTGCCCAGCGGCAGCGGCAGCTTGACCTGCACCAGCCCCAGGGGATTGGCCAGGGTAACGTTGCGCACCGTCTTGGTGATGAATTCCGAGTTCGGCACGATCACCGTCGAGCGGTCGCCCAGTTGAATTTCCGTGGCGCGCACATTGATGCGGCGAATGTCGCCCTCCACGCCGCCGAGAGACACCCAGTCGCCCACCTTGACGGGGCGCTCGGCCAATAAAATCAGGCCGGACACGAAGTTCTGCACCACCGCCTGCAAGCCGAAACCGATACCCACCGACAAGGCCGACGCCACCCACGCGATGCGTTCCAGGCCGATGCCCGCCGCCGACAGGGCCAGTGCCACGGCCAGCACGCCGCCGATATAGCCGAACAGGGTGATGAATGACACTTGCATGCCGGAATCGAGATTGGTGGTCGGCAAATAACTGTTTTGCAACCAGCGCTTGAACAGGCCAAGCGCGACAAAACCAACGAGCAGCACCAGCAGGGCCTGGATCAGCGCGGCAGGGCGGATCGCCACTTCGCCGATGGCCAGGCCATCCTGCAGCTTGCCGACCCGCTGGAACAGTTCGCCCGGACCTTCGCCGAACGGCGCCAGCAGCAGCATCAGGGCCAGCAGCACGACGATGGCGCGGCCGATGCCCGACAGCAGCACGGCCGCCTGGTCGCGCGCCTTGGGCGTGGCCAGCACGGGATTAACGGCATCCGGCGGCGGCGGCGTCGAGGCCAGCAACATGCAGACATCGTCGACCAGCACCGTCAGCAGATAGGTGCTGCACACCACCACGATGACCCAGGCGATTTGCTTGGCGACAAAGCTGCCAAAGGCCACATAACCGATCAGCAAGCTGATGACGCTGGACGCCAGCGCCAGCCACAGCAGCACCGTGACGCAGCGCAGCCACAGCGGCGTGACCAGGGTGGCGGGATCGGCCTCGCGCAACTGGCGCCAGCAGCGCTCGGCGCGCATCAAGCCGTAGGCGAGGGTCGTGCTCATCACCAGGGCGACGATGCAATTGACGGCCACGGCCGTGGACAGGCCCGCGTTGATGACGATGGTGACCCGCTCCGTCGCCCATACGAGCACGACGATGAAGGAAAACATCGACGGGAAGTTGCGCATGCGGTGCGCCAGCGCGTCGGGCAGGGGCAGCAGACGCCACGACACGCGCCGTGGCGACAGCAGAGCGTGGCCGAGTCCCGCCGTGAAACCGGCAAAACAGATGATGCCGATCAAGCTGCTCAGGAAAGTCGAGGTTTTTTCGGACAGGCCGCCCTCCCAGCGCAGCCCCATGGCCAGCAATTCCGCCACCAGGCCCGGCGTGGCCAGCGCCAGCACCAGCACGGCCAGCGCATGCAGCGAGCGGCGCAAGCGGCCATGCGGCACGCGCGTGGACGTGACCACCAGCAAATAGCGCGAAGCCCAGACGCTGGCGCCGATCACCGCCACGATAGCGGCCAGCAAGCCGCCCCAGGCCGACCACGGCGTGGCGCCTGCCGCATTCGCCAATTCCAGCTCCAGCGCCCGCAGACGCTGCAGATTCTGCGGCAACTCGGCATGCAACTGCGTCCAGAACGAGCCGGCCAAAATCGAGGCCGTGCGTTCGCCCAGGCGCGCCTGCAACTGCGCGCGGCGCGCGGTCGACACTTGCTCCGACGCCTGCGTCGCTTCCACGGCCAGCAGGCGCGCCAGCTTTACCTGCGCATCGAGCGCGCTGCTGGTGCGGTCCAGCTGGCTGCGCTGCGCCGCCACGTCGGGGGCATCTTTCGTGCCCGCCGCCGGCTTGCCCAGCTCGGCGAGCCGCGCCTGCACGCTGGACAGGGTGGGCGCGAGCGCATCGGCCACCTTGTCCGCCTCGGCGCTGGCCGCCAGCGCATCGGCACGCATCTGCGACAGGGTCGCGTCATCGAGCTCCGCCTCGCCATCGAGCGCCTTCTGGATACTGGTGATCTGCTTGCGCAAGCCATCGAGGCGCTGGTCGGCCGTGGCGGCGTCATCGACGGGCTGCGACCAGGCGGGCGGCGCAGATAGCGAGCACGCCAATAGCAGCGCCAGCAGGAAGGGGAAGAAACGGAGACGGAAAGAAGTCATGCGGACCTATGGCTGAAAATGAGAAAAACGGCCGGATTGGCAGCGGCGCCGGTCATGGCGTGCTGCCCGGCGGGTGCCTGCCAATATAGCTGAAAACACGCGCAAGCCGCAGGATAGGCGGAACTGGCGTGTGCCCCGGGGAGAAACTAGGCATATTGCCCTATGGAAATATCACAAAAAAAGGTCTAGGATCGTCCTCCGCTTGGCGGCGCGGCACCCATCTGCACGCCGCCGACCTTTTCACCATTCCCCGTATTGAGACAGCCATGAAGTTTTTATCCAACCTGACCATCGGCACACGCCTCGCCACAGGCTTTGGCGCCATCGGCGCCATGCTGATCATCATCTCCTGTCTGGGCATCGCCATGCTGGGCAAGATCAACCAGAGTACCGGCCATATCGTGCATGACAGCATGCCCAAGATTGAGCTCGCCAACAGCGTGTCGGCCAACATCAATGACATCGCCATTGCCCTGCGCAACATGATGCTCAGCGCCGATCCGGCCGACCAGCGCAAGCAAACCGACGCCATCCTGGCCGCGCGCCAGGCGGCGGCCGGCAATCTCGGCAAGCTCGCGAGCATGCTCGATTCCGAGCGCGAACGGGCTTTGCTGGCCAAGATGAACGACGCCAACACGCGCTACGCGCAAGGGCAAGAGGCCTTGCTTGAACTGATCAGGAGCGGCACGCCGGACGACAGCAGCGCCTATCTGTACGGCCAGCTGCGCCCCGTCTTACTCGTCTACAAGCAATTGATTGCTGAACAGATCAGCTTGCAAAACACCCTGGCCAACACGGCGGGCAACGAGGCCAATGCTACCTATGCCAACACGCGCACCTTGCTGATCGGCATGTCGCTGGCGGCGCTGGCCATTGCGGCGGCGTTGGCATATGGCATCACGCGCTCCATCACCGGTCCCGTCACCACGGCATTGCAGGTGGCCAATACGGTGGCCGCTGGCGATTTGCGCAGCCAGATCACCGTGCAGTCGCGCGATGAAATGGGGCAACTGTTGCAGGCGCTCAAGCGCATGAACGACAACCTGGCGCAAACGGTGGGCACGGTGCGCGCCGGTACGGAAACCATCGCCTCGGCCTCGTCCGAAGTGGCGGCGGGCAGCCTGGACCTGTCTGCGCGCACGGAGCAGCAAGCCAGCTCGCTGGAAGAGACAGCCTCTTCCATGGAAGAGCTGACCTCGACCGTCAAGCAGAATGCCGACAATGCGCGCCAGGCGCATGTGCTGGCCGACACGGCCTCCGGCGTGGCGCAGCGCGGCGGCGCCGTCATTGCGCAAGTGGTGGCGACCATGCGGCAAATCGACGCCTCGTCGAACAAGATTGCCGACATCATCGGCGTCATCGATGGCATCGCTTTCCAGACCAATATTCTGGCCTTGAATGCGGCCGTGGAAGCGGCGCGCGCGGGCGAGCAGGGCCGCGGCTTTGCCGTCGTGGCCACGGAAGTGCGCAGCCTGGCGCACCGCTCGGCTGCCGCGGCAAAGGAAATCAAGACCCTGATCGACGACTCGACCCAGACCGTGGCGGCCGGCAGCGAGCTCGTGCACCAGGCCGGCAATACCATGAGCGACCTGGTCGACAGCGTGCGCCGCGTCACCGACATCATGGAAGAGATCACGTCCGCCAGCGCGGAACAGACGGCCGGCATCGAGCAAATCAACCAGGCCATCAGCGAGATGGACAACGTCACCCAGCAAAACGCGGCCCTGGTGGAAGAATCGGCGGCCGCCGCCGCGGCCATGCAGGAGCAGGCGGCCACCTTGGCGCAGGTGGTGAGTGCGTTCAAGCTTGACGCCGGTAAGCCGCAGACCAAAGCGGCAGTCGCCACGCCAACCGCACCGCGCCAGCAAGCCATCACACTACGCGTGCCGGCGGCGAGGAAAGCTGCGCCGGCAGCAGCCGCATTATCGGACTGGGAAGAGTTCTAAGACAGCAACGCCACAGCTACCTGCCGGTGCCTGTGGCGTCATGCAGCATGGGCTGCTTCCTGTTACACGACCTTATTCATGTCAAACAATTAAATTTGACATAGCAACGCTAGGCCGAAAGCTCTCCACGGATGATGTCTGCGCCTGCACTGAGCGCATTCAATTTGCCTCTTGCTACGCGACGAGACAAGGGCGCCATGCCACAGTTGGTGCTCGGGTAGAGCTTGTCGGCATCGACAAACCGCAGCGCTTTGCGCAGGGTGTTGGCGACTTCCTCCGGCGTTTCAATGGTATTGCTTGCCACGTCAATGGCCCCGACCATCACTTTTTTGCCACGGATGAGTTCAATCAGGTCGATGGGAACACGTGAGTTGTGGCATTCCAGCGAGATGATATCGATATTCGATTTCTGCAGCTTGGGAAAAGATTCTTCGTATTGACGCCATTCGGACCCCAACGTATTTTTCCAGTCAGTATTGGCTTTGATACCGTATCCATAGCAAATGTGGACGGCAGTTTCGCATTTGAGCCCTTCGATCGCCCTTTCCAGGGTAGCAATCCCCCAGTCATTCACTTCATCAAAGAAGACATTGAAGGCGGGTTCGTCAAACTGGATGATGTCGACGCCAGCCGCCTCCAGTTCTCGGGCTTCCTGATTGAGGATTTTAGCGAATTCCCAGGCCAGTTTTTCACGGCTCTTGTAGTGGCTGTCATACAGCGTATCGATCATCGTCATCGGACCTGGCAGGGCCCATTTGATCGGCTGCGTGGTTTGCTGACGTAAAAACTTGGCGTCTTCCACAAAAACCGGCTTCGGGCGGCTCACGGCGCCAACGACGGTCGGCACGCTCGCATCATAGCGATCACGAATTCTGACGGTCTCGCGTTTGTCAAAATCAACGCCGCTCAGATGCTCGATGAAGGTGGTGACGAAATGCTGGCGGGTCTGCTCGCCATCGCTGACGATATCGATGCCTGCGTGCTGTTGTTCCTGCAGGGACAAACGCAAGGCATCCTGTTTGCCCTCGATCAGTTCCTCGTCCTGCAATTTCCAGGGCGACCAGAGTTTTTCAGGTTGGGCAAGCCAGGAAGGTTTGGGCAAGCTACCGGCGGTTGAAGTAGGCAATAATTTTTTCATGATCAGTAATGTCGTGTATGTTGATTAATCAGAGAGCGTGATTCGCAGCCCATTGTTCAAGAATATTTTTGTATGGCTTGATGAAGTGCTCTTCCGTATATTTGCCCTGCTTGACTGCCAGCTGGCTGCGCTCTTCCCGGTCGTAGACAATCTGCGTCAATGAATAGTCCTGATTTTTCAGGCTGGGCTGATACGACTTGCCTGCCGCCGAATTGGCGTTGTAAATTTCGGGCCGGTAAATTTTCTGGAATGTTTCCATCGTGCTGATGGTGGCGATCAGTTCAAGATTGGTGTAGTCGCCCAGCAGGTCGCCGATGAAATAAAACGCCAGCGGTGCGGCGCTATCCGGCGGCATGAAGTAGCGAACTTGCATCCCCATTTTTTCAAAATATTGATCGGTGGAGGAAAACTCGTTTTGTTGATACTCGACACCCAATACGGGATGCTGATTTCCGGTCCGGTGATAGACCTTGCTGCTCGATGCACTGATGCAGATGACCGGCGGCTTGTCGAAATGCTCCTGGTAAGTGTCTGAGCTTACAAAGTGCTTGAACAGCTTGCCATGGAAATCGCCGAAATCATCCGGGGCGCTGAAGGTGGATTTATTATTGTTGTGCTCTGCCAGCACGACGCTGAAGTCGTAATCGCGCACGTAAGAGGAGAAGTTATTGCCGGCAATCCCAGCGATTCGTTCCCCGGTTTTTTTGTCGATGATGGTCGGTTTCAGTATCTCGATCAATGGAATATTGCTGCCTTTGACATCAATATTCAACTCCACGGAAATGATTTCGAGCTCTACGGAGTAGCGATCGCCGTTCGGGTTGTCCCAATGCGCCAGGTTGTTGAAACGGTTGTCTATCATCCTCAGGGTATTGCGCAGGTTTTCCTGGCGGCTGTTTCCCCGGGCCAGATTGGCAAAGTTGGTCGTCAGGCGCGTATTGTCGGCCGGATGATAGTTTTCATCGAAAACAATACTCTTGATGCTGAATATAAAATCTTTGCTCATGGTGATCTGGTGTCCTGATTTCTGCGAAAAAATGAATGTGTGGATTGCTGGCCGTCGTGATCCATGTCAGGCCGCGACCGCTTCGTCAGCGGTGGCAGAAGGCGCATGGCGCGTCAGGCCGATCAATGGCAAGGCCCGTTGCACCGCCAGCGCGGCGCGCTGGATCAGCGCCTCGTCTTGCAGACGGTAGTCGACGAAATCCTTGTCGGTTGCATAGACGCCCAGCGGCAATGTGCGTGCCTGGAAAAAGCTGAACAGCGGCCGCAACTGGTGGTCGATCATCAGGGCATGGCGCTCGCTGCCGCCGGTCGCAGCCAACAAGACTGGCTTGTCGATCAAGGCGTCCTGATGAATGAAGTCGAAGAAGTGCTTGAACAGTCCCGTGTAGGAGCCGCGGAAGACCGGTGTTGCCACCACCAGGATGTCAGCTTGCTCGACCGCGGCAAGTTCCCGCTCCACCGTATCGGGCAGGTGGGAGCGCCAGACCGCGCCGGCTAGCTGCGGTGCGAGCTGACCCAGTTCGACCAGGCGTTGTTCGCACAGCACTTCGTCGGCGATCAGGTCCATCAGGTGCTCGGCCAGGGCTGCAGCCTTGGAAGGGCGTTGCAGCCCACCGGAAACCGCGACTATACGAAGTGGACGTGTCATGTTTGCTTTCATAGGGATGGATGCGCCAGGGCCGAACAATGCAGGCAACAAAGGGATCGATGATAGCGGCGGGAATCGATGAAGTATAATGGTCTTATTTCATACATCCATGAACATGGCTCATCTCAATGCTTGAACGCATCCACCTCAGCATCGTCCAGCAGGTCGAGAAACAAGGGTCGTTGACGGCCGCAGCCAGCGTGCTGCACCTGACCCAGTCGGCCCTGAGCCACAGCATGAAGAAGCTGGAGCAGCAACTGGGCACCGACGTCTGGCTGCGCGAAGGGCGAAACCTGCGCCTGACGCAGGCCGGCCAGTATCTGCTGGCGGTGGCGAACCGGGTGCTGCCGCAACTGGACCTGGCCGAAGAGCGCCTGGGCCAGTTCGCGCAGGGCGAGCGCGGCGCGCTGCGCATCGGCATGGAATGCCACCCTTGCTACCAGTGGCTGCTCAAAGTGGTGTCTCCCTATCTGGCCGCATGGCCCGACGTGGATGTGGACGTCAAGCAGAAGTTCCAATTCGGCGGGATCGGCGCGCTCTTCGGCTACGAGATCGACCTGCTGGTCACGCCCGACCCGCTGTACAAGCCGGGGCTGACATTCGAACCCGTGTTCGACTACGAGCAGGTGCTCGTCGTGGCCAAGGGCCATGCCCTGGCGTCGGCGGCCTATGTGAAACCCCAGCAACTGACCCAGGAAGTGCTCATCAGCTATCCCGTGGACATCGAGCGCCTGGACATCTATAACCAGTTCCTGTTGCCGGCCGGTGTCACGCCCAAGCGCCACAAAGCCATCGAAACCACCGATATCATGCTGCAGATGGTAGCCAGCGGCCGCGGTGTGGCCGCCCTGCCGCGCTGGCTAGTCGAGGAATATGCGACCAAGATGGACGTGGTGCCTGTGCGGCTGGGCGCGCGAGGCGTCGCCAAGCAGATCTTCCTGGGGGCACGCGAGGCGGACACCGCTATCGACTACGTGCGGGCCTTCATCGAACTGGCCCGCCAGCCTGCCATCGTCATGGCGCAAGGGAGTGATGCTGAAGCCCTGGATGCATCCCGATAAGCCCAGGCCCGCCAGCAACATCACGCACGCCTATTCCTTGGAAGTCAGTGCGAAGGACATTGCTGCTTTGAACGCAGCAGCGCCCCGGATCTTGCCCGCGTCAACCATTGCCATTCCCTACCTGCCTCGCGAGGACAACGACGCGCGACTGGCTGCAGCGCGGGCCGTGCGCAGACTCGGCTTTGAGCCCATGCTGCACTTTTCTGCGCGCCGTATCTCCTCGCTCGTCGAGTTGGATTCGTTCGTCCAGCGCGCGGTCGCTGAGGCCGGCGTCGAACGCTGCTTCGTGATCGCCGGAGATCCGTCCACCCCGATGGGGCCGTTTTCCGACAGTTCCTCGCTGATCGAAACAGGCGTTTTCGAGCGCTCGGGCATGAAGGTGATCGGCGTGGGTGGTCACCCGGAAGGACATCCGGTCATGAGCACGGCCGAACAGTGGGAGGTGCTCGAACGCAAGTGCGACAGCATCGACAAGCGCGGCATGACGCCCTTGATCGTCACGCAGTTTGCATTTGATGCTGACATCGTGTTGACGTGGTTGAAAGCGCTGCGCGAGCGTGGCATTGAACATCCCGTGCGCGTGGGCGTGCCGGGCCCCGCGAGCATCGCGGTGCTCGCGCGCTATGCCGCATTGTGCGGCGTGGGCGCATGCGCATCGATGTGGTCCAAGTACGGCATCTCAATCGGCAAACTGTTCGGCACGGCGGGGCCGGATCTTTTTGTTGAGCGCCTGGCCACCGGGCTGACAGAAGCACATGGCAAGGTCAGCCTGCATTTCTTTCCCTTTGGAGGCATCGCACAGTCTGTGAAGTGGATAGAGCAGTACCGTTCTCGCACCGAACCAGCTCCTTGAGCATGACAGCTCATGCCTACTTCGCGCTTTCCATGGATTCCACTGTGTCGAAAATATGCGCCAGCGCGCTTTCCATGGCGCCGGCAGTAGCGTCGCCGCTCTGGTTGGTGATGATGAAGACCCCAAGCTGATATTTAGGAACGACGTAGGCGTAGCTTTGCGCACGTGGCACGCCGCCATGGTGGACATAATGCGTGCCCAACTGGCGATTGCTACCGATGTTCCAGAAATAGCCAATGCTGAAGTCGTCCTGAAAGCGTACCAGCGGCTTGTGCGATTCGACGACTGCGGGATTGGCGCCCAATTGCAGGCGCAGGTACTTCGTCATATCCGGCATAGTCGACTTCAGGTTGCCCGCTGCCCCCCAAGGCAGTTGTGGCATCGGTGTTGTCATGGCGGGATTGTCGCTGTGGTAGCCGGGCGCTAGCCTGCCGGTATCCCTGGCTGTGATTCTCAGCCTGGTATCTTGCATGCCCGCTTCGCGCGCGATGAATTGCGTGAGCAGGACTTCATAGGGCATTCCGTAGATTTTTTCGAGAGTGTGCGCAATGAGTTCGGTACCGGCGCTTGAATATGCGTAGTCCTTGCCAAGCGGACCTTTGATGGTAACTGTGTGCAAGTCCTGCCAGAATTGCTGTTGTCCGTAGTTGGCGTAGGCTGCATTGAGCTTTGCCGGCGTGGCGTGTGCAGTGAAATCCTTCAATACGGTGTTCACCTGCAATGGCAGCATGCCCGGCATATTGCTGGTGTGCGTGATCAAATGGCGCAAGCGAATTGGCTGCCCCTGCGACTGCAGGTTCGGGTAAGTGGCCGCCAGGTACTTTTGTATGGGATCGTCGAGCGCCGCCTTCCCATCAAGCACGGCGTTCGCCAGTAGCAGGCCTGCAAAAGTTTTGCTGACTGAGCCGATTTCATACAGCGTTGCATCGTTCGGCGGATTGGCTTTGCCGGTCTCCAGCTCGCCTTGATGCAGAATGAATTCCTTGCCGCGATAAACGACGGCAATCGAGGTCGCGTGTAGCAATTTTGACTGCAGCAGGGTGGTCGCGGTCTGGCGCATTGCCGCAGGAATGTCATGCGCAGGTGCTGTGGCTGCGGGCTTGCAAGCTGCCAGCACGAGTGTCATTCCAGTTATGATTGCGGCGAGTTTGGTCATCATGCGCACCATCCGGGGGGGGAGTGGCATTCTCGCACAGTGGGTTCAGCTGTGACAGAAAAAAGAAAACGCCACCCGGAGGTGGCGTTTTCTTCTTGGTGGCCCGGGGTGGCACCCGGCCTGCTTACTCCACCGTCACCGATTTGGCCAAATTGCGTGGCTTATCCACATCCGTGCCCCGCGCCAGCGCCGTGTGATACGCCAGCAATTGCAGCGCGACCACGTGCAGGATAGGCGACAGGTCGCCGTAGTGCTCGGGCAGGCGGATGACGTGCAAGCCTTCGCCGGAGCTGATGCGCGAGTCGACGTCGGCGAAGACGTACAGCTGGCCGCCGCGGGCGCGCACTTCCTGCATGTTCGATTTCAGCTTTTCGATCAGGGCGTCGTTGGGCGCAATGGTGACGACCGGCATTTCGTTCGTCACCAGGGCCAGCGGGCCGTGTTTCAGTTCACCGGCCGGGTACGCTTCGGCATGGATGTAGGAAATTTCCTTCAGTTTCAAGGCGCCTTCCAGGGCGATCGGGTAATGCATGCCGCGGCCCAGGAAGAGGGCGTTTTCCTTGCGCGCGAATTCCTCGGACCAGGCGATGATTTGCGGTTCCAGCGCCAGCACGGAGGCGATGGCGACGGGCAGGTGACGCATGGCTTTCAGGTGCGCCGCTTCCTGTTCTTCGGACAGGCGGCCATTGACTTGCGCCAGGCACAGGGTCAGCAGGAACAGGCCGGCCAGCTGCGTGGTGAAGGCCTTGGTGGACGCCACGCCCACTTCCACGCCAGCGCGCGTGATGTAGGCCAGCGCGCATTCGCGCACCATGGCGCTGGTGGCCACGTTGCAGATGGTCAAGGTGTGCTGCATGCCCAGGCTGCGCGCATGTTTCAGGGCGGCCAGGGTGTCGGCCGTTTCGCCGCTTTGCGAGATGGTGACGACCAGGGTGTTCGGGTACGGCACGCTGTCGCGGTAGCGGTATTCGCTGGCCACTTCCACGCTGACAGGCACTTTGGCGATCGACTCGATCCAGTACTTGGCCGTCATGCCCGCATACGAGCTGGTGCCGCAGGCGAGGATCAGCACGCGGTCGATCTGCTTGAAGATGGCATAGGCGTTGTCGCCGAACAGTTCCGGCATGATGGCCGTCACGCCTTCGAGCGTGTCGCCGATGGCGCGCGGCTGTTCAAAGATTTCCTTCTGCATGTAGTGGCGGTACGGGCCCAGCTCGGCCGCGCCCGTGTGCGCATGCACGGTTTTCACTTCGCGCTCGACGGGCTTGCCATCGACGTCGACGATCCAGCAGCGCGACAATTGCAGGTCGACCACATCGCCTTCTTCCAGGTAGATGATCTGGTCGGTCGTGCCGGCCAGCGCCATGGCATCCGAGGCGACAAAGTTTTCACCATTGCCCAGACCGACGATCAGGGGCGAGCCCTGGCGCGCTGCGACCACGCGGTGCGGTTCGTCGCGGCAGAAAACGGCAATCGCATACGCGCCGTCGAGGCGTTTCACGGCCTGCTGCACGGTCTCGAACAGGTCGCCGTTATACATGTGCTCGACCAGGTGGGCGATCACTTCCGTGTCCGTCTGGCTCTGGAAGACGTAACCGAGGGCCGTCAGTTCGGCGCGCAGTTCGTCATGGTTTTCGATGATGCCGTTATGCACCAGCGCCACGCGGGCGTTCTCTTCCGTTGGGGAAAAGTGCGGGTGGGCATTGAAGGAGACCGGGGCGCCATGCGTGGCCCAGCGCGTGTGGGCGATGCCCGTAAAACCGCTCAAGCCTTCTTCGGCGATCTGCTTTTCCAGCTCGGCCACGCGCGAGGTGGACCGCGAACGTTGCAAACGGCCATCCGCATGCAGGGCGATGCCGCAGGAATCGTAGCCACGGTATTCCAGGCGCTTCAAGCCTTCGACCAGGATGGGAGTGATATTACGTTGCGCTACCGCGCCGACGATGCCGCACATGGAAACCTCTGTCTAAAATTTAATCAATGCAAGCATGCTAATGCAGAGTGAATGAAATATGCTTTCTAAATCCGTGTATTTTTGACTGAATATTTCACGACTATTTTGCGGTGAAATATTATTTCATTTAAACTCGATATGTTTTCTAATTCATCAAAATCATGAACCATAGCAACATTACTCTCGACGAGATTGATCGTCGCATCCTGAACGCCTTGCAAATTGATGCATCGCAAACCAACAGTGAGCTGGCGCAAGCAGTGCACGTCTCGGCGCCCACGTGTTTGCGGCGGGTCAAGCATTTGACGGAAAGCGGCGTCATCGAGCGGCAAGTGGCCATCGTCGCGCCGCAACTGGTGGGCGCGCGCCTGACGGCCATCGTGGAAATCACGCTCGACGTACAGGCGGCGGAACGCATGGCGGAATTCGAACAATTGGTGGCGGAGGAAGCGGCCGTGCTGCAATGCTACCGGGTCTCGCCCGGACCCGACTTCGTGCTGATGGTGCAGGTGGCCGACATGCCCGCCTACCACGCGCTGGCGCACCGCCTGTTTGCCGCGCACGCGAATGTGCGCAACGTCAAAAGCTATTTTTCCACGTTTCGCAGCAAATTCGAAACGCGCATCGCTGTTTGATTTATCGATTTTATTTATCCACCGCTTGCACACCGCTTGTCCACATACTTATACGGCGCTTTTCCACCGCTTACGCAGCATTTGCCCACAGGCTTATGCACAGGCATGATACGGGCAGGCCACGGCAGGATGGCAAGGGCTGCACCAGGAAGCGCCCTCAGGCGGTACACGACGGTGCTGCACCAGCAGGGAAAGAGTTCATAAGCTACTGCCAGGTAAACTTGTGCACCGGCTACGCACAGCTTGCCAACAAGTTAGCAGTCCACTTATCGACAGGCTTATCCACAGCCTTTCCGCGGCGACAGACGGGAAACTCAGGGGCGTACTTCCGCTTCGGCATAGAAGCGGTAGCCGGCGTTGCGGGCGGTATTGATGGGCAAGGCAAGGCCCGCCGCCTGTTCGGCCTTGCGGCGCAAGCGGCTGATCTGGGTGTCCAGCCGGCGCTGATCATAGCTGAGAAAATCCTCGCCCAGCGATTGCACGATCTGCTGGCGGCTGACGATGCGTTCCGGCTCGGCCATCAACGCGTGCAACACGGTGACGTCCTGTTGCGACAGCGCAATGGCGCCGCAGCCGGGCGGCAAGAGACGGCGCGGTCCCAGTTCCAGCACCCAGGCCGTGGAGGGCGGCGGCGCACCCAGGCGCCGAGCCAGCGCCCCCAGGGTGGCTGCCAGCTCATCCAGGTCGGCGCTCTTGGGCAGGTAGTAGTCGGCACCACCGCCCAATCCCTTGACCTTGTCCTGCGTGGCCCCGCGCGCCGTAAACACGACGATGCCGATGGGCTGCCCCTGCGCGCGCAAGGCGCGTACCAGCACCATGCCTTCGCCATCGGGCAAGCCCAGGTCGATGATGGCAATACGGTGCAGGGCCGGCGCGTAGCAGGCGTGGAAGGCGGCCAGGTCGGCCACGGCGCTGACGCGGTAGCCGCAATCGCCGAGAAACTCGGTCAGCTCGTGGCGCAGCACGGCTTCGTCTTCAAGCAGGATGAGGTTCAACATGGCGCAAGGATAACCGATCGCCGTGGGGCCGGGAAGTTGTCTTTCTGACTGCCGCCATGGCCGTGGTAAGCTGCCTCGCCATGAAAATCCTGCTCTCCATTTTCCTCTTGTTCACCGCCCTGTTCCCCCAGGCTGCAACTGCAGCGCCTGTGCCCGCGCCGCTGTTGCTACCAGCCAGCGGACAGCCCGTTTCCGCCAGCGGCCACCTGCAGATGCTGCGCGACGCCACGGGCCGGCTGGGGCCCGATGCGGCATTGGCGGCGCCCGGCTGGCGCAGCTTGCCCGGCGCCGTCAGCGCCGGCTACACGCAGGACGCCGTCTGGCTACGCCTGGAGGTGACACGCGCGGCAGCCTCCCCCGATGAATGGGTCGTGCGTTTCAGCAATGCCGTGCTCGACGACGTGCGGCTGTACCGCTGGGATGCGGCAGGCCACTGGATCTTGCAGCAGGCGGGCGCCGACGTGGCGCGCGGCAACTGGCCCATCGATGCGCGCCAGGTGGTGTTTCCGCTGCGCCTGCAAGCCGATACGCCACAGCGCTGGCTGGTCCGCCTGCACAGCAAGAAAGCCATGTCGACGGAGCTGACGTTGTTGCCCAGCGCCAGCTTCGACGCTTCCTCGCGCCGCGAATACCTGTATTACGGCTTGCAGTTCGGCAGTTATTTGCTGCTGATCCTGTTCCATATCTTTTTCTGGCGCATGACGCGCGAAGCCCACAGCGGCTGGTATCTGCTGTACGTGCTGACGAATGCCACCACGGAAGCGCTGACGATCGCCATTCCCCAGCAAATTTTCGCCATGCCGAACTGGCTGTCCGATCCCATGCTGGGCGTGTCGATGGCCATGTCGATTGCCGTCGGTGCGCGTTTTTCCACTTTGCAACTGGAACTGCCCGCCCTGTATCCCCGTTTCAGCCGCGTCGTGGTGGGCTTGACGGCCGCTGCCGCCCTGTGTGGTGCGCTGCTGGTGCTGCACGGCGACTATGCCGCTGGCGTGCTCGTCGTACAAATGACGGCCTTGCCATTGATCGTGCTGTTCATCGCCCTGGCCAGCTGGATGGCACTGCGCGGGCATCGTCCGGCGCGCGCCTTCCTGTTTATCTTCGGCATCTTTTATGCGGGCGTGGTGATCAGTTTCCTGCGCAATATGGCGATCGTGCCGCCCAACTTCTGGACCAACCATGCGGCCACCTTGGGCGCGTTCGTGCACATGATGCTGATGAGCCTGCGCCTCAACCGCCGCTACGCCGAATTGCGCCGCGCCAAGGACCGGGCACAAGCCGAGGCCGTGAGCGCCGTGCGCGCCCTGAACGAACGCCTGGAAGAGCAGGTGGCGCTGCGCACCGTGGCGTTGCGGCAGGAAATCGGCCGGCGCGCCGCGCTCGAAGGCGAATTGCGCGCCGCGCTGGAAGTGGAAACCCGCACCCGCGAAGAGCAGCAGGATTTCGTTGCCATGGTGTCGCATGAATTCCACACGCCGCTGGCCATCATCAATACCACGGCCCAGCAAATTGCCCGCAACACGGACGCGCCGCGTGAAAAAACCTTGCAGCGCTGCCAGAATTTGCGCGAAGCCAGCGGCCGCATGACGGCACTGGTGGATGAATACCTGAGCGCCGACCGCATGGAAACGAGCGCGGCGACGTTCCGTCCCCAGCCATGCGATTTGCGCGCCCTGCTGCACGCCGTGCTGGCCGAATGGCCCGATGGCCGCATCGATGCCAGCGTGCAAGCGCTGCCCGACAGCGTCGTGGTCGATGCCAGCCTGCTGCGTGTGGCCCTGCGCAACTTGCTCAGCAATGCTGACCGGCATGCGCCGCAAGCCCAGGCGATACGCGTGCAGGCCGCCACGCTCGATGACGGCCGCGTGCAGATCATCGTCAGTAATGCGGGCGAGCCCCTGCCGGCCGATGAAATCCCGCGCCTGTTCCAGAAATACTTCCGCGGCCGCATCGCCCAGCACAAGCCTGGTGCCGGACTGGGCCTGTACCTGGTGCAGCGCATCGCCGAATTGCACGGCGGCCAGGTCACCCTCGACAGCGCCGGCAACAACGGCACCATCAGCTTCGCCTTGCGCCTGCCCGCCTGATTGCCGCCGGCATTCCCGACTAAATCAGTCGGGAATCGCTCAGGTTTGCTCAATCTTAAGTTTCCCTGTTCTGCTATCTTTCCACTCAGAAATTTTTGTAGCTTTTTGCAACTATTGTATTTAAAAAAGCAATAAAAAGAGCCGCGACGGACGCCGTCCGCGCTACCACGCAAAGTACAGGGAAAACATGCACCGCCACCGACTCGCCAGCCACATCACCTGCCCTTCTTTGTTGGCGCCGCTTTCCTGATCCGTTTTGCCCCATTTCCAGCTCCCGCCAGCCCGGCCTCCGGCGCATTGGCGCGCGGGCGTATTTCCTATTCATATCAACAAGGACAGATAGCATGCACCGTCACGGATCGTTGAACCATATATACCGCCTCGTCTGGAGCCACGTCTTGAACGCCTGGGTCGCCGTTGCGGAAACGTCGCGTGGGCGCGGCAAGGGTAGCCGCCGCAAGCTCGCTGCGGCGGCGGCGGCCATGACGGCGCTGGCGCTGGGGGGCCCGGCGCTGGCCGCTCCCACGGGCGGGCAGGTGGTGGCAGGCACGGCCAGCATCAGCCAGCAGGGCAATAGCACCACCATCCGGCAATCGAGCCAGCAGGCGGCGCTGAACTGGAGCGGTTTCAACGTGGGCGCCAATGAAACCGTCAACTTCGTCCAGCCCTCGGCCAGCGCACTGGCCGTCAACCGCATCTTCGACAGCAACGGCACGCAGATCTTGGGGCGGGTCAACGCAAACGGCCAGGTGTACCTGATCAATCCGAACGGCGTGCTGTTCGGCCGCGGCGCGCAAGTCAATGTGGGTGGCCTGGTGGCCACGACGCTCGACGTCGACAACGCCAGCCTGGGCGGCTCAAAGCACGCGTTCGGTGGCAATGGTAGTGGCCGGGTCGTCAATGAAAGCACGCTGCGCGCAAACGAGGGCGGCTATATTGCCCTGCTGGGCCGGCAGGTAAGCAATCAGGGCAGCATTTCGGCACGCCTGGGCACGGTTGCCCTGGGCGCCGGCAGCGCCGCCACCCTGAGCTTTGACGGCGCGCGCCTGCTGCAATTGCAGATCGACCAAAGCACCCTGAACAATCTGGCCGAGAACGGTGGCCTGATCCGCGCCGATGGTGGCCAGGTGCTGATGAGCGCGGGCGCCCGCGACTCCCTGCTGGCCAGCGTCGTCAACAACACCGGCGTCATCGAAGCGCGCAGCGTGGAACAGCACGATGGCAGCATCGTGCTGCTCGGCGGCATGCGCGCCGGCACCACCCGCGTGGCCGGTACCCTGGACGCCAGCGCGCCTGCGGGCGGCAATGGCGGCTTCATTGAAACGAGCGCCGCCCACGTGAAGATCGACGACAACGTCCACATCAGCACGGCCGCTCCGCTGGGCCGCACTGGCACCTGGCTGATCGACCCGGTCGACTTCACCATCGCCGCCACCGGTGGTGATCTCAACGGCGGTACCCTGTCGGTCATGCTGCATTACAACGATATTCTGGTCCAAAGCACGAATGGCATGGGCGGCACTGGCGGCGACGTCAACGTCAACGACAGCGTCAAGTGGTCGGCCAACAAGCTGACCTTGAACGCCCAGCGCAACGTCAATATCAACGCTACGCTGCATGCCTCCGGCACGGCCAGCCTGGCGCTGGAATACGGCCAAGGCGCCGCCGCCGCCGGCAACACGGCGGTGTATCAACTAGGCAACGGCGCGCAGGTGAGTTTGCCCGCCGGGCAGAATTTCAGTACCAAGCTGGGCTACGACGGCGTGCGCACCGACTATACTGTCATCACCCAGCTGGGCGCTTACCGCAGTGTCACGGGGACCGACTTGCAAGGCATCAACGGCAAGCCGAACGGCAATTTTGTACTGGGCGGTGACATCGATGCCTCCATCTCTGCCTCTGCAGCATGGGGTCCCAACTGGTGGGACTGGGGTTTCGCGCCGCTGGGCGGGGCAGCGGGCTTTAGTGGCGTATTCGATGGTCTGGGCCATTCGATCAATCACCTCTACATGATGTCGGGGGATACTGGCGGCAGCGGCTTGTTTTCCATCACGACCAAAGACGCCCTGATCCAGAACGTGGGCTTGAACGGCGGCCACATCAAGACCAACTATTACGGCGGCGGCCTGGTCGGCGACAACCGGGGCACCATCAAGAACAGCTATGCCTCGCTTAACGTCACTAGCAGGCTCATCAGTGGCGGACTGGTGGCGCGCAATACGGGCACCATCATGAATAGCTACGCCACGGGCGCCGTCAGCAGCGATACCGAGACGGGCGGACTGGCGGGCATCAATAACGGCAAGATCAGCAACAGCTATGCCACGGGTAGCGTGACGGGCAAGACCAGCATAGGCGGCTTGATAGGCCGCAACGGCGGGCTGGTCGACACCAGCTACGCGGCAGGCCGATTGATCATCACGCCCGGTGGCGAAAACATCGGCGGCCTGATCGGCAGCAACGGCAATGCCAGATTCACGACCAATAGCTACTGGTCCATGGACGGTACCGGCCAGGCGACCTCGCAGGGCGGCACCGGCCTGACGGAAGCCCAGATGCGCACGGCCAGCAGTTTTACAGGATTCAATTTCACCACCACCCCTGGCGCGCAGGGCAACAATTGGGTGCTGGTCAACATAGATGGCAACTTGAATAATGTCGGCGGTAGCGAAGGCGGTACCTATCCTATGCTCGCATCCGAGTATTCCAAGACCATCTACAACGCACACCAGCTGCAATTGATGTCCATGGGACTGAATGACAGCTATGTGCTGGGTGCCAACATCGATGCCGGCGCCACGGCGAGCGGCAAGGGAGTATGGGGAAAGAACGGCTTCATTCCTGTCGGCATGGCCAACGGCCCGAACGGCAGCATAGGCAATACCTTCACCGGCAGCTTGAACGGCCAGGGCCATACCATCAGCGCACTAAGCATGGTGTCCGACTACGATGTCGTCGGATTGTTCGGCTATGCGGACAGCGCCTCGGTCATCAGCAATATCGGCTTACTGGGCGGCAGCATTGAAGGCGTCAACCACGTCGGCGCCCTGGCAGGCTACAGCAGGGGCCTCATTTCCAACAGCTACAGTACCGCAACGGTCAATGGCCGCGAGTCCGTGGGCGGCTTGCTGGGTACGAACGAAGGCAATATCAACAATAGCTACGCCAGCGGCGCCGTCAGCGGCGTCACGTCCGTGGGCGGCCTGGTCGGGCTCAGCATGGGCGGTACCGTCGAGAACACTTACGCGACGGGTATGGTCAAGGGCGAGACCAGCAAGGGCGCGTTGATCGGCACCAACTTCAGCCTGGTAAAAAACAGCTTCTGGAGCAGTACTGCCGACGCCTCGGGCATCGGCAACGGTGGCGGCGCGCAGACTAACGTGCGCGCCTTGAGCGATGCACAACTGCACTCGAAATCGAGTTTCGATGGCTGGGATATGGCCACGGGCGCCGGCAGCGGTGCCGTCTGGCGCATCTATGAAGGCCAGACAGCGCCACTGCTGCGCAGCTTCCTGACAGCTTTGACCGTCACCTCGGATGCTGTCAGCAAGACCTACGATGGCAAAGTTTATACGGGAGGCCTGTCCAATGTCCGTTATTCGGTCGCCGGCGCTGCCGATTCCGGGCAAATCTTTTCCTCAAGCACTAGCCTGTACGGCGCCATCCGCGATGCCGGTCTCTACAACGCCGTTGGCACCTACCTGTATTCCGGCCAACAAGGTTTTGACATCGATCTGCAGGCGGGCGCCCTGACGATCAAGCAGGCCGTCATCAGTCTGAACGGCACGCGCACCTATGACGGCAGCACCGGCATGGCGGCCGGTCTGCTGGCACTGAACGGCCTGGTGCAAGGTGAGAACCTGCTGCTGTCGGGCAGCGGTATCCTCGACAACAAAAACGCAGGTGGAAAAAAGACCATGGCTAACGGTACGCTGGTGCTGGCTAACGGCAGCACGGGCAAGGCCAGCAACTACACGCTGGACGGCGGCAGGCACAGCGCCACCATCACCCGCGCCACGCTGAATGTGCAGGGCGTGGGGGCTGCCAATAAAGTCTATGACACTGGCACGGGAGCCACACTGACGGGCACGGCCAAGGTGCAGGCGCTGGGCAACGACCAGCTCAGCGTGGCCGGGGGCACTGCCCGTTTTGCCGACAAAAACGTGGGCACGGGCAAGACTGTCACCCTGAGCGGCTTTGCCTTGCAGGGCGCGGATGCGGCCAACTATGTGCTGGTGCAGCCAGGCAATGTCACGGCCGACATCGGCAAGGCCAGCGTCACCGTCGCCGGCGTGGCTGCAGCCAATAAAGTCTATGACGCCACCACCGGCGTCAGCCTGACGGGCACGGCCAAGGTGCAGGCGCTGGGCAACGACCAGCTCAGCGTGACGGGCGGCACTGCGCATTTTGCCGACAAGAACGCAGGTTACGCCAAGACCGTCATTGTCGATGGCTTTGTCTTGCAGGGAACGGATGCGGCCAACTACGTGCTGGTGCAGCCAGGCAACGTTACTGCCGACATCGGCAAGGTCAGCCTCACCGTCGCCGGCGTGGGTGCAGCAAACAAAGTCTATGACGCCACCACCGGCGCCAGCCTGACAGGTATGGCCAAGGTACAGGCGCTGGGCGACGACGAACTGCGCGTCGCAGGCGGCACTGCGCATTTTGCCGACAAGCATGCCAGCAACCGTAAAACCGTGATCGTCGATGGCTACACCTTGCAGGGCGCGGACGCGGCCAACTATGAGCTCGTGCAACCGGGCAACATCACGGCCGATATCGCCAAGGCCAGCTTGCAGTATACGGCCGCCGCCGCCAGCTTGACAGGTGGCCGCGCGCCCGATGGCCTGAGCGGCAAGGTCAACGGCCTGCTGGGCAGCGATACCCTGGCAAACGCCACCAGCGGCGCCGTTGCCTGGACCAGCCCGGCCACGGCCAGCAGTCCTGCCGGCAACTATGCCATCACCGGTAGCGGCCTGAGCTCGACCGACTATGCCTTCGTGCAAGCCGAGGGTAATGCCAGCGCACTGACCTTGACGTCAGCCAGCCTGCCGCCGCCGGCCCAGGCTGCCGTGGTGCAGCTGCAGGCGCAAGTGCTGGGCAGTTTTGCCGGCAGCCGTCCCGGCACGCTGGCTGCCGCGCCCACCATCACCGTCACGCAGACCGACGCCCCGGCCAGCACTGGTGCCGCCAGCAATGCCTTGCCGAATACCTCCATGCAGATCGGCAGCCGCGGCCCGGCACTGCAAGTCGTCCTGGGCGGCGTCAAGCTGCCCGCCAACATGCTCAACGTAAATCAATAACACCATGACTTATTCATCGATTCCGCGTCATCTGATGCAACAACCGTTGCTGTCCCTGCTGCTGCTGGCCTTCGCGCCATGCGCCGCAGCCCAAACCACCCCGGCCGTGCCCGATGCTGGCGCGATCCTGCGCCAGTTGCAACCGGCCTCGCCCGCCAACGCGCCCGCCAGCGCACCAGCGCTGCGCATCGAACAGAAAGAGGGGGCACCGCTGCCCGCCAGCGCGCCATTTCTCGTCACGCAAGTCGATATTGCCGGCAACAGCGCATTCGACACGACCACCTTGCTGGCGCTCGTCGCCGACGCCCATGGCAAGGCGCTGCCCCTGGAGCAGCTGGGAGAACTGGCCGCCCGCATCACCAGTTACTACCGGGTCAACGGCTATCCGCTGGCGCGCGCCATCGTGCCAGCACAAACCATCCGCCAGGGCATCGTGCGCATCGAGGTGCTCGAAGCGCGCTATGGCCTGGTAGCCGTGGACAACCGCAGCGACGTCAGCGATGGCTTACTGAACGCCACCCTGGCGCCGCTGCAAACGGGACAGACCATTGGCCAGGCGGAACTCGACCGCAGTCTGCTGCTGCTGTCCGACATACCGAATGTCGCCGTCACGGCCACGCTCAAGCCCGGAGCCGAGGTCGGCAGCTCCGATTTACTGGTCGATGCCTGGTCCGGCCCTGGCGTGGCCGGCAATGCTTTCCTCGACAACAATGGCAACCGCTACACGGGCCGCGCCCGCGCCGGCGCCACGCTATACCTCTACAACCCGCTGCACCAGGGCGACGTGGCCAGCGCCAGCGTGCTCAGCTCGGGCAAGGGCATGTCCTATGCGCGTCTCGGCTATGACCTGCTGCTGAACGGTTCCGGCACGCGCGCCGGGGTGGCCGTGTCCGCCCTGCGCTACCGCCTGGAAGGCGCCATGCGCCCGCTGCACGCGCATGGCACAGCCCAGGTCGCCAGTGGCTGGCTGCGCCATCCGCTGCTGCGCAGCCGCGAGGCGAATATGTATGTCCAGCTGCAATATGACCAGGTCCATCTGCGCGACCGCATCGATGCCAGCGCCATGCGCAGTGACCGCCGCCTGGATAACTTGAGCGCCACTCTCAGCGGCGATGTGCGCGATGCTGCCCTGGCTGGCGCCATCACCAGCTGGAGCGTGGCCGCGACGGCTGGCAAGCTCGACATCAGCGACCCGCTGGCGCGCCTGAACGATACTTTCAGCGCACGCAGCCATGGCGCGTACGCGAAATGGAACGTCAACCTGTCACGCCTGCAAAACCTGGACCAGCGAAATGCCGTCTATCTGGCGTTCGCCGGACAGTGGGCGGACGGCAACCTCGATTCATCCGAAAAGATGAGCGTGGGAGGGCCGTACACGGTACGCGCCTACGACGTGGGCGTGGCCGCTGGCGACCTCGGCTATTTTGGCAGCGCCGAATGGCGGCATGAACTCAGCGCCAGCGACGCGGGACAATGGCAGGCCGTGGCCTTCATCGACAGCGCGCGCGTGACGGTGAACCAGCAGCAATGGACACCTGGCTCGAACAGCGCGCGCTTGCACGGCGCCGGGCTGGGCGTGAACTGGGTCGGCGGGCAGCAGTGGAATGCCCGTGCGTACGTCGCCAAGCCGGTCGGCGGCACGCCTGTCCTGCTTGCCTCGCGCAGTTCGGCCCGCCTGTGGGTGGAACTCAATCGCCGCTTCTGATGCGGCAATGACAGCCGAAAGCCAGCTTTCGGCTGTCATTTGATCAAACGCAATACTTACCCACCAACTATCCACCGCCTGTACTGGGCTTTTCCACAGACTTACCCACAGCAACAGCAGGAAGCAGGTAGTAAAAAGACAGTTATCCCCACTTATACCCGGACTATCCAGCGCTTATCCGCAGGCCTACACACAGACTTATCCACAATGCGCGGATAAACGCCATTACGACCATCGCAGCTGGCTGAAATCGGGAGAAAATGGATCAACGTATGCATGGCAGGCCGAATTGACAGATTTACCAACAGCTTATGCGCAGGCTTGCGCACAGGCTTATCCGCTACTTGTGCAGTGGCTTGCCCACAGAGTTATCCACACACAAAAAGGCAGGCCACGTGGCCTGCCTGTGTACAAGAACTGATGTCCCGTTTACTTCTTGATCTTGACGGGACGCGTCCAGCCGTCGATGGTCACTTGCCGCGCGCGCGAAACAGTCAACTTGCCGGCCGGCGCATCTTTCGACAAGGTCGTGCCGGCCCCCAGGGTGGCGCCCTTGCCGACGGTGACGGGCGCGATCAGCTGGCTGTCGCTGCCAATGAAAGCGTCGTCTTCGATGACGGTACGGAATTTATTCACGCCATCGTAGTTGCAGGTAATCGTGCCGGCGCCGATGTTGACCTTTGAGCCGATGGTGGCGTCGCCGATATACGCCAGGTGATTTGCCTTGCTGTGCGCGGCTATCTGGCTGTTTTTCACTTCGACGAAGTTACCCACATGCACGTCTTCCGCCAGGACCGTGCCCGGGCGCAGACGCGCGTACGGGCCGATGATGGAGGCGGCGCCGACGATGGCGTCCTCGATATGGCAGAACGGCTTGATGTGCGCGCCAGCCGCCACGGTGGCATTGATGATGACGTTGTTGGCGCCCACGCGCACGCCGTCGCCCAGTTCCACGCGGCCTTCGAATACGCAACCGACGTCGATGGTGACATCGCGGCCGCAAATGAGTTCACCGCGCACGTCGATGCGGGCCGGGTCAAGCAAGGTCACGCCCCGCTCAAGCAAGGCTTGCGCGATATTGGTCTGGTGAATGCGTTCCAGCTGGGCCAGCTGCACCTTGCTGTTGACGCCCGCCACTTCCCACACGGCGGCCGGGTGGGCCGAGGTGACGGCCACGCCATCGGCGACGGCTTGCGCGACGATATCGGTCAGATAGTATTCCCCCTGCGCATTGTCATTCGACAAGGCCGACAGCCATTGCTTCAGTGCAACAGTAGGCGCGACCATGATGCCGCTGTTGATTTCGCGAATGGCGCGCTCTTCTGGCGTGGCATCCTTTTCCTCGACGATGCGCACGATGGTGCCGTTCTCGCGCACGATACGGCCCAGGCCGAAGGGATCGCCCTGTTCCACAGTCAAGATGGCCAGCTTGTCCTTGCCGGCCGCCTGCACCAGCTGCTGCAGAGAAGCGGCGCTGGTCAGCGGCACGTCGCCGTACAGGATCAGGGTTGGCACGCTGTCATCCAGCAAAGGCAACGCTTGCTGGACGGCATGACCGGTGCCCAGTTGCTGCGCCTGCTCAGCGGCATCGATCTGCACGGCATGGCTGGCGTTGTGGCCGTCGAGCAACTTCAGCACCGCTGCGCCCCCATGCCCGTAAATCACGCATAATCGGGACGGCGCCAGGCCACGCGCCGTGTCGATGACGTGCGACAACAGCGGCTTGCCCGCCAACGGGTGCAATACCTTGGGCAGTGCCGACTGCATGCGTTTGCCCATACCGGCAGCGAGAATGACAACGTTCATAGACCGTAATTTTTATAAGTTAAGAATATGAAAAAGTTTAACACGCAGGCCCCGTCTTCCACGCCCTTTGGGCGTTTTACTTATGCCATGCTGGCCATCATGCTCGTCGTCATGGCCGGCTGCAGCGGCTTGCGCCTGGCCTACAACAATGGCGATACCGTGCTGTACTGGTGGCTGAACGCGTATGTCGACCTGGACCGCGACCAGAAGGGCTGGGTACGCGACGACATCGACAAGATGTTCGATTGGCACCGCAAGACGCAATTGAAGGATTACGTGGAAATCCTGCGCACGGGCCAGAAGCAGCTGCAAGGCAATACCACGCAGGCGGACCTGATGGCTGACTACAGCGAGATCAAGCAGCGCACCCAGGCGCTGTTGCTGAAGGCGGCGCCCGAACTGGCCGACCTGGCGCGCTCGCTCAAGCCCGAGCAGATCGCGCAGATGGAAAAGAAGTTCAAGTCGAACAATGAGGATTACCGCAAAAAATACCTGAGCGGCGACCAGGAGAAGCGCCAGAAGCTGCGCTACAAAAAAGCCATGGAGCAATTCGAACTGTGGTTCGGCAGCTTCAGCAGCGAGCAGGAAGCCCTCATCCGCAAGGCGTCCGACGCGCGCCCGTTGAACAATGAGATCTGGCTCGACGAACGCATGCGGCGCCAGCAGAATGTGTTGAACTTGGTCAAGAAAGTCCATCAGGAAAAACTCGGCAAGGAAGCGGCCGCGGCCTTGATCACGACCCTGATCAAGGACAGTTTCGAGCGCCTCGAACATTCGGAGCGCAAGGCCTTCTTCGATGCCTACGAAAGCAGCACGGCGCAGATGGTCTTGACGGTGATCAAGATCGCCACGCCGGCGCAAAAGGCCCACGCCGTCAAGCGCATGCAGGGCTGGATCGACGATTTCAATTCCCTGGCCACGCAACCCAAATAGAGAGGCAGCGCCAGCAGGGGGGAGGGGGCCATATGCTATAGTGGCCGCCATCGAATTGAAGAAATGAAACGCCTAACAAAACCGTAGCGAGCGGCAGTGAGTTGTGGCTAAGAAGCGCAGCTGTGCGAATGCACAGTGAGCATCGCAGGCCGCAAATCGCGACGCGCAGTAGGTTTTGTTAGGTGTTTTAAATGCCCATGCAAAAGAAAATTAAAAAACCCGCCAAAGTCCCCGTCCACCACGCGCCGCCACCGAACCAGGTGCGCATCATCGGCGGCCAGTGGAAGCGCTCCGTGCTGCCTGTTTTGCAAGCACTTGGCTTGCGTCCGACGCCGGACCGCGTGCGCGAAACCGTATTCAACTGGATCAATCACTTGCGCGACGGCGACTGGGCCAACGCCCAGGTGCTGGACCTGTTCGCCGGCAGCGGCGCACTGGGCTTCGAGGCGGCCAGCCGCGGCGCCGCCGCCGTTACCATGGTCGATACGCACACACCCGTGATCCGCCAGCTGGAAGAAAACAAGGCGAAACTGCGCGCCGAGAATGTCCAACTGCTGCGCGGCGACGCCCTGCTGACGGCGCAAGGCCTGGCGTCGCGCGGCCAGCGTTTCGACCTGATCTTCCTCGATCCGCCCTACCAGCAGGATTTCCTCGCCAAAGTGTTGCCCTTGTGCGCCAACCTGCTCAAGGAAGGTGGCATGGTGTATGCGGAATCGGGCTTGCCGCTGGTCTTCGATGCAAGCAGCGAACTGGAAAAACCCGAGTGGATGGCGCCGTGGGAAGTCATCCGTGCCGACAAGGCAGGCACCGTTTATTATCATTTGCTAACTTACAACAAAGTGCCGGCAACTGCCTGAATCTGCCTATAAATGAGGCAAAAAGGCTCCCTGGCCCGAGGCGCAGCACCAATTTCAGGCATAATGCGCGTCTATATTGGTGCATCGTTAGGGAGCCGCAATGGTTGTAGCCGTTTATCCAGGAACATTCGATCCGCTCACGCGCGGTCATGAAGATTTGGTGCGCCGCGCATCGGGTCTGTTTGACAAGCTGATCGTCGGTGTGGCCGACAGCAAGAACAAGCAACCGTTTTTCTCGCTCGACGAACGCCTGGAAATCGCCAACGAAGTACTCGGCCATTACCCGAATGTGCAAGTGGAAAGCTTTTCCGGCCTGCTCAAGGATTTCGTGCGCAAGCACGAAGCGCGGGTCATCGTGCGCGGCTTGCGCGCCGTCTCCGACTTCGAATATGAATTCCAGATGGCCGGCATGAACCGCTACCTGCTGCCCGATGTCGAAACCATGTTCCTGACGCCCTCCGACCAGTACCAGTTCATCTCGGGCACCATCGTGCGCGAAATCGCGGCACTGGGCGGCGACGTCTCCAAGTTTGTCTTCCCCTCGGTGAACCGCTGGCTGCAAAACAAGATTGCCGCCAACGCTGCATCATCGCAATAAGTAAGAGTGAAATCATGGCATTACTGATCACCGACGAATGCATCAATTGCGACATTTGCGAGCCCGAGTGCCCGAATGACGCGATCTACATGGGCGCGGAAATCTACGAAATCGATCCCAACAAGTGCACCGAATGCGTGGGCCACTTTGACGAGCCGCAATGCCAGCAAGTGTGCCCCGTCAGCTGCATCCCCTTCAATCCCGCCTGGCGCGAAAGCCCGGAGCAATTGATGGCCAAATACGAACGCCTGCAGGCTGAACTGCCCGCAGCCAAGGCCTGAGCGCTCTTCGTCCCCCTCACCGCCGCCACGCGCGGCCCTCTTTTACCAACTGTTCTACACTGTGTGCTGACTTATCCACAGCCCATGGTTTCCACGGAGGTAGAAGATGCAAATAAGCACATCCCGCTTGGGCCGCTCCCTGGCTGCCGCCTGCCTGTGCGCCGTCGTGGCACAACCAGCGCTGGCCGTCGAAGTGGGCGGCGTCAAATTGGACGACACGGTGCAGCTGGCCAGCCGCGAATTGAAACTCAACGGCGCAGGCGTGCGCTACAAGGTCATCTTCAAGGTCTACACGATTGCGCTGTACCTGCCGGAAAAGAAAACCCAGCTGGCCGACATCCTGGCGCTGCCCGGGCCGCGCCGTCTGGAAATCGTCATGCTGCGCGACATCACTTCTGACGAGCTGGGGCAAGCCTTCATGCAAGGCTTGAAGCGCAGTTCCGACCAGGCCGACCGCACGCGCCTGCTGAGCCAGACGATGCAGTTCGGCGCCATGTTTGAAATGGTGCCCGGCCTGAAAAAGGGCGACATCCTGACCGTGGACTGGCTGCCGGAAGAGGGGACGTTGTGCAAGCTGAACGGCAAGCAGGTGGGCGAGACGGTGCCTGACCTGGCCTTTTACAATGCGCTGCTGAAAATCTGGATCGGCGCCCATCCGGCCGACACCTTGTTGCGCGCGCATTTGCTGGGCGATATGAGCTGAAGCAAAACACGGGCGTAAAAAAAGCCGGCTCACGCCGGCTTGTCATCTGCAACAGTTGATCGCTCAGGCACGCGTCGACAGGGCGCGCAGCTCGGCGGCATTACTTGGCGACACACCATCCATCTTGCCCAGGGTGCGCTTCAAGGCTTGCGCTTCGCGCATCTGCTGGCGCGCCAGGCGCTCTTCGCGGCTCAGCTTGGGACGTACCAGCAGCACCATGGCGCGGGCGATACCCACCAGCAAAGGCTTGAACAGCAGGGCGAAGGCGCCCACGGCGACGATCACCAGCACGAGTTGCAGGGCGTTCAGCAGGGAAATCTCCAGCACGGGTGCGGATACTGCGTACAGGGCGGAGGCGAAGGTAGACATACTGTTCCAGTGCATTATAGAATTTGCCAGTACTATAGTGCAGTGCAACATATAAATCTAATTCCATTTCTTGATACCAATTATATGAATCGTGAATGGAAAACTGTAATATTTTTTGACGAGTGAAAATATTCGTGCCCGGCGCGGTTTACACTCTGAAGTAATCAATTCAACTTTTATCTTGGGCTTTCCATGAGTTTTCTGACGCTGGATCTGAACTTGCTGCGTGTTTTCGACGCCGTCATGACGGAACAAAACCTGACGCGCGCAGCCGGCCACCTGGCGATGACGCAGCCGGCGGTATCGAACGCCATCAAACGCCTGCGCGAGAGCCTCGGTGACGAATTGCTGATCCGCACGGCGTATGGCGTGAAACCCACTCCCCGCGCCGAAGCGTTGTGGCCGTCCGTGCGCTCGGCCCTGGCCAGCCTGGAAGCGGCCGTCACGCCGGAAACCTTCGATGTGTCGAAGACCCATGCCACTTTCCGCATGGCCATGGCCGATGCGACGGCCGCCTTCTGGCTGCCTTCCCTGATGCGTTCGATCGAACGGGAAGCGCCGGGCGTCAACGTGCGCATGATGCCGCTGACCACGCGCGAACCGCGGCCCATGCTGCTGCGCGGCGATATCGACCTGGCCGTGGGTTTCTTTCCGGGCGTGGCGGCGCAATTGTCGAGCGAAACGGGTTCACCCATCCGCCACGAACGCCTGTATTCCGGCAAGTATGTGTGCGTGATGCGGCGCGGCCATCCGCTGGCCGACAAGGAATTGACGCTGGATAACTACTGCGCGGCGAACCATTTATTGGTGAGCTTTTCCGGCCGCGCGCATGGCTTGATCGACGAGGCCCTGTCGCAGATCCACCGCGAACGGCGCATCTTGCTGACGGTCAACCAGTTCTTCACGGCAGGGCGCGTGGTCGCCAATTCCGACCTGATCACGGTCTTGCCGCGCCACCTGATCGCCTCGACGGGCATGACGGAGTCCCTGCTGTACAAGGATCTGCCATTGACCCTGCCAGCCGTTCACCTGGATATGCTGTGGCACGAGCGCGACGCCCGCAGCCCCGCCCACAAATGGCTGCGCAACCACCTGGAAAGCATGAACACGCCCACCTTGCGCACGGCGACGGCGGCCGGCGGCGGCGTGGCGCCCAAGCCGCATATTGAATAAATGATCTGCCAGCACCAGAAAAAAACGCCTGATGAATCATCAGGCGTTTTTTTCATGCGTGGCTGCTGGAGCGATAACCGATTCTAAAACCGCCCCAGTGCTTGCCATCGACGTGGATCGGCACGGATAAATCGTGCATGACTTCGCCCGTGTCGCGTTTATAGGTCTGCAACAGGAACGCCCTGGTGTTGCTGCCGCAGCGCTTGCCAGTACGGTCGCTGAAGATGCGCTTGGTGCGGTTATTCACCATATCGGTGGCGTAGTCGCCCGTCAGCGGCTGGGAAAACTTCTTGTTGTGCGTCGGAAAATATCCATTGTTGTCGACGGCGCCCGCATACGCCAGGTGCGGCAGGGCGGCCAGCACGCCTTCCTGCAGGTCGGGCAGCACCTTGTCCGTAAATGCGTCGAACTTCGTGTTGTGCTTGGGCGGATTGGTATTCGGGATGGGCCGGTAATGGCGGTCGAACAGGGCTTCGCGCGTGATGCGGCCCGACGCGATGGCTTGCTCGAACAGTTTGCCGACCTCCCGTGCGGCGCGCTGTGCCGCCTCGCGAATCTCGTCGTGCGGCGTGGCCACGCTCGATTCGCCGAGGGCGCCGGCGATCACTTCGGCCCGCTCGGCCAGAGCCATGGCCGACTGCGTGGCGCGCGGCAATTCGGCATTCGTCGACAACATGCTGTCGCGGATTTGCAGGATGGCGTCGGCGATCAGCTGCGTCGTATCGACGTGTTCACGCGAGGCGCGGGCGATTTGCCCGATCGCATCTTCCGACACGCCCGATGATTCCTCGATATGGCTGAGCGAGGCGTGCACGCTTTCCACATTGCGCGCCGCTTCCGTGACACCGGCCGCCAGCGAACTCATGCCACGCGCGGCTTTTTCCGACTGTTCATTGATTTCGCGCACCATCACGCTGATTTCATCGGAGGCTTCCTTGGTGCGCTGCGCCAATTGCCGCACTTCACCGGCCACCACGGCAAAACCGCGCCCGTGTTCGCCGGCGCGCGCCGCCTCGATGGCAGCGTTCAGCGCCAGCAAGTTGGTGCGCGCGGAAATATCGGAAATGGCTTCCGTAAAGCCCGTGATGCGTTTGGATTTTTCTTGCAAGCTCAGCATGGTGCTGGAGGCGCCTTGCGCTTCTTCGCGGGCGATATTGATGCGGCGCAGCCCCTGATCCACTTCGGCGCGCGCCGCCACGCTTTCCACGCGCACGCCGGCGGCCACCTTGGCGGCCCGTTCCGCATTGGCGGCGATCTTTTCCGTCATCATGGCATTTTGTGCGGAACTGTCGGCGATGTCACTGGCCGTACGCACATCGAGTTCCACCTTCTGTTTGACGGAATCGACAAAATACGAGGTTTCCGCCGCGCCTATCATGATGGCGTCGATGGCGTTGCCGACCGTATCGGCAAACTGGTGCAAGCCCGGTTCGCCGCGCGGACGGCCGGCAAACGCCAGCAGCGCGGCGCCGATGGCGGCAGCTACGCAGGCGATCAGATACGGATGTTCGCCACCCGATAGCAGCAGCAGATAAGCTAGACAACAGGCCACGGCCATGGCCAGGATCGTGAATACAAGGAAACGCACCATCTGGTGCTGCAACTGCTTCATTTGTCCCCCGCTGCGCGAACCCGCACGTCCCGCGAAAGGGACGTGCTGTAACCATATGCGGGTGGGCACGATTGCCCACTTTGCACCCTGAACGTAACGTCTGCGCGGCGTTTCAGGCGGCTACCGGATAGCAGTGTGTAGTTCTACCCTACAACAATTGTTCCGATAGCTCAATCATAAAAGTGGGACAGCTACACCGAGGTCACTTAATTGGCAGTTTGGTGGTGTTTTTGACCTCTTCCATGACGGCATAAGTGTGGGTTTCCCGCACACCTTTCTGCAACAGCGTCTTGCCCAGGAATTCGCGGTAGGCCGCCATGTCCTTGACGCGCGCCTTGACCAGGTAATCGAAACCGCCAGCCACCATGTGACATTCCAGTACCTCCGGAATGATTTGTACGCTATGCTTGAAGGCATCGAACACTTCCGGTGTCGTGCGATCGAGCACCACTTCGATGAACACCAGCAGCGACACGTCGAGCAGTTGCGGGTTCAACTGGGCCGTATAGCCCATGATGTAACCGGATTCGTGCAACTTGCGCACGCGCTCCAGGCAGGCAGCCGGCGACAGGTTCACGCGCGCCGCCAGCTCCACATTGCTGATGCGTCCATCGCTCTGCAATTCCATCAAGATTTTCTTACTGATCTTGTCCAGCATTACCATCACCCCCAAATTAATATTATTTGGTTAAATTGTCGCATCAAAAACTATCTATTGCTAGCCCCCTGTATTACCAGAATTAATCCATAAGAATCCCCTTTACAATCGAATCATCTTAACGTCCGACTTTCTGTATTTTTTTGCACCAAAAAAGAGCAAGAATTACGTCAGTTTTCGTCCCCTTTTCCTTGTAAAGAGCACTTATGCACCCTGCAGGCCCCTCGGCTTTTACCCCGATTCCTTTTGCTGCGTTCCAGGCAGAAATCCTGCCCGAAGCGACACCACAACGCGCCGCCATCACCGCCGCCTATAGGCGTGATGAGGTTTCCGCCGTGCAGTGGCTGTTGCAACAAGTCCGCCCCAGCAGCACCGAAACGATAGCCGAAGGGCAAGCTCTGGCGCACCGCCTGGTATCGAACGTGCGCCAAAAACGCACACGCGCCTCCGGTGTCGATGCACTGATGCACGAGTTCTCGCTATCGTCGGAAGAGGGTGTTGCATTAATGTGTCTGGCTGAAGCGCTGTTGCGTATACCCGACAGTCAAACGGCCGACCGTTTGATCGCCGACAAAATCAGCAAGGGCGACTGGCGCAAGCACCTGGGCGAATCGCCGTCGCTGTTCGTCAATGCCGCGACCTGGGGCTTGCTGATTACGGGCAAGCTGGTCAGTACCAGCAGCGAATCGGGCCTCGGTTCGGCCATGACCAAACTCATCGCCAAAGGCGGCGAACCGCTGATCCGCAAGGGCGTCGACCTGGCCATGCGCATGCTGGGCAACCAGTTCGTGACGGGCCAGACCATCGAAGAAGCATTGAAGAACAGCCGCGAGAACGAAACGCGCGGCTACCGTTACTCGTACGACATGCTGGGCGAGGCGGCGCTGACGCAACAGGATGCGGCCAACTACTACGCTTCGTACGAAACGGCGATCCATGCGATCGGCAAGGCGTCGAACGGCCGCGGCATCCGCAACGGTCCCGGCATTTCCGTGAAACTGTCGGCCCTGCACGCGCGCTACAGCCGCGCCCAGCGCACCCGCGTCATGGAAGAATTACTGCCGAAGGTCAAAGCACTGCTGTTGCTGGCAAAACAGTACAACATCGGCTTCAACATCGATGCGGAAGAAACGGACCGCCTGGAACTGTCGCTCGACCTGATGGAAGCACTGGCCTTCGATGCGGACCTGGCCGGTTTCGACGGCATCGGCTACGTGGTGCAGGCGTATCAGAAGCGCTGCCCCTTCGCCATCGATTTCCTGATCGACCTGGCGCACCGCAGCGGCCGCAAGTTCATGGTGCGCCTGGTGAAAGGTGCGTATTGGGATGCGGAAGTCAAACGCGCACAAGTCGATGGCCAGGAAGGCTATCCCGTCTACACGCGCAAGGTCTACACGGACGTTTCCTACCTCGTGTGCGCGCAAAAACTGCTGGCCGCCAGCAGCCTGATCTATCCACAATTTGCCACGCACAACGCGCAAACCCTGTCGACCATTTATACCTGGGCGAAGCGCGACGGCATTACCGACTATGAATTCCAGTGCTTGCACGGCATGGGAGAGACGCTGTATGACCAGGTCGTCGGCCCCGACAACCTGGACAAGCCGTGCCGCATCTACGCCCCCGTCGGTTCGCATGAAACCCTGCTGGCCTACCTGGTGCGCCGCCTGCTGGAAAACGGCGCCAACTCGTCGTTCGTCAACCAGATCGTCGACGAAAGCGTGGCCATCGATAGCCTGATCCGCGATCCGCTCGAGCAGGCGCGCCTGCAGGGCGGCTTGCCGCACCCGTCGATTCCGCTGCCGCTGGACATGTTTGGCAGCGAACGCAGGAACTCGGCCGGCCTGGACCTGTCGAATGAAGACACCTTGCGCACCCTGGCCACCGGCCTGGCGCAGCAGCAGTCATGGCAGGCAGCGCCGCTGATCGATGGCGCCGTCAGCCTAAATGGCCCCACGCACATGCTGCACAATCCTGCCCAGCACGACGATGTCGTGGGCAAGGTCATGGAAGCCGGTCCAGCCGACGTGGAAACGGCCCTGGCCAGCGCCAACGCGTATGCCATGGATTGGCAAACCACGGAACCGTCGATCCGCGCGCAAGCGCTGCAGCGCGCGGCCGACCTGTTCGAAGAACATCACATCGAGCTGATGGCCCTGGCCGTGCGCGAAGCGGGCAAGTCCCTGCCAAACGCGATCGCGGAAATCCGTGAAGCCGTCGACTTCCTGCGCTACTACGCGGCGCAGGTGGAACACGCACCGAACACCCTGGCGCTCGGTCCCGTCACCTGCATCAGCCCGTGGAATTTCCCGCTGGCCATCTTCACGGGCCAACTGGCCGCCGCCCTGGCGGCAGGCAACGTGGTGCTGGCCAAGCCGGCCGAGCAAACGCCGCTGATCGCCCACCGCGCCGTGCAATTGCTGCATGCGGCGGGCGTGCCGCGCGGCGCGCTGCAATTTTTGCCCGGCAGCGGAGAGATCGTCGGCGCCGGCCTGTGCAATGACGCGCGTGTCAAAGGCGTGATTTTCACGGGCTCGACGGAAGTGGCGCAATTGATCAACCGCAACCTGGCCACGCGCGCCGTGGCCGAAGGCATCGACATTCCCCTGATCGCCGAAACGGGTGGGCAAAATGCCCTGATCGTCGATTCGTCGGCCTTGCCGGAACAAGTGGTGCAGGACGTGATGTCGTCCGCGTTCGATAGCGCCGGCCAGCGCTGCTCGGCCTTGCGCGTGCTGTTCCTGCAAGCGGAAATCGCCGACAAGACCATCCACATGCTCAAAGGCGCCATGCAGGAATTGCGCGTTGGCAATCCTGACCGCCTGGCTACCGATATCGGTCCCGTCATCGACGCAGAAGCGCAAAGTAACCTGCTGGCGCACATCAACAAGATGAAAACCATGGCCATCGACCACTATTCGCTCGATTTGCCGACCGTCAAAGGCACGTTTGTCGCGCCGACCGTGCTGGAAATCAAGTCGCTGGCGCAATTGACGCAGGAAGTTTTCGGTCCCGTGCTGCACGTGATTCGTTACAAGCGGTCCGAACTGCCGCAACTGGTGCAATCGATCAACGACAGCGGTTACGGCTTGACCCTGGGCATCCATACGCGCATCGATGAAACCATCGATTTCATCACCAAGCGCGCGCACGTGGGCAATATCTATGTAAACCGCAACATTGTCGGCGCCGTCGTCGGCGTGCAGCCATTCGGCGGCGAAGGCAAATCCGGGACTGGCCCCAAGGCGGGCGGGCCCCTGTACCTGAAACGCCTGCAGCGCAATGCGCCGGCCGGCGCGCAGCACCAGCGCCAGGCGCCGCCAGCGCTCGACGCGCTGACCGTGTGGGCGAAGATGCATGGCCACGACAAGATCGAGCAACTGGCGCAAGACTATGCGCGCACCACCTTGCTGGGCAGCACCACCGTCTTGCCAGGCCCGACAGGCGAGCGCAATACCCTGAGCTTTGCCGCGCGTGGCACGATTTTGTGCGCTGCCGCCACCTCCGGCACGCTGATGAACCAGCTGGCAGCAGTCTTGGCCACCGGCAACCTGGCCCTGGTGCTGGCGCAAGCGCTGGATCTGATCCCTGGCGACTTGCCACCGGCGCTGAAGGACCGCATCCAGGTCGTCACCAGCCTGGAGTCGGTCCAGCATGATTTCCAGATCGCCATGATCGAGCCTAGCCTCGATGGCCAGCTCAAACCGCTGCTGGCGGCCCGGGAAGGGGCCCTGGTGGCCACCATCGCCACCACGCAGGAGGGTGTCATCCCCCTGTGGCGCCTGGTCGCTGAGCGGGCGCTGTGCGTGAATACGACGGCAGCTGGTGGAAATGCGAGTTTAATGATGCTGAGTGTCTAAAGGAACCTGAGAAAAAGTCCATGGCGTTGTTGCATTGCCTGGCCGTACATTCAATAAGAAGGGCAGAACCAGTGGTTCTGCCCTTTTTTTATGCACGCGTGATGAAAAATCAGCCAGCCAGGCGCTGGCACAATTGCTGGATCACCGCAAACGCGTATGGCGAGGCGACGGTCTGCACGAAACGCATGAAGTCGACGGCCGCCTCTTCGTTGGCGTTGTCGGAAATGGTGCGCATGACGGTAAACGGTACGCCCAGTTCAAAACACACTTGCGCCACGGCGGCGCCTTCCATTTCTACGGCCAGCAGGTCGGGGAGATCTTCTTTCAGCTGATTCACATGCGCGGCGCTGCTGATGAACTGGTCGCCGCTGGCGATCAGGCCGCGGTGCACTTGCGCGTGCTGCAAGCCAAATGCCACGATATCGGCCGCCTTGAGTACGCTGGAAACATCATCACGCAGGAAATCTTCCGCGGCGGCAACCAGTTGCGTGCTCAGTTCCAGGTCCGTGGCAAAGCGCTGCAATCCCGTCAGCGGTACTTCGAAGCGGGGAAACAGAGGGCGTGCATCCATATCGTGTTGCAGCAGCGCTTCGGCCACCACGATGTCGCCCACTTTCACGTGTTTATCCCCACTGCCGGCCACGCCGGTGAAGACGATGTGGGTAACTCCGTACTTTTCCACAAGGATAGAAGCTGTCATGGCAGCGGCAACCTTGCCCAGACGCGACAGGACGCACACAGCGTCGATATTCCACAGGGTCCCCTGGGTGTAGTCGCGCATGCCGTGCGAATGCCTCTGGGGGCCTTGCATGGCTTCTACCAGCCCCTGCTGTTCTTCATGTAAGGCACTGATGATGCCTAAACGCATTTTTTTGTGTGAATTCATACTGTTTTTACAGGTTTTTGGGATTGCCAGACGGATTACACAGTGAAAACAACCATTTCGGTGACTTTTCCACCGTTTGCGTTTGTCTCTGTGTTTTAAATAAAGATGTATACATAAAAATAGTAGTGATAGTAAACGGCCATTTTTTTGTGGATAAGTCGGTATACCGTCGAAAAATCATCGACTTAGTGCTCAAAAAAGTAGGCGCACAAGCATTGTATCTACGGAGGACTTGTTTGGGATAAAAATCGGGCTGTGGACAAAGATCGACTTTTCCCACATCTCATCCTGTGGATATGCAGGCACTTATCCACAGCATCAAGCAAAAATCACGTTTTTTCTTGCTGTAGTGGCATGTTTGACGTGCTTCGTCTGCCTTGATCCTTGCCTGGCAATCCAGGTTGAGCAATCACGAGCGTTGTTCTTTCACGGACCTTGGTATCCAGGTGATTCCTGGAAGACGGTTTTGCAGTGGATCTGGATGTGCCGTTGGCTTTTTTTTTTGACGGTTTTTGCATACTTTTTGAAAATATCCCCGCACTTCCGCTTTTTTTATCGGTTTACAATAGATCTATATATAAAAATAGTAGTAATAGTAAACGCGTTTTTTTCTGTGGATAAGTCGCTTTTTTTCAACAGGATCAATCGTTTACGCGCAAAATAAAGCGTGCATAATCGCTGTATCACGCGAGGAGCAAAATTGTATAAAATGCGAGCCTGCGCATAACTTCGTGTTTACTCACAAGTCATCCTGTGGATATCAAGTGACTTATCCACAATCGTCTCAAATTTTCCCTCTTTCCCACATAAAACCGCTTGCTGGCACTGTGCCTGGTCAGGTCTGTTGACGTTTCTATTTTGCAAAACGGTTTGGCAGTGCAGTGCGCGTGATGCCCGCCGTGCGGGTTTTCGTTGCTCAGTTGTTGGCTCGATTTTTTTGAGAACAGAAGCCGCATGCGGTTTTTTTTTGAAGACAGGCTTGCGAACCTTCTTCAAGGGAAGCGAGCTTGTCGGGTTTACCTTAACAAGTTCGTATACAAGAATAGTAATAGTAGTTAACGGGCGCATCTTCTGTGGATAAGTCCCGATTTATCCTTGTAAACAATCGCTTGGCGTACGGATAAGCGCTGAGTAAGCGTTGTATCTGCCTGGGACGGTTTCTGGACAAAAAAAAGTCGCTGAAAAAAATTTTCGTTTACACACATATCGTCCCTGTGGATATCCATACGGTTATCCACAGCTTGCAGCCCCAATTTTTATGTTCTTTTTGACCTTTGCCCGTATCGCCGGTCACGATTAATGTCGCCCTGGTCCGGCACTGGTGGTAATCTCAATACGGCTCAGCAGCCATGCATGCATGAAGAAAGACAGACTCTGGTAGCGGAACGCGGCGGGGAGACACGCCGCGCGACAGCTTGATGGCATACCGAAAGGAGCTTCATTGGAATCGGCAGGCGAATACGACTACATCATCGTGGGCGGTGGCACGGCAGGTTGCGTGCTGGCCAACCGGCTCACACGCGACAAGGACGCCAACGTTTTGCTTGTGGAAGCGGGTGGCAAGGACGATTACGTGTGGATCCACATCCCCGTCGGCTATCTGCATTGCATCGGCAATCCCCGCACGGACTGGCTGTATTCCACGCAGGCGGACGCGGGACTGGGCGGGCGCAGCCTGATCTATCCCCGTGGCAAAGTCCTGGGCGGCAGCTCCTCCATCAACGGCATGATCTATATGCGGGGCCAGGCTGGCGATTACGACCACTGGGCCGACCTGACGGACGACGTTTCCTGGCGCTGGGACAAGGTCTTGCCGCTCTTTAAACAAAGCGAGGATTACTACGGCGGCGCCTCGGAAAACCATGGCGTGGGCGGTGAATGGCGCGTGGAAAAACAGCGGCTGTCGTGGGACATCCTGAACGCGTTCCGCGACGCCGCGCAGCAGGTCGGCATCCCGAAAACCAGCGATTTCAATGGCGGCGACAATAGCGGCAGTGCGTATTTCGACGTCAATCAGCGCCGCGGCATCCGCTGGAATACCTCGAAAGCGTTTTTAAAACCGGCATCGCGCCGCCCGAATCTGACCATCATGACGGGCTGCCACGTGGAACGTCTTCTGCTGGAAACGACGGAGTCGGGGCCGCGCTGCGCGGGCATCGTATTTACAGGCGGCGGCACGCAGTGGCGGGCGACGGCCCGGCGGGAAACCTTGCTGACGGCAGGCGCCATCGGTTCGCCGCAATTGCTGCAGTTGTCCGGCATCGGTCCGGCCGCCTTGTTGCAGCAGCATGGGATTGTTCCCGTGCTGGACTCGCCTGGCGTGGGCGGCAATCTGCAAGACCATCTGCAGCTGCGCATGGTCTTTAAAGTGCAGGGAGTAAAAACTCTGAATGTCATGGCGGGCAATATGCTGGGCAAGATGCAGATCGGTTTGCAATATGCGTTGTTCCAGAGTGGGCCCATGTCGATGGCGCCGTCGCAGTTGGGGGCGTTCGCCAAGTCCGATCCGCAGCAAGCCACGCCGAACCTGCAATACCACGTCCAGCCGCTGTCACTGGACAAATTCGGCGAACCGCTGCATGCGTTTCCCGCGTTTACGGCCAGCGTCTGCAATCTGCGTCCCACCTCGCGCGGCCATGTGCATATCGCGTCGGCCGACAGCTATGCGGCGCCGAACATCATGCCTAACTATCTCAGTACGCAGCAGGACCGCGCCGTGGCGGCCGACGCCTTGCGCCTGACGCGGGCCATCGCCGCCGCGCCGGCCCTGAAAAAGTTTGCACCGCAGGAATACAAGCCCGGCGTGCAATTCCAGAGCGAGGAAGAACTGGCGCAGGCGGCCAGCCAGATCGGCACCACCATCTTCCACCCGGTAGGCACCTGCCGCATGGGCCTGGCCAGCGAAGCTTCCAGCGTGGTCGACAGCACCTTGCGCGTGATCGGCGTGGCGGGCTTGCGCGTCGTCGATGCATCGATCATGCCGTACATTACTTCTGGTAACACGAACTCGCCGACGGTGATGATCGCGGAAAAAGCGGCGCAAATGATACACGCGGCCTGGAAATAGCAGGAAATAGCTGAGTAAAGGCGCGAGTTTGCGCCATTCGGGCTGGCGCAAAATCCCCGTAGTTATACTGTATTGTGCGTTAAATTTAAGTTGTGTATTATAAAAATGACTAAGTAGTACAAAAAGTACAACTAGGAGACACGATGTCAAACGTAATCTTGGAAACAAGAAATTTGACCAAGGAATTCAAGGGTTTCACCGCTGTGAGCGAGGTGAACCTGAAGGTAGAGCGGGGCCATATCCACGCCTTGATCGGCCCGAACGGCGCCGGCAAGACCACGTGCTTTAACTTGCTCACCAAATTCCTGGTCCCCACTTCCGGACAGATCCTGTTCAATGGGAAAGATATCACGGCCGCCAAACCGGCCCAGATCGCGCGCATGGGCGTGATCCGTTCCTTCCAGATTTCCGCCGTCTTCCCGCATTTATCCGTGCTGCAAAATGTGCGTATCGGTTTGCAGCGCCAATTGGGTACCTCGTTCCACTTCTGGCAAAGCGAACGTGCATTGAACCAGCTCAACGACCGCGCCATGGCCTTGCTGGCCGAAGTCGACCTGACGGAGTTTGCCGACACCATCACGGTCGACATGCCGTACGGGCGCAAGCGGGCTTTGGAAATTGCCACCACCCTGGCGATGGAGCCGGAAATGATGCTGCTCGATGAACCAACGCAGGGCATGGGCCACGAAGACGTGCACCGCGTGACGGAACTGATCAAGAAGGTATCGGCCGGTCGCACGATTTTGATGGTGGAACACAATATGAGCGTGGTTTCCGGCATCTGCGACAAGATTTCCGTCCTGCAGCGCGGCGCCATGCTGGCCGAAGGCAGTTACGCGGAAGTGTCGCGCAATCCGCAAGTGATGGAAGCGTACATGGGCACCACCCACGCCGAACTGGAAGGGGCGCATTGATGGCGACACAAGTGAATCGCAGCGCACCCGCGCTGGAAATTGCACAGTTGCACACCTGGTATGGCGAATCGCACATCCTGCACGACGTGAACCTGAAAGTGGAGCAGGGCGAAGTGGTGACTTTGCTGGGACGCAACGGCGCCGGCCGCACCACCACCTTGCGCGCCATCATGGGCTTGACGGGCGCGCGCACCGGGTCCATCAAAGTCAACGGCGTCGAAGCGATAGGTTTGGCCACGCACAAAATCGCCCACCTGGGCATCGGTTATTGTCCCGAAGAGCGCGGCATTTTTTCATCGCTGTCGACCGAGGAAAACCTGCTGCTGCCACCGACCCTGGCCAGCGGCGAGAAGGGCATGTCGGTGGAGGAAATCTACGCCATGTTCCCGAATTTGCAGGAACGCCGCCACAGCCAGGGCACGCGCCTGTCGGGCGGGGAACAGCAGATGCTGGCCGTGGCGCGCATCTTGCGCACTGGCGCGCGGCTGCTGCTGCTCGATGAAATATCCGAGGGCCTGGCGCCCGTCATCGTGCAAGGGCTGGCGCGCATGATCACCACCCTGAAAGCGAAGGGCTACACCATTGTCATGGTAGAACAGAATTTCCGGTTTGCCGCGCCGCTGGCGGACCGGTTTTATGTGATGGAGCACGGTCAGATCGTCGAGACTTTTGCTGCATCCGAACTGGAGGCCAAGATGCCGGTATTGACCGAGTTGCTTGGCGTGTAGTCCCCAAGTAGTACGCGTATATCTGGTACGCGTCATTGTCCAGCAATCGACTGAATAGCAAACAATAATCCCAACGGAGACACTATGAAACGTAACGCTATCGCCATTGCCACCGCCACTCTTTGCGCATTGGGCTTTTCCGCTGCCGCGCACGCCCAGGTATCGGGCGACACCATCAAGATCGGTTTTATTTCCGACATGTCGGGCGTGTATTCCGACGTCGACGGCCTCGGCGGCGCGGAAGCCATCAAGATGGCGATCGCCGATGCCGGTGTCGTTCTCGCCGGCAAAAAGGTGGAATTCATTTCCGCCGACCATCAAAACAAGGCTGACATCGCCGCTTCGAAGGCGCGCGAATGGTTCGACCAGCAGGGCGTTGACATGCTGATCGGCGGCACCAATTCCGGCGCCAGCCTGGCCATGGCCAAGGTCGCGGCGGAAAAGAAAAAAATCTTCATCGCCATCGGCGCCGGTTCCTCGCGCCTGACGAATGAAGAGTGCACGCCGTACACCGTGCATTACGCCTACGACACGGTGGCGCTGGCGCGCGGTACAGGCGGCACCATCGTCAAGCAGGGCGGCAAGAACTGGTATTTCATGACGGCGGACTACGCGTTTGGCCATTCGCTGGAAAAAGACACGGCCGAGGTCGTCAAGGCGGCTGGCGGCAAGGTGCTGGGCAGCGTCAAGCATCCGCTGGGCGCTTCGGATTTCTCTTCCTTCCTGCTGCAGGCGCAATCGTCCAAGCCGCAAATCCTCGGTCTGGCCAATGCCGGCGGCGACGCCATCAACAGCATCAAGGCGGCCAACGAGTTCGGCCTGACGAAATCGATGAAGCTGGCCGGCTTGCTGATCTTTATCAATGACATCCATTCCCTGGGCTTGAACCTGACGCAAGGCATGTACCTGACGGATGGCTGGTACTGGGACTTGAATGCGGATACCCGGGCCTGGTCGAAACGCTATTTCGCCAAGATGAAGAAAGAGCCGTCGATGCTGCAGGCGGCCGATTACTCGGCCGCGGCGAACTACCTGAAAGCCGTCAAGGCGCTGGGGACGGATGACACCGAGAAAGTCATGGCTTACCTGAAAAAGACCAAGATCAACGACATGTTCACGCAGAATGGCGAAGTGCGTCCCGATGGCCGCATGGTGCACGATATGTACCTGATGGAAGTCAAGAAACCGTCCGAGTCGAAGTACCCATGGGATTACTACAAGGTGGTTGCCACCGTGCCCGGTGCGCAAGCGTACGTGACCAAGGCCGAGTCGAAGTGTTCGTTGTGGAAGTAACGCTGTAGCCATACCCCCAGCGGATCGCCTGCCTGTGCGCGGGTGGTCCGTCCTGCACGCGCTTCGCTTGCAGGGTTCGCCTTGCGCCGCCGTACCAGTCTGGTCTGCGGTGGCGTGTTTCCCTTGATACCACACCGCTACCCGGCGGTGCTTTTTATACTGTGATGCCATGGAAATTTTCGGCGTTCCATTACAAGCGATGATGAGCCAGCTGCTGCTGGGTCTCGTCAACGGCTCGTTCTATGCCATGTTGTCCCTCGGTCTGGCCGTCATCTTCGGCTTGCTCAACGTTATTAATTTCTCGCACGGCGCCATGTACATGATGGGCGCCTTCCTGGCCTGGATGGGCCTCAGTTATTTTGACATCAATTACTGGGCCATGCTGGTCATCGCCCCGATCCTCGTCGGCCTGGTTGGCATCCTGATCGAAAAGACCATGCTGCGCTGGCTATATAAACTCGACCACCTGTATGGCTTGCTGCTGACCTTTGGCATCACCCTGATCATGGAAGGCGTGTTTCGCTCCTTCTATGGCGTCTCGGGCCAGCCGTATGCGGTGCCCGAAGCGCTGGCTGGCGCGACGGACCTGGGTTTCATGATCTTGCCGAACTACCGCGCCTGGGTAGTGATTGCTTCACTCTCCGTGTGCCTGGCCACCTGGTTCGTCATCGAAAAAACCAAGCTGGGCGCCTACCTGCGGGCCGGCACGGAAAACCCGAAACTGGTGGAAGCGTTCGGCATCAACGTGCCGCTGATGGTCACCCTGACGTTTGGCTTCGGCGTGGCGCTGGCCGGTTTCGCCGGCGTGCTGGCGGCGCCGATCATCCAGGTCTCGCCGCTGATGGGCTCGAACCTCATCATCGTCGTGTTTGCCGTCGTGGTGATCGGCGGCATGGGGTCCATCATGGGGTCCATCCTGACCGGCCTGGGACTGGGCGTGATCGAGGGCCTGACCCGCGTGTTCTACCCGGAAGGCTCGGCCACCGTGGTGTTCGTGGTGATGGTCATCGTGCTGCTGCTGCGTCCCGCCGGCCTGTTCGGCAAAGAAAAGTAATCCTCATCAGTCATGTATTGGAGCTACCACGATGAATAAGAATGTAGGCTACGCCATTGCCTTGCTGCTGGCGTTGGCGGCCCCGTTTTACGGCTATCCCGTCTTCCTGATGAAGTTGCTGTGCTTTGCCCTGTTTGCCTGCGCGTTTAACTTGCTGATCGGCTACACGGGCTTGCTGTCGTTTGGCCATGCGGCCTTCTTCGGCGGCGCCGGTTATGTCACCGGCTACGCGCTGCGCACCTGGGGCTGGCCAACGGAACTGGGCTTGCTGGCCGGCGTCGCCACGGGCGCCTTGCTGGGCCTGGTGATTGGCGGCCTGGCGATCCGTCGCCAGGGCATCTACTTTACGATGATCACCCTGGCGCTGGCACAGATGGTGTACTTCCTGGCCTTGCGCCTGCCCTTTACCGGCGGCGAGGATGGCTTGCAGGGTGTTCCACGTGGAACCTTGCTGGGCACGATAGACCTGGCCAACGACACCGTCTTGTACTACGTCGTGCTGGCCATCTTCGTGGCCGGCTTCGCCCTGATCGTGCGCACCATCCACTCGCCGTTCGGACAAGTGCTCAAGGCGATCAAGGAAAACGAACCGCGCGCCATCTCGCTCGGTTACGACGTCAACAAGTACAAGCTGATGGCCATCGTGCTGTCCGCTTCGTTGGCCGCCCTGGCCGGCGCCACCAAGACGCTGGTGCTGGGCTTTGAAACCTTGACCGATGTCTACTGGGGCATGTCGGGCCTGGTCGTGCTGATGACCTTGGTAGGCGGCATGGGCACGTTGTCCGGTCCCATCCTCGGCGCAGTATTGATCATCGCGCTGGAAAACAAGCTGGGCGATGTCGGTACCTATCTGGCCACGCACACGGGCATCGAGTGGTTCGGCACCCTGGGCGAATCCGTGGGCATGGTGACCGGTGTGATCTTCGTCATCTGCGTGCTGATGTTCCGGCGCGGCATCGTCGGCGAAGCCATCGCGCGCTTCGGCGGCAGGGCTGCCAAAGCTGCTGTCTGATTTTCAAGCAACGCCGGACGAATCGTCCGGCGTTTTTCATTGTGCGTCCACTGTTACTCTAACGGAGAGAACCACCATGCAAACGACGATCACGCGCGCGGGGAGCCTGTGCACCCTGCTGGCGTTGGCAGCCTGCGGCAGCAATCATGCGCCGGAAGAACTGAACCAGATGCCCGGCTACCTGGGCACCATCACGCGCGCCGACTACGATGGCAAAACCAATGATTTGCTGACGGCCGGCCTGGGCAAGACAGGGCTGGCCGGCGCCGCGCCCGCGTATGCGAACGTGGAACAGCCGACGTCGCTCGAACTGCGTCGCAATGCCATCTACGCCAATTACCGCGCCGTGCTCGACATTGCCGCCAACAGTGGCTACGGCACCCTGTATGGACCGAACGTGGATGCGTCCGGGAACGTGGGTACGGGCGAGGGTCTGGTCGCGGGCAGTGAATACATCGCCTATGCCGACGATGGCACGGGCAAGAAGAATGTCACCTTGATGGTGCAGGTGCCAGCCAGCTTCGATCCCGACCATGCCTGCATCGTCACGGGCACGTCCAGCGGCTCGCGCGGCATCTATGGCGCCATCGGCAGCTCCGGCGAATGGGGCTTGAAGAAGGGCTGCGCCGTGGCGTATGCCGACAAGGGCTCCGGCACGGGCCTGTATGTGTTCGAGGACGACAGCGTCAACCTGCAAAACGGCGTGCGCGCGGGCAGGGTGGCCGCGGGCAAGAACGCGCTCTTTGCGCCGGACTTGAGCGATGCCGATCGGCTGGCCTGGGCCGCCGCGAACCCGAACCGTATCGCCTTCAAGCATGCGCACTCGCAGCAGAACCCGGAGAAGGATTGGGGCAAGGTCACCTTGCAGGCGATCGAGATGGCATATTTTGTCTTGAACGAACGCTATGGCGTGCTGGCCCGCGATGGCAGTTCGCGCATCGTGCGGCTCACGCCGAAGAACACCATCACGATAGCTTCGAGCATTTCCAACGGCGCTGGCTCAGCCTTGCTGGCGGCAGAGCAGGATAGCAAGGGCTTGATCAGCGGCGTGGCGGCCAGCGAGCCGCAGGTCCAGCCGGCAGCATCGAGCACCTACAGCGTGCGCCAGGGTGGGGCGGTAGTCGCCAATCCGGGCCGTGCGCTGTTTGACTACGCCACCTATGCGGCCCTGTATCAGCCGTGCATCGCTTCCGTGGTGGGCAATGCGGGACGCTGCACGGCGCTGGTAGCCAAGGGCTTGTTGAACGGCGCCGACCTGGCGGCGCAGCAGGCGGACGCGAAGCAGCGCTTGCGCGCATATGGCTGGCTGGTCGATTCCGATCCGCTGCAGGCCGCACACGCGGGGACGAATATCCTGGTAGCCGTCACGTATGCCTATGCCTACGGAAAATTTTCCGTGACGGACAAGGTGTGCGGTTTCACATTTGCGCAGACGGATGGCAGCGGCAATCCTATCCCGTTTACTTCCGCGCAAAAGGCGGCCAGCTTTGCCGCGCAAAACGGCATCCTCGGCAGTGTCGTGTACGAGAACAGCGTGGGCGGGGCCAGGGTCTACACGGTTGGCGTGTCGCCGTCAAACAGCCTGGCGGACCAGTCGCTCGATGGCTTCCTGTGCCTGCGCAGCCTGGCGACGGGCAAGGATGCCGTCAGCGGCGCCAGCTTGCAGGGCAGCCTGGCCACGCAAAGCGTGCGCGTGCGTGCCGGCATGGCCGAAGTGGCGGCCAGCGGTAAATTGAATGGCAAGCCGGCCATCATCGTGCACGGCCGCAGCGATACCCTGATTCCCGTCAATCACGCTTCGCGCGCCTACCTGGGGCTGAACGCCGCGGTGGAGGGGGCAAGTAGCCGGCTGCGCTATATCGAGGTGACCAATGCCAACCACTTCGATTCCTTCAGCAGCGCCTTGCCAACCTTGATCGTGCCGCTACATGTGTACCTGAACCGGGCGCTCGATGCCATGTATGCGCACTTGAACGCCAAGCAGGCCTTGCCGCCATCGCAGGTGGTGCGCACGGTGACGCGCGCCGATGCGTCAACCTTGATCACGAATGTCAACGTGCCGGCGATTGCGGCAACGCCAGTGGCGAGCAATGCGATCAGCGTGACGGGGACGGTGGTGGATATTCCCAACTAGCGTCAGCTTGCCTGTCGCGCGAGAGCCACGTCGAGTACGTGGCTTTTTTTTGCGCTTATAGCGCGGCCGCGTAGATGGCGCGGGCATCAAGACGCGTGACGGGACGAGGATTGTTGCCCAGCAAGCGCGTCTGCAGCATGGCTTCATCGGCCAGCCGGTCCAGGTCGCTGGCCGCGATGCCTACTTCGCGCAGGGTACGCGCGATGCCTGTAGCCAGGGCAATCTCCTGCATGGCGTCGATCAGGGCCTCGGCCCGCGCTTCCTCGCTGCCCGTGATGCCGGGCTGCAGAACAGCCGCCAGCTGCGCATACAGAGGCGCCGCGTGGGACAGATTAAAGCGCAGAACGTGCGGCAGCACCAGCGCATTCGACAGGCCGTGTGGCACGTGGAACAGTCCACCGATGGGATAGGCGAGCGCATGCACGGCGGCCACGGGCGCATTGGCAAACGCCTGGCCGGCCAGCATGGCGCCCAGCAGCATGGCTTGCCGCGCCGGCAAATTGCTGCCATCGCGGCAGGCGGTGACCAGGTTGCGGGAGAGCAGCGACAGCGCCTGGGTGGCCAGCATGTCGGACAATGGATTTTTGAGCAGGCGGCTGGTGTAAGCTTCGATGGCGTGCACCATGGCGTCGATGCCGGTGGCGGCTGTCACGGCGGGCGGCAAGCCCAGGGTCAGGCTGGCGTCGAGGATGGCCAGGTCCGCATAGAGTTGCGGCGCGACCACGCCCATCTTGCTGGTGGCGCCCGTGGTGACGATGGCGATGTGCGTGACTTCCGAACCCGTGCCGGCCGTGGTCGGCAATTGCACTAGGGGCAGGCGCTGGCCGTGGACATTGCCGATGCCATACAGTTGCGCCAGTTCCTGGTGGCCCGGCGCCAGCACGGCGATCAGCTTGGCCACGTCCAGCGAGCTGCCGCCACCGAGGCCGATAATCAGTTCCACGTGAAACATCTGGGCCTGGGCCACGCCGGCCAGCACGATGGCTTCGGGTGGATCGGCTTGCACATCGGAAAAGACGTGTACCTCGATGCCTGCCGCCCGCAAGCTGTGCAGGGGAACATCGGCCAGGCCCGTGCGCAGGAAGCCCGCGTCGGTGACGAGCAAGGCCCGGCGCACGGTGGGGAAGTGATGGGCGATATGCGTGCCCAACTGGGCGGCAGCGCCCCCTTCAACGATCAGATGGGGCACGGTGCGGAACTGGAAGGCGGACATGCAGACTCCTGACAGTGAAGACAGAAGCCAAGCTTACTCCGCTTTCCAGCCCCGCGTCTGTTTCACGTGGAACAGACGCGGGCTACTCCCACTCCAGCGCGCCGCGTTTCCATTCATACGCCAGGCCGATGGCCAACACGCTCAAGAAACCCATGACGGCCCAGAAGCCGGGCAAGCCGAGTTCGTTCACGTTGGCCGCCCACGGCATCAGGAAGATCACCTCGATATCGAACAGGATGAAGAGGATGGCGACCAGGTAGAAGCGGATGTCGAACTTCATGCGTGCGTCGCCGAACGCCTCGAAGCCGCATTCATACGGCGACAGCTTTTGCGCATCGGGTTTGTGCGGACCGAGCGCGCGCCCCAGCAGCATGGGGACGATGCCGACCAGGATGCCGATCAGAATGAACAAGAGGACGGGAAAATAGTTTTCGAGGAGCATGCGGATTCCTCTCAGTGGCTGGACGACAGTTTCATCAGCACGATGCCGCACACGATGAGGACGGCGGCGCACACACGCATGGCATTAAGATGCTCACCCAGAAAGACGACGCCGACGATAAAGGCGCCGACGGCGCCGATACCGGTCCAGATCGTATAGGCCGTGCCCAGGGGCAGGGTGCGCATGGCTAGCGACAGCAAGCCGAAGCTGGCGATCATCATGACCACGGTAATCACGGAGGGGGTGAGTTTGGTGAAACCCTCGGAGAGTTTCATCGAGTACGCCCACACGACTTCAAGCATGCCGGCAATTAGTAACAGTATCCAGGCCATGGCGGCTCCTTATACAGAGCGGGCCGTCCCGGTGTGTGCCCATGATGGGGGAGGCCGTCCTCCTGGATGATCGTCCCGATGGCCACTGGCGTGACCACGGATGCGGACGATGCGGCAATTGTAGCAAACATTGCCCGCTGATGCAGCCCCATTGCCAACCCAGTAAGTGTTCCACGTGAAACAGAAATCACGGCTTCCTTGCCACTGCTGAGTAAAAATTAAGCAAAAATTGGCCCGTGGAAGGTTGCGCTCGCAAAAAGACTCTATAATCGGAGCTCTCTTCCCGCATTTTTACTTGCACTGTTACCTATTTATCATGTTATTTCCTACAGAATTCGACGTCATCGTTGTCGGTGGTGGTCACGCCGGTACCGAGGCGGCCCTCGCTTCCGCCCGTATGGGGCAGAAGACGCTATTGCTCACGCATAATATTGAGACACTGGGCCAGATGTCGTGCAATCCCTCCATCGGTGGCATCGGCAAGGGCCACTTGGTCAAGGAGGTCGATGCCATGGGCGGCGCGATGGCGATTGCCACCGACGAGTCCGGCATCCAGTTCCGCATCCTGAACTCTTCGAAAGGCCCGGCAGTCCGCGCCACGCGCGCCCAGGCCGACCGCATTCTCTATAAAGCCGCCATCCGTACGCGCCTGGAAAACCAGCCAAATTTATGGCTGTTCCAGCAAGCCGTCGATGATTTGATCGTCGAGGGCGACCGCGTGGTCGGCGCCGTGACGCAGATCGGCCTGAAGTTTCTCGCGCGCGCCGTCGTGCTCACGGCCGGTACTTTCCTCGACGGCAAGATCCACGTGGGTTTGAATAATTACTCGGCCGGCCGCGCCGGCGACCCGCCTGCGATCTCGCTGTCTGCCCGTTTGAAGGAATTAAAGCTGCCGCAGGGGCGCTTGAAAACGGGCACGCCGCCGCGCATCGATGGCCGCACGATCGACTTTTCCGTGATGCAAGAACAGCCGGGCGACCTCGATCCGGTGCCCGTGTTTTCCGTCATGGGCAACACGGCCATGCACCCGCGCCAAGTGCCGTGCTGGGTCACGCACACGAATAGCCAGACGCATGACATCATCCGCGCCGGCCTCGATCGCAGCCCCATGTACACGGGCGTGATCGAGGGTGTGGGCCCCCGGTATTGCCCTTCCATCGAAGACAAGATCCACCGCTTCTCGGGCAAGGAATCGCACCAGATCTTCCTTGAGCCGGAAGGCTTGACGACGCATGAGTTCTATCCGAATGGCATCTCCACCAGCCTGCCGTTCGACGTGCAGATCGCCCTGGTGCAGTCGATGAAGGGTATGGAAAACGCGCACATCCTGCGCCCCGGCTACGCCATCGAATACGATTATTTCGACCCGCGTGGCTTGAAGGCGTCGCTGGAAACGAAGGCCGTCGCGGGCCTGTTCTTCGCCGGCCAGATCAACGGCACCACTGGCTACGAGGAAGCGGCTGCGCAAGGCATGCTGGCGGGCCTGAATGCGGCCTTGCTGACGCAGGACAAGGAAGCCTGGGTACCGGGCCGCTCCGAGGCGTATCTGGGCGTGCTGGTCGACGATCTGATCACCCAGGGCGTGCAGGAACCGTACCGCATGTTCACCAGCCGCGCCGAGTACCGCTTGAGCCTGCGCGAAGACAATGCCGACATGCGCCTGACGGAAATCGGCCGCACCCTGGGCTGCGTGGGCGATGCCCAATGGCAAGCCTTCGAGACCAAGCGCGAAGCGGTCGCGTTGGAACTGCAGCGCCTGCGTTCCACGTGGGTCAACCCGCGCATCCTGGCGGCCGCCGAGTCGGAACGCATCGTCGGTCAGGCCATCGAGCGCGAGTATTCGCTGGCGGACTTGCTGCGCCGTCCGAACGTCGCCTACGACACCCTGATGAGCATGACGGGCATCGAGGGCCAGGCCCTGGCCGGCCCCGGCGTGGAGGATGCGGCCGTGCGCGAACAGGTGGAAATCCAGCTTAAATACGCGGGCTACATCGAGCGCCAGAGCAAGGAAATCGAGCGCCACGAACACTATGAAAACCTGGCCTTGCCGGAAGGTTTTAATTACCTGGACATCGGCGCGCTGTCCGTCGAAGTGCGGCAAAAACTCGACAAGCAGCGCCCGGAAACCCTGGGCCAGGCATCGCGCATTTCCGGCGTGACGCCGGCGGCGATTTCGCTGTTGCTGGTGCACTTGAAAAAGCGCGGTTTCGGTGCCGCGCAAACTACCACTTTAAAGGACGAGGTTGTTGAATGAAGCAGTTTGACCGGGCCGCACTGGCCCAGATTTTGAATGAAGGCATCGCCGCGCTGGGGCTGGACCTGAGCGCGGATCAGACGGAAAAACTGCTCGATTACCTGGCCTTGCTGGCCAAATGGAACAGCGTGTACAACCTGACGTCGGTGCGCGATCCCCTGCAGATGCTGACCCTGCACGTGCTCGATTCGCTGGCCGCCGTACCGGCGTTCGCGGAGGCGAAAAACGTGCTCGACGTGGGCGCCGGCGGCGGCTTGCCGGGCATGGTGCTGGCCATCGCGCGGCCTGATGTGAAGGTGTCGATGATCGACACCGTGCATAAAAAGACGGCATTTTTGACGCAAGTGAAGGCGGAACTGGGCCTGAGCAACGTCACCGTGTACACGAAACGGGTGGAACAGCTGGAAGTGGCGCAGAAATTCGACGTGATCACCTCGCGCGCCTTTGCCGACCTGTCCGACTTCGTCAACTGGTCGAACCACGTGCTGGCCGAGGGCGGGCAATTCATCGCCTTGAAAGGGGTGGCGCCGCCAGACGAGCGCGAGCGACTGCCGGCAGACTGGAAAGTGACAGAATTACGAGCAATCCGGGTGCCAGGGCTAAATGCAGAGCGTCATCTGGTCTTTATAGCAAGAATTTTGAAGTCGAAGAATTAAACGGTATAAATCATATAAATAGTTTATACGGTATAAACCATATAAACGATTTATATCGTATAAATGAAATAAACAGTATAAAACGTTTCGGCAGGATGCCGGGGCGCACGATGAAGTTTGCATCTCTTTACAACTAGAAGATACATGGCCAAAATTTTTTGTGTAGCAAATCAAAAGGGTGGTGTTGGTAAAACCACAACAAGCGTCAACCTCTCCGCCGGCCTGGCCAAGTTGAACCAGCGCGTGCTGCTGGTCGACCTCGACCCGCAGGGCAATGCAACCATGGGCGCCGGCATCAACAAGGCCGGCCTGAAGGCGTCCACCTATGAAGTGATGCTGGGCGAGTCCGATGTCAAGACGGCACGCCAGCGTTCGGAAGCGGGGCGCTTCGACGTCTTGCCGTCGAACCGCGAGCTGGCCGGCGCCGAAGTGGAGATGGTCGAACTGGACAACCGCGAACGCCGCCTGAAGGATGCGCTGGCCGAAGTGGACGGCGAATACGACTTCATCCTCGTTGATTGCCCGCCGGCACTATCGATGCTGACCCTGAACGGCCTGTGCGCCGCGCATGGCGTGATCATCCCGATGCAGTGCGAGTACTACGCATTGGAAGGCTTGTCCGACCTGGTCAACACCATCAAGAAGGTGCACGCGAACCTGAACCCGGACTTGAAGATCATTGGACTCTTGCGTGTGATGTTCGATCCACGCATGACATTATCGCAACAAGTGTCGGCCCAGCTGGAGCAGCACTTCGGCGACAAGGTTTTCAATACCATCATCCCGCGCAATGTCCGCCTGGCCGAAGCGCCATCGTACGGCTTGCCCGGCGTGACCTTTGACCCCAGCTCAAAAGGCGCCCAGGCGTATATCGCCTTCGGCGCAGAGATGGTCGAACGCATCAAACATATGTAAACAAGGAGCGAGCGGTTCATGATGCATGATGTGAGCGCTTACTCTGAAAACACGATTAGGACAGCATGGCTACGAAAAAATTAAAAGGATTGGGTCGCGGACTCGACGCCCTGTTGGGCGGCGGCAGCGACTTTGCCAGTCCGGACACGAATCAACCGTCGAACTTGCCCGTGTCGCAAATGCAAGCCGGCAAATACCAGCCGCGCACGCGCATGGACGAAGGGGCCTTGAATGAACTGGCCGCCTCGATCAAGGCGCAAGGGCTGATGCAGCCGATCCTGGTGCGCCCGATCGGGCAGGACACCTTGAGCGGCTTGATCAAATATGAAATCATCGCCGGCGAACGCCGTTTCCGCGCTTCGCAACTGGCCGGCCTGACGGAAGTGCCGGTGCTGGTGCGCGACGTGAATGACCTGGCCGCCGCCGCCATGGCGCTGATCGAGAACATCCAGCGCGAAGACCTCAATCCGCTGGAAGAAGCGCAGGGTATCCACCGCCTGATCGCCGATTTCAGTTTTACGCATGAGCAAGCGGCCACTGCGCTGGGACGCTCGCGCAGCGCCGTGTCGAACCTGCTCCGCCTGATGAACCTGGCCGCTCCCGTGCAAACCATGCTGATGGCCGGCGATATCGACATGGGGCATGCGCGCGCGCTGCTGGCCGTCGATGCGGCCAGCCAGATCACGCTGGCCAACCAGGTCGTGGCCAAGCGTCTGTCGGTACGCGAAACGGAAAAGCTCGTCACCCGCACGGTCGAGGAAGCGGCCAACCCGGTCGAGCCGCGGCAGAAGGAAAAGTCCGGCGACATCGCGCGCCTGGAAGAAGAGCTGTCCGATGCGTTGGCCACGCCCGTGGTGTTCAAAATGGGCAACAAAGGCCGTGGCCAATTAGTGATCGATTTTGCCGATCTTGACGTGCTCGATGGTTTGTTGACCCGCTTGCGTGGTTAAATAGCATGCTGCCAAGACACGGGCAATGCGGGTGTGAATAATCCGGCCATGCTTTCCAGATGCACCACGTGATTCCTTGATAACACGGCTGGAAGCGGCCAGACAAGCGACTTTGCCATATAGTGGTGCAAATGGCGGCGAATAGTCGGTAAAGCGTCAGTTTCACGCAGCAATTGCCCTGCTGCGGTGCAGCAACGTTTGACTCTATAGATCAAAGCCAACTATAATCCCGTGTCTTTGCGTGTGTAGATTTTTCTGGGAACTTGGCAATTGAGTGATTCACAACAAAGTATTGCCAAGCCAGTCTACAAAGTAGTTGCATTGCAGCTAGCAATCGCTATCAGCTTTGCCACAGTCACCCTGTTTTTCGGTGGCAGTGTCAGAGGCTGGTCCGCCGCATACGGCGGCGCTATCGCAGTCATCGGTAGCCTGGTGTATGCCCTGTTGGTGGTTCGCGGTTCTAGCGACGCCAATAAGGCATTCCGGGCGCATTTGCGCGCAGAAGTGATGAAAATATTTATCACAGCGGTGCTGTTTATATTGGCACTGGTGTTGTTTCAGTCGGCCGCCTGGTTATGGCTGATCTTGGGTTTCGCGGTGGCAACCTTAGCATACTGGTTTTCATTGCTCGCTGTTTAATCATTGGTTTTGGGGCCTGTTGTGCTCTGAAACGACAAATCTAAATTCATTATGACCACAGAACACGCTATTGAAGCGGGCCATGCTGCCCCGGCCAACGCCACAGAATACATCAGTCACCATCTGGCCCACCTGAGAAGTGCCGACGGCATGATCAATCTGGATACGTTCTGGATTTCGGCCATTCTGGGCTTTGTTTTCCTGGCTGTTTTCTATATGGCGTCGCGCCGCGCGACGGCTGGTGTCCCTGGCAAGTTGCAAAACTTCGTCGAAATGGTCATGGAAATCGTCAATGACACTATTAATGGGGCCTTCCACGCGAAAAGCAAGGTCATCGCGCCGCTGGCCATCACTATTTTTGTGTGGGTCTGGCTGCTCAACGCGATGGACTTCCTGCCGGTTGACCTGTTGCCGAAGATCCTGAGCTGGTTTGGCGTGCATAAACTGCGCGCCGTGCCGACCGCCGACGTCAACCATACCTTCGCCATGTCGCTGTCGGTCGTGTTGTGCGTGATCGCCTTCTCGATCAAGGCCAAGGGCCTGGGCGGCTGGATCAAGGAACTGTTCACGGCACCGTTCCATGCGAATGGCCTGATCGCCACGATCGCCCTGGCACCTGTCAATTTCTTGCTGCAAGTGGTTGAGTTGGTTGCAAAACTGATCTCCCTGTCGCTGCGACTGTTCGGCAATATGTATGCCGGCGAACTGATTTTCATCTTGATCGCGTTGTTGCCTTGGTGGGCACAGTGGGCGTTGGGTGGTCCATGGGCAATTTTCCATATCTTGATTGTAACTTTGCAAGCTTTTGTGTTTATGGCGTTGACGGTTGTGTATCTGAGCCTCGCGGTTGAGAAACATTAATCATTAACTTTATATTTTGTTTTTTTAGTATCTTTCGTTTTTAAATTTAGGAGAATTTTATGCAAGCTCTGATCGCACAAGTACAAAGCATGACCGTTCTGGCAGCAGCAATCATCATCGGCCTGGCCGCAATCGGCACCGCTCTGGGCTTCGCTATCTTGGGTGGCAAATTCCTGGAAGCTTCGGCACGTCAACCAGAACTGATGCCACAACTGCAAACCAAGCTGTTCGTTATCGCTGGTCTGCTGGATGCTATCTCGATGATCGGCGTTGGTGTTGCTCTGCTGTACACGTTCGCTAACCCGTTCCTGTCCGCTCTGACGGCTGTTGCTCAGTAATTCGCTCCAACCCTAGGAGAAACTTTTAGTTAGGAGCAAAGGTATGGACATCAATATGTCGCTCATCGGCCAGATGATCACCTTCGCGGTGTTGGTCTGGTTCTCGATGAAGTTCGTATTTCCAGCGCTGAACAATGCGCTGGATGAGCGTGCCAAACGAATCGCGGATGGATTGGCTGCGGCCGATCAAGGTCAAGCTTCGATGGCTGTCGCTGAAAAGCGTGCGCAAGAGGCATTGAACAGTGCACGTGAAGAAGCGTCGCAACGCGTTGCGGACGCTGAAAAGCGCGCGCAGCTGGTTGCTGAAGAGATCAAGCAAAATGCACAAGCTGAAGCTGCGCGTATCATTGCGCAAGCCCAGTCGGACGCCGAACAGCAACTGTCGAAAGCACGCGAACAATTGCGCGCTCAGGTGGCTGACCTGGCTGTCAAGGGTGCCGAGCAGATCTTGAAGCGTGAAGTCAACGCTACGGCTCACGCCGAAATGTTGCAGCGTCTTGCTGTCGAGCTGTAATCATGGCAGAACTCGCAACCGTCGCCCGTCCCTACGCGGAAGCTTTGTTCCGCGTAGCCCAAGCTGGTAAGGAGTCAAGCAACCTCGCGGCGTGGTCCGAGCTGGTGTCCGAACTGGCACAGATCGGTAGCCACCCCGAGGTACAGGCGTACGCGCGCAATCCGAAAGTTTCGGAAAGCGACGTCGCCGCCACCATCCTGTCGTTGTTGAAATCGCCGCTCAATGAGGAAGTGAAAAACTTCGTCACGTTGTTGATCGAAAATGGCCGCATCAGCCTGCTGCCGGAAATCGGCGCGCAATTCCATACCTTGAAAAATGGTCTGGAAGGTGCGGCTGACGCCGAGATCACGAGCGCTTTCGATCTGAGCGAAGGCCAAACGGCCGAGCTGGTCGCAACGCTGGAAAAGAAATTCAGTCGTAAGCTCAACCCTGCCGTCACAGTGGATCCATCGCTGCTCGGCGGCGTGCGCGTGGTTGTTGGCGACCAAGTGCTCGATACCTCGGTGCGCGCCAAGCTGCAGCAACTGCACGCTGCATTGGTGTCGTAAGACACGCGCTTCGGCAGGCCAGCTAAGACAGACCCTTACCCCTCGCGCAAGCTGAGAGAAACACTTTTAGGAGTTAGTATGCAACTCAACCCATCTGAAATCAGCGAGTTGATCAAGAGCCGGATCCAAGGTCTTGACGGCGGCGCTGAAGTGCGTAATCAAGGCACGGTTATTTCCGTCGCCGACGGTATCTGCCGCATCCACGGTTTGTCGGACGTGATGCAAGGCGAGATGCTGGAATTCCCAGGCAACACGTTTGGCCTGGCAATGAATCTGGAACGCGACTCCGTCGGTTCCGTGATTCTGGGTGCCTACGAGCACATCTCCGAAGGCGACACGGTGAAATGCACCGGCCGCATTCTGGAAGTGCCAGTCGGTCCTGAGCTGCTCGGCCGCGTTGTCAACGCGCTGGGTCAGCCAATCGACGGCAAAGGCGCCATCGACACGAAACTGACGGCCGCGATTGAAAAAATCGCTCCGGGCGTGATCGCCCGTGAGTCCGTTTCGCAACCAATGCAAACCGGCCTGAAGTCGATCGATGCGATGGTTCCAGTTGGCCGCGGCCAGCGCGAACTGATCATCGGCGACCGTCAAACCGGCAAGTCGGCTGTGGCGATTGATGCGATCATCAATCAAAAAGGCCAGGGCATGAAATGTATCTACGTCGCGATTGGCCAAAAAGCCTCGTCGATCAAGAACATCGTGCGCTCGCTGGAACAGCACGGCGCGATGGAATACACCATCGTTGTCGCCGCTTCCGCTTCGGAATCGGCCGCCATGCAATACATCTCGCCGTACTCCGGTTGCGCCATGGGCGAATACTTCCGTGACCGCGGTGAAGATGCACTGATCGTCTACGATGATCTGTCCAAACAAGCTGTTGCATACCGTCAAATCTCGCTGCTGCTGCGCCGTCCACCAGGTCGCGAAGCGTACCCAGGCGACGTGTTCTACCTGCACAGCCGCCTGCTGGAACGCGCAGCACGCGTGAACGCCGACTACGTCGAGAAGTTCACCGACGGCGCCGTCAAAGGCAAGACCGGTTCCCTGACGGCACTGCCGATCATTGAAACGCAAGCTGGCGACGTGTCCGCATTCGTTCCAACCAACGTGATTTCGATTACCGACGGTCAGATCTTCCTGGAAACCTCGCTGTTCAACGCCGGTATCCGTCCTGCCATTAACGCCGGTATTTCCGTATCGCGCGTCGGTGGCGCCGCCCAGACCAAGGTCATCAAAAACCTGTCCGGCGGTATCCGTACCGACTTGGCGCAGTACCGTGAACTGGCTGCATTTGCGCAGTTCGCTTCGGACCTGGATGAATCGACCCGCAAGCAGCTGGACCGTGGTGCCCGCGTAACGGAATTGCTCAAGCAAGCCCAGTACTCGCCACTGTCGATCTCGCTGATGGCCGTATCGCTGTTCTCGGTGAACAAAGGCTTCATGGACGACGTGCCAGTCAAGCAAGTGCTGTCGTTCGAAGCTGGTGTCCACGCTTACATGAAGACCAAGCAAGCTGCTCTGCTGGCCAAGATCGAAGAAACCAAGCAACTCGACAAAGACAGCGAAGCAACTCTGTCGGCGGCCATTGCTGATTTCAAGAAATCCGGCGCATATTAAGCGGCCAGGCGGCGCCCACCTCGAGTGAGGCGCCGCCCTACGCGCAGAAGGAGTAAGGACTCATGGCATCAAGCAAAGAGATACGAGGCAAGATCAAGAGCGTAGAGAATACGAAGAAGATCACCAAGGCGATGGAAATGGTCGCCGCGTCCAAAATGCGCAAGGCGCAAGACCGGATGCGGGCCGCCCGTCCCTACAGTGACAAGATTCGGAATATCGCCGCCAATCTGGCGACCGCCAATCCGGAATACACGCACCCGTTCCTGGCAGCTGCCCAGGGTACGCAAGCGAAGGCAGTGGGTTTCATCGTTGTCACGACCGACAAGGGTCTGTGCGGCGGCATGAACACCAACATCCTGCGCCAGGTGACGTCGAAGTCGCGCGAGTTGGAAGCAGCTGGCAACCGGATTGAAGCAGTTGCCATCGGTAACAAGGGTTTGGGTTTTTTGAATCGCATCGGCGTCAAGATCATTGCGCACGCCATTCAAACCGGTGATACGCCCCACCTGGACAAATTGATCGGACCCGTCAAGGTCATGCTCGAAGAGTTCCAGGCAGGCAAGATCGATGCAGTGTACCTGTGCTACACCAAATTCATCAACACGATGAAACAGGAACCAGTCGTGGAGCAATTGCTGCCCCTGACGGCCGACAAGATGGTCGCCGACAAGGGCGCCCACACTTGGGATTACATCTACGAGCCGGATGCGCAAAGCGTGATCGACGAATTGCTGGAGCGCTATGTAGAAGCGCTGGTGTACCAGGCAGTCGCGGAGAATCTGGCGTCCGAGCAATCGGCACGGATGGTCGCGATGAAAGCTGCAAGCGACAACGCGGGTAGTGTGATCGGCGAATTGAAGCTGATCTACAACAAGACCCGCCAAGCTGCGATTACCAAAGAACTCTCCGAAATCGTCGCCGGTGCGGCTGCGGTTTAAACGAATTTAACTATATTGAAGGAACGAACATGGCTGATGGCAAAATCGTTCAGTGTATCGGCGCTGTGGTGGACGTTGAGTTTCCCCGCAACGCGATGCCTAAGGTATTTGATGCCTTGAAGATGGCAGGCTCGGAACTGACCCTGGAAGTACAACAGCAGTTGGGCGACGGCATTGTCCGTACCATTGCACTCGGTTCGTCCGATGGCTTGCGTCGCGGCATGATGATTCAAAATACCGGCAAACCTATCATGGTGCCAGTCGGTAAAGCAACCCTGGGTCGCATCATGGACGTGCTGGGTAACCCGATCGACGAATGCGGCCCAGTGTCGCACGAGCAGATCGCGTCGATCCACCGCACCGCTCCTGCATACGACGAACTGTCGCCATCGCAAGAACTGCTGGAAACCGGCATCAAGGTGATCGACCTGGTTTGCCCGTTTGCAAAAGGCGGTAAAGTTGGTCTGTTCGGCGGCGCTGGCGTAGGCAAGACCGTCAACATGATGGAACTGATTAACAACATCGCTAAAGCGCACAGCGGCGTGTCCGTGTTCGCCGGTGTGGGTGAGCGTACTCGTGAAGGTAACGACTTCTACCACGAGATGGCTGACGCGAAAGTGGTCGATCTGGAAAACCCGGAGAACTCCAAAGTTGCGATGGTCTACGGTCAGATGAATGAACCGCCAGGTAACCGTCTGCGCGTTGCGCTGACCGGCCTGACGATCGCTGAATCGTTCCGTGATGAAGGCAAGGACGTTCTGTTCTTCGTCGACAACATCTACCGCTTTACGCTGGCAGGTACCGAAGTATCGGCACTGCTGGGCCGTATGCCGTCGGCTGTGGGTTACCAACCGACCCTGGCTGAAGAAATGGGCCGTCTGCAAGAGCGTATCACGTCGACCAAGACCGGTTCGATCACCTCGATCCAGGCCGTCTACGTTCCAGCCGATGATTACACCGATCCATCGCCTGCTACCACGTTTGCTCACTTGGATTCGACCGTTGCGCTGTCGCGTGACATCGCTTCCCTGGGTATCTACCCAGCTGTGGACCCACTGGATTCGACCTCGCGTCAGCTGGATCCGTTGATCGTTGGTCAAGAGCACTATGACACCGCGCGTGCCGTGCAAACGACCCTGCAACGCTACAAGGAATTGCGCGACATTATCGCGATTCTGGGTATGGACGAGCTGGCACCGGAAGACAAACTGCTGGTCGCCCGTGCACGTAAGATGCAGCGTTTCCTGTCGCAGCCTTTCCACGTCGCTGAAGTCTTTACCGGCGCGCCTGGTAAATACGTTTCGCTCAAAGACACGATCAAGGGCTTCAAAATGATCGCTTCGGGCGAACTCGATCACCTGCCGGAACAAGCGTTCTACATGGTCGGCACGATCGAAGAAGCAATCGAAAAAGCCAAGAAACTTAACTAAGTTAAGTCTGGGCCTAACCCCGCCCCTTACAAGGCGGGGTTCTTCAACCCGATAGGACACACATGGCACACACAATTCACGTTGACGTGGTTTCCGCTGAAGAACTGATTTTTTCAGGCGAAGCAGAATTCGTCGCGTTGCCGGGTGAACAGGGCGAGCTGGGTATCTACCCACGCCACACGCCTTTGATTACCCGCATCCGTCCGGGCGCGGTCCGCATCAAGGTAGTCGGCCAGGCTGAAGAAGAGTTCGTCTTCGTTGCCGGCGGCCTGCTGGAAGTGCAACCGGATACCGTGACAGTCCTGGCCGATACCGCGATCCGCGGTCACGACCTGGATGAAGCGAAAGCGCTGGAAGCGAAGAAGTTGGCGGAAGAAAATATCCACAACAAGGATTCGGGCATCGACTACGCGCAAGCGCAAGCCGAGCTGGCCAGCGCGATTGCGCAGCTGGCAGCGATCCAGAAGCTGCGCAAGCATTAATTTGCCCGCGCGCAGTAGTAAAAAAGGCAGCCTTCGGGCTGCCTTTTTTTTCGGCAAAACTAATTTTAGTAAAAGTTAGCGGCGCTTGTCTTTTCCCCTTTCCAGCCCCGCCTTCAATATCGTCTTCCACGTGGCGCGCGCGGCAATGCGCTCGAGCGGCGTTTCCTCGCTACGGCGGGCGTCGCGCAGCAGCTTGTGATAATTGCGCAAGCGGTCCGCATCGACGGCGCCGCGTACGGCGCAACCTGGTTCACTGGCATGCCGGCAATCGCGGAACTGGCACGTCGAGGCGAGCGCCACAATATCGTCGAACGTGGCCGCCAGCGTATCCGCATCGGCGTCCGCGCGCCAGCTGCGCAAGCCCGGCGTATCGATGATGCAAGCGCCGCTGGCGCACAGGTGCAGCGAGCGCGCCGTCGTCGTATGCCGCCCGCGGCCATCGCCATGGCGCACGCCATTGGTGGCCTGCCGCGCCGCGCACAGGGTATTGGTCAGGCTGGACTTGCCGGCACCCGATGAGCCGAGCAGCACCAGGGTCTGGCCGGCGTCCAGCCAGGGCTCCAGGATGGCCACGTCATACGCATGGCGCGTATCGATGGCAAACAGCGGTACGTGCTGCGGCAGACGGTGTTTGAGCTGCGCCAGCTTGCCGCCCACGTCGTCGGCTACGTCAGCCTTGCTCAGCACCACCACGGGGCTGACCTGGGCTGCCAGCACGATGGCCAGGTAGCGTTCCAGGCGGCGCGGGTTGAAGTCCTCGTCCAGCCCCATCACCAGCAGGGCCGTGTCGACATTGCTGGCAAGTACCTGGCGCCGGCCGTCATTGCCGCGCCGGGCGATTTGCGTGACTGGGGGTAAGTGCGCCGTTATCCACAGCGTGCCGTGAAGATCGTGTTCAACGGCGATCCAGTCGCCGACGGCAAGGATGCTGTCCTGCTCCAGCAAGGCGTGCAGCAGGCGCGGCAGGATCCGTGCCGGGTGTTCCAGGATGCCGTCGTGCACGAGGATGCTGTCGCGGTGGACGGCGCTCACGCGCATCAGCTGCGCGGTGGGGGAAGATACGTCGAGTTGGGTGGCTGCGCCGGCGATGGCCTGCTGCAGCCCGATAAGGCGTAGTTGCGCAAAATCGAATGCGATCATGGTAGCGTGATTCCAAATTCTGTCGTCCGCGTGCGGACGTGTAGCCTGCGCGTGCAGGCACCGCCAGTCGCCATGACTGGCACGAAAGAAGGGGGACGTCGGCTACGCGATCACGCGTATGGGGAATTGCGCGCTAAGGGGCTTAGCAGGGAAAAACAGTGATCAGGCAGCCGACAGCACGGCAGTATCCGAATGGCGCATGTTGTCTACTCCTGTTGTGTGATGGAAAACGCGAGTGTGCCAGCGGCGTGCGCCGCCGTCAATGGACGGCGTGGCTCAGCTGCACATGCCGTAGGCGCTGCGCTCGGGGAAATAGCGGTAGCTAAACGTGCGCACCGGATAGCGCTTGCCGGCGACGAGCATGTCGGGCATCGACAAATCAAAGCGCTGCGGCAGCTGGCGTGGCAGTTGCAGGCGCAAGCGCCACTGGGTTTCCTTGCTGTTGCCGACGGCGGCAAACATGATGGGCAGTTTTTCGATGACGTCGACGATTTCCGCTTTTCGGTTCATGCCGCGCTGGTAGATGGTCAGCACCTTGGCCTCGGCGAACGGCTGCTTGTGCGGTTCTTCCAGCAGGAAGGAAAGGCGCGTAAAACTGGCTTGCGTACCGACGGGCAAGGTGAAAATCAGCGCCAGCTCCGTGCCGCCTTCCTTCAGGGTGACAGGTGGCGTGGCATACACGCTGATACCGCGCGGCAGTTCGAAACGCGAACCTTCCGTCCACGTCTTGCATTCTGGCGTGGTGGCCTGGTACAGGCTGGGCGCCGTGTAGTCATCGCAGGCGGAAACCAGCAGCAGGGGCAGGGCAAGGAGGGCGGAACGGCGCATGGGAGTCACGGTTGGGATATGAGCCGACAGTGTAAGCGATCCCCACGCGATCTACCAGCGAGCTTACCCCGGCGGCGCGCGGCGCACGGATTGCAGCTGGCAGTGCGCCGCCTGCAGCGCATCCTTGATGGCGTCCAACGCCAGCTGCGGCCGGGCCGCGCCGCACATGAAGATGTCGACGGCGGCAAAGCTGCATTCCGGCCAGGTGTGGATGGAAATGTGCGATTCAGCCAGCAGCACCACGCCGGTGACGCCCTGGCCGGCGCCAAAGCTGTGGAAATGGCTGTGCAGCACCTGCGCCCCAGCCGTGATGGCAGCGTTGCGCAACAGGCGCTCGAGCGCGGCGGCGTCGCGCAGGCGTTCCGGCGCGATGCCCGACAGGTCGGCCAGCAAATGGGTGCCCAAGGGCAGATGCGGTGTGGCTGCCATGCTTACTTGTGGCTGCCGCCGCTGGAGCCGCCGCCATAGCTGCCGCCGCCGCTGCCCGTGCGCGAACTCCAGCTGCTGCCGCCACTGCCGCTGCCGGCCACTTTGAACATGCGCACCCAGTTGGCGGCCGTGACGGAAAACGTCACCATCAGGGCATAGATCACGTATTTACTCATGGGGGATTCTTTGCATTCTTGTCGAGAAAAGCGGCGGGCAGGAACAGCGCCAGGCAGCCCAGCAAACTCCACATCAAGGTGCTGGAGAACGAGACAAACATCGGGATCGCATTCAAGACCAGCACGATGATGATAAAGACCTTGGCGATGCCGCGGTGGCTCAGCTGGATATTCTGCACTTTGGCGCCGCCATGGAAGGCGGCGCCGAACCAGGCCGCCATCTGGTCATAGGCGACGGGTACGGAGCGCGACCAGGTCATTTCTTCACCGGTGATTTCCGCCGCCAGCTTGGTCTGTCCCTGTTCGAATTCAAACACACGCGTGCTGTCGCCGACGGCCACCTTCCAGTTGAAGGCACCCGCCGCGTACACGACCTGCGAGCCGTAGTCATACAGTTTGCGATACGTGGCGCCATCGAGCGTGCAGGTATCGGCGTCCAATGACGCCCAGTTGGGCCAGTTCGGCAGCACGTTCGAGCGCGACCAGCCGTCGTCCGTCTCCACCAGCCAGAAGAAGCCGGCGCGCGCGTTGTACAGCAGGTATTCGTTCCACTCGCTGCCTTCATCGTCGGCGCGGCGCATCATGCCGATGACCGTGAAATCGACATTGCTGATCTTCGCGCTCGCACCCAGCTCCAGTGTGATGTCGGCGTTGTCGTGCACCTGCTTGCCGATGGCCAGTACCTGCGCTTCCGGGCCGCTGGCGTCGAGCTGCGCGTGGCAGGCGGGACACACCAGCTGCGCCGCCGCGCCAGGAACGTACTGGATGCCGCTGCCGCAGGACGGGCAGTCGAGCGCGTCGAGCTTGCCGCGGTACTTGCCGGCGCTTTTGGCGATGGCGTCGTCGTCGCGCAGCAACTGGCACTGCAAGCCGTCCAGGGTGACGGCGACGCCCTGGTAGACGACCGGTTGCGGGCCATCCGTGTAGTCGAGCGTGACAAAGCTGGCGTAGTTGCGGAAGTCCGCCACCTGGATGCGCCAGCCGGCGCCCACCTTGAAGGGCAATTCTCCCTGGCCGGCGATGCATTCGGCGTTGCGGATCTCGGCCGCCGTGTAGGGCTCGCCGCAGATCGTATAGCGCTTGCCCGGCGCCAGCTCGCCAAAGACGGGCAGGGCGTCTTGCGTGCTGCGCTCGCGCGTCAAGGTGTACAGGCCGGACGAATCGCCCAGCCACGCCGTGCTGGCGTCGTCAAACAGCAGATACCACTCGTTCCACGTGCCGGCGCTGTAGCGCTGCTGGATGCGGCCGACGACGGTAAAGTGCAAGCCGTCGTGCACGCCGGCCGTGCCGATCTGGATCGGCGAATAGTCTTCCAGGACGGCCGACATCTTGCCCACGTCCCTGACGGAATCGGCGTCCTTGAGGATGGTGCTGTGGCAGTACTCGCACACGGCGAGCACGGAAGCGTGCGAGCGGAAGTGGACTTCCGCGCCGCAGCTGGGACAGGAAACAGTTTGCATGCAGTCGCGCTTAGCCGATCAGTTTTTTCAGCAGTTCAGCCTTGGCGCCGTCGTAGTCGGCTGGCGAAATGAGGCCCTTGTCGAGCAAGCCTTTGAGCTTTTCCAGGCGCGCCTCGATCGGTTCCTCGGCAGGGGCCGGTGGCGCCGCTGGAGCTGGTGCCGGGGCGGGCTGCTGTAGCGCTCCGCCCATGCTTTGCGCCATCACCTGGCCGATCGACAGCCCGGCGCCGAGGCCCGCGCCGATGCCTGCCATGCCGCCTTCGTTCTGCGCCGCCAGCGGGATCGCGTTGGCTACCTGGAATTTGGTGTAGCCGCTCATCTTGTCGGCGCCCAGGCCGCCCTTCATGCCGGCCGAGATGCGCTCGTCGAGCGCCGCCTGCAATTCCTCGGGCAGGCTGATGCTGGCCACGTTGAATTCATCGAGGCCCACGCCATAGCGGGAAAACGCCTGCGCCAGGCCATCCTTGACCTCTTGCGCCATCAGCGCCTGGTTGGCCGCCATGTCGAGGAAGGGGACATTCGCACCGCCCAGCGAGCTGGCCATGCTCGACATCAAAATGCCGCGCAATTGATCTTCCACCTCGTCGCGCGTATAGACTTCGCGCGTGCCGCTGATCTCGGTGAAGAAGGTGCGGGCGTCGGCGATGCGGTACGAGTACATGCCGAAGGCGCGCACGCGGATCATGTCGAAATCCTTGTCGCGGATGGTGATCGGCTGCGGCGTGCCCCACTTGCGGCCCGTCTGCACGCGGGTGCTGAAGTAATACACATCGGACTTGAAGGGCGAGTCGAACAGCTTGTCCCAGTTTTTCAGGTTGGTCAGCAACGGTAAGGTCTGCGTCGTCAGCTTGTGCGTGCCGGGACCGAAGACGTCGGCGATCTTGCCTTCATTGACGAAGACGGCGACCTGCGATTCGCGCACATTCAGGATGGCGCCGTTCTGGATTTCGAAATCCTGCATGGGAAAACGCCAGGCCAGCACGCCTTCCGTTTCTTCGTTCCACTGCAGTACGTCGATAAACTGCTTCTTGATAAAGCTGCCGAGGCTCATGATGGTGTCCTTGAATGAGGTAAAACGTCAGGAAATGCAGGCGGCGTTGATGGCGCCGATCGACAGGGAAATGGCGGCCAGCAGGCCGCCGAAGGCGCTGTTGTTCGATTCGATCTGGTCCTTCGACATGCGCAGCAGGCGCGTGGTGACCACATAGGCGAGCAATTGCACCACCATGGCGCCAAAGGCCCAGGCGAAGAACTGCTGGTAGTCGGCCGTGTGCATCAGGGACGAGGCGATGGTGGCGGAAAAGCCCAGCATGGCGCCACCCAGCGACAGGGCCGCCGCCTGGTTGCCCTGGCGGATCAGCAGCACTTCGTTATACGGCGTGACGCGCGTGTAGATGATAAAAAATACAATTAGCAGCCCGGCGGCCAGTAAAAGATGGATCAGATAGTTTAGGATGGCGGGCACGGCATTCCTCGCAATGAGTATTTGATAACGTCAACGCATATTAGAACAAAAAAAGTCCAATGAACAAAAAGATTCTGATTTTGTCCGTCTTCGTAGTCGCCTCCTGCGGCCTCGCGTATGAGCTGATCGCCGGCGCCATGTCCAGCTACCTGCTCGGCGACTCCATCCTGCAGTTTTCCACCATCATTGGCTGCTACTTGTTTGCGATGGGTGTGGGCGCTCACTTTTCAAAGTATGTGCAGGACGACGACGTGCTCTCGCGCTTCGTCGACATCGAATTGGCCGTGGGCCTGATCGGTGGCCTGTCGGCTGCCATCCTGTTCATGACCTTTTCGTGGATGGCCGCGCCATTTCGTACCTTATTGTATGTGATGGTGTTCCTGATCGGCGCACTGGTCGGCATGGAAGTGCCGCTGGTGATGCGCGCCCTGAATTCGCGCCAGACGGAATTTTCTGAATTGGTCAGCCGCGTGCTCACCTTCGATTACCTGGGCGCGCTGGCCGTTTCCCTGCTGTTCCCGCTGGTGCTGTCGCCGTACCTGGGCCTGGTGCGCACGGGCTTCCTGTTCGGCATGCTCAACGTGGGCGTGGGCCTGTGGACGATCTGGGTGTTCCGCGCGGAGCTGAAGAACCTCACGGGACGCTTCCTGCGCGCCTGCGCCGTGATGCTGGTGCTGATCGCCGGCTTTGCCATGTCGGACCGCATGGTGGCCTGGGGCGAACACGGCCTGTTCGGCGACCAGATCGTCTATTCCACCACTACGCCCTACCAGCGCCTGGTGATCACGCGCTGGAAGGACGATACGCGTTTGTACATCAACGGCAACCTGCAGTTTTCCTCGCGCGACGAATACCGTTACCACGAGGCGCTGGTACACCCCGTGCTGGAAGCGCTGCCGTGGGCGCGCCGCGTGCTGGTGCTGGGCGGCGGCGATGGCCTGGCGCTGCGCGAAATCCTGCGTTATCCACAGATCGAACACGTCACCGTGGTCGACCTCGACCCCGCCATGACGGCCGCGTTTACCACGCGCCCGGAATTGGCAAAGCTGAATAACAGCGCGTTCTCGGACAAGCGCGTCACCGTCGTCAATGCCGATGCCGCCGTCTGGCTGCGCAACAACGGTGACATGTTTGACGCGGCCATCGTCGACTTCCCCGATCCGTCCAGCTTCGCGCTCGGAAAACTGTATTCCGTACCCTTCTACGACCTGGTAAAAAAACACCTGGCCGCCAAGGGCCTGATGGTGGTGCAATCGACGTCGCCCTTCTTTGCCCCGCACGCCTACTGGACCATCAATTCGACCCTGCGCGAAGTAGGCATGCGCACCTGGCCCTACCACGCCTATGTGCCCTCGTTCGGCGAATGGGGTTTTATTCTGGCCTCGCCCCAGCTCGACTACAAACCGCCCACCAGCTACCGCCTGCCCATGCGCTACCTGAATGCGGACACCACACGCGAGATGTTCATCTTCCCGCCCGACATGCAGCCGCTGCCGATGGCGCCGAATCGCCTCAACACCCAGTCGCTCGTGCATGAATTCGAGCAGGACTGGAACCGGGTGATCCGCTGATGCAGCGCCGTTCCTTCATGCTGTGGGCTGCCGGCGGCACGGCAGCAGCCGCTGCCGGCATCGGCAGCATCGCCGCGTATCTGCGCTGGCAGGAAATCACGCCGAAGGTGTTGTATCCGGGCCGCAGCGAGGGACACTATTTGCGCAAGCTGCTGCGCGAGCGCACGGCGCTGCCGGCGCCCTCGGCAACCATCACCACGGATGTGGCCATCCTCGGCTCCGGCATCGCCGGTCTGACGGCCGCCTGGCGGCTTAAGAAGCTGGGGCACACGGATTTTTTAATGGTCGACGGTCCCCAGCCCTACGGCAACGCAGCGGGTGGCCACTTCGGCGACCTGGCTTATCCGACCGGCGGTCATTACCTGCCGCTGCCTTCACCCGAATCGACGCATGTGCGTGAGATCCTGTTCGACCTGGGGATTATCCAGCGCGATCCGCAGGCGGAAAAGCCATATTACGACGAGCGCTATATCCTGCACGCGCCGGAAGAACGCCTGCTGTTCAACGGCCACTGGCAGGAAGGCTTCATTCCCACCGAAGGCGTCTCTGCCGAAGAACTGGCGCAGCACGAGCGCTTTTTTGCCGAGGTGCGGCGTTTGCGCCAGGCGCATGGCAATGATGGCAAGCGCGTTTTCGTTTTCCCTACCGTGGAGTCGTCGCAAGACCCGGCCTGGCAGGCGCTGGACACCATCACGTTAAAGCAGTGGATGGAGCGCGAAGGCTATACCTCGCCCACCCTGCACTGGTATTTGAATTACTGCTGCCGCGACGACTACGGCACGCGCTACGACCAGGTTTCGGCCTGGGCCGGCCTGCATTATTACTGCAGCCGCTGGGGACAGGCGGCGAATGCCGGCAACGGCGCCTGGCTGACGTGGCCGGGCGGCATGCAGCCCGTGGCCACGGCCATGGAGCAGGCGTCGGGCGTGCGGCGCAAGGCGGGCACGGTGGTTTCCGTGCAGACGACGGACGAGGGCGTCGAAGCGCTGTGCCTGGAGCTGGTCGACGGCCAGCCGCGCACTTACCTGGTCAAGGCACGCAAGGCCATCTGCGCCATGCCGCTGTATGTAGCGGCGCGCGTGGTGAAGAATATCGCCGACTATGGCTTTGACGCGAAACGCGATACGCCCGCGTATGCGCCGTGGATGGTGGCCAACTTCCTGCTCAAGCGCTTTCCCGATGAACTGCCGCATGCGCCCCTGTGCTGGGATAACGTGGTGTACCAGGAACCGGGCCTCGGCTACGTCGTCTCCACGCACCAGGATATCCGCGTGCGCCCGCCCGAGAAAACCGTCTTCAGCGCCTACGTGGCCCTGTCCGACCGCACGCCGCAGGAAGCCCGCAAGTGGCTGGACACGGCCAGCCCCGAAGCATTGCTGGCGCTGGCCAGCGTTGACCTGAAAACGGCGTATGGACGCGATTTTGCCAGCTGCGTCGAGCGCGTCGACATCACCGTGCGCGGCCACGCCATGGCCGCTCCCTTGCCAGGATTTCGCAGTAACGCGGGGCTGAAAGCGTTGCGTGAACACGACGGCGCCATCCTGTTCGCGCATGCCGACCTGTCGGGCTTTTCCGTATTCGAGGAAGCGGCGTGGTGGGGGGATAGGGCGGCGCGGCTGGCGGTGAAATGAAAAAAGGCCGGCGCAAGCGCCGGCCTGAGCCCCCTAAGGCTCGAACCGGTCTACTTGTTCTTGTTGATCACGTCGATGAACACGGCTGCCAGCAGCACCAGTCCCTTGATCACCTGCTGGTAGTCGATGCCGATGCCCATGATGGACATACCGTTGTTCATCACGCCCATGATGAAGGCGCCGATGACGGCCCCCATCACCTTGCCTACGCCGCCCGAGGCCGAGGCGCCGCCGATGAAGCAGGCGGCGATCACGTCCAGCTCGAATCCCGTGCCGGCCTTCGGCGTGGCCGTGTTCAGGCGTGCCGCGAAGATCAGGCCGGCCAGCGCGGCCAGCATGCCCATGTTGACGAAGGTGTAGAAGCTGACCCGTTCCGTCTTGATGCCGGACAGGCGCGCCGCCTTCTCGTTGCCGCCGACGGCATATACGCGCCGGCCCAGCACGGTGCGGTTGGTAATGAAGGTGTAGGCGACGATGAGCAGCGACATCACGGCCAGCACGTTGGGAAAGCCGCGGTACGACGCCAGCAGGTAGCTGAAATACACCATCACGGCGGCGAAGATGGCGTTTTTCAGCAGGAAGAAGGCGCGCGGTTCGTTTTCCATGCCGTGCTTCAGTTGCTTGGCGCGGCTGCGCAGCGAGGTGATGATCAGCGCCGCGGCGGCGATCACGCCCAGCAGCAGTGACAGGCCGCGCAGGTTTTCGCCGCCGAACGGGTCGGGCAGGAAGCCCGAACTGAGCATCTGGAAGCCTTCCGGGAAGGGGCCGACCGACTGGCCTGCCAGCAGCGCCAGGGTCAGGCCCTTGAACACCAGCATGCCGGCCAGCGTGACGATGAAGGACGGGATTTTAAAGAAGGCGACAAAATACCCTTGCGCGCCGCCGATGACGGCGCCGGCCAGCAGGCAGATGATGCTGGCGGCGACAAAATTCATGTGGTAGTTGACGATCAGGACGGCCGCCAGCGCGCCGACGAAGCCGACCACCGAGCCGACGGACAAATCGATATGGCCGGCCACGATGACCATCAGCATGCCCAGCGCCATGATGACGATATAGCTGTTTTGCAGCACCAGGTTGGTGAGATTGAGCGGCTGCATCAGGGTGCCGTCGGTCATGTACTGGAAAAAGCCCATGATGACGATCAGGGAGAGCAGCATGCCGTAGTCGCGCATATTGTTTTTCAAGAAGCCGGCATAGCTTTTCGCTTCCGGCGCGGCCGCTGGCGTGCCGGCCGCCGTTCCCGCTGTCAGTTTATTGTCCATTGTTTTCTCCGTGTGTAACGATCGCGCGCATGATTCGCTCCTGCGATGCTTCTGCTGCGCTGAGTTCTGCCGCGAAACGGCCTTCGTTCATGACATAGATCCGGTCGCACATGCCCAGCAATTCCGGCATTTCCGAGGAAATCATGATGATGCATTTGCCTTCGGCGGCCAGCTCGCTGATGATGCTGTAGATCTCATACTTGGCGCCCACGTCGATGCCGCGGCTCGGTTCATCGAGGATCAGGATGTCGGGACGCGAAAACAGCCATTTCGCCAGCACCACTTTCTGCTGGTTGCCGCCGGACAGGTTGACCACCTTCTGTGCCACGCTCGAGCAACGGGTCTTGAGCTTGCGGCGGAACTCCTCGGCCACGCCGAATTCACGCTGCTCGTCGATCACCATGTGCTTTGAAATCGCGTCCAGGTTGGCCAGGCTGGTGTTCTTCTGGATGTCTTCCTCGAGGATCAGGCCCAGGCCCTTGCGGTCTTCCGTGACATACGCGAGGCCGTGGGCGATCGCCTTGCCGATGGTGCTGACGTCGATCTCCTGGCCATTCTTGAGCACCGTGCCGCTGATGCGCTGGCCGTAGGCGCGGCCGAAAATGCTCATCGCCAGTTCCGTGCGCCCTGAGCCCATCAAGCCGGCGATGCCGATGATCTCGCCCTTTTTGGCGTGCATGTTGATGCCCTTGATGACGGGGCGGTCGGCATGCTCGGGATGGAAGACGCGCCAGTCGCGCACTTCGAAAATGGTCTCGCCGATGGTGGGCGTGCGCGGCGGATAGCGGTCGGCCATCTCGCGCCCGACCATTTTTTCGATGATGCGGTCTTCGCTGACGGCTTCGATGCGGCAGTCGAAACTGTCGACTGTGTTCCCGTCGCGCAGCACCGTGATGGCATCGGCGACCCGTGAAATTTCATTGAGCTTGTGCGAAATCAGGATCGAGGCGATGCCCTGGGCTTTCAGACCCAGCAGCAGGTCGAGCAGGGCCGCGCTGTCGCTTTCATTCAGGCTGGCCGTCGGCTCGTCGAGGATCAGCAGCTTGACGTCCTTGCACAGCGCCTTGGCGATTTCAATCAGCTGCTGCTTGCCCACGCCCAGGTTCGTGATCAGGGTGTCGGGGGACTCTTTCAGGCCGACTTTGTGCAGCAGTTCGCGCGTCTTCGTTTGCGCGTATTCCCAGTCGATGACGCCCATGCTGGACGGTTCGTTGCCGAGGAAGATATTCTCGGCGATCGACAACTGGGGCACCAGCGCCAGTTCCTGGTGGATGATGATGATGCCGATTTCTTCGCTGTCCTTGATGCCGCGGAAGTGCCGCGTCTGGCCCAGGTAATCGATGTCGCCCGTATAGCTGCCATGGCCGTAGACGCCGCTCAGCACTTTCATCAGGGTCGATTTGCCGGCGCCGTTTTCGCCGACGATGGCGTGGATCTCGCCGCTGCGCACCCGCAGGTTGACATTGTCGAGCGCAACGACGCCCGGGAATGTTTTGCGTATCCCGCGCATTTCCAGGATAGTGTTCGTCATATAACCTCTCTGGCACGGCCGCGCTGGTCGGCGGGTCGTGCGGCAGTCTTGTTCTTGATCGTGCATGAAGCGAAAGGCCCGGCATCGCCGGGCCTTCAGTACCGTGGATGCTTATTTCACTTGCGCTTCCGTGTAGTAGCCGCTGCCGGTGACGAGCACCTGCTTCCAGTTCGCCTTGTCGACGGTGACTGGTTTCAACAGGTAGGACGGCACGACTTTTACGCCGTTGTTATAAGTCTTGGTATCGTTGACGGTCGGCGTCTTGCCGCTCATCATCGCGTCGACCATGTTCGCCGTGACCTTGGCCAGTTCGCGCGTATCCTTGAACACGGTCGATGCCTGTTCGCCGCGGATGATCGATTTCACCGACGGGATTTCCGCATCCTGGCCCGTCACGACGGGGAAGGGCTGTTTCGGTGTGCCGTAGCCGACGCCCTTGAGCGAAGACAGGATACCGATGCTCAAGCCGTCATACGGCGACAGCACCGCGTCGACACGCGCATTGCCGTAGTAGGCGCTGAGCAGGTTGTCCATGCGCGCCTGCGCCACGGCGCCGTCCCAGCGCAAGGTGGCGACCTTTTCCATGCCCATCTGCTTCGAGCGGACTACCAGCTTGCCGCTGTCGATGTACGGTTTCAGGACCGACAGCGCGCCGTTGTAGAAAAAGTGCGCGTTGTTGTCGTCGGCCGAGCCGCCGAACAGTTCGATATTGAACGGACCCTTGCCTTCCTTCAGTTTCAGCGCCGATTCGATATAGCCCGCTTGCAGCACGCCGACCTGGAAGTTGTCGAACGTTGCGTAGTAATCGATGTTTTTCGTGCCGCGGATCAAACGGTCATACGAAATGACCTTGATGCCCTTGTCGGCCGCCTTTTGCAGCACGTTCGACAAGGTGGTGCCGTCGATGGCGGCGATCACCAGCACTTTGGCGCCCTTGGTGATCATGTTTTCCACCTGCGCCAGCTGGTTCGGGATATCGTCGTCGGCAAACTGCAAGTCCGTCTTGTAGCCGCGCTCCTTGAATACCTTGACCATGTTGTCGCCGTCGGCGATCCAGCGCATGGACGACTTGGTCGGCATCGAGATGCCGATCGCACCCTTGTCGGCGGCGCTTGCCAAGGGCATTACTGCCATGCCGGAGATGGCCAGCGCCAGGCTCGCGGTCAGCATTTTCATTGTTGTTTTCATTTCAGGTCTCCACCGTCTTCGATAGTTGAATGTGCCAGGGCCGTCGTCCCAGTGGGCGGGCTCCGTGCGGATGGCCGATTGCAGGCCACGGCTGATACTAGTTTGTCCATCCATCCCTCACCAATCACTTTTTTCGCATCGGCGATATCCAAAACGGTATCAATGGGCCAATTGATGCAATGCGCCATGCTGTCCCTTTCCACCTGCGGACAGGGCGGGAACGGGGGCCAATTGACGGCTTTTTTTGGTGCGCTGCAATACCAATAATCATCATTCAATTTGGTGATTTTCGTAATTGCGGCGACACAGGGCGGCGCGCAGAATCGCTCCGAACTCGACCATTTGCCTCCCCATCACGACCCTTTGAAAGCTTGCCATGCAGCCGATTTCTCCCGCCTCCCTGTTGCCCGCCGACCTGGCGCAGGCCCTCCTCATCGGCCGCATCTGGCGTGATGGCCCTTGCGTCGTCGCCGTGCGTGGCGGTGAAGTGGTCGACCTCACGCAGACCGTGGCGACGGTGGCCGAGCTGTTCGAACGCAGCGATGCGCTCGATATCGCCCGCCATGCGCCCGGTATCGCGCTCGGCCCCGTGCAGGTGCTGCTGGAGCAGGCGCTGGCCGCGCCGCCAGGCGAGCCGCTGCTGCTGGCGCCGTGCGACCTGCAGGCCGTCAAGGCCTGCGGCGTGACCTTCGCCGTCAGCCTGCTCGAACGGGTGATCGAGGAACAGGCGGGCGGCGACGCGGCACGCGCGGCGAGCTTGCGCACCGCCCTGCAAATGACCCTGGGCGGCGACCTGTCGGCATTAAAACCCGGCTCGGAGGCGGCGCAGCGGCTGAAACAGCAACTGCAGCAGCGCGGCGCCTGGTCGCAATACATGGAAGTGGGTATCGGCCCCGATGCGGAAGTGTTCACCAAGGCGCAGCCGATGTCGTCGGTGGGCTGCGGCGCGCAAGTGGGCTTGCTGCCATCGTCCGCCTGGAACAACCCGGAGCCGGAGATCGTCCTGGCCATCAACAGCCGCGGCGAGGTGCTGGGGGCTTCCCTGGGCAACGACGTCAACCTGCGCGACATCGAAGGGCGCAGCGCCCTCTTGCTGGGCAAGGCCAAGGATAACAACGGCTCTTGCGCCATCGGCCCCTTCATCCGCCTGTTCGACGAGGGCTTTACGCTCGATACCGTGCGCCAAGCGGAAGTGTCGCTGCTGATCGAGGGCGCGGACGACGGCTTTGTGCTCGAAGGCGCCAGCTTCATGCGCGAGATCAGCCGCGACCCGCTCGACCTGGTGCGCCAGACGGCAGGCCAGTACCACCAGTATCCGGATGGCTTCATGCTGTTCCTGGGCACCATGTTCTCGCCCGTGAAAGACCGCGGCGCGCAGGGCGGCGGCTTCACGCACCACCTGGGCGACCGGGTCACCATCGCCACCGCCGCGCTGGGCGCGCTGGTCAACGAAGTGCAGCGCTGCGATGCGATCCCTCCCTGGACGTTCGGCGTGCGCGCCCTGTACCAGAACCTGGCCCGTCGCGGTTTGCTTTGATCCGATTTTCTTAAAAAGAGAGACACCATGCAGCACGCAATCTATCCCAGCCTGGCCGGCAAGCGCGTCGTCATCACGGGCGGCGGCACCGGCATCGGCGTGGCCATCGTCGAGGCGTTCGCGCGCCAGGGCGCCCACGTCACCTTTCTCGACATCTCCCGCGAGGCGTCGCTGGCGCTGCAGGAACAGCTGGCCCACTTGCCGCAGCCGCCCGTTTTCCGCTATTGCGACCTGACGGACCTGGGCGCCCTGGCCGCCACCTTCGCCGAAATTGAACACAGCGCGGGCGCCACGGATATCCTCGTCAACAACGCGGCCAATGACGACCGCCACCAGCTGCAGGACGTCACGCCCGCCTACTGGGACGAGCGCATCGCCGTCAACCTGCGCCACCAGTATTTCTGCGCCCAGGCGGTGGCGCCGGCCATGCGCGCCAATGGCCGCGGCGTGATTCTCAACCTGGGGTCGATTTCCTGGCACCTGGCGCAAGCCCGGCTGTCGATCTACATGACGGCCAAAGCCGGCATCGAGGGTTTGACCCGTGGCCTGGCGCGCGACCTGGGTGTCGACGGCATCCGCGTCAACTGCATCATTCCCGGCGCAGTGCGCACGCCGCGCCAGGAGCGGCTGTGGCATACGCCGGAAGCGGAAGCCGTGATCCTGCAGGGACAATGCCTGCAGACGCGCGTGGAACCGGAAGACGTGGCGGCGCTGGCGCTGTTCCTCGCGTCCGACAACGCGGCCAAGTGCGCCGGACGCGAATACTACGTCGACGCAGGCTGGTACGGCGCATGACCATTCCCGCCCAACGCCAGGCGCGGCGCTTCCGCTCGCAGGACTGGTTCGACAATCCCGACCACATCGACATGACGGCGCTGTACCTGGAGCGCTTCATGAACTACGGCATCACGGCCGAGGAGCTGCGTTCGGGCCGGCCCATCATCGGCATTGCGCAAAGCGGCAGCGACATCAGTCCCTGCAACCGCATCCACCTGGAACTGGCGCAGCGCGTGCGCGACGGCATCCGCGACGCCGGCGGCATCCCGATGGAATTCCCGCTGCACCCGATCTTTGAAAACTGCCGCCGTCCCACGGCCGCGCTGGACCGCAACCTGGCGTATCTGGGCCTGGTGGAAATCCTGCATGGCTACCCGATCGATGCCGTGGTGCTGACGACGGGCTGCGACAAGACCACGCCGGCCCAGCTGATGGCCGCCGCTACGGTGGACATTCCCGCCATCGTGCTGTCGGGCGGCCCCATGCTCGACGGCTGGATGGACGGCGAACTGGTGGGTTCCGGCGCTGCCATCTGGAAGGGCCGCCGCCAGCTGTCCGCCGGCTTGATCGACAACGACAAATTCCTGCAGATAGCCGCCGCCTCGGCGCCGTCGGCCGGCCACTGCAACACCATGGGCACGGCATCGACCATGAATGCGCTGGCCGAGGCGCTGGGCATGTCCCTGACGGGCTGCTCAGCCATCCCCGCGCCATATCGCGAACGTGGCCAGATCGCCTACGAAACGGGGCGCCGCATCGTCGGCATGGCGTTCGAGGACGTGCGTCCTTCGAGCATCCTCACGCGCGAAGCGTTCCTGGACGCCATCATCGTCAACGCGGCCATCGGCGGTTCCACCAACGCCCAGCCGCACCTGATGGCCATGGCGCGCCATGCGGGCGTGGAACTGCACTCGAGCGACTGGATGGCGCACGGCTACGACGTGCCGCTGCTCCTGAACATGCAGCCGGCAGGGAAGTATCTGGGCGAGCGCTTCCACCGCGCCGGCGGCGTGCCGGCCGTGATGTGGGAGTTACAGCAGGCGGGCTTGCTGCACACCGAGCGCTTGACGGTGACGGGCCAGAGCATGGCGGCGAACCTGGCGGGCCGTGAAAGCGCGGACCGCGAGATGATCCGCCCGTTTGCCGCGCCGCTGAAGGAGAAGGCCGGCTTCATGGCCTTGCAGGGCAATCTGTTCGACTTTGCCATCATGAAGACCAGCGTGATCTCGCCCGCTTTCCGCGAGCGCTACCTATCGCGTCCCGGCAGCGAAGGCGTATTCGAAGCGCGCGCCATCGTCTTTGACGGTTCATCTGACTATCACGGGCGCATCAATGACCCGGCATTGGTGATTGACGACAGCTGCATGCTGGTCATGCGCGGCGCCGGTCCCGTCGGCTGGCCCGGTTCGGCCGAAGTGGTCAACATGCAGCCGCCCGATGCGCTCCTCAAGGCCGGCATTTTGAACCTGCCGACCCTGGGCGACGGGCGCCAGTCGGGCACCTCGGACAGCCCGTCGATTCTGAACGCATCGCCGGAAAGCGCGGTCGGTGGCGGCCTGGCGCTGCTGCGCACGGGCGACATCATCCGCGTGGACTTGAACGCGGGCCGCTGCGACATGCTGGTCGACGCCTCTGAGCTGGCGCGCCGCGCGCAAGAACTGCCGCCGCCCGTCAACGACAGCGCCACGCCGTGGCAGGAGCTCTACCGCGCCAGCGTGGGCCAGCTGGAAACGGGCGCCTGCATGGAGCTGGCGCTGAAATATCGCGCCGTGGGGCAAACGCTGCCGCGCCACAATCACTAGTTTATTTGTTGTTCGTTGTACCCCGCAGTTAAAAAATGTAGCTAAAAAATCCAACAAGGAGACACGTAATGAACAAGATCATCAGTGCAGCCATCATGACCGCCATGCTGGCATTGAGCAGCAGCGCCGCCCTGGCCGATGCGAAAAACCCGAAGATCGGTTTTTCCATCGACGATTTGCGCGTGGAACGCTGGACGCGCGACCGCGATTTCTTCATCGCTGCTGCCGAGAAGCAGGGCGCCAAGGTGTTCGTGCAATCGGCCGACGCCAGCGAACAGCGCCAGATTTCGCAGATCGAGAACCTGATCTCGCGCGGCGTGGACGTGCTGGTGATCGTGCCGTTCAACGCCACAGTCCTCAACAACACCGTCAAGGAGGCGAAAAAGGCCGGCATCAAGGTGCTGTCGTATGACCGCCTGATCCTGAACGCCGATATCGACGCGTATATCTCGTTCGACAACGAGAAAGTGGGCGAAATGCAGGCCGAAGGCGTGACCAAGCTGCAGCCGAAGGGCAATTACTACCTGCTGGGCGGTTCGCCGACCGACAACAACGCCAAGATGCTGCGCGAAGGCCAGATGAAGGTGCTCAAACCGTTCATCGACAAGGGCGACATCAAGATCGTCGGCCAGCAGTGGGTGAAGGACTGGAGCGCCACCGAAGCGCTGTCCATCGTGGAAAATGCGCTGACGGCCAACGGCAACAAAATCGACGCCATCGTCGCTTCGAACGACGGCACGGCCGGCGGCGCCATCCAGGCCCTGGCCGCGCAAAAACTGGCCGGCAAGGTGCCGGTCTCGGGCCAGGACGCCGATCTGGCGGCGGTGAAACGCGTCATCGCCGGCACGCAGTCGATGACCGTCTACAAACCCCTGAAAACCATCGCAGCCGAAGCGGCCAAGCTGGCCATCCAGCTGGCGCGCAATGAAAAGCCGGCCTACAACTCCAGCTATGACAACGGCCTGAAAAAGGTCAGCACGGTGCTGCTGAAACCAACGCCGCTGACCAAGGCGAATGTGAACATTCTCGTCGATGACGGCTTCTATACCAAGGCGCAATTGGGTAATTAATTACCCGCTTGATGTCGGGTTACGCGCTGCGCGCTAACCCGACCTACTCCTTCCTGGTGAATGAATGTGAGCTCAGATGTCTGAATATCTGCTTGAAATGAAAGGCATCGTCAAACAGTTTGGCGGTGTCCGCGCGCTTGACGGTATCGATCTGCAGGTGCGGGCCGGCGAGTGCATCGGCTTGTGCGGCGAGAATGGCGCCGGCAAGTCGACCCTGATGAAAGTGTTGTCCGGCGTGTACCCGCACGGTACCTGGGATGGCGAAATCCTGTGGGATGGCCAGCCCCTGCGCGCGCAATCGATCCGCGACACGGAAGACGCGGGCATCATCATCATCCACCAGGAGCTGATGCTGGTGCCGCAGTTGTCCGTGGCCGAAAATATCTTCATGGGCCGCGAGCTTACCCTGCCGGGCGGACGCATGCATTACGCGGCCATGTACAAGCGCGCCGACGAGTTGCTGCGCGAACTGAAAATTCCCGAACTGAACGTGGCGCAGCCCGTGATGAATTACGGCGGCGGCCACCAGCAGCTGGTGGAAATCGCCAAGGCGCTCAATAAGAATGCGCGATTGCTGATCCTCGACGAGCCGTCGTCGTCGCTGACGGCCTCGGAAATCGCCGTGCTGCTCGATATCCTGCGCGCACTGAAAGCCAAGGGCGTCACCTGCATCTACATTTCGCACAAGCTCGATGAAGTAGCGGCCATCTGCGACACCATCGTCGTCATCCGCGACGGCAAGCATATCGCCACCACGCCGATGGCGCAGATGAACGTCGAACGCATCATCGCGCAGATGGTGGGCCGCGAAATGAGCCAGCTGTATCCGCAGCGTGCGCCGGAGAAAAAGGCGGCGATTGGCGAGGTGCTGTTCGAGGCGCGCCACGTGAGCTGCATCGATGCCGACAACCCGCAGCGCAAGCGCGTCGACGATGTGTCATTCACCCTGCGCAAGGGCGAGATCCTCGGCATCGCCGGCCTGGTGGGGGCGGGGCGCACGGAACTCGTCTCGGCCCTGTTCGGCGCCTACCAGGGGCCGTGCCAGGCCGAAGTGTGGCTTGATGGCCGCAAGATCGATACCAGCTCGCCGCAAAAGGCGATTGCCATGGGCCTGGCCATGGTGCCGGAAGACCGCAAGCACCACGGCATCGTGCCTGACCTCGACGTGGGGCAGAATATTACCCTGGCCGTGCTGGAGGAATTCGCGCGCGCCACGCGCATCGATGGCGAGGCGGAATTGACGGCCGTGCGCGGCGAGATCGCCCAGCTGGAACTGAAGGCGGCCAGCCCGTCGCTGCCCATTACGAGCCTGTCGGGCGGCAACCAGCAAAAGGCCGTGCTGGCCAAGATGCTGCTGACGCGCCCGCGCGTCTTGATCCTCGACGAGCCCACGCGCGGCGTCGACGTGGGCGCCAAATATGAAATCTATAAATTGATGCTGGCGCTGGCCGACCGGGGCGTGGCCATCATCATGGTCTCGTCGGAACTGGCCGAAGTGCTGGGCGTGTCCGACCGCGTGCTGGTGATGGGCGAAGGCCGCCTGCGCGGCGACTTTATCAACGATGGCCTGAGCCAGGAAACCGTGCTGGCGGCGGCGCTGGACCAGCGCCCGGCGCCAGGCGAGCATACCGCAAACAAGGAACCCGCAGCATGAAACCGCACAGTATCAAACAGCTGTTCACCCAATACAAGATGCTGGCCCTGCTGATCGCCGTGGCGCTGATCTGGGCCTTTTTTTCGTGGAAGACGGAGGGCAGTTTCCTCACGCCGCGCAACCTGTCAAACCTGCTGCGCCAGATGTCCGTCACCGGTATCCTCGCCTGCGGCATGGTGCTGGTGATTATCGCCGGCGAGATCGACCTGTCGATCGGCTCCCTGCTGGGACTGTTGGGCGGTATCGCCGCCGTGCTGGACGTGACGCAGCACTGGCCGCTGGCGCTGAACCTGGCTGCGGTACTCGGCTGCGGCCTGGTGATAGGCCTGCTCAACGGTTACCTGACGGCGTACCGGGGCATCCCGTCCTTTATCGTTGGCCTGGGCGGCATGCTGGCGTATCGCGGCATCCTGCTGGGCATCACGGGCGGCATCACGATCGCGCCCGTCTCCGAGCCGATGGTCTACCTGGGGCAGGGTTACCTGCCCGCAGTGCCCGGCATTGTGCTGGGCATCGGCCTGTTCCTGCTGGCGGCCTTTTTGACGTGGCGCGCGCGCGCCAGCCGCGCGCAGCATGGCTTGCCGCAGACGGCGCCCTGGGCCGACGGCTTGCGCCTGGCCGTCATCGGCGCCGTGCTGTATGCCTTCGTGCAAACCCTGAACGGCTATGAAGGCATCCCGCTGCCCGTGCTGTTGCTGCTGGCCTTGCTGGGACTGTTCAGCTATATCACCAGCCAGACCGTGTTTGGCCGCCGCATCTACGCCGTCGGCAGCAATATGGAAGCGACGCGTTTGTCCGGCATCAACGTGAAAGCCGTCAAGCTGTGGATCTTCGGCATCATGGGCTTGATGTGCGCGCTGGCGGGCCTGATCAACACGGGCCGCCTGGCGGCCGGTTCGCCTTCGGCCGGCACCTTCAGCGAACTCGATGCCATCGCCGCCTGCTTCATCGGCGGCACCTCGATGCGCGGCGGCTCGGGCACCGTGTACGGCGCTCTGATCGGCGCGCTGGTGATGGCCAGCCTGGATAACGGCATGTCCATGCTGGACGTGGACACCTACTGGCAGATGATCGTGAAAGGCAGTATCCTCACTTTGGCCGTGTGGGTCGATGTCAGCACGCGAGCAGGGCGCAGATAGCCGTGAAAACATCTGGCACGCGAGGAGACACCATGAAGATGCCGACCGCGCACCGGATCGCGCTGCTGTTTAACGGGAATAAAATCTACGACCGCGACATCATCGCGGGCATCGCCGCCTACCTGAACACCACGCGCGTGTCGTGGGACCTGTTCCTGGAAGAGGATTTTCGCTGCCGCCTGCCCGGCATCGAGCGCTGGCAGGGCGACGGCATCATCGCCGATTTCGACGATCCCGCCGTCTGCGCGGCGCTGGCGCACAGCCGCCTGCCGGTGGTGGCCGTGGGCGGCTCGTATGCGCGCGCCGAGGATTACCCGGCCGGCATCCCGTACGTGGCGACCGATAATTTCAAGATCGTCAAGCTGGCCTATGAGCACCTGGTGGAAGCGGGATTGAGCCGCTTTGCCTGTTTCAGCCTACCCGAAGCCGATGTCAACCGCTGGGCGCAGGAGCGCGAAACGGCGTTTTGCGCGCTGATGGAGCGCGACCACATGCACGCCGATGTGTACCGGGGCGTCGCCACCAGTGCGCCCTCGTGGGATGAAGCGGTGGAGCAGCAGATCGCCTGGCTCAACAGCCTGGAAAAACCCGTCGGCATCATCGCCGTCAGCGACGCGCGCGCGCGCCAGCTGCTGCAAGCCTGCATGCACGCGGGCATCGCCGTGCCGGAGCAAGTCGCGCTGATCGGCATCGACAACGATCCGCTGGCGCGCATGCTCACGCGTATTCCGCTCAGTTCCGTGATCCAGGGCACGGAGGAAATGGGCCGCACGGCGGCGCATTTGCTGCACCAGATGCTGAACGGCGCGCGCCTGTCCGGCACGCGCATCCTGGTGCCGCCGGCCGGCTTGAACGTGCTCGCGTCCACGCGCCACCAGCCCTTCCAGCACCCGCAGGTGATGCAGGCGCGCCATTTCATCCGCCAATACGCCTGCCAGGGCATCAAGACGGAGCAGGTGGCCGATTATGTGGGCGTGTCGCGTTCCTCGCTCGAAGCGCACTTCCGACACGAGCTGGGGCGCAGCGTGCACGATGAAATCCTGCATTTCAAGCTCGATGCGGCCAAGACCCTGCTGGCGCGCGGGCCGGGCCAGGTGGCAGAGGTGGCCGTGCGTTGCGGCTTTACCACGGTGCAGTACATGCATGCCGTCTTCAAGCGCGAACTCGGTTGCACGCCGCGCGAATTCCAGCAGCGCAGCCGGCCACCGCCAGCCCCCGGGCAGGCGCCATGATGCATCTGCTGCGCAATGCGCGCGGCATGCGCGTGGCCATCGACGCGCACGATGCCAGTGTGCGGGCCTGGTGGGCGCCCGACCGCTATGGCCGCCTGGCTGATGTGCTGGGCGCGACGCTCCCTGCGGGGCGTGCGCCCACGGGATGGCAGTGCGCACCGCCGGACGACGGCCACTTGCTGCTGCACCTGGCGCAAGACGGCCTGTCGGTGCGCCTGACCTACCGGCTCGATGACGATGGCAGTTTGCACCTCGATTGCGTCGCCACGGCCGATACGGTTTCCCGTTTCGCGCTTGCCGCGCCCCGCTTCAATCTGCAGGGCAGGGGGGCCAGCGTGGGCGACCATGTGCTGCGCCTGGCCGCCGACCATTATTGGCCTTGGCCTTGGCCTGGCGGTTGCACGGGTGACGCGCCGCTCGATGTGGCGGGCAGCGCGTTTGACTTCCGCCAGCCGGCGCCGCTCGCTTCGCGCCTGGCCTGGCCCGCGCTGGTGAACTTGCCGGGATTCGGGCATGACTTTTACTGGACGGGCAGCGGCCAGCTGCGCGAAGCGGCGCGGGTTGCCGACCCCGCTTCCGGCCGGGTCTTGCGCTTTTCCAGTACCCAGGGAAGTTGCCATTTGTATTCCGATACGCGCTGTTTTTCCCTGCTGGCGCAGGGCGTGGAAGTACAGCCGGGACAGGTGACGCGCTTCAAGCTCGCCTACCGTTTGGGCGTGCAGGATATTGACGCGTTTGACATATCCGAACCGGTATCAATGATGTCAAATAAGTGATTGGTCAGATATGCGGGGCAGTTCTACCATGGGGTAGTTTTTCCCTCATTTATTTTTGCCCTTAACGACGCTGCGAACCTGCCCATGAACATACTCACCATCGATGCCGGCACCACCAATACGCGTACCTTGCTGTGGCGCGCAGGCGCCGTCGTCGCCCAGGCGCAGCTGGAAACGGGTGTGCGCAATACCGCCATCGATGGCCATAACGGCGCGCTGAAACAGGCGCTGCGCGACACCATCGCCAGCGTGCTGGCCAGCGCGGGGATCGCGTCGTCCGAGGTGGACCTGGCGCTGGCCTCGGGCATGATCACCTCGCCCATGGGAGTGCAGGAAGTGCCGCATTTGCCGGCGCCCGCCGGCCTGGCCCAGCTGGCGCAAGGCATGCAGGCGGTGGACTTGCCCGACGTGCTGGCGCAGCCCCTGTGGCTGATTCCCGGCGTGCGCAACCAGCATGGCGCCGTCGGCCTGCATAACGTCGAGGCGATGGACATGATGCGCGGCGAAGAGACGGAAGTCGTCGCGCTGCTCGAGCGCCTGCAATTGCGCGGCGCGGCGACCCTGATCATGCCCGGCTCGCATACCAAATTGATCAGCGTGGACGAGCAGCGCCGCATCCTCGGCTGCAGCACCACCATCGCGGGCGAGCTGCTGCAGGCGATCACGCAGCACACTCTGATCAAGCAATCGGTCGATGGCGGTTTTGCGCAGACCCTGGTGCCGAAAATGCTGCTGGCCGGCGCGGCCGCGGCGCAAAAAACGGGGCTGGCGCGCGCCTGCTTCAGCGTGCGCACTCTGGGCCAGTTCAGCGCGGTCGAATGCAATGAGCGGGCCAATTTCCTGATGGGCGCCGTCCTCAGCGGCGACTTGCTGGCGCTGCGCAACAGCACCGCCATCCAGATGCGGCCCGATACGCCGCTCGTCATTACGGGCAAGCCCATGCTGCGCCAGGCGCTCGGCCTGCTGATCGAAGAACACGGATTTTTTTATGGCAAGCGCATCATCGTCGACGACCAGCAGCAAGACTATCTGGCTGGTCACGGTGCGCTGCTGATCGCCGCCGCGCGCGGCTTGATTTCCCCGCAGGAGACAGTATGAGTGACAACAAGAACAAGCGTCCCTTGCGTTCGCAAGCGTGGTTCGGCGGCGATGACAAGGACAGTTTTATTCACCGCAGCTGGATGAAGAACCAGGGTTATCCCAGTGACGCCTTCGATGGCCGTCCCGTCATCGGCATCTGCAATACCTGGTCCGAACTGACGCCCTGCAATGGCCATTTCCGCGACCTGGCCGAGATGGTCAAGCGCGGCGTGCTCGAAGCGGGCGGCTTTCCCGTCGAATTTCCCGTGATGTCGCTGGGCGAGACGAATCTGCGCCCGACGGCCATGCTGTTCCGTAACCTGGCCAGCATGGATGTCGAGGAATCGATCCGTGCCAACCCGATCGACGGCGTGGTGCTGCTGACGGGCTGCGACAAGACCACCCCTGCCTTGCTGATGGGCGCGGCCAGCGTGGACTTGCCCACCATCGTGCTGTCGGGCGGTCCCATGTTGAACGGCAACTACCGCGGCAAGCCGATCGGCTCGGGCACGGACGTGTGGAAGTTCTCCGAAGACGTGCGCGCCGGGCGCATGACGTCCGCCGAATTCAAGCAGGCCGAATCGTGCATGTCGCGCTCCGCCGGCCACTGCATGACCATGGGCACGGCGTCCACCATGGCCAGCATGGTCGAGGCGCTGGGCGTGACCCTGCCCGGCAACGCGGCCATTCCCGCCGTCGATGCGCGCCGCAAGCTGCAGGCGCAGTTGACGGGCCGGCGCATCGTCGACATGGTGCATGAAGACCTGAAACTGTCGCAGATCCTCACGCGCGAAGCGTTTGAAAACGCCATCATGGTCAACGGCGCCATCGGCGGCTCGACCAATGCCGTGATCCACCTGCTGGCCATTGCCGGGCGCATCGGCGTGGACATGCGCCTCGGCGACTGGGATCGCCTGGGCCGCGACATTCCCTGCCTGCTGAACCTGATGCCGTCGGGCCAGTACCTGATGGAAGATTTTTACTATGCGGGCGGCCTGCCCGTGATCATCCGCGACCTGCTGGGTAAATTGCATGGTGACGTGCTCACCGTCACGGGCGCCAGCATGGCCGTCAACGTGGCCGAAGCGGAAAATTTCAATCCCGAGGTGATCACGCCGCTGGCGCAGCCATTCAAGGAAGAGGGCGGCATCGCCGTCCTGCATGGCAACCTGGCCCCGCGCGGCGCCGTCATCAAGCCTTCCGCCGCCTCGCCGGAACTGATGCAGCACCGTGGCCGCGCCGTCGTCTTCAACAGCATCGAGCATTACAAGAAGCGCATAGACGATCCCGCCCTCGATATCGACGCCAGCTGTGTGATGGTGCTGCAAAATTGCGGCCCGCAGGGCTATCCGGGCATGGCCGAAGTGGGCAATATGGGATTGCCGAAAAAACTGCTGGAGCAGGGCGTGCGCGACATGGTGCGTATTTCCGATGCGCGCATGAGCGGCACGGCCTACGGCACGGTGGTGCTGCACGTGGCGCCGGAAGCGGCCGTGGGCGGGCCGCTGGCGCTGGTGCGCGATGGCGACATGATTGAACTGGACGTGGCGGGACGGCGCTTGCACCTGGACGTCGACGAGGCCGAGCTGGCGCGCCGGCAGGCGGAGTGGCGCGCCCCCGAGCCGGCCATGAAGGGTGGCTATCAGTCAATGTACATCAAGCATGTGACGCAGGCCGACGAAGGCGCGGATCTGGATTTCCTCGTCGGTTGCCGCGGCTCGGCGGTTCCGCGCGAATCACATTGAAAGAAGGAACAGACATGGGGACACGGGCCCAATTACTGGTCGATGCGCAGAACTTCCTGGGCGAGGGCGTGCGCTGGTGCGAACGCAGCGGCCGCGTTTTCTGGACGAATATCGAAGGTTGCCAGCTGCATGCGCTGGTGCTGGCCACGGGCGAACGCCAGACGTGGGACATGCCCGAACGCCTGGCCTGCTTCGCGCTGACGGACAGCGACGATGTGCTGCTGCTGGGCCTGGCTTCGCGCCTGGCCTGGTTTGACGCGCGTAGCGGGGCCGTCACGCCCTTGCACACGGTGGAGAGGGATTTGCCCATGACGCGCCTGAACGATGGCCGCTGCGACCGCCAGGGACGTTTTGTCTTCGGCACGCTCGATGAGCGCCCCTGCCGCGATGCGATCGCCAGCTTTTACCGCCTCAACCTGGATTTGACCCTGGAGCGATTGCCGCTGCCGCAGATCGCCATCTCGAACAGCATCTGCTTCAGCGTCGATGGCACGGCCATGTATTTTTGCGACTCGATGAAGAAGGCGATCTACCGCTGGGACGATTACCTGGGGGGCGACGCCAGCCGGGTGCGCGTGTTTGCCGTGCTCGATCCGGGGCCGGGCGCCGGCGACGGCGCCACCATCGATGCGGATGACTATTTGTGGAGCGCGCAGTGGGGCGCTGGCAGGGTCTTGCGCTTCGCGCCGGACGGCAGCATCGAGCGCAAGATCAGCCTGCCCGTCTCGCAGCCCAGCTGCGTGAGCCTGGGCGGCCCGCATTACGACGAATTGTTCGTCACCACGGCCCAGGAGAGCCTGAGTCCGGCCCAGTTGGCGAGCGAACCGCTGGCCGGGGGATTGTTTCATGCGCGCCAGGTGGACGTGCGCGGTTTGCCGGAAGTGCGCTTTGGCGCCCTGCCGGCCTGACAGGAGAGAGCATATGCAAAAACACACGGTTTTCGAGGGCATCCTCGAACGGGGCATGGTCGGCATCGTGCGCGCCGGATCGGCGCAGGCGGCCGTGCAGATCGCCGAGGCGTGCATCGCCGGCGGCATCACGGCGCTGGAAGTGGCGTTCACCACGCCCGATACCGTGGGCGTGCTGCGCACCTTGCGCGAACGCCATGGTCATGACGTGCTGCTGGGCGCGGGCACGGTGCTCGATACGGAGACGGCGCGTGCCGCCATCCTGGCCGGCGCCCAGTTCATCATCTCGCCCGGCGTGAACGTGGAGACCATCGCGCTGTGCCGGCGCTACCAGGTGCTGGCCATGCCGGGGGCGATGACGCCGACGGAGATCGTCACGGCCCTGCAGGCCGGCGCAGACATCGTCAAGGTCTTCCCCGCCGAGATGTTCGGCCCCGCCTACATCAAGGCCCTGCGCGCCCCCTTGCCGCAAGCGCCGTTGATGCCGACGGGCGGCGTGACGGTGGAAAACCTGCATGAATGGTTTGCCAGCGGCGCCGTAGCCGTGGGCATTGGCAGCAGCCTGAGTGGTCCGGGCGCCACGGGCGACTATGCGGCCGTGACGGCGCGCGCGCAAGCCTTCGTGGTGAAGATGGCGGCCGTGCGTGCGGCTAAGTCTTCTGGCTAGCTCCCGGCGGGACGGGAATCTGCTACGCTAGGCGGGCAATGTCGCACGTCCAACTACAGAAACCATGTCCAACATCGCCCGCATCCTGCAAGACAGCCGCATCATCGCCATCGTCGGCATGTCCGACAAGCCCGAACGCGCCAGCCATGAAGTGGCCGACTACCTGCTGCAGCAGGGCTACCGCGTGTTGCCCGTCAATCCGGCCCTCGCCGGACGCGACGTGCTGGGGCAGCGCGCTTACGCCACTCTGACGCAGGCCGCGGCGGCGGTGGCGCCGGCGCGCATCGATATCGTCGACTGCTTCCGCAAGCCGGCAGATATTCTGCCCATCGCCGAGGAAGCCATCGCCGTCAAGGCCGGCTGCCTGTGGCTGCAGCTCGAGGTCATCAATGAAGAGGCGGCGCAGCAGGCGCGGGCGGCGGGTCTGGACGTGGTGATGGACCGTTGCACAAAAATTGAGCACCGCAAGCTGGCGGTGGCGGCATGAAGGCGCGCACGCAATTTCGTGCCGGCCAGGGCTTCGACCTGAACGAGGATTTCGCCGGCAAGCGCCTGCTGGGCGCTGCCACCAAGGCGGCGAACAAGAAGTTGACGGCAGCCCAGTGCAAGGCCCTGGACCGCGAGGAAACCGTGGCGCTGACGGCGCAGATTGCCGAGTGCCAGAGCATGCTGTATGCGCAGCACAAGAAAAAAGTGCTGCTGGTCTTGCAGGGCATGGATACGTCGGGCAAGGATGGTACCGTGAAGGCCATTTTCAGCAATATCAACCCGATGGGCATCCGCGCCATCGCGTTCAAGGGCCCTACCGATATCGAACTGGCGCACGACTACCTGTGGCGCGTACACCAGCACGTGCCCGTCAAGGGCGAGATCGCCATCTTCAACCGCAGCCATTATGAAGATGTACTGATCACGCGCGTGCAGGACATGATCGACAAGGCCGAATGCCAGCGCCGCTACGCGCAGATCCGCGATTTCGAGCGCATGCTGAGCGAAACGGGCACCGTCATCCTGAAAATCTTCCTGCATATCTCGAAGGACGAGCAGCGCGGACGGCTGCAGGAGCGGCTCGACGATCCCGATCGCCAGTGGAAGTTCGATCCCAACGATATCGCCCAGCGCAAGAAGTGGGATGGCTACCAGCGCGCCTATGAAACGGCGATCCGCGAGACGGATGCCGATCACGCGCCGTGGTACGTGGTGCCGTCGAACTCCAAGACCCAGCGCAACCTGGTGGTTGCCTCCCTGCTGCTGGAAACCCTGCAGGGCATGAAGCTGGAATACCCGGCGCCGGACCCGAAACTGTCGTCTTTCAAGGTCGAGTAGAGCTTGGGGCAGTTCAGCGCTGCGCCTGCGGAATTGGCCGTGCTGTGGCATAGTATCCCTCGTCGATAATTCAAACCAGACCGGAGATCCATATGCTGCAGTTGAAAGATCCTACCTTGTTGCGTCACCAGGCTTACGTGAATGGAGCCTGGGCTGATGCCGATGGTGGCCAGACGATTAATGTGAGCAATCCCGCCACCGGCGAGCATATCGGCACGGTGCCCCTGATGGGCGCAGCCGAGACGCGCCGCGCCATCGAGGCGGCCAATGCCGCCTGGCCCGCCTGGCGCAAGAAGACGGCCAAGGAACGCGCGGCCGTGCTGCGCCGCTGGCATGACCTGATCCTGGAAAACGCCGACGACCTGGCGCTGATCATGACCACGGAGCAGGGCAAGCCCCTGCCGGAAGCGAAAGGCGAAGTGCAGTTCGGCGCCTCGTTCATCGAGTGGTTTGCAGAAGAAGGCAAGCGCGTCGCGGGCGATACCCTGCAATCGCCGTGGCCGGACCGCCGCCTGGTCATCACCAAGGAGCCGATCGGCGTGTGCGCCGCCATCACGCCGTGGAATTTCCCCGCCGCCATGATCACCCGCAAAGTCGGCCCGGCCCTGGCCGCCGGCTGCCCGATGGTCTTGAAACCGGCCGAAGCAACGCCGTTTTCCGCGCTGGCGCTGGCCGTGCTGGCCGAGCGCGCGGGCGTGCCTGCGGGCGTGTTCAGCATCGTCACGGGTGCGCCGAAAGACATCGGCGGCGAAATGACGTCGAACCCCATCGTGCGCAAGCTGACGTTTACGGGTTCGACCCAGGTGGGCCGCTTGCTGGCCGAGCAGTGCGCGCCGACGATCAAGAAACTCTCGTTGGAACTGGGCGGCAATGCGCCGTTCATCGTCTTTGACGACGCCGACCTGGACGCCGCCGTGGAAGGCGCCATCGCCTCGAAATACCGCAATGCGGGCCAGACCTGCGTCTGCGCCAACCGCCTGTACGTGCAGGACAGCGTGTATGACGCGTTTGCCGACAAACTGGTGGCCGCCGTGGCCAAGCTGAAGGTGGGCAATGGCATCGAGGCGGGCGTCACGCAAGGCCCGCTGATCGATGCCAAGGCCGTCGCCAAGGTAGAAGAGCACGTGGCCGACGCGCTGGGCAAGGGCGGGCGCCTGCTGGCCGGTGGCAAGCGCCACGCGTTGGGCAACGGCTTCTTCGAACCGACCATCATCGCCGACGTGACGAACGACATGCGCGTGGCCACCGAGGAAACCTTCGGCCCGCTGGCACCCCTGTTCCGCTTCAAGACGGATGATGAAGTGATCGCCCTGGCCAACAACACGGAATTCGGCCTGGCCGCCTACTTCTATTCGCGCGACATCGGCCGCATCTGGCGCGTGGCCGAAGGTCTGGAAACGGGCATGGTCGGCGTCAACACGGGCCTGATTTCGAACGAGATCGCCCCCTTCGGCGGCGTCAAGCAATCGGGCCTGGGCCGCGAAGGGTCGACCTACGGTATCGAAGACTATTTAGTCATTAAATATATCTGCATGGGCGGTATCTAAGGCCGCCTAGCGTGAGCCGCGGCGCGCAGCCAACCTGTCCAGCATGCCCTTGACCGCTTCCATCTGCGTGCCGCTCTTGCGGTAAAAATCCGGGTCGATCGGATTGATGCTGGTGTAGCCCCAGAAATCCCAGCAGCCTTTCGGGTTGTACGGGTAGACGGGGCTCGGTTCGGCCTGCGGATACAGGACGATGATCTTGTTGGCGTCCGCCACCTGGTTGTAGCCGGTGCTGGTATAGAAACGGTCGCCGATGGCTTGCGTCGTTTGCAGGCAGCCGTGGAACACCACGTGCACGCGGCAGCTCTCGCTGTCGCAGGCTTTCGGAATGTAGGCGTAGCCCGTATTATTCATGCTGGAGTACGCGTTCTGGATGAAGCTGCGCTGGTTGAAGGAGATCAGCTTGCCCGTCAGGGTGGTCGACGAGGGCTGCAGGTCCGGGTACAGGTGCTGCAGGATGTCGCGCGCCTGCACGAAGTCGCAGTCATTGATGAACGGCGAGTCCGTCACGGCGCAGGGCTTGTCCTGATTGTTGTCTGTGATGATGGCATGGCCCGCGCCGACCGTATCGACGAAGCGGATTTGCGCCGCCGGCGTACCGGCCAGCGCATAGAATTTCCCCACCTGTTCCACCACCGGCTGCGTCACGGTCTGGTCTTTCGTTCCGCTGAACAGATATACGCGCTGGCGTTTCAGGTTGGCCGTGTCGTCAATGAGTCGGGCGCGCGCAAAATCGTTCGCCGCGCGCAGCAATTCGCTGGCGACAGGCGGCGCCACCTGTGTGCTGCCCGGATTCATGCAGGTGGTCATGGCATTCGTCAGGTAGGGAATGTAGGGGAAGCGGCCCGGCTGGCCCGCACAGAAATATGGGCCGCCCGCGATGATGCCGGCGCCGGCCACCGTGGCCGAGTAGGCGACGGCAAATTGCGCCGCCATGAAGCCGCCCGAGGACAGGCCGGACACCGTGGTCTGGCTCAGGTCAGCCTGGTAGCCGGGCAGGGCGGGGGCGTTCCTGGTCGCGGCGGGCTTGATGGCTTTGGCAGCCTTGGCGGCGTGCGCGCCGCCTGGCGCCAGGATGAGCAGGCTGGCGGTCAGCAGGGCGGTGGGTAATGCGGTCAGGTGCGGGAAGGGCATGGTTACTCCACAGGGCAAGAAAAGGGGCAGGAAGGCCGAGCATAGGTAAAAAAACTGTGCGCTGGGCAAGTACTGCACTGTCATTGATGTCGCTCAAGCAATCGCTGTTGTTGTACGTCTTGTACGCGTGCGCGGCGTTTGACATAGAATGGTTTTTTCCGTTCAACCATGGTGCCCCTCATGTCCAAGACCCTTGCCCAGCTGTTTGCGCTCATCACCCTTGCCGCCGGCGCCAGCCTGGCCATGCCGGCCCATGCCGCTGAAACCGCGACAGCTGCCGCCGCGCCAGCCGCCTGTCCCGCCATCCTCAAGCAGACCTTCAACCGCCTGCAGGATGAAGCGCCGCAAAACTTGTGCCAGTACGCGGGCAAGGTCGTGCTGGTAGTCAATACGGCAAGTTATTGCGGTTTTACCAATCAATATGAAGGGCTTGAGGCGCTGTACGCGAAGTACGGCAGCAAGGGCCTGGTGGTGCTGGGTTTCCCGTCGAACGATTTCGGCAAGCAGGAACCGGGCAACAGCAAGGAAATCGCCGATTTCTGCTACAACACCTATGGCGTGAAGTTTCCCATGTTTTCGAAGTCCGTCGTTTCCGGTCCCACGCCGAATCCGCTGTACGTGGACCTGATCAAGCAGACGGGCAAGACGCCGGCCTGGAATTTCCACAAGTATCTGATCGACCGCCACGGGAAAGTGGTGGAAAGCTTCCCCAGCAAGGTAACGCCGGATGACAAGAAACTCGTTGGCGCGGTGGAAAAAGCGCTGGCGCTGTAAGTTGCCGATACACAAGCAGGCTTGAACGCCTGCTTTTTTTTAATGTCGCGCTTGTTGTCTTGCTATCATTGTCCTAAGCTGGTTGTTCGCGTTTGTCACAACAAAGGAGAACATCATGGCGTATGTCGATGGATTTGTGGTGCCCGTACCGAAAGCCAAGCTCGATGCTTACCTGGCCATGTCGCGCAGTTGTGGCGCCGTCTGGCGCGAATATGGCGCGCTGGAATTTCGCGAATGCGTGGGCGACGATGTCAAGCCGGGCAAGCTGACCTCGTTCCCGCAGGCGGTGGACTTGCAGGATGGCGAAGTGGTGGTGTTTTCATGGATCGTGTATGCGTCGCGCGCCAAGCGCGATGAAATCAACGACAAGGTCATGAAAGACCCGCGCCTGGCCGAGATGATGGATCCGGCCAAGCTGCCGTTCGATGGCAAGCGGATGATCTATGGCGGTTATGAAATGCGTGTGGATCTTTAAATAAGTTCTGCTGGCAACGCGCCGCGCAACGCATTGCACACGACAATCGCTTCGGCCCGCGCCAGCATGGCGCGCGTGATGATGGTTTCCTGCGCGTTCCAGGCGGGATCGGCCAGCATGGCCGCGCGCTGCACGCCGGGCAGCAGGCCGCAGGACAGGGGCGGCGTATGCCAGCGGCCATCGAGCCGGACGAAGACATTGCTGCGCCCGCCCTCCGTCAGCTCACCCCGTTCGTTAAAGAACAGCATGTCGAAACCGCCTTGCGCCTCGGCTGCGCGCCAGGCCGCGTCGTAGCGCGCGCGCACGCTGCTCTTGTGGCGCAGGAACAGGTCGTCGGCCACGGTGGCGTCGGGCGCCAGCAGGATTTTTACCGTGTCCGGCAAGGCAGTGAGGGCACCGCTTTGCACCGTGAACTGGCCATCCTGGCGCAGCGCCAGGCGCAGGCGGAAGGGGGCATCGTCGGGGCGTGCCGCGCAGGCCGCCTGCAGCGCGGCGCGGGCAGCGCCGGCATCCCAGGCAAAACCGAAGTAGGCGCAGGAGGCTGCCAGGCGCGCCAGGTGACGCTCTTGCTGGCGGCAGCCGCTGGCGCGGCTGGCGTGCAGGGTCTCGAACAGTTCGAAGTCGTTGCTCAGCCCCGTCAGGAAGCGGGCCTTGAGCTGGCATTCTGCAAATTCTTCCTGCGGGTCACTGTCCAGGACGATGCCGGCGCCCACGCCCATTTCGCCGCGCCGGATGCCGCCAGGGCCAGCCGGTTGCAGGGCCAGGGTGCGGATCGGCACGGACATGCAGAAGTTGCCTACCGCGTGGACAGCGCCGGCGGCCGGCGGATCGAACCAGCCGATGGCGCCCGTGTAGATACCGCGCGGCGCTCCTTCCAGTTCGGCGATGATTTCCATGGTGCGCCGTTTCGGCGCGCCCGTGATCGAGCCGCACGGATACAAGGCCTGGAAGATGTCGGCCAGGCTGACATCTTCGCGCAAGCGCGCCTGCACAGTGGAGGTCATTTGCAGCACGCTGCTGTAGCGCGTGACCTCGAACAGGGCCGGTACCTTGACGGAGCCCGTGGTGGCGATGCGGCCGATGTCGTTGCGCAGCAGGTCGACGATCATCAGGTTTTCTGCGCGGTTTTTCGGATCATTGGCCAGGGCCGCGGCGCGGCGCACGTTTTCTTCCATTTGCTCGGGCGGGGCGGCCGGCGCCGTGCCTTTCATGGGACGCGCCATCAACTCGCCTTGCGCATGGCGCACGAACAGCTCCGGCGACAGCGACAGCAGGGCGCCGCCATCGGGCAGCATCACCAGCGCGCCATAGGGCACGGGCTGGCGCGCGCGCAGCCGCGCATACAGGGCCAGGGGCGAACCAAAGGCGTCGAAGCGCAAACGATAGGTGTAGTTGACTTGATAGGTGTCGCCGGCCACGATGTAGTCGTGGATGCGGTGCAGCGCCTGCGTAAATTGCGCCTGGTCGACATTCGCGTGTATATCGGCCACGCCGGCCGGCGCGGCGTCCGCGCGGACGCGCTCGTCCAGCCACTGCGCCACGTCGTCCTGCGACAGCTGCGTGCAATGGTCAAAGACGAGCACTTGCGCCAGCGGCGGCGCGTTGACGCCTGCCGCGCGCGGCGGCATGGCCAGCAAATGCGCTCCCAGCTCGTAGCTGCACACGCTGACGGCGTACTGGCCGCGTTCCAAGGCCCCTTGCAGCCCCTCGAGCAGGGCCGGCCACTGTTGCCCCTCGGTGCACCGCAAGACTGCCGCCAGGCCCGTGTACAGGCGCGAACCGGCGCCCGGGGTGCTGGCGTCGTCGAGCAGGGCGAAACAGTCGGTATGCATGGGGACAGCCGCGGCGGTGACTTACCCCAGCAGCATGGCGATTTGCAGCGCCGCTTCCTGGGAGGGATTGATCTTGAAGCCGCTCTTGGCGTAGCGGTGCCAGCGCCCGATGACGAAGCTGACGATCAGGGTGGCGCGCGCCGCCACTTCGCTTTCCTTGCCATGGCCTTCTGCGGCGGCCACGCGCAAGGCCTGCTTGAGCGCCAGTTCCACACGGTCGTAGAACTGGTTCATGCGCACTTGCAGGCGCTCGTCCTCATTGACCAGCGCGTCGCCGATCAGCACGCGCGTCATGCCCGGATTGCTGATGGCGAAATTGAGCAGCATGCCGACGATGTCGCGTGTCTGCGTCATGCCGTCGCTGTGCTTTTCCGCGATCTGGTTGATCAGGCCGAAGACGCTAGCCTCGATGAATTCGATCAGCCCTTCGAACATTTGCGCCTTGCTGGCGAAATGGCGGTACAGGGCCGCTTCCGACACGGCCAGTCTGGCCGCCAGTGCGGCAGTGGTGATCTTTTCGCCTTTCGGCTGCTCCAGCATTGCGGCGAGGGCCTGAAGAATTTGTAGCCTGCGTTGGCCCGGCGGTGTGCTTGCCATATTTTCTCTTGTCGTTAAAAAAAATGCTGCCTTGATGGGAAGGTCCGTCACCGCCGCTAGCGGTGCGGCTTCCGGCGTCAACCGGAAGTCCAGGAGTCCCCTTCAACGCAGACGGTGAAGGCGGCGTGCCAAATGCCGGACAGATTTTACTTTGACATCGACGTAAGCGGGGCGATTTAACGCCTTGGGCAACTTCGCCACGCCGATCGGATCGGCCATTTTCAGGTATTGCGTGATCCAGGCCGTGCGCAGGCCCAGTTTTTTCGCACCCTTCAGGTTGGCCAGGGTGTCTTCCACCAGGATGCAGCGGCCAGGGCGGATATGGTGCTTGCGCATCAGTTTGCGCAGCATCAGGGTCGATGGCTTGGGCCGCAGCTGGCGGTGCACATGCATCGCCTCGATGGCGATATGCTGCGAAAAATGCTGACGCAAGCCCAGGTGGCGCATCACGTCGCTCGAATAGCGCAGCGGCGCGTTGGTAAGTAAAATTTTACGGCCAGGCAGGCGTTTGAGTAAAGCCCCCAGCCCCCGTTCGGCGCGTATCATGGCGCGCAAATCGTCGAAGGTGTGCGTCTCGTGCAAAAAATGCGCGGCCTGCACCTGATGGTGCTTGACCATGCCCAGCAAGGTGGCGCCATAGCGGCGCCAGTAGGCCGCGCGTGCCGCGTTGACGATGGCGTCGTCGGCCGGCGTCACGCCGTCGCCCAGTACGCGGGCAATATACGTGTTCATATTGGCCGTGATAGTAGGGAAAATGGCATGCGAGGCATTGTGCAGCGTGTTGTCGAGGTCAAACAGCCAGACCGGCGACGAGCGGTTAAGATGGGACACAGGCACAAGAGTCTTTGCTAGCGAGAGAAGATGAGAAATTCAACAATCAGGAAAACCATGCGACGCCAGATTATAGTGATGTTTTGCGGATTATTCTTGCTGCCGTTGCAGGCGGCCTTCGCGGAAGCGCCGCCTGTGGCGCAAAACCGGGGCGCCCTGTTCAAGGTGCAGGACGCCAGCCACACCCTGTATCTGTTCGGCACCATTCACGTCGGCGCGCCCGATTTTTATCCGCTCGAGCCGACGGTGACGCAGGCATTGGAAGGCGCCGGGGCGCTGGCGCTGGAGATCGATCCGGGCGCCGACCCGCGCGCCGCCCTGGGCGCCGTGCTGAAATACGGCATGGAGGCGCCGGGCAGCAAAGTGCCGGCCGACTGCCGCCAGACCCTGGCCCCGCGCCTGGCGCCGTTGTTGCAAAAATACGGCATTCCAGCCGAATCGGTGGCGCCGATGAAGCCGTGGATGCTGGCCAGCATGCTGGCTATCGGCGAATTTTCCACCCTGGGCTACCGTTCCGACCTGGCGGTGGACAATTATCTGTCGCAGCAGGCCAGGGCGCGCAAGATCCCCGTGGTGGAACTCGAGTCGATGGAAGGCCAGATGGCGCTGTTTGGCGCGATGTCGCCGGTCGACCAGTGCCGCTTCCTGGAAGACGGCGTGGCGTCGATCGAAGACCAGGAACAAAGCCAGGAAGCGCGCGAGATCGCCAACGCCTGGCGCACGGCCGACGCGGCCGCCTTCGACAAGCTGGCGGCAAAAGCCGCGCAAGACCCGTCGTTCGCCGCGCAGTTCGTGCAAAAAGTGCTGCTCGATGGCCGCAACCCGGCCCTGGCCGAGGGCATCGCCAAGTTGCTGGCGCGCGAAAAGCACAGCCTGGCCGCCATTGGCGTGCTGCACCTGGTCGGAACGAAAAGCGTGCCGGACTTGTTGCGTCAAAGGGGCTTGAAGGTCGAGCGGGTGTATTAAGTTTTGACAGCAGACAGCAAGGATGCCGTGGCTTAGCCGCGCGACAGGCTGCGGCAGAGTAGATGAAAATTGTTCAGGGCAAGGCGTCGAGCCGAAGACAGTACGCATGTACGGCGAGGCGAGGCAACGCAGCCATGGACATTTTTCAGATACGGGGATAAATCGATGGTGCCCTTGACGTGGATCGAACACGTGGCCTCTCCCTTACCAAGGGAGTGCTCTACCACTGAGCTACAAGGGCATAAAAAATCGGCGCTGGGTGAATTGCGCCGAATTAGTTTTTAGTGCGAACGGATCATAGTACCAAAAGCCTGCTCGGTCAACACTTCCAGCAATAATGAGTGTTCGATGCGGCCATCGATGATGTGTACCGTGTTCACGCCGGACTTGGCCGCGTCGAGCGCGGACGAGATCTTCGGCAGCATGCCGCCCGAGATTGTGCCATCGGCGAACATCTCGTCGATTTCACGCGCGGACAGGTCGGTCACCAGATTGCCCTGCTTGTCCTGGACGCCGGCGATGTTGGTCATCATGATCAGCTTTTCCGCTTTCAGGATTTCCGCGATCTTGCCGGCTACCACGTCGGCGTTGATGTTGTAGGCCTGGCCATCCTGGCCGAAACCGATCGGCGAAATGATGGGAATGAAGGCGTCGTCCTGCAGCGCCTTGACGACGGCCGGGTTGATCGCGTCGATCTCGCCGACAAAGCCGATGTCGAGGAATTCGCCCGGATGTTCGCGGTCCGGCATCTGCATCTTGCGCGCGCGGATCAAGCCGCCATCCTTGCCCGTCAGGCCCACGGCCTGGCCGCCGTAATGGTTGATCAGCATGACGATATCCTGCTGCACTTCGCCGCCCAGCACCCACTCCACCACTTCCATGGTTTCTTCATCGGTGATGCGCATGCCTTGCACGAAGGTGCCTTGCTTGCCGATTTTTTTCAGCGCGTTATCGATCTGCGGTCCGCCGCCGTGCACCACGACCGGGTTCATGCCGACCAGCTTGAGCAGGATGACGTCGCGCGCGAAGCCGTGCTTCAGGCGTTCGTCCGTCATTGCGTTGCCACCGTACTTGATGACGATGGTCTTGCCATGGAAATTGCGGATGTAGGGCAGGGCCTCGGCCAGAATCTGCGCCTTGATTTGTGGCGACACCGCCGTCAAGTCGTCATTCATGTCCAGGTTCAAGTTAGCTAGTTGATTCATGGCGAGTCCGGAAAATAGATTTGTGGGATTTTACAGGGAAGAAGAAAATCTTGGAGGCATTATAGGGCGATCTTGTTGTATTTTCCCTGATGATCCTATAGTCTGGCCCGATATGTCCCCCAGCCAGCCCTTTTACTGCCAGTTACATCTGCGTCGGATGCCGGCGCAGCATGACACACACTTGCCAATTCAAACACAGCCATGAGCCAGTGCAGCCTTTGCGGCGCCACCTTCCAGTGTGGCCAGCTCGACCCGGACGCCAAGGAACCCTGCTGGTGCGTGGCCCTGCCACCGGCCGTTCCCGTGCCCGGCAGCAGCGCCGTGGGCTGCTGGTGCCCCGCCTGCCTGCAAGAGCGCATCGCCGCCTTGACGCCCCCGGCAGCAACGCCGGCCAAATAAGAGCCCCGGCACGCTTTTTCCTTTGCAAAAGACCTTGCATTTTGTAGGGGAATACGTTCAGACTTCGATTTTTAAGAATTTCTTATAGGAAATTTATGCGCTTCAGGGATATCCGCATCGGCGTGCGCATCAATGCCGGTTATGCCATTTTGATCGTGCTGATGCTGGTCGTCATCGTCCTGGCGGGTAGCCGCATCTATGCCATCCGCGCCGAGACCGACGATATCCTGCAGCGCGACTGGGTCGCCGCCAAGGCCACCAGCAAGATCCATGGGCTGGCGCGCGAGGCGGCCACGCGCATCGGCAACTTGCCGAATCAGCACGAGCTGGCGCTGCGCCAGGCGAATCAGGCGCGCCTGGAAGCGATCAGGCAAGGCATCGATGAGCAGGTGCGCATCCTCGATGGTCTCGATGCGCGGCCCGAGGAACGGCGCCTGCTGGAACAGATGCACCTGGCACGCGCCGACTACTATGTCTCGCTCAAGATGATGTTCGAACTGGTCGAGCGCGGCGAGGATGGCCGCGCCGAGCAGGCCATGCAGACGCAGACCTTGCCGGTGCTGGAAAAAGTGCTGCTGTACGTAGGCCAGCTCGATGACTTGCAGCAGCAGCTGATCAGCGACAGCGCGGCCAGGATACGCAACGACATCGATACCTCGCTGCTGCTGATGGGCGGCATCGGCCTGGCGGCCCTGCTGACGGGCCTCGCCTTTGCCTGGTCGGCGCGCTCGATCACGCGTCCGTTGGGCGAGGCGGTGGCGATCGCCACGCGCGTGGCCAATGGCGACCTCAGTTCCGTCATCGAAGTGACGTCGCGCGACGAGACGGGCGAATTGCTGCAGGCGCTCAAGGATATGAGCACCAGCCTGGCCGTGGAGCAGGATCTGCGCCATGCCGTCGAAGTGGCCGAGGATGCGACCAAGATGAAGTCGGACTTCCTGGCCAATATGTCGCACGAAATCCGCACGCCGATGAATGGCATCATCGGCATGACCCACCTGGCGCTGCAGACGGAACTCACGTCGACCCAGCGCAACTACCTGGAGAAGGTGGAATCGGCTTCGAAGAATCTGTTGGCCATCATTGACGACATCCTCGATTTCTCGAAAATCGAGGCGGGCAAGATGGCCTTTGAAAAAGTCGATTTCTTCCTCGAGGACGTGCTGGCGCAGATCGCCGATCTGTCCGTGATGCGGGCGCAGGACAAGGGGCTCGAACTGCTGTTCGACATCGCGCCCGACGTGCCGAACGCATTGCAGGGCGATCCGCTGCGCCTGGGCCAGGTGCTGATCAACCTGACCAACAACGCGATCAAGTTTACGGACAAGGGCGAGATCGTCGTCTCCATCCGCCTGCAGCAGATGGAAGAGCATGCGGCGGTGCTGCGCGTGGACGTGCGCGACACGGGCATTGGCCTGACGCCTCCCCAGCGCAGCAAATTGTTCCAGGCTTTTACCCAGGCTGACACCTCCACCACGCGTCACCATGGCGGCACGGGCCTGGGGCTGACCATCAGCAAGCGCCTGGTGGAAATGATGGAAGGCGAGATCGATCTGGTCAGCGAAGCGGGCGTGGGCAGCACCTTTTTCTTCACGGCCCGCTTCGGCCTGGCCGCCGTGCCGCGCGACAGCTTGCCGCAGTTACAGCATCAGCAGCAGTTCCAGGGCCTGCGCGTGCTGGTGGTCGACGACAACCCCAGTGCGCGTGAAATCTTCGTCAGCATGCTGACGGCGCTCGGCTTCGAGGCGCGTGCCGTGTTTGGCGGCGTGCTGGCCATCGGCGCCGTGGCGCAGGCGCGTGCCGAGGGGCGCCCGTACGGCCTGGTGCTGATGGACTGGAAAATGCCGGGCATGAACGGCCTCGATACCCTGGCCGGCATCCGCGCCGATGCCGCCGGCATCGATGCGACGCCGGCCTGCATCATGGTCACGGCCTTCCATCGCGAAGCGCTGCTGGAGGCGGCGCACCAGCGGGACTTGCCGCTCGACGGCGTATTGAACAAGCCGGTCAGCGCCTCGACCCTGCTCGACCAGATATCGTTCGTGTTTGGCGGCGTGACGGGACAGAGCCGCAAGACGCAGCGCCAGAGCAGCTACCGCGACGACGAGCGCGCACTGCGCGGCGCCTGGCTGCTTCTGGTGGAGGATAATGAAGTGAACCAGGAAGTGGCGCAGCATATTCTCAACGACGCCGGCATCCGCGTCGACATCGCGGGCAATGGCGCCATCGCGCTGGCGAAGATCGAGGAAAACGCCTATGACGGCGTGCTGATGGATTGCCAGATGCCGGTGATGGATGGTTACCAGGCCACCCGCAAGCTGCGCCAAGATCCCCGTTATTCGAATTTGCCCGTGATCGCCATGACGGCCAATGCCATGGTCGGCGACAAGGAAAAATGCCTGGACGCCGGCATGAACGATTTCATCGCCAAGCCGATCGACGTGGCACAGCTGTTCGGTACCCTGGCGCGCTGGATCGCGCCGGCCACGCCGCAGGAAATGACGGCGGTGGCGGCGCAGCCGGAAGCGGAGCTGCCCGTGATCGGCGGCCTGAAAATGGCGGAAGCCATGCGCCGCGTGGGCGGCAATACGGCGTTGATGCGAAAATTGCTGGACCGTTTTGTGGAAACCCAGTTCGATGCCATGCAGCGCATCGTTGCCGCCATCGAGAACAACCAGCTCGAGACGGCGATCCGCGAAGCGCATACGCTGAAAGGCCTGGCCGGCAATATCGGCGCCGGCGGCCTGGCCGACAGCGCCGCGCGGGTCGAGCACTTGCTCAGCCTGGGCTCGCACGATGGCTTGCCGCAGGCATTGGCCGCCTGCACGCTGGCGCTCGACGAGCTGGTGCCGAAGATCGTGCTGGCCATGCACTCGCGTGGCAATGTGGCCGAGGCGGGCGGCGCGGTGGTGGCGCAAGTGGCGCCGGTGGACCGGGCGCACCTGGAAGCGGGCTTGCGCGAATTGTCGCAGCTGCTGCAGCAGGACGACGCGCAGGCCGTCAAGCACCTGGACGGCATCGGCCCCGTGCTGGTCGCGGCCGGGCAGGCGGAACACGCGCGTCAGTTGAAGCGCATGCTGGGACAATACGATTTCGAAGGTGCGCTGGCGCAGCTGGGCGAGGTAGCCGATGCGCTGGAGCTGACACTGTGACAAGGATAACTATGCAGAACGAAGGACGGGCATGAGAGCGCCGGCAAGCAAGCCAACCATCCTGGTGGTCGATGACACGCCAGACAATATCGATTTGCTGCGCGCGGTGCTGGAAGACGATTACCGTACCAAGATCGCCGTCAATGGCGAACGCGCCCTGAAGATCGCCGCCGGCAGCGACCAGCCCGACCTGATCCTGCTCGACATCATGATGCCGGGCATGAGTGGCTACGATGTGTGCCGCGCGCTGAAGGCCGATCCCGCCACGGCCGGCATACCCGTGATTTTTGTCACCGCCATGAGCGAAGTGGCCGACGAGCAGCTGGGCCTGGCCCTGGGCGCCGTCGACTACATCACCAAGCCGATTTCAGCGCCCATCGTGCTGGCGCGCATCAGGACGCAGCTGGCGATGAAGCAGATGCAGGATTTTTTGCGCGACCAGAATCATTACCTGGAAACGGAAGTGGAGCGCCGCGTGCAGGAAGTGGCGGCGCTGCAGGATGTCACGATTCACGCCATGGCCTCGCTGGCCGAGACGCGCGACAGCGAGACGGGCAACCATATCCGCCGCACCTCGCATTATCTGAAAGCGCTGGCCGAAAAAGTGCGCAGCCTGCCGCGTTTCCGTGATTTTTTGACGGACAAGAATATCGAATTGCTGTTCAAGACGGCGCCGCTGCACGATATCGGCAAGGTGGGCATTCCCGACCATATCCTGCTCAAGCCGGGACGTTTCGAGCCGCACGAAATGGCCATCATGAAGACGCACACCACCCTGGGACGCGACGCCATCCTGGCGGCCGAGCACGAGCTGGGCATCGAAGTCGATTTCCTCAAGTACGCCAAGGAGATCGCTTACAGCCACCATGAAAAATGGGATGGCAGCGGTTACCCGCAAGGCCTGGCTGGCGAAGCCATCCCGATTTCGGCGCGCCTGATGGCGTTGGCCGACGTGTATGACGCCCTGATCAGCCGGCGCATCTACAAGCAGGGCATGGACCATGCGCAAGCCGTGCAGATCATCGTCGAGGGGCGCGGATCGCACTTCGACGCCGAGATCGTCGATGCCTTCCTGCAGATCCAGGACCAGTTCATCGCCATCTCCAACCGCTATGCCGATGGCGTGTGCGAGATCGCCGACAAGCAGCGGCAGATCGCGCCATACACCGAAAACATCAACTGACGGTCTTGAAGAAGCGCAGCATCTCGCGGCTGGCATCCGGGCCTTTTCCATCCGTATAACTGCCGCTGCCGCTGCCGCCGGACCAGGCATGGCCGGCGCCGTGGATGACCCAGTGTTCGCCCAGCGGCGAGCCGTCCGCCTGGCTGTGCGTGGTGCGCGTGTAGCGGTGGCCATTCGGCACGCTGCCGTCGATGGAAGCGGCCCTGGCCGCCTTGCCGCCAGCCTGGCTGCGCACGCCCTGGGCGATCAGTTCATCGCCATTGCGCGGATTGACGGTGGTGTCGCGGTCGCCATGGAAGACGATGATGGGCACGCCGCCCGCCGGCGCCTGGCGCTGCGCATTGGGCATGGCGCCGCCCTTCATGGCTGCCAGCGCCGACGGCAAATCCTTTGCCGAGGCGAACGGCAGGCCCGAATGCACGCCGACGGCGGCAAACAGGTCGGGGTACAAGGTGCCGACGATGACGGCCATGGCGCCGCCCGCCGACAGGCCGGCGACGAACACTTCGCGTTCATTCACCGGGTATTCATCGATCACTTGCCGCGCGATGCCGGCGATCAGCGACGGTTCGCCCTGGTCGCGCTGCTGGTCGATGGCGTTGAACCAGTTCCAGCAGCGCGAACTGTTGGCACCCTGCGTTTGTGCCGGGTAGACGACAAAACATTCTTTTTCCTCGGCCAGCGCATTCATTTGCGTGCCGGCCGCGAAATCGTCGGGATTTTGCGTACAGCCGTGCAGCATCACGATCAGCGGCATGGCCTGGCCGTGATAGCTGCTGGGGATATACAGCTTGTACGAACGCGTGCCCGCATGGTTGCGGTACACGCCGTCGATGAACTGCGCGCCAGCTGGCATCTCCGCCGGCGTGGCGGCCGGCGCGTTGAAGCCGGGCGGGTGGAAATTCGGCATCTCGAAGCTGTGCTGGCCCAGGCCGGCGGGCACGCCCAGGCGCGCCATGAAATCCTGCGCGAAGTCCTGCGCCGCCTGCGCGGGCGTGGGGGGCGCGGCAGGCGTTTCTGGCGCGGCGGCAGCTTGCGGCTGCTCGGCTCGGGCCTGCGCCGGTGTCGGCGGAGGATTGATATCACGCATGGAAGGTGCTTGCGTGGACGCTGTTTTCGGCGCCAGGCCGGCGGCAGACAGCGCCTGCTGGATCGCTTCGGTAGCGGCGGTGGGACCGTTGCCCATCAGATTACGGGTTGCGGCGCGCATGTGCTCCAACATGTTGAGAGGTAGTTTCATGACCATCCTTAACGGTGTTGCGCATCGGCCGGGACATCGCCGCGAACCAATACGCTAGTGAATTCGCCCTGCAAGCGCCGTCTTGACGACGGTGCTGGCGTGCAGGGCACCTAATACGAAAATCGACTCGATGGTGGCCAGTGCCAGTTCCACGGAGACGTCGCTGGCGATGCTGGCCAGTCCCAGCACCTGTATCTGCAGGCGCTGGCCGGCTGCCTGGATCGCTTCCAGGTCGGCGCGCGAATAATGCTGCATGCCCAATACCAGGCTTTTACGGGCGACGGTTTGTTTCACCACGTCGGCGTGGATACCCAGCTGGTTGCGTATGGCCGTACGGATCAGATCCGTGCGGTTGGAATAAAATCCCTCCTGGACCAGCAAATCGATCTGCCCCAGGTCGATCAAGCCGAGGTTGATCGTGATTTTTTCGGATTCCCCAATTTTGGGCTTGCTGTCTTGCTTGGCCATATATCTCCATAAACTCCACGTGGCATCCAATTGCCATCTGTATGGATGGTAGTATAATTGTGAAATATCTCAAGTCAAGCAGGATCTGGCCTGATTCTGTTGTAGGACGGGCACCCGCAGAGTGAAAACTGGCTGCAAAATAAATTTCCAGAAGATGCTTTTTTGAGCATGCTTTCGCTTGAAAATATACTCACAGAAACATTGCATGCCGACGCCATCGCCTCGCCGGCGCGGATTCGCGGCATAATGAAAGCCTACACGTTTACCGATGCCGCTCCATGATGGTCGCTACCCCACCTCCGCCAGCCGTTCCGCTCCCCTTGCCGTCGCCAGTGCCATCGCCCTGTGTCAGCCTGTGCAAGATGAACCGCAACAGCGGCTTGTGCGAAGGCTGCTTGCGCACGCTCGACGAGATCATCGTCTGGAGCAAGGCCGACGACGACTTCAAACGCGCCGTATGGGCCGAATTGCCGGGACGCGAATCTTTGCTCGACTTCGAGCCCGACTACTGAGGAAGCCCATGCCGCGATCGCCAGCGCTGTTCCCCGATTCCATTCAGGTGTTCGAACGCGGCTGGCTGTCGTCGAATAACATCCTGTTCAAGGGCAAGGACGACACGGCCCTGATCGACAGCGGCTATGTCACGCATGCGCCGCAAACCCTGGCCCTGCTGCGCCATAGCCTGGCGGGCCGGCCGCTGAAGCGGCTGTTCAACACCCATCTGCACTCCGACCATTGCGGCGGCAACGCGCTGCTGCAAGCCGAATACGGCTGCCATACGGCCATTCCCGTGTCGGAAGCGGACAAGGTGCGCGCCTGGGATGTGGATGCCCTGAGTTTCCAGGCCACGGGCCAGCAATGCCCGCGCTTCGGCTTTGACGCCACCGTCTCGCCCGGCGACACGTTTACTTTGGCCGACATGGCCTGGCAGGCGCTGGGCGCACCGGGCCACGACCCGCACTCCCTGATTTTTTACTGCGCCGAAGAAGGCATCCTGATCTCCGCCGACGCCCTGTGGGAAAACGGCTTTGGCGTGATCTTCCCCGAACTCGATGGCGGCTCCGGCTTTCCTGAAGCGCGCGCCACCTTGGACCTGATCGCCAGCCTGGACGTGCAGGTCGTCATTCCCGGCCACGGGCGGCCATTCACGGATGCCGGTGGGGCTCTGCAGCGCGCGTATTCGCGTCTTGATTACCTGTCGTCCGACCCCGTGCGCAATGCGCAGAACGCGGTGAAAGTGCTGCTGAAATTCCTGCTGCTGGAACGCCAGCGCATCGCCCTCGCCGAGATACCGGCCCTGCTGCGCGGCATGCCCGTCTTCGAAGAGGCCAACCGGCGCTTCCTGCGCCAGGAGGCGGCCGCGCTGGCCGAGTGGGCCGTGTCGCAGCTGGTGAGAGCTTCAGCGGCAAGGGTGGAGAGTGAGTACTTGCTTAACGAGGGCTGAAACGGCTGGGCGATAAATTCAGCACGATCGTACTTTTTCTGCACTATAATCAACGTTCAGTGTGTCCCTCATCCCGATCAACTTTCCAGCGAGTCCGCCATGGCATTGCCTGTTGCGTTGCAAAACCTCTCCTTACCCGTTATCGCCTCGCCGATGTTCATCGCCAGCGGCCCGGCCCTCGTCGCGGCGCAGTGCAAGGCCGGCATCGTTGGTTCCTTCCCGGCCCTGAACGCGCGTCCCGCCGAATTGCTCGATACGTGGCTCACTGAGCTGCAGGCCGAGCTGGCCGCCTTCCAGGCCGCCAATCCCGATAAAAAAGTGGGACCGATCGCCGTCAACCAGATCGTGCACCAGTCGAATGACCGCCTGGCGCACGATGTGGAAGTGTGCGTGAAACACCAGATCCCCATCATCATTTCCTCGCTGCGCGCGCCGCCCAAGGAAATGCTCGACGCCATCCACAGCTATGGCGGCATCGTGCTACATGACGTGATCTCGATCCGTCACGCGAAAAAGGCGCTGGAAGCGGGTGTCGATGGCTTGATTTTGGTGGCCAGCGGCGCCGGCGGCCACGCGGGCACCCTGTCGCCGTTCGCGCTGGTGGGCGAAGTGCGCAAATTCTTCGACGGCCCGCTGGCGCTGTCGGGCTCCATCGCCACGGGCGACGCCGTGCTGGCCGCGCAAGCCATGGGCGCGGACTTTGCCTACATCGGCTCGCGCTGGCTGGCGACCAAGGAATCGAACGTCAGCGATGGCTACCGCGACGCCATCGTGGATTCAAGCGCGGCGGACATCGTCTACACGAACCTGTTTACGGGCGTGCACGGCAATTACCTGAAAAAATCGATTGTCGCGGCCGGACTCGATCCGGAAGCCTTGCCCGAAGCGGACAAGAGCGCGATGAATTTCGGTTCCGGCAGCGCCAAGGCCTGGCGCGACATCTGGGGTGCGGGCCAGGGCGTGGGCTTGATGGATGACGTGCCGACGGTGGCCGAGATGGTGGCGCGCCTGAAGGCCGAATACGATGCGGCGCGCGCGCGGTTGAAGCTGTAACGCTGGTGCTGCCGGCTGACGCGGCATGTCGCGTCAGCCGAGCCATCCTTACTCCTGCTTCAAATCCTCGGGCTTGATGGCCCACAGGCCCGGCAGGTTGCGCCAGTAGCCATACGCATCCATGCCGAAGCCGACGACGAAGCGGTTCGGGATCACCAGGCCGACGATGTCGGCTTGTACTGGCTTTTTCTTGCCGATGGCCTTGTCGGCAAACACGGCCAGGATCACTTCCGCGGCGCCCATGTCCAGCAAGCGCTGCTTGACGTGCGCCAGGGTTTCGCCTTCGTCCAGAATATCGTCGAGCACGATGACGGTGCGGCCCGCTACGTTCGAGCGGGGGATGACTTTCCACACCACTTCACCACCCTTGTCGTCGTCGCCGTAGCGGCTCACATGGATGTAGTCGAATTCGAGCGGAAAGCTCAGCTGCGGCAGCAGGCTGCCCGTAAACACGACGGCGCCGCCCATCACGCCCAGCACCAGCGGAAATTCCTTGGAATCCTCGGCGTTGAAGCGCGTGTTGAGCACATCGGCCATGCGCGTGATCGACGCCTGCACGGTATCTTGGTCGAACAGCAGTTCCGCGTTCTTGATCAGGTCACGGGCACGGTTGTGATGAAATTCTTGCATGGACTCTTGCATGGCGATGAGTAGGGCTGATGGTCAATGCCGGTATTATCCCGCAAATCGGCCTTATTTGTAATCGCGCTTGTCGTCGATGACCTTGCCGTCTTGTGCCAGGCTGCCTACGGCCACCAGCAGCACGTCGCCGCGCAGCTTGGTCAGTTCGCGGATCGAGCCGATGATGGCTTCCACGCTGCTGGCGTCAAGCGGATCGTCGACTTCGCAATGTAATGTCATCTCGTCGTTGGCCATGCGTCCCGATACCACCAGCCGCGCCTTTTTGATTTGCGGGTGGCGACGCGCGATCTCGTGCACCTGCGACGGATGCACGAACATGGCGCGCACCTTGGTGGTTTGATCCGCGCGTCCCATCCAGCCTTTGATGCGCGTATTCGTGCGGCCGCACGGCGAATCCGGCGCGTCCATCAGCACGGCCGACAGATCGCCCGTGGCAAAGCGGATCAGCGGATAGTCGGCATTGAAGACGGTGACGACGACTTCGCCCACTTCGCCCGGCGCGACGGGAATGCCGCTGCCCGGATGGACGATTTCCAGCAGCACGTTTTCGTCAACGACCATGCCCGGATTGAGCTTGCCATTGCTGGCCGTTTCATAGGCGATGCTGCCGATATCGGCCGAGGCATAGGTCTGGAACACGTGCGGCACGCCGTTCTCGGCAAACCAGCTGCGCAAGGATTCGGGCAAGGCTTCCGCGCCCATCACGGCCTGGGTGACGCTGCTGATGTCGGCGCCCATTTCGCGCGCCTTCTCGATGATCAGTTTTAAAAATGACGGCGTGCCGATATATGTGTCCGGCTTGAGGTCGGCCATCGCCTGTACCTGCATTTCCGTCTGGCCGATGCCGGCCGGGATGACGGTGCAGCCGATGCGCGCGGCGCCCCCTTCGACCATGAAGGCGGCCGGCGTGAAGTGATACGAAAAGCAGTTTTGTAGCAAGCCGCCTGCACGCACGCCGGCTGCATACATGGGGCGCGCGAAGCGCCACCAGTCGGGGCCGCGGCCTTCCGGATCGAAGATGGGGCCGGGCGAGACGAACACGCGCGACAGGGCGTTCTTTGGCGTCGTATTCAAGCCGCCGAACGGCAGCGCGCCGTGCTGCAATTGCTTGAGGTCGGACTTGCGCGTCACGGGCAGCTGCGCCAGCGCGGCGCGGCTGGTGATGTCGGCCGCGTTGACGCCATCGAGGATGCGGGCCCAGCCAGGCGCCTTTTGCGCGCGCGCGATCAGCTGCGGCAGGCCGGCCATCAATTCGCGTTCGCGCGCTTCGGGGGCGCGTGCTTCCAGACTGTCGAGCGTATCGGTCATGTTGCTGATTCTCCAATGTCACGTTGCATTTTTTTCGTCAGCCCCGCAAAAATCAGGCTGTATGAGCGTTGCAGCAGGGCCGCCATTTCCCCGTCGTCGAGGGCATCGGGGCTGGCGACCAGCACCCATTTGGCCCGCGCCAGGTAGGGCGCAGGGCGAAAGCCGGGGCGGTCCGTCAGTTCCAGGAAACGTTCCGCATCGACCTTGAAGCTCATGCCGCGCGTGCTGTGCGCTTCCGCGCCGCACAGGGCGAACAGCCGGCCACCGACACTAAACGCCAGCACGTTGCTCCATTTGACGTCTTCTGTCGCGCCGGGAAAGCCGCGGCACACTTGTTTCGCCCGTTCCTGGTCCATGACGGCTGCTCCCGTGTCAGGCCAGCCAGCGCTTGCGGCGGCGGTAGAACTTCATGTCGCGGAAGCTCTTGCGCCCGGCGCTGGACACGCCCAGATAAAACTCTTTGACGTCTTCGTTGCTGGCCAGTTCCTGGGCTTGCCCTTCCATCACGACGCGGCCGTTTTCCAGGATGTAGCCGAAGTCGGCGTAGCGCAGCGCCACGTTGGTGTTCTGTTCGGCCAGCAGGAACGACACGTTTTCCTTGTGGTTCAGGTCCTTGACGATGCCGAAGATCTCTTCGACGATCTGCGGCGCGATGCCCATCGAGGGTTCGTCGAGCAGTATCATCGACGGCTTGGCCATCAGCGCGCGGCCGATGGCGCACATCTGCTGCTCGCCGCCCGAGGTATAGCCGGCCTGGCTGCTGCGCCGCGTTTTCAGGCGCGGGAAATAGTGGTAGACCTTTTCCAGCGCGTCTTTCAGCTCGCCGCGCGACAGGCTGCGCGTGTAGGCCCCCGTCAGGAGGTTTTCCTCGATCGTGAGGTGGCCGAAACAGTGACGGCCTTCCATCACTTGCGACAGGCCCCGTTTGACCAGTTCATTCGGCGTCAATTGATCCACGCGTTCGCCCTTGAACTGGACTTCGCCCTTGGTGACGTCGCCGCGTTCGCCACGCAGCAGGGTCGAGATGGTTTTCAGGGTGGTCGACTTGCCAGCACCGTTGGCGCCCAGGAGCGCCACGATCTTGCCTTGCGGGACTTGCAGCGACACGCCCTTCAGGACCAGGATCACGTGGTCGTAGATGACTTCGATATTGTTCACCGACAGGTAGGGCGGCGGCGTTTCCGCCTTGATCGGGGATTGCGTGGCAGTGTGGGTCATGGCTGCTTCTTTAAAATGTTAAACACGGGACCGGCGCGCTGGCACCGGTCCGGTTCCAAATGCTTACTTCATGCACGCCGGCGTGATCTTTTTCTCTTCGGCGTACTTGCCAGACGATTCCTCGACCAGCTTGCGCACCAGGGCCTTGTCGCCGACGATCCATTTCGGCGTGATGGCCGTCCATTTCTTGCCATCCCACTGCTGCACTTTCACGGCGCCCGAGCCTTCATGGTCGTCGCAGCTGGTTTTCACGGTGGGGAACATGCCCAGCGCGCCGACTGCTTTTTGGCGTGCATCGTCGACGTTTAGGTTTTCCAGGCCCCAGCGCATCTGTTCGCCCGTGATCGGTTTGCCCTTGCCGAATTTTTCCTGCGCCACGCGGATCGCTTCCACCCACAGGATGCCGGCCGTCACGCCGCGCATGTGGTAGACGGAGCCGATGCGCGACTGGTCGGACAGGTTGCCCTTGCCGGACGCGTAGAGTTTCTTGCGGATGTCGTCGAGCACGGGGTAGTTGCCCGGCGTATTAAACGTCATCGCCGTGTAGCCCTTGGCCGCGTCGCCCGATGGAATCGTGTCTTCCTCGGAGCCGGCCCACCAGACGCCCAGCATCTTGTCGCGCGGGAAGCCGTTGCGCTGCGCCGTCTTGATGGCAACGGAATTCATCACGCCCCAGCCCCACAGGATCACGTGGTCCGGCTTGGCCTGGCGGATTTGCAGCCATTGTGATTGCTGTTCGCTGCCTGGCGGCGCGACGGGAATTTTCACCAGTTCAAAGCCGTACTGTTTCGACAGCGCTTCCAGCACGGGCAGCGGCTCCTTGCCGAAGGCCGAATCGTGGTACAGGTGGACGATCTTTTTGCCTTTCAGTTTGTCCATGCCGCCATCCTTGTCGCCCAGGTACTTGATCATGGCGGCGGCCTGGCTCCAGTAACTGGAGATCAGCGGATACACGTACGGGAAGACCTTGCCGTTGGCGGCGTCCGAGCGGCCGTAGCCGATCATCGTCATGGGGATCTTGTCTTGCGCCACGCGGTCCAGGATGCCGTAGGCGACGCCCGTGGACAGGGTTTCGACCAGGGTGGCGCCACCCTGCTTGGTTTTCAGGCGTTCATAGCATTCCACGCCGCGCGATGGGTTGTATTCGGTTTCGCATTCTTCCCAGCTGATCTTGACGCCATTGACGCCGCCGGCCTGGTTGACCAGGTTGAAGTAGTCGATGATGCCGCCGTAGAAACCGGAGCCTCCGGCCGCGTACGGACCCACGCGGTAGGACGGCAGGGCGATGTACTGTTCCTTGTCCTGCGCTTGCGCGCTGCCGGCCATGGTGAGTGCGGCACTGGCGATGGCGGCGGCCAGCATGAGCGATTTGATGTGTTTCATTGTGTGTCTCCTCTTGTTTTATTTGATTTCAAGTCAATCGACATCAGACTGCGAAGTAAAACCGTTAGTGCGGGAAAGGCCAGAGGCGTAATTTCTCTTTCGCGATCTGCCACAGCCTGGCCAGGCCGTGCGGTTCGACGATCAGGAAGAAGATGATCAGCGCGCCGAACACCATCAGTTCCAGGTTCGAGGCCACGCTGGTCGGCAATGCCAGGCCATGCGCGATGGTGTTCAGGAAGACGGGCAGCAGCACGATGAAGGCCGCGCCCAGGAAGGAACCCAGGATCGAACCGACGCCGCCGATGATGATCATGAAGAGGATGCGGAAGGACAGGTCCAGGTTGTACGCTTCCGGTTCCACCGTGCCCAGGTAGGCATACGCATACAGCGCGCCGGCCACGCCGCAGTAGAACGAGCTGACGGCGAAGGCCAGCAGCTTGGTGCGCATCAGTCTGAAACCGATGACTTCGGCCGCCATGTCCATGTCGCGCACGGCCATCCACGAGCGGCCCACGTTCGAACGGATCATGTTCTTGGCCAGCAGGGCCATGCCGGCAACGATGGCCAGCACCAGCAGGTATTTGCTTTGCGGCGTATCGAACTGGTAGCCGAGGATGGTCATTTTCTGTACCGTGATCACGCCCGAGGAGCTGTAGTTGGTCAGGTACGGGATCTTGGTCAGGCACCAGACGACAAAGAATTGCGTCGCCAGGGTGGAGGCGGCCAGATAAAATCCGCGGATGCGCAAGGAGGGCAGACCGAAGGCGATGCCCACCATGGCCGCGCACAAGCCGCCCAGGATGAACGACACCAGCAGCGGCAGGCCAGGCAGTCGCGCCATGAAGTTATACGAGGCAAACGCGCCCACGGCCATGAAGGCGGCCGTGCCCAGCGACAGCTGGCCCGCGTAGCCGGTCAATATGTTCAGGCCCAGCGCCGCCAGCGCGAAGATCAGGAAGGGGATCAGGATCGCCGACAGCATGTAGGGCGAGGCGAAATATGGCAGGAGGAAGACGGCGACGAGGAGCGTGGCCGTCAGCGCCAGGCGGTCTTGGCGGATCGGGAAAATCTGGTTGTCAGCCTGGTAGCTGGTCTTGAATTGTCCTGCTTCACGGTAAATCATGGCGTGTCCTTTGCGATGGTGCGGTAGCGTTGTGCGTCGTGTGCATTGTGTGCATCATGCGGCGGCGGTGCGGCGTCAGATGCGCCGGATGATTTTCTCGCCGAACAAGCCTTCCGGGCGCACCAGCAGGAACAGCAGGGCCAGCACATACGGGAACCAGCCTTCGATGCCGCCGCCCACCATGGGACCGAGGTAGACTTCGGCCAGCTTTTCGGACGCGCCGATGATCAGGCCACCGACGATGGCGCCAGGTACCGAGGTAAAGCCGCCGAGGATCAGCACCGGCAGCGCTTTCAAGGCGATGAAGGTGAGGGCGAACTGCACCCCGTTGCGCGCGCCCCACAGCAAGCCGGCCACCATGGCCACCAGGCCTGCCACACCCCACACCACGGCCCAGATGCGCTGCAGCGGAATGCCGACCGCCAGCGCCGCCTGGTGGTCGTCGGCGACGGCGCGCAGGGCGCGGCCCACCTTGGTTTTCGAGAACAGCAAGGCCAGGCAGACCACCAGCAGCGCGCAGATGCCGGCCGCCATCAGGTCGAACTGCGAGATGTTGATGTCGAAGCGGTCCATCAGGAATTGCATCGGCACGTCTTCGATGGGCAGGTCCAGCTTGTGCACCTGCGAGCCCCACATCAGCTGCGCCAGGCCTTCGATGAAAAAGGTCAGGCCGATGGTGGCCATGAAGAGCGTGATTTCCGGCTGGTTGACGAGCGGGCGCAAGACCACACGTTCGATGGCCATGCCCAGGACGATCATGGTGAGCATCGTCAGCGGGATGGCCAGCCACAGTGACAGGCCGAACTTGTCCATGATGCCGACGCAGGTGAGGGCGGCGAAAAACACCATCGCTCCCTGCGCAAAATTGAACACGCCCGAGGCCTTGTAGATCAGGACAAAACCGATCGCCACCAGTGCGTACATGACGCCCGACAGCAGGCCGCCGATCAGCACTTCAAAGAAAAAATTGATATTCATTGCGATTCCTCGTCTAGTGCGCCACGCCGAGATAGGCGTTGATGACATCCTGGTTGCTGCGCACCTCGTCGGGCGTGCCGTCGCCGATCTTCTTGCCGTAATCGAGCACCACCACCCTGTCGGAGATATCCATCACCACGCCCATGTCGTGCTCGATCAGCACGATGGTCGTGCCCAGCTGGTCGTTGACATCGAGGATGAAGCGGCACATGTCCTGTTTTTCTTCGACGTTCATGCCGGCCATCGGTTCGTCCAGCAGCAAAATTTCCGGTTCGGCCACCAGCGCGCGACCCAGCTCCACGCGTTTTTGCAGGCCGTAGGGCAGGCGCCCCACAGGCGTCTTGCGGATGGCCTGGATTTCCAGGAAGTCGATGATTTCTTCGGCTTTCTTGCGGTGTTCGATTTCCTCGCGCCGCGCCGGGCCCCAGTACAGGGCTTGCAAGAGAAAATTCGACTTCATCTTCAGGTTGCGCCCCGTCATGATGTTGTCTAACACCGTCATGCCCTTGAACAGGGCGATGTTCTGGAAGGTGCGCGCGATGCCGGACTTGGCAGCCTGGTAGCAATCCATGCCGCGCCGGTGCTCGCCCCGATAAATGATCTCGCCCTGCTGCGGACGGTACACGCCATTGATCACGTTCAGCATCGAGCTTTTGCCCGCGCCGTTCGGGCCGATGATGGCGCGGATTTCATGCTGCTTGACGTCAAACGAGATGTCGGTCAGCGCCTTGACGCCGCCGAACGACAGCGAGATGTTTTTCAAGTCGAGGATTACGGGACCCGTCTTGCGGGCCGTGCCGAAATGGGCGTCGGGTTCGTTCATTTGCATCGTGCTGTGCTCCATCATGCGGCCAGGCTCTGGGGCCGGTACGTTTTGCTGTCCCATATCTGCAGGTCGGCGCTGGTCGAACCGGTGCGGCCATCCTCGAATTTCACCTGGGTCTCGATGTATTGCGTTGCCTTGCCCTCATACAGGGCGGAAATGAGCACCGCGTACTTTTCGGCGATGAATTTGCGGCGTACCTTGCGCGTGCGGGTCAGCTCGTCGTCGTCCGGGTCGAGTTCCTTGTGCAGCACCAGGAAGCGGTGCACCTGCGTGCGGTCCATCAGTGGGTCGGCTGCCAGTTCCGCGTTGACTTGCTCGATACAGTCGCGGATCAGGCCATAGGTCTCGGCGCGTGCGGCCAGGTCGGTGTAGCCGGCATACGCGATGCCGCGCCGCTCGGACCAGTTGCCCACCGCTTCGATATCGATGTTGATGAAGGCGCAGACCTGGTCGCGCGCATGGCCGAAGGCCACCACTTCCTTGATGAAGGGGAAGAACTTGAGCTTGTTCTCGATGTAGTTGGGCGCGAAGATGGCGCCGCACGTCAGCTTGCCGACGTCGGCCGCGCGGTCGATGATTTTCAGATGACCTTCGCTGTCGAACACGCCCGCGTCGCCCGTATGAAAGTAGCCGTCGGCGTCGATCACTTCGGCGGTGGCGTCGGGACGCTTGAAGTAGCCGCTCATGGTGGCGGGCGACTTGACCAGCACTTCGCCATTGGCCGCCAGCTTGACTTCCACGCCCGGCGCCGGCAAGCCCACGCTGTCGAACTTGATATTGCCGTCCGGTTGCAGACACACATAGGCGCAGGTTTCGGTGGAACCGTACAATTGTTTGAGGTTGACGCCGATGGAGCGGTAGAAGCGGAACAGGTCGGGGCCGATGGCGGCGCCGGCCGTGTAGGCGACGCGCACGCGCGACAGTCCCAGCACGTTTTTCAGCGGGCCGTAGACGAGCAGCTCGCCCAATTTGTAGCTGAGGCGGTCCGCCAGCGGTACGGGCTTGCCATCCAAAATCTGCGCGCCGCAGCGCTTGGCCACGTCCATGAAATGGCTGAACATGTGGCGCTTGATGCTGCTGGCGTCTTCCATGCGTATCATCACGCTGGTGAGCATGTTCTCGAACACGCGCGGCGGCGCAAAGTAGCACGTGGGGCCGATTTCGCGCATGTCGATCATCACCGTGTCGCCCGATTCCGGGCAGTTGACGGTGAAGCCGGCGACCATGGCTTGCGCCAGCGAGAACAGGCAGTCGCCCACCCACGCCATGGGCAGGTAGGACAGGATGTCTTCATTGTCGGTAAGCTTGTCGAAGGCGACACCGCCTTCGCCTGCGGCCAGCAGCGCCGTGTGGCTCTGGCACACGCCCTTCGGTTTGCCCGTGGTGCCCGAGGTGTACAGGATGACGGCCGAGTCGTGGCCAGCACCGGCCGCCACGGCGGCGTCGAAAAAGCCCGGGTGTTCGCGGTCATAAGCCCTGCCCAGCACCTGCAGGGCGGCAAAGGACATCAGTTCCGGCTGGCGGTAATGGCGCATGCCCCGTTCGTCGTCATAGGCGATGTGGGCGATGTGCGGGTACAGGGCCTTGAGTTCGAGCAGCTTGTCGACCTGTTCCTGGTCTTCGACGATGGCGTAGCGGATTTCCGCATCCTGCAGCACATAGGCCATGTCGGCGGCCGGCGCGTCCTGGTACAGTGGCACGGGCACGCCGCCCAGGCTTTGCGCTGCCAGCATGGCCCAGTACAGGCGGGGACGGTTGTCGCCGATGATGGCCAGGTTCATGCCGCGCTGGAAGCCGATGGCGGCCAGGCCGCAGGCCAGCGCGCGTACCTCGTCGTTGACTTCCAGCCAGGTCCAGGTTTGCCAGATGCCCAGATGTTTTTCGCGAAAGGCAGGCTTGTCGGATCGTACTGTCCCGTGTTGCAATAAGCGCCGCGGAAAAGTCGGCATGGTTGCTGTGGTATTCGTTTGCACCAGTGTCTCCCTGTTGCTTGTCTCAGGCCCCACCTCGTTGGATGGCGCTCTGTGTTTTTTATGTGTAAGGCGTTTGTGCAATGATAGTAGCTTGCGTTAGTTTGCCGAGTTGTCTTTTCGGGGACATTTACCCACATTTCGATGGTGCATCGCACAATGACCTACCCTGATATCAGTTTGAAGGATGCCGTGCGCGCGGCCAACTGGGCGCAACTGCTCGATCCCGCGCAAATGGCCCGGGTCGAGGCGGATGTGTTTGAGACTTTCGTGCCGAAAGGCGGCTTTGTCTGCCGCAAGGGCGAGCCCGTGGACAACTGGATCGGCGTCATCAGCGGCATGGTCAAGATGAATAATTTTTCGGCCTCCGGCAAGGCCATGACGTTTACGGGCATGCCGCCGGGCAGCTGGTTTGGCGAAGGTTCGCTGCTCAAGCGCGAGATGCGCAAATACGACACCATCGCCGTGCGCGATACGCGCGTGGCGCGCCTGCCTGCCGCCACCTTCCACTGGCTGCTGGAAACGAGCCTGCCATTCACGCGCTTTTTGCTGATGCAGCTCAATGAGCGCCTGGGCCAGTTCATCGGCATGGTGGAAAACGAGCGCCTGCTCGACCTGAACACGCGCGTGGCGCGCTGCCTGGCCTCGATGTTCCACTCGCACCTGTACCCGAGCGTGGACACGCTGGTGCAGTTGTCGCAGGAAGAAATCGGCCTGCTATCCGGCTCTTCGCGCCAGCGCGCCAACCAGGCTTTGCAGGTGCTGGAAAAGAAAGGCTTGCTGCGCCTTGATTACGGCGGCATCCGGGTGCTGGACCTGGAAGGCTTGCGCCGCTACGAGGCCGATGATGGCGAATGAGGTCTCGCTCGACGACGTGCGGTACCTGACGGAGCAGCACTATCAATCGTTCCTGCAGGCGCGCAGTGCCTTACCCGGCCTAATCGCGGTATCATAGGCGCTTCCCAGCACCGCTCTTTTCGTCCCCATGCAGACACCTGACCAAGCCACTCCCGCCTCCCGTTTGTCGCAACTGCGCAGCGCCATGCGCGCGCAGCACATCGACGCTTGCATCGTGCCCTCGGCCGACCCGCATTTGTCTGAGTACCTGCCGGCCCGCTGGCAGGGCCGCGAGTGGCTGTCGGGCTTTACGGGTTCGGTCGGCACCCTGGTCGTGACGCAGGATTTTGCCGGCATGTGGACCGATGGCCGCTACTGGGAACAGGCGGAAGACGAACTGGCCGGCAGCGGCATCGTCCTGAAGAAAATCCCGTCCGGCGCCAGCGTGCTGTACATCGACTGGCTGGGCGAGACCATGCAGCCGGGGCAGACGGTGGCCGTCGATGGCGCCGTGCTGGGCCTGGCCAATGCGCGCCTGCTGCAGCAGGCGCTGGGCGCGCAAGTGACCCTGCGCACGGACACCGATGTGCTGCAAGCCGTCTGGCCGCAGCGCCCGGCCATGCCCGCCGCCCCTGTGGTCGAGCATGCGGCCGCGTATCCATCGCTGTCGCGCATGGAAAAACTGGCGGCCCTGCGCGCCAGCATGGCGGCGCACGGCGCCAGCCACCATGTGATTTCCACCCTCGACGATATCGCCTGGCTGTTCAACCTGCGCGGCGCCGACGTCAATTACAACCCCGTCTTCCTCGCGCATGCGCTGGTGGGTCCCGAGCGCGCCACCCTGTTTGTCGCCGATGGCAAGCTGCCCGCCGCGCTGCGCGCCACCCTGGAAGCCCAGGGCGTGGACGTGGTTGCGTATGAGCGCACAGCGGCTGCGCTGGCTGCCTTGCCTGCCGGCGCCACCTTGCTGCTGGACCCGCGCCGCATCACCTTCGGCACGCGCCAGGCCGTGGCCGAGGGCGTGCGCGTGGTCGAAGCCATCAACCCGACCACCCTGGCCAAGTCGCGCAAGACGGATGCCGAAGCGGCGCACGTGCGCGCCGCCATGGAGCAGGATGGCGCCGCCCTGTGCGAATTTTTCAGCTGGTTAGATAGCACCCTGGCCGACCAGCAACGCGCACCGTTGACGGAAATCGGCGTCGATGAACACCTGACGGCCGCCCGCGCCCGTCGCGCCGGTTTTGTGAGCCCCAGTTTCGGCACCATCGCCGGCTTCAACGCGCATGGCGCCATCATGCATTACCACGCGCATGCGGGCACGGAAGCGACCATCGAAGGCGACGGCTTGCTGCTGATCGACTCGGGCGGCCAGTATTGGGGCGGCACCACGGATATCACGCGCGTGGTCCCCGTCGGCACGATCACGGCTGAACACAAGCGCGACTTCACCCTGGTCTTGCGCAGCATGATCGCCCTGTCGCGCGCGCAGTTCCCGCGCGGCGTGAAGTCGCCCATGCTCGATGCGATTGCGCGCGCACCGCTGTGGGCTGAGGGCATCGACTTCGGCCATGGTACGGGCCACGGCGTGGGTTTTTTCCTCAACGTCCACGAAGGGCCGCAATCGATTTCCCAATCCGCCATGCCGGAGCCGCAGACGGCCATGGAGATAGGCATGATCACTTCCATCGAGCCAGGAATCTACCGCCCCGGCCAGTGGGGCATCCGCATCGAGAATCTGGTGCTGAATGTACCAGCGATTCCCGCGGGGGCGACGCAGTTCGGTGAATTCCTGCGTTTTGAAACATTGACCCTGTGCCCGATCGATACGCGCTGCGTGGAACGCTCGCTGTTGCGCGACGACGAGGCGGCCTGGCTCAACGATTATCACGCCACCGTACGCGCGCGCCTGGCGCCGCACTTGGCGGGCGACGCGCTGGCGTGGCTGGAACAGCGCACGGGAGCCATCTGATGCGCTCGACCCGCGCCACGTCCGCCATCGAGCGGCTCAAGGAACGCACCGGCCACCGCCTCTACACGATGGCGCGCACGGGCGACGAACTGTTCTTTCTCACGGAAGGCCCCGGCTTGCCGCCCCTGTGCCCGCCGCTGGAGCTGGACGCCTTTGTCGCCTTCGTCAATGGCCTGGGACCGCAAAAGGCGCGCCGCGTCAGCAAGCTCGATGTGGCGTTTGAAAAACAGCTGACCAAAAAGCCCCAGGATTAAATGCCGACCATCGACTTCCTGCGCGCCTACTGGTCGCCGGCCGAGCTGGCGACGAATGGCGTGATCCTGCTGAACCTGCTGGGCGCGCTGCTGCTGGGCTTGCTGGTGGGATACGAGCGTTCGTATCACGGGCGCGCGGCGGGCATGCGCACCTACAGCCTTGTCTGCATGGCGTCGGCCGCGCTGACGGTGCTGGGCGGCTATCCCGAGTTCTGGTACGGCGGCCATGGCGCCATCGTCGGCAGCGACCCCACGCGCGTCATCCAGGGCATCGTCACGGGTGTGGGTTTCCTCGGCGCCGGCGTCATCATGCGCGAGGGCTTCAATATCAGCGGCCTGACGACGGCCGCCTCGATCTGGGCCTCGTCCGTGATCGGCATCATGGTCGGCATCGGCTTTTATTTGTCGGCCATGGGTCTGGCCTTTCTGTGCGCGATGGCGATGATATTTCTGTCAAAATTGGAGAACTGGCTGCCGTCGCGCCATGCGGTGGCCATCACCATGCGCTTCCGGCAAGGGTTTATTCCGCGCGAAGATGCGTTGCGGCGCATGGCGGCCAAGCGCGGCTACGACATCGCCAGCGGCTCGCTGACCATCGGCAGCAGCGACGGCATGCAGGAGTGGCGTTTTGTTGCCATCGCGCATGGCAAGAACACGGGCGCCAGCCTGTCCGCCATGTCGGCCGAACTGGCCGCTTTCGAGGGCATCGCCGGCTTCCAGCTGTCGCATGCCCGCAATTGATACGGATGCTGAGAGGATGGACATGGATGCACAGGCCCAAGATGTACTCGATTTCTGGTTCCTGCCGCCGGATAACCCTGACTATGGCCAGTCGCGCGCGGAATGGTTCCGCAAGGATGACGGCTTCGACGCGCAGATACGCGACCGTTTCGGCGCGCTGATCGATGCCGCTATCGAGGGCGGCTTGCGCGAATGGGACGCGACACCGCACGGCGCGCTGGCGCGCCTCATCGTGCTCGATCAATTCACGCGCAATGTGTATCGCGGCACGCCGCGCGCCTTTGCCGGCGACTCCCGGGCGCTGGCGCTGGCCGTCGGCTTGACGGACGCAGGGCAGGACCGGCAGTTGCCGCCGATGCTGCGCGCCTTTGCCTACCTGCCGTTCGAACACGCGGAAGACCTGGCCATGCAGGCGCGCGCCGTCGAGCTGTTCCAGCTGCTGTCGCAGGCACAGCCCGGTTTTGACGGCATGCTCGATTATGCGCAGCGGCACCAGGAAGTGATCGCCCGCTTTGGTCGCTTCCCGCACCGCAACGGGATCCTCGGACGCGCCTCCACGCCGCAAGAGCTGGAATTCCTGCGCCAGCCTGGATCGAGTTTCTAGCCTATTACCATGAACGTGACCCTGAATATCATCGGCGCCGGCCATGTGGGCCGCGTGCTGGGCCGTCTGTTCGCCGGCGTGGAAGGTATCGTCGTGCAGGACGTGCTGACGCGCTCAATGGCATCGGCGCAGGCGGCCGTCGATTTCATCGGCGCCGGCACGCCTGTCGCCAGCTATGTGGCCTTGCGGCGCGCCGACGTCACCATGCTGGCCGTGGCGGACGACCAGATCGGCCCGGCCTGCGCGGCGCTGGTGGCCGAAGGACGCCAGGCTGGCGCCATCGTGTTCCACTGCAGCGGCGCGCTGGCCTCGAACGTGCTGCTGGCGGCCACGCAGGCCGGCGCCTTTGTCGCCAGCGCCCACCCGATCCGCAGCTTTGCCGACCCGCAGCAGGTGGCCGCCACCTTTGACGGCACGTTTTGCGGCGTCGAAGGCGATCCGCTGGCGCTGGCCTTCCTCACGCCAGCCTTGAATGCCATCGGCGCGCGCCCCGTGTCCATCGACCCGGCCGCCAAGACCCTGTATCACGCCGCTGCCGTGTTTGCCAGCAATTACCTGGTGACGGTGCTCGATGCCGCGCTGCGCGCCTACCAGGCGGCTGGCATTCCCGAGCCGGTGGCGCGCGAACTGGCGCAGCCCCTGGTGACGGAAGCGGTGGCAAATGTATTCCGCCTGGGCGCCGCGCCCGCGCTGTCCGGCCCCATCGCACGGGGCGATTCGGCCACCGTGCAACGCCAGCAGCTGGCCGTGCAAAGCTGGGATGCCGCCACGGGCGAGTTGTACCGCGCGCTGGTGGCGCCCACGCAGGATCTGGCCAGGCGCAAGCGCGGGCAATAAATCAATCGGCGGCGTGCACGCCGTTGCGTCCGTGCTGCTTGGCCTGATACAGCGCGCTGTCGGCGCGCGAAAAGAAGGCCGATTCGCTTTCCTCTGGCCGGTACTCGGCCACGCCCAGGCTGATCGTCACGGGTACCTGCGGTTCGGGCAGGCCGAAATCGTGGCGTTCGATGGCGGCGCGCAGGTTTTCCGCCACTTCCGCCGCTTTGGCCAGGCTGCAGTTATTCAGCAATACCAAGTATTCCTCGCCGCCCCAGCGCGTGATGACATCGCTTTCGCGCACGGTGGCGCGCGCCACGTCGGCCACGCCACGGATGACCTTGTCGCCCCACAGGTGGCCATGGGTATCGTTGACGCGCTTGAAGAAATCGATGTCGAACAGGATGGCAGACATGGGCTGCTCGTTGCGTTTGGACAGGAGCATGGCGCGTTGGAACAGCAACTCCAGCGATTGGCGGTTCAATAGTCCGGTCAGCGCATCCGTCGAGGCGATGCGCTCGATGCGGCGCTGGTAGCGGTTCACCGTCAGCAAGGTCAGCACCAGTACCAGCAGGGTGACGCCAAAGCTGATGGCCAGGTTGAAGATGAATACGCGCTGCAGCGACTGGACTTCGTCGCTGACATTCTGCTCGACCACCAGGTACCAGCCCAGTTCGGGAATGAAGCGCGAGTTGACGAGGATTTGCGCACGGCCCAACTGGTACGACAGATGCGTCGGTTCGCTCTGGTGGTTGATGATCTGGTCGGCAATGGCGTTCACGCCGGGCAAGCTGCGGATGTTGCCGTGCCCGTTGCGCATGGTCTTGCCCGCCAGCACCAACGTGCCGGCGGCATCGACAAAATAGATGTTGCGGTGGAAGCGCGCCTGGTAGCGGTCGATGATGTGGTTCATGGTGGCCAGGGTCAGGCCGATGCCCGTGGCGCCGATGAACCTGCCGTTGTAATCGTAGACGCGGTGGTTGATGAAGATGGTCATGCTGTCGCGGTTGGCCATGTCCACGTCGACATTGGTTTCATAATCGCTGCTGTCCATGGCGCGCACGCGGTAGTACCAGATGTCGCGCGTTGCTTGCGGGCTGACGGATTTCAAGGTGCCTTCCGCGTAATAATATTTGCTGCTCTTGTCCGAGACGAGAAAGCTGGTGATGGCGCCGTATTTTTTCTTGACTTCGGCCAGGTAGCGCACGATCTGTTCCGGCTTGTTTTCGCCGGCGAGGATCCAGTCGCGCACGAAGGTGTCGTGCGCCATCAGCGAGGAAATGAAGACGGGACGCAGCATGTCCTTCTGGATTTCGGAATAGATATTGTCGCCCGTCAGCGGCAAGGTCTGGTCGGCGATGCCATGCTCGATGGCCTGGCGCGAGGCCAGGTAGCTGGCCAGGCTGGTGGCCATGAAGCCCGCCCCCAGGATCAGGGTCAGGAGGATGAGCAGGCGGTACTTGATCGACAGAAGACGCATGGAGACGAGGGAGTGGCAGGCGGGAAGGCAATCGTGACGCAAGCCAAAAGTATGCAGCAGGCCGGGTATTGGCGCAATGATAACTGGCTTTATTGATAATTTACGCTGGCGAACGCGACAAGATAACCACGACTTACCAAATAAAAGTACCGATTTGTCGACAAAGATGCAAATTAGCAATAAGATTTGACGAGGGGAATCATTGCGCACCGCCCCTGTCTTGCCGCCCGTTTCAGGCGTGGGACATTACGCGCAGGGAGTGTTGTATGTTATTTTTAAAGAGTACGTCCGTCAGCAAGGCCCCCGGCATCTACGAGGTCGACATCGCCGCCAAACCACCGGGCAAGACCTTCGGCATTTTTCTCGCCACCGATCCCGACCATCCACCAGCTGCTTTGCTGGGACAATTGAAGGCGCTCGGCTTCGAGAACACCTATAGTTCGCCCTACCTGCACAAGGATGCGGGCAAGGTGCTGGATCTGCATTTCCAGAAGGATGGCACGGATATCTTCAAGGGCTGGAAAACCGACGAGTGCACGCACAACCTGGCAGCCATCACGGCCCTGTTCGAGGAGCATGGCATTACCATCGCGCCGCGTGTCATGTCGATGGCGGAAGCCTACGCTTGATTGGTGTTGTAATCTGCTTCAGCCCGCCTCCACGCCGATGTGATACAGCGCCCACGGGCAGCTGGCGAACCGTTCGGCCAGGGGCAGGGCCGCCACGGCCGCGATGCGGTCCGCATCGTGGATTGCCCATAGCGGCCCCAGGCCGCCCAGCGCCATTGGCTGCCCGTCCAGGTGGGTGGCGATAATAAAACGCTGTGCGCGCGCCTGCGCCATGGTCAGCGCCGCCGCATAGCCATCCACGGCGCGCAGCAGCAGGCGGATATCGCCTTCCTCCGGCGCGCCCGCCGCCTTCAATACCTCGACCAGCAGCGGCCCGCGCAGGGCATGCGCCTTGCCATCGTATTCCAGGGTGGGGTGGATGGTGCGCGCCGGCAAGTTCGCCAGCGCCGTGAAGTCGAAGGCCCGCGCCCTCTCAAAACTGATCTTTTGCTTGTGCATCATCTGGTCGCGCACGGCGTCGAACGGGCCCCGGTTGGGTTTGTCGATGCTGCCCGTGATGGTCAGCAGGGCCGGACCGCGCAGGCCGGCGGGCGCCGCCCGGGCGATGGCGGGCAGGGCCGCGGCGGCCATGCCGGCGGCGAGAAACTGGCGTTTGTGCATGCACTTCTCCTCTTGACTGAAAATCGCTAATTTCCTTAAGTCTATCTTAAGTTCGTCCAACGGTGCGCATTTTACGGTTATTGTCAGTTTGCAATGCCGACTTACATCTTGTCACAGTTCTTACGGAATCGAGAAAGACGTAGTTTTTTTCGGCTGTTAATGTGTAGTCATCGCACTTCGCTGAACTGCGAATCCAGGCATGAATCTAGGAACATTCACTAATTGAGAGAGAGAACATGATGAAGAAGAAAATCCTGTTTGCAATGATCGCTTCCGTTACCGCACTGACCGGCATGAGCGCCGCGCACGCCGAAGGCGCCTATGTGGGCGCTGGTGTCACGGGCAACCGTTATAACTTCGATATTCCCGGCGCCACCAGCGCCGATAATCACAGCGGCTACAAGGCCGGCGCCAAGATCTTCGCCGGTTACGATTTCGATAAAACCTGGGCGGTCGAGGGCGGCTATGCCGATTTCGGCAGCAAGGATTACAGCTATGTCACCGGTGCCGGCAACGGTTCCGTGAAAAGCGACTCGCATGGCTACTATCTGGCCGGCAAGGCTACCATGCCGGTGACCGACAAGATCGGCGTGTTCGGTAAGCTCGGTGTGGCCAAGGTCAAGAATAGCTTGAGCGGCACCGGCCTGTCGACCGGCATCAGCGGCAACGACAAGACGGGCGTGTACGCTTCCGTCGGTGCCCAGTACGCGATCAACGAGAAAGTCTCGCTGACGGCGGAAGTGGAGCACTTCGGCAAGAGCGCCGACCAGGGCCGCAAGGCCACGGGCCTCGCTTTAGGCGCACGCTACAACTTCTAATTTACCAGAAGTTTGCTGAAAAAAAAGGCAGTCACCGTGAGGTGACTGCCTTTTTTACATTATCCGACGTGAAACTTAGGTCGTGAGCGGTTTGTAGCGGATACGTTTCGGCTTCGCGCCTTCTTCGCCCAGGCGTTTTTTCTTGTCGGCTTCATATTCCTGATAGTTGCCGTCAAAGAAGGTGACCTGCGAATTGCCTTCGAAGGCCAGGATGTGCGTGGCGATACGGTCGAGGAACCAGCGATCATGCGAAATGACCATGACGCTGCCGGCAAATTCCAGCAGGGCGTCTTCCAGCGCGCGCAAGGTTTCCACGTCCAGATCGTTCGACGGTTCATCGAGCAGCAGGACGTTACCGCCCATCAGCAGGGTTTTCGCCAGGTGCAGACGGCCACGTTCACCGCCGGACAGGTTGCCCACCATTTTCTGCTGGTCCGAACCCTTGAAGTTGAAGCGGCCCAGGTAGGCGCGCGACGGCATTTCGAAGCGGCCCACGGTCAGCATGTCGGCGCCGCCGGACACATCTTCAAAGACGGACTTGTTGTCGGCCAGCGAATCGCGGTTCTGGTCGACGATGGAGACGCGCGCCGTCTGGCCGATGGCCACTTCGCCGCTGTCCGGCTGTTCCTTGCCGGTAATCATCTTGAACAGGGTCGACTTACCGGCGCCGTTGGGGCCGATGATGCCGACGATGGCGCCTGGCGGCACGGTAAAGCTCAGGTTGTCGATCAGCAAACGGTCGCCGAACGCTTTCGACACGTTCTTGAACTCGATGACGTCATTGCCCAGGCGTTCGGCCACGGGAATGAAGATCTCCTGCGTTTCGTTGCGCTTCTGGTATTCGTGCTCGGACAGCTCATTGAAACGGGCCAGGCGGGCTTTCGACTTGGCCTGGCGCGCTTTCGGGTTCTGGCGCGACCATTCCAATTCCTTCTGCAGCGCCTTTTGGCGCGCCGATTCCGTCGATTCCTCCTGCTTCAGGCGGGCTTGCTTCTGCTCCAGCCAGGTCGAGTAATTGCCCTTCCATGGAATGCCGCTGCCGCGGTCCAGCTCCAGGATCCACTCGGCTGCGTTGTCGAGGAAGTAACGGTCATGGGTGATGGCCACCACGGTGCCGGGGAAGCGCAGCAGGAATTGTTCCAGCCAGTCGACCGATTCCGCATCCAGATGGTTGGTCGGCTCATCGAGCAGCAGCATGTCGGGCTTGGACAGCAGCAGCTTGCACAGCGCCACGCGGCGCTTTTCACCGCCGGACAGCACGCCGACCTTGGCGTCCCATGGCGGCAGGCGCAGTGCGTCGGCCGCCATTTCCAGCTGCAGATTCAGATTGCCGCCGTCGGACGTCGAAATGATCGCTTCCAGGCGTGCCTGTTCCGTGGCCAGGGCGTCGAAATCGGCGTCTTCCTCGGCATACGCGGCGTACACGGCTTCCAGCTTGGCTTGCGCTTCAAAGACTTCGCCCAGGCCCGACTCCACTTCCTGGCGCACGGTTTTTTCCGGGTCCAGCTGCGGTTCCTGCGGCAGGTAGCCGATGTTCAGGCCCGGCATCGGCACGGCTTCGCCCTGGATGTCGGTGTCGATGCCTGCCATAATTTTCAGCAGGGTCGATTTGCCGGAGCCGTTCAGGCCCAGCACGCCGATCTTCGCGCCTGGGAAGAAGGACAGGGAAATATCTTTCAGAATCTGGCGTTTGGGCGGGACGATTTTGCCCACGCGATTCATGGTGTAGACGTAATTTGCCATTAGAAATCTCGGGTGATATACAAAGACGGACAGGATACGGTAAACGCCCGCTTCCGGCCAGCGCTGCGCGCTGCGGAAACGGGCGTCAGGGGCAAGACTAGGCGGCGCTGCGCGCGCGGCGGCTGCTCCACAGGCCTTCGGCCGCATACAGGCCCAGCGCCGTCCAGATGACGAGGAAGCCCAGCATGCGTTCGGGCGTGAACGATTCGTGGAAGACCCACACGCCGATCAGCAGCTGGCCCGTGGGAGCGATGTATTGCAATAACCCCAGCACGGCCAGCGGCAGGCGGCGCGCGCCAGCGGCAAACAGCAGCAGGGGGATGGCCGTGATGGGGCCGGACGCCAGCAGCAGGGCGCGCGTGGCGGACGAGTCAGTATTGACGAAGCCGCTCTGGCCATGCCAGGCCAGCCACAGCATGTAGGCCAGCGCCAAAGGGAACAGAATCAATGTTTCGAATGACAAGCCTTCCAGCGCGCCCAGCGCGGCCGTTTTGCGCAGCAAGCCATAGCCGCCAAACGTGGCTGCCAGCAGCAGGGCGATCCATGGCACTTGCCCAGCCTGCCAAGTGAGCCAGGCCACGCCGCAGGCGGCCAGGCCGATGGCCAGCCACTGCAGGCGACGCAGGCGCTCGTGCAGCAGCAAGAAGCCCAGCATCACGTTGATCAGGGGCGTAATAAAGTAGCCGAGGCTGGCGTCGACGACGTGGCCGTTGTTGACGGCCCATATATAGATGAACCAGTTGGCGGAGAGCAAAAACGCGCTGGCCACGAAGCTGACCACGACCCTGGGCTGCGCTTTCAGGCTGCCCAGCCAGCTCCACTGACGGCGCACGGTCAGCACGACGCCCAGGAACAATAGCGACCAGACCATGCGGTGCGCCAGGATTTCCTGTGGTGCGATCTCGCCGATGGCGTGGAAGTACAGGGGGAACAGGCCCCAGCACAGGAAGGCGAGGGAGGCGTACAACATGCCTGGATTCATGATGGGGTTCGCTGAAGAGTAGACAGTCTGTCATTATGGCTGAAAACATCGGGGGCTGCCCGGCGCCGCTGGCGAGGGGTAGAATGGCAACAAATTACTGGCCGCAAGCCCGCGCAGCAAGGCGGAGCGGCACAAAACCACGACTTTGGGGCAGCTGCGGAACCATGCAAAAATACTCTTGCTATTTGCTAATACCTATCATATTGTGCGATGCAACAAAACAAAAACGGGTGCAACCTTGACGTCGGAACATAAAAAAAGCGGCCTTGCCGGCATGACGCTGGCGGCCGTGGGCATCGTTTACGGCGATATCGGCACCAGTCCGCTGTACACCCTGAAGACGGTGTTTGACCCGGCCCACGGCCTGCTGCTCTCGCACGAGAACCTGCTGGGTATCGTCTCGCTGATTTTCTGGGGCCTGACCCTGATCGTCTCGCTCAAGTACGTGACCCTGGTGCTGCGCGCCGACAATCGCGGCGAGGGCGGCATCATGGCCTTGATGGCGCTGGTGCTGTCGTCCGTCAGCCGCCTGTCGCGCTGGCATTTCCCGCTGATGGTGATCGGCGTCTTCGGCGCCACCCTGTTTTATGGCGACAGCGTGATCACGCCAGCCATTTCCGTGCTGTCGGCGATCGAAGGCCTGGAAGTGGCCACGCCCGCCTTCAGTCCGTATGTGGTGCCGCTGACGATGGTGGTGCTGGTGGCGCTGTACTCGGTGCAGTCGCACGGCACGGCCGGTATCGGCCGCTATTTTGCCCCCATCATGGTGCTGTGGTTTGCTACGCTGGCCGGCATGGGCGTGGTCAACATCATCAAGTCGCCGGCCATCCTGGCCGCACTCAACCCCCTGCACGCGGCGACCTTCCTGATGAATAACGGTTTTGTCGCCTTTGTCGCCCTGGGCGCCGTGGTGCTGGCGCTGACGGGCGCCGAGGCGCTGTACGCCGACATGGGCCACTTCGGCAAGAAGCCGATCCGCCTGGCCTGGTTCCTGATCGCCTTTCCCGCGCTGGCGCTGAACTACCTGGGCCAGGGCGGCTTGCTGCTGGCCCATCCGGAAGCCGTCTCGAATCCGTTTTACCAGCAGTTGGGCGCGTGGAGCGTATATCCGCTGGTGATCCTGTCGACCATGGCCACCGTGATCGCCTCGCAGGCGACCATTTCCGGCACCTTCTCGATGACCAAGCAAGCCATCGCGCTGGGCTTTTTGCCGCGCATGCGCGTGCGCCACACGTCGGAAAGCGAAATCGGGCAGATTTACATTCCCGCCGTGAACTGGCTGCAGCTGTCCGTGGTGCTGCTGGCCGTCATCGGCTTCGGCTCTTCGGAAAACCTGGCCGCCGCCTACGGCATCGCCGTCACGGCCACCATGCTGTCGACCACGATCCTGACCTTCTTCGTCATCCGCTACCGCTGGAAGATGAACCTGGCCCTGTGCTGGGCCGCGACGGGCTTTTTCCTGATCATCGACGTCAACCTGGTGTCAGCCACGGCGCTGAAACTGTTCCACGGCGGCTGGTTCCCGTTGCTGCTGGGCTCGATTTTGTTCATCGTCATGCTGACCTGGAAGCGGGGCCGCCAACTGGTGTTCCAGAACCTGGAAAAGCATGCGATTCCGCTCGACGATTTCCTCTCGTCGCTGTTCATCGCGCCGCCGCTGCGCGTGCCCGGCACGGCCATCTTCCTGCGCGGCGAAACGGACGGCGTGCCACATGCGCTGCTGCACAACTTGCTGCACAACAAAGTGTTGCACGAACGGGTGATCTTCCTGACCGTCTTCATGCATGAAGAGCCGTGGGTGGCGCCATCGGAGCGCGTGCGCGTGGTGGACCTGGGTCATCAGTGCTACCAGGTCAATGTGCATTACGGCTTCAAGGATGAACCGGACATTCCGGCTGCGCTGGCGCAGTGCGCCGAGCAGGGACTGGACTTCGAGATGATGGAAACGTCGTTTTTCATCGCGCGCCAGACCATCATCTCGACGCCGGGTGCCGGCATGATGCCGTGGCGCGAGCACCTGTTCGTCACCATGTCGCGCAATGCGCGCACGGCGGCCGACTACTATCAGATTCCGAGCAACCGGGTGATCGAACTGGGTACGCAGGTGGAAATCTAGATGGCGTGGCTATTGTGGCAACGTTGCGTGGGTGCATAATTTTCCGCCACGCTTACGTCTGCTTACAAATGCAGCAGGCGACTCCTGTTAAACTGCAGCCCGTACCGGTCCGCACCGTACGGGCCTTAGCCATACACCAATATTTAAAGGGAAACCATGAAATCGGTATTTCAAATAATCGCCACCCTCGTTTGCGCCGTGGCCCTGACCGCTTGCGGTGCCGCTGCCAACACCGAGAAGCCGGTCGTGCTTGACCCGAATACGCAAGTGAAAGAGTTCGCCTTTCCTGACCTGGTGAAAGGCACCGGCGCGACCGCCGCGGCGGGGGATACCCTGACGGTGACCTACACGGGCTGGCTGTATGACGCAAGCAAGCCGGGCAACAAAGGTGTGCAGTTCGATGCAAGCCCGGCGGGCGCCGGTTTTACTTTCGTCCTGGGCATCGGCCAGGTCATCCTGGGCTGGGACCGCGGCCTGGTCGGCATGCAGGTCGGTGGCACGCGCACGCTGGCCATTCCGTATGATCTGGGTTATGGCAAGGCTGGCAGTTCGCCGAAGATTCCTGGCTACGCTGGCTTGCTGTTTGAAGTCAAGCTGGTCGCCGTGACGAAAAAATAAGCACGCGCAGGGCAGCAGGGACAAGGGCGATTCCACGGAATCGCCCTTTTTGCTTTGGCGGCCTCGTTAGGCCACAGGCGGGGCCAGTTCCTGGAAGTAATACGTGGCGCCGCCCAGATTGGCTGGCGCGTCGTATTGCAGCACCTGCGTGCGGCGCAGCGCCACCGGTGCGCTGAAGGCGGGGCCGTCGTAGACGAAGGTATGGAATTCGCCGTTTTCGCCGCAGGCGTCGACGCCGGGCGGCAGGTCGGCCAAAAAGGCGGCGTCGAACTCGCGCCCGCAAAATTCGCGCGGCAGGTGCTGGCCATTGATGCAGACGACGATGGCCTTGAAGCCGGCGGCGAGAAATTCGTCGACCAGCGCGCGCCGCGCTTCGCCCCACAGCGGCAGGTGGGCCGTCAGGCCGGCAGCGGCGCAGACTTTTTCTTCCCAGTCGCGGTGCGGCTGCAAGTCGATGTCGCCGAAGATCGCGTGGACTATGCCCTCGTCTTTCGCCGCGCGCAGCATGGCGATGAATTTCTCCTCGTAACTGGCCCAGCTGGCGTGATAGCGCTGCAGGCGTGCCCCCAGGCTGGCCGCCTGCGCTGCGAGCAATTCCGGCGGCACGCCGTGCGAGCGCGATTTGCGGCCATCTTCATCCATCGCCGTGATCAACAGCGGCACGGCCATGCCGGCGTTGCGCGCGCGCCACAGGGCCAGGCAGGAATCCTTGCCGCCGCTCCAGGAAATGAGGGCCGTCGTCATGCCGCCGCTTCCGGCTGCACTGCGCGCAGCATGTCGACGTGCTGTATGCCATCTTCGTCGTAGGGCGCGCTGACGGTAACAAAGCCGAAGGATTGATAGAAGCGCTCAAGGTACTGCTGCGCGCCGATGCGGGTGGCGTGGCCAGGGTGCTGGCGTTCGGCGCGCGCGATGCCCTCAAGCAATAGCTGTTTGCCGGCGCCCGTGGTGCGCGCCTCGGGCGCCGTCAGCACGCGGCCCAGCGACATTTCCACATACTTGGCGCCGGGCGCCAGCACCCTCAGATATGCGGCCAGCCGGCGCTGGCCGTCGACCGTTTGCCAGCCCAGCAAATGCATGGCTTGCTGGTCATGGCCATCGAGATCCGGGTAAATACACTGCTGTTCGATGACGAACACGCGCTGGCGCAGGGCCAGCACCTGGTACAAATCGTGGGGGCCGAGTTCGTCGAACGTGTTCCATTGCCAGGTGATCATGGGGCATCCTTGATTGAGAGTGGCCGTGATTTTACCGGCTTCACGCCGCCGGCGTGGGATAGCGCTGCGCATACCACTGCTTCAGGTGCTCGATGCAGCGCGTCACGCGGGGCGCCACCAGCTGGCGCGACGGGTAGATGGCAAACAGTGCCAGGCTGGGACGCTCTATTTCTGGAAACAGCTCGACCAGGGCGCCGCTGGCCAGTTCCGCGCGGCAGACGAAGGTGGGCAGGATGCCGATGCCCAGGCCGCGCAGGATCAGGCTGCGCATGAACAGCGTGTTGTTCGTGCGTACCCAGTTCGGCACTTCGATGTCGCTGTGCAGTCCCGCATGGCGCAGCGGCCAGCGGCTGCCGAACAGGGCGTGGCTGTAGATGAAGCAGCGCTGGCGCGTCAGGTCCGTGGGGGCGAGCAGGGGGCCGTGGCGTTCCAGGTAGGCGGGCGCGCAGCAGATGTGCAGGCGGTAGTCGTGGATGTGGCGCGCCACATAGCTTGAATCGGTAAGCGCGGTGGTGACGCGAAAGCCCAGGTCGTAGTTGGCTGCCGCCAAGTCGACGTACTCATCCTTCAGGTCGACGTCCAGGCGCAGCGCGGGCCAGTCGGCCATGAAATCGGCCAGGCCTTCGGCCAGTTCGCCCACGCCCAGCGTCAGCGGCGCATTGATGCGCAAGCGGCCCGTCACATGCGCCGTCGAATGGGCCACCATGTCTTCCGCCTGCGCCAGTTCGTCGAGCAGCTTGCGGCAGTGCTCGAGGTAGGCGGCGCCCGTTTCCGTCAGGGCCAGCTGGCGTGTGGTGCGCGTCATCAGGCGTCCACCGAGTTCCTGCTCCAGCTGGCCGATGCGCCGGCTCACATACGACGCCGACAGGTCCAGTTCGTCGGCCGCGCGGCGAAAGCTGCCCAGCTCGGCCACGCGGCGAAATAGCTGCATCGCCTGTAATTTGTCCATGTCTTGTCCTATTCGGCGCTTCTATTCAGTCGTATTACGCATCAGTGCTGTACATTATTCATCATTTTTATGTATTTGATTCAGAATATGCTGGTGACTTCTCTACAGAAAGGTTACACCATGAAAAAATTACTGATCAGCAGCCTGTTGCTGGCCGCCTTTTCCACTGCCCAGGCGGCCGACGTCCTCGTCGTGCTGTCGGATGCGGACCACCTTGAGCTGCGCGACGGCAAGGTCTTCCCGACGGGCTTTTATCTGAATGAATTGATGCAGCCCGTGAAAAAGCTGCTCGATGCGGGCCATACGGTGACTTTTGCCACGCCGCAGGGTAAGGCGCCCACCCTGGACGCCAGCTCGGATACGGTCGATTATTTTGGCGGCGACGCCACCGCGCACGCGGCGCACAAGGCGCTGCTGGACCAGCTGGCGCTGACAGTGCCGGGCCGTTCGCCTGTGATCAGCCTGAAACGGGTGGAGCAGATCGGCTATGGCCACTATGCGGCTGTGCTGGTGCCGGGCGGCCACGCGCCGATGCAGGATCTGTTGAAGGACGCCAGCCTGGGCGCCTTGCTGCGCCAGTTCCATGCGGACGGCAAGCCGACGGCGCTGCTGTGCCATGGCCCCATCGCACTGCTGTCGGCCTTGCCGCAAACGGGAGCATTTGTGGCCGCGCTGGAAGCGGGCCGGACGCCCGCCAAGCCAGCCGCCTGGATCTACAGCGGCTACCGCATGACGGTGATCAGTAATGAGGAAGAGACGGCGGCGCAGGGCTCGCTGAAGGGCGGGACGATGAAGTTCTATCCGCAGTCGGGCTTGCAGGCGGCCGGCGCGCGGTATGTACAGAACCAGGCGCCGTGGACCAGCAACGTCGTGGTCGACCGCGAACTGATCACGGGACAGAACCCCGCCTCGGCGCCGGCTCTGGCAGACAAGCTGCTGCAGGCGCTGCGTTAACGGAAAATCCCCGGCGGCGCCAGGGCGCGGCCGGGGATATACAGAGCGTGCAGCCCTTTTTTCTGCTATTACACGATCGTCAGGGTGACGTCGATGTTGCCGCGCGTGGCGTTCGAGTATGGGCAGACGATGTGGGCGGCGGCGACCAGCGCTTCGGCGGCGGCGCGTTCCATGCCTGGCAGCGAAATTTTCAGTTCCACTTCGATGCCGAAGCCCGTGTCGATGGCGCCGATGCCGACGTTACCTTCGATGGACAGGTCCGCTGGCAGGGCGATCTTGTCGCGGCCGCCGACGAATTTCATGGCGCCGATGAAGCAGGCCGAGTAGCCAGCGGCAAACAGCTGCTCCGGATTGGTGCCGACGGCGCCATTGCCGCCCAGTTCTTTTGGCGTGGTCAGCTTGACGTCCAGCACATTGTCGGACGAGACGGCACGGCCTTCGCGGCCTCCGGTGGCGGTAGCTTGGGCGCGGTACAGGACTTGTTTGATCGACATGATGGTTTCCTTGGTATGGATAAAATAGTTGGCTACTAAATAGTGTACTACTTGTTTCGTGGGCTAGTGCCCCAGGATGCCCGTCTGAAGAAGCGATTGCAGCGTCCATGTGCTCAATATATATCGCGCGCTATTTAATTGCAAGCTATTTTATTTCGTGACGGCGCGGATTGGTGCTTTATTTTGATGCCTTTGTCGCCACTACCGGGCTTCCATCGCATAATGGCCACCGTCGCCGGGGCCGATGGTTATGCTTGGCCCACTTCACACCCCAAGGAAAAATCATGACTAGCCTCTTCTTTATCCTGCGCATCACCCTGGCCACGATGGTCACGTACATCATCGCCACGGCGATCCTGGTCGAGAATTTCCTGCGCTATATCTTCGGGCATACGGAAGGCTTCTTTGTCATCGTCGGCGCACTGCTGGCCAGCGCCGTCATCACGAATGCGTTTTCGCACGTGCGGCGCGTGCGCCTGATCGCCGGCGCCGTCAATGCCAGCACCCTGTCGAGCCGCCAGCGGCGCCAGATCGAGATCCCGTTCGAGGCGGGCGAGGCGTTCGACATGATCGACGCGGCCATCCGCGAATTGCCGGGCAGCGAAGTGGTCGAAAGCGCGCGTGACAGCCTGCAGGTGCAGGCCCGCGTGCGCCGCGCCGCGCCCTACACGCACACGGGCTTGCCCCGCATGCGCGTGCTGAGTTTCCTTGAGCCGCGGCCGAACCAGATCCTCGCCACCGTCACGCCGAATGGCGAGGCGGGCAGCGTGACCCTGATCTGCGAGCCGGCGCGCAATGCCTGGACCGACTGGTTCCTCGTCGACCATGGCAGCAACCTGGAAAACGCGGAAGCGGTGACGCGGGCAATGACGCGCCGGGTGGCGCAGCGCCGTCGCGGCGAACAGGCCGAGGCGCGCCAGACGGTGACGGAAAAGGAACTCACGGTGGCCAAGCTGAGCCTGCTGCATGCGCAGGTCGAGCCGCACTTCCTGTACAACACCCTGGCCAGCGCGCAACTGCTCACGCGCAGCGATCCCGTGCGCGCCGACGAGATGCTGGGCAACCTCATCCTGTACCTGCGCCACTCGCTGCCGCGCACGGAACAATCCATGTCGACCCTGGGCACGGAACTGGAACGGGCGCGCGCCTATCTCGATATCCTGAAAATTCGCATGGGCGGACGCCTTAACCTGCAGATCGAGGTACCGCAATACCTGCGCCAGGCGGAGTTGCCGCCGATGATGCTGCAAACCCTGGTGGAAAACGCCATCAAGCATGGCCTGGAGCCGAAAAGCGGCGGCGGCACCATCTGGATCATGGCGCGCAGCGGCAACGGCACGGTGATCGTCACGGTAGCCGACGACGGCAAGGGTTTCAGCGACGACGGCGCCGGCACGGGCATCGGCTTGCGCAATGTGCGCGAACGCCTGCGCCTGACTTATGGTGCGGCCGCGTCGTTTTCCATCCTCGCCAATTTCCCCGATGGCGTGACGGCCACCATCACGGTGCCCGACAGCACGGCGCAAGGAGTCTCCTATGCATCAGCCTGAGATGAGCTGCGTTATCGCCGAAGACGAAACCCTGCTGCGCGACGCGCTCGTGGCCCTGCTGGCCGAAGAGTGGCCGGCACTGCGCATCGTCGCCGCCTGCGACGACGGCGGCGCGGCGCTCGACGCCATCGCCACCCTGCGACCCGACGTCGCCTTCCTGGATATCCGCATGCCTGGCTTGACGGGGCTGGAAGTGGCGGCCGGCGCGCTCGACGCCAGTCCCGCCACGCAGGTGGTGTTCGTCACCGCCTACGACCAGTACGCGATCGATGCCTTCGACAAGGGCGCCGTCGATTACTTATTGAAACCCATAGCCCGCGAGCGCCTGCAAGCGACCTTGCAGCGCGTGCAGGCACGGGCCGGCAAGACTCAGGTGGATGACGGCGCGCTGGCCGGCTTGCTGCAGCAATTGAGCAGCGCCTTGCCGGCGGCCGCCAAGTCGCCGCCGCTGGTGTGGCTGACGGCCAGCAGCGGCAAGGATACGCGGCTGATCATGGTGGAAGACATCGCCTATTTTCAGTCCGACACCAAGTACACGGCTGTCATGACGGCGGATGGCGAGGCGCTGCTGCGCAAGCCGATCCGCGAACTACTCGATGTGCTCGACCCGGCCATTTTCAAGCAGATCCACCGCTCCACCATCGTCAACATGAAGATGGTGGCATCCGTCACGCGCGACGAGGTGGGACGCGGCGCCTTGCGTCTGAAAACGCGGCCGGAAACCCTGGCCGTGAGCCAGCCGTTCATGGCGCTGTTCCGCAATATGTAGCCGCTATTGCGCCGTTTCAAAACCGTAGCGCACGCTTTTTCATACTTTCTTCGCCCATTGTTTATTATCATATTTATATTTACTTATGATAATATTAACGTGGCATCATGCCGTCAGATGTGATTGGCACATCTCCCTGAAGCGCCTTTATGGTGCTTTGCAAAAATATGAGGAAACCATGAAAAAGAACCTGTTGTGCGCCATGCTACTTGTCGCTGGAATATCTGCTGCCCATGCGCAGCCGACGACGTGGGATTTTACCTATCAAGGCTTTGTCAACGCGGCTACTGGCGTATTCGATTCCGATGCGACGTTCCATGGTAGCTTTAGCGGGGAGGACAGAAATGCGGACAGCGTGATTACAGTTGATGAGCTGAGCTATTTCCTCACCCAGGGTCACCTGTTTTTGCCTTTCCGGATAGGCCAATATGGATGCAATGCTTCCTCCTACCTCCGGTGTGAAGTCAACAATTTCAGTTATACGCTGGAAGGTAAACTGAACTATGCAACCAAGACTGATGGCCATGATGAAGGTCCGAACTCCTGGTATAGCCAGGCCGTTATCGGCAGTTACTTCCTCAAAGGTGGGGGAAATTATTGGAAGGGAACACAATGGGAAAATCGTTATAACTGGTCCGACCAGACGACCTTCACGATTTCCCCGGCGCCCGTTCCTGAGCCAACGGTCGCGTTGATGCTGCCCGCCGGCCTGGCACTCATGTACCTTGCGCGGGTACGCCGCCGTAAGACTTCTACTGAAGCAGGGCTTACCGGTTTGAGCGTCGCCTCTATTCAGCCGTCTCGAAACCTTCGAGGACGTTCACCACATTGATGCCGATTTCCTTCACCGCATAGCCGCCTTCGAGGATGAAGGCGGTGGGCAAATTCAAATGCGCGAGGCGCTCGCCCACGCGCAGGTAGTCCCCGCTTTGCAGGGAGAAGTGCGACAGCGGGTCGCCGGCGAAAGTATCCACACCGAGCGAGACCACCAGCGCGTCGGGCGCGTACATATTGATGCGCAGGCAGGCCGTTTCCAGCGCGGCGAACCAGCTGGCTGTGGACGTGCCGGCCGGCAGCGGCAGGTTGACGTTGTAGCCGAGCCCCGCGCCGCTGCCCGTTTCATCGGCGTGGCCGAGGTAAAACGGATATTCGCTGCGCGGGTCGGCGTGCAGGGAGGTGAACAGCACGTCGTCGCGCGCATAAAAGATGCTCTGGGTGCCGTTGCCGTGGTGGTAATCGATATCGAGGATGGCGACCTTGCGGGCGCCGTCGTCGAGCAGATGCTGCGCGGCCAGGGCAGCGTTGTTGAGAAAACAGTAGCCGCCAAAGAAATCGCTGCCCGCGTGGTGGCCCGGCGGGCGCGTCAGGGCAAACGTGGCCCGCTCTCCCAGGCGCAGCGCGTGGGCCGCGTTGACGGCGCAGTCGGCGCCTGTCTTGGCCGCCGTCCACGTGCCGGCCGTCAGCGGCGTGCCATTGTCCATCGAGTACAGGCCCAGCTTGGCCGTGAAGTCGTCCGGTTCTATGTCACTACGCAAGGTGCGCACGGGCCACACGGATGGCAGTGCGTCCTTGCCCGCATTGGCGGGGTCGAGCGCCAGCCAGTCGTGCCAGGCGTGGCGCAAAAAATGCAGGTAGCGCGGCGTGTGGATGCGTTCCAGTGACGTCAGCGGCACGCCGTGCGGCGTGACGATGCGGCCCAGGTTGCGCCGCCCCAGTTCGGCCACCACCATGTCGGCCCGCTTGGGCGTCTCGAAGCAGGGCACCATGGTGCCGCGAAACATCTCGAAGCGGCCCCGGTGCTGGCTGTGCAATTCATTGTAGAAGGTCAGCATGGGGCGCCAGGCAGAAAGTCAGGCAGGATCAGGTGTGCGAACACAGGGTGCTGGCGCGGTAGGCGGCGACGAAATCGTCGAAGCTGCCGGCGGGCGCCGCTTCCATGGCGCGCTGCTCGGCCAGCGAGCTGGCGGCCATCGCGTCGAAATACGCGCTTTGTTCCTTGGTTGCCGGATGCGTGCGGAAATAGGCGGCGTGGCGTTCGCTCTGGCGCAGGCCGAAGGCGGCAAACGAGCCGCCATTGGCGCGCAGCTCGGCCAATACCTTTGCCGATGGCGTCGCATCCGGGTCAGCCAGCTTGGCAGCCTGCGCCGCCAGGCTGTCCGCGTGCTGCGTGCCGCCTTGGCGCGCCGCGTTGCGAGAGTCGAGCAAGGCCGCCACGGGGGCGATGCGCGCCAGCAATTCCTCGCCCCAGGCCTGCAGGGTGATTTCTTCGCCGTCGCGGCGCAGGGTCAAGCCCGGCTTGCGGCCTTCCTTGACGGTACGCGCGAAATTGTTCGTGTAGCAGGCGCTTTGCTCGGCCGAGATGGGACCGCTGTCGTCGAGCGCGCAGAACAGCAAGAACGCGTCGAGGAAGCGGCCCGTTTCCAGGCTGATGCCCACCGGTTCGAACGGATCGACATCCATGCAGCGCACTTCGATGTATTGCACGCCGCGCAGGCACAGGGCCTGGATTGGGCGCTCGCCCGTGCGGATCACGCGTTTCGGGCGGATGGTCGAATAGTATTCATTTTCGATCTGCAGCACGTTGGTGGACAACTGGATCCACTCGCCATCCTTTTTCGTGCCCAGCGCTTCGTACGGCGGATACGGGTCGTTGACGGCGTGCGTGAGCGCGTTGACGTAGTCTTCCAGGCTGTTTTCGTGCGGGCGCAGGCCGGACTGGGCATCGTTCTGGTAACCGAGGTCGCTCATGCGCAGGCTGGTGGCGTACGGCAGGAACAAGGTGTCGTCGGACAAGGTGTCGAGCTTGTGCGCGCGGCCGCGCAGGAAACCGGCGGACAGGGCCGGCGAAGCGCCGAACAGGTACATCAGCAGCCAGCTGTAGCGGCGGAAATTGCGGATCGTCGCCAGGTAGCTTTCCGACTGCACGTCTTTCGGCGTGGCCGCCGCGTGTGTCGGGCTGGCGCTGGTGTCCGGGTTGCTGGCCAGCACTTGCCACAACTGCTCGTCGAGCGAATAGTTGTAATGGATGCCGGCGATGCATTGCATGGCTTTGCCGTAACGCAAGGCCAGGCCGCGCCGGTAGACGTGCTTGAGCATGCCCATGTTCGAGCTGCCGTAGTTGGCAATCTCGATTTCCGCTTCGGGCGGCAGCTGGCATGGCATCGACTGGCTCCACAGCAACTCGTCGCCGAGGCGGCTGTAGGCGTGGCGGTGCACGGTGTCGAGCTTGTCGAGCGTGACGCCGATGTCCTGTTCGGCCGGGGTGATGAATTCGAGCAGCGCTTCGGCGTAATCGGTGGTGATTTCAGGGTGCGTCAGCGCCGAGCCCAGGGCGGCGGGGTGGGGCGTGGAAGCCAGATGGCCGGCATGGTCGACGCGCAGGGTTTCACGCTCGATGCCGCGCAAGCCGCCCAGCAGCGCGCGGTTGGCATCTTCGGTCAGCAATGCCAGGCGGCGAGTCAACAGGTTGGGCAATTTGAGCTTCCTTTCTTGTGCAGCATATAAATAATTTGTGCTGAGATTAACCGAATTTTGGCAAATGCGTCGGCGCCGGCCCAAAAAACGCCGCGTCGCCAGCGTCCGCCCCGCGCAAGGGGGACGGCGCTTCGGTCAGGAATTCGCTTGATATTTTAACAAACTGCGGGGGATCTGGCGCGCCGCCGGGTCAAGCTTTGCGCAGCTTGTCGTGCTCAGCCGAGGCGGGCGCCGCTGACGCGCTCGATGCCGGCCAGGTCACGCCAGCTTTGCACTTTGCTGTAGCCGGCGTCGGCCAGCAAGCCGCGCACGGATGCCGCTTGGTCGTAGCCGTGTTCCATCAGCAACCAGGCGCCTGACGCCAGGTGGCGCGCGGCGCCGGACACGATGGTGCGCAGGGCCGACAGGCCATCCGCATGGTCGGTCAGCGCGCCCGTGGGCTCAAAGCGCAAATCGCCCTCGGCCAGGTGGCGGTCGCCGCTGGCGATGTAGGGGGGATTCGAGACGATCAGGTCAAACTTTTCCGTGCCCAGCGCTTCGAACCAGTCGCTGGCCATGAAGGTGATGTTGACGCCGTTGGCGCTGGCGTTGCGGCGCGCCACGGCCAGCGCCGTGCTGCTCACATCCAGGGCCGTGACGACGGCGTCGGGCCGCGTGTGCGCCAGCGCGACGGCGATGGCGCCGCTGCCTGTGCCCATGTCGAGCACCCGTCCGCCGGGCGGCAGGCGCTCGAGCGCCAGTTCGACCAGCACTTCCGTGTCGGGGCGGGGGATCAGCACGGCGTCGTTGACTTCGAACGGCAGGCCGAAAAATTCGCGCTGGCCGACGATGTAGGCGATCGGCTCGCCTTGCAGGCGGCGCGCCAGCAAGCTTGACAGGCGGTCGGCTTCGTCGGAAGTGAGCACACGCTCCGATTGCGTGATCAGCGAGACGCGCGACAGGCCCAGCGCGTGGCCCAGCAGGATGCGGTTGTCGAGCGGGTCGAGCAGCGGACGGATTTGCAGGGCGCCGACAGTGCTGCCGGCGGGGATCAGTGTTTCTGACATGGTGCTTTCAATTATTTCTGACGGCGCAGCAAAGTCCACAGCAGGCCGACGCTAAAAATGGCAAACCAGATGAACGCCCATTGCGGAATCGACAGGCCGAAAAACGGCTCGCCGGCGTTTTCGCAGGCGCCATAGGATTCAAACATGAAGGGCATGACTTGCGCCGTGAAAATCTTGTTCAGCGTCGTTTCCACCGGGTCGATGCCGCACGAGAAGCCGGGGTTGGCCAGCACGTACAAATGCTTGGCGCCCACGCCCAGGCCGCCCAGGGCCGCCAGCAAGCCGACGCTCGCGCCGATTTTCGGACGGTTGGCCGCCGCGCCAGCCAGGCAGGCGATGCCGATGGCGAGGAACAGGTAGCGCTGGATCACGCACAGCGGGCACGGCGCCATGTTCATGGCATGCTGCAAATACATGGCCACGCCCAGCATCAGGAAACACAGGGCGGCGATCGACAGGAGGACGGTGCGTGAATTTTTCATGGGCGACACGGTGAGGTGAATGGAATCGAGCTGGTCATTTTCGCACAAGGCAGGTTTTTTATTGCTTAGCCGCTACTTAAACCCTTGATCTGGCTGGACGCTTTAAAAAGTGTTCAGGGCAAGGCGCAGCGCCGCAGGCAGTACGAATGGTCGGCCAGGCGATGCAACGCCGCCATGGACGCTTTTTAATCGCCCAGCGCGGCTAAAAGCTCGGCCTGGTGCTCAGCCGCCAGCGCATTCGTCAAGTCCGTCAAATCCCCATCCATGATGAAGTCGAGCTTATACAAGGTCAAATTGATGCGGTGGTCCGTCAGGCGGCCTTGCGGGAAATTATAAGTACGGATGCGCTCGCTGCGGTCGCCCGAGCCGATCAGGCTCTTGCGGGTGGCCGCTTCCTTCGACTGCTGTTCGCGCAATTGCACGTCCTTGATGCGCGCGGCCAGCACTTTCATCGCCTGCGCCTTGTTCTTGTGCTGGCTGCGGTCGTCCTGGCATTCCACCACGATGCCGGTCGGCAAGTGGGTGATGCGCACGGCGGAATCCGTCTTGTTGATGTGCTGTCCGCCCGCGCCCGAGGCGCGGTAGGTGTCGATGCGCAGGTCGGCCGGATTGATGTTGACGTCTTCCACTTCATCCGCTTCCGGCATCACGGCCACCGTGCAGGCGGAGGTGTGGATGCGGCCTTGCGTTTCCGTGGCCGGCACGCGCTGCACGCGGTGGCCGCCCGACTCGAATTTCAGTTTCGAGTACGCGCCATTGCCAACGACGCGCACGATCACCTCGCGGTAGCCGCCCAGGTCGGAATCGGACGACGACACCAGTTCCACTTGCCAGCGGTTGCGCTCGGCAAAGCGCGTGTACATGCGCAGCAGGTCGCCGGCGAACAGGGCTGATTCATCGCCGCCCGTGCCGGCGCGAATTTCCAGGAAGATATTGCGCTCGTCATTGACATCCTTCGGCAGCAGCATGGTCTGCAATTCGCGCTCCAGCTGCACCATGGTGGCTTTCGCCGCTTCAATTTCTTCCTGGGCGAATTCCTTCATGTCCGAGTCGGACAGCATCTCTTGCGCCGTGGTGATGTCGTTGCCCGCTTCCAGGTAGGAACGGTACAGGGCCACCAGCGGGCCCAGTTCGGCGTGCTCGCGCGTCATCTTGCGGTAGCTGTCCATGTTCGACGTGGCGTCCGGATGCATCAGCAGTTCGTCGAGTTCGACCAGGCGGTTCGCCAGTTGATCGAGTTTGGCCAGCATGGATGGTTTCATAGCGATTCGCGGTAAAAGTGTGTAGGGATGGTGCGGGTCCTGCAAGCCCGGCAGGCGGGCAGGGGGCGGCCGCGCGGGCGGCCAGCGGGGCTGCGCTAACGGCGGGGGCGGAACAGTTTTGGCAGCAGGGTGACCAGCTGCTTGCGCTCGTCGCCTTGCGCGTGGTGCAGCGCCTGCTGCGGGCCGTGCAGGAACTTGGCCGTCAAGCCTTTCGACAGCGCCTCAAGGACGGCGTCGATGTCGGCGCCCTTGGCCAGCATCTTGCGCGCCCGCTCCACTTCCATCAGGCGCAGCGCTTCGCTGTTTTCATGCAAATGCTGGATGACGGGCACCATGGCGCGGTCGTCGACCCAGCTCATGAACGATTGCACGCGCGTCTCGATGATAGCTTCGGCTTGCGCCACGGCAGCTTGCCGGCTTTCCAGGCCCGTTTGCACGACCTTGCCCAGGTCGTCGACCGTGTACAGGAAGACGTCGTTCAGGCGGCCCACTTCCGCTTCGATGTCGCGCGGCACGGCCAGGTCGACCATGAACATGGGCTTGTGGCGGCGTGCCTTGATGGCGCGTTCGACCAGACCCAGGCCCAGCAGCGGCAAGGACGACGCCGTGCACGAGATGACGATGTCGAACTGGTGCAGTTGCTCCGGCAAGTCCGCCAAGCGGATGGCCTTGCCGTTGAAGCGGTGCGCCAGCTCTTCGCCCCGCTCCATGGTGCGGTTGGCAATGGTGATGCTTTTCGGGTTTTGCGCCGCAAAGTGCGTGGCGCACAATTCAATCATTTCGCCGGCGCCGATGAACAGCACGTTCTGCTCGGCGATCTTGTCGAAGATGCGCTGCGACAGGCGCACGGCGGCGGCCGCCATGGAAACGCTGTGGGCGCCGATTTCCGTGCTGCTGCGCACTTCCTTGGCCACGGAAAAGCTACGCTGGAACAACTGGTGCAGATACGTGCCCAGGCCGCCTGCCTCGTCGGCCGTGCGGATGGCGTCCTTGATCTGGCCCAGGATCTGCGTTTCGCCCAGCACCATCGAGTCCAGCCCGGAGGCGACGCGGAAGGTGTGGCGCACGGCATCGTGCTGCGGCAACATATACAGATGGGGGCGCAGCTCGCTGTAGTTGAGCTTGTGATAATCGGCCAGGAAATGCGCGCCCGCGTCGAGCGGATTCGGTACGTGGCTGGCCGCATACAGCTCGGTGCGGTTGCACGTCGAGAGGATGGCCGCTTCATCGTTGTCGCGCAAGTCGATGCGCTGGAACCAGGTGCGCGCCGCCACCACCGCCTGGCCCAAGTGCTCAGGCGCAAACGCCAGCTGTTCGCGGAGCGACACTGGGGCGGTGGTATGGTTGAGGCCGACGGCGAGCAGTTGCATTTCAGGGCTGTTGGGATGACTTATGCCGACATTATAACGCTTTGTGCCCGCGCTTTGAGCAGGTCAGCCGTTTGCCGCCCTTCACCCGCCCAGTTTTTCCAGGCGATAACCATAACTGTAGACAGGCACGAGGCGGTAGCCGTGTTCCGGTTTCAGCTGCAGCTTGTTGCGCACGCGCGAAACGTGGGTGTCCATGGTGCGCGAAGGCAGGGCCGTGTCGCGCTGCCACACGGCTTCGTGGATATAGGCGCGCGACAGGGGACGGCCCAGGTTGCGGAAAAACAGCAGCGCGAGGGCGAATTCCTTGTGCGTCACGTCCAGCACTTCGCCATCGCGCAACAGGCGTCCGGGGCGGGTTTCAAACGTGTAATGACCGAATTGCAAGTATTCGGCGCCATTCTGGGCCGGGTATGCCACGCGCAGCAGCGCCTGGGTGCGCAAGGCCAGTTCGCTGCGCCGCAGGGGCTTGATCATGTAGTCGTCGGCGCCCGCCGTCATGCCCGCTACCACGTCGTCTTCGCCGGAACTGTTGGTCATAAACAACACGGGCGCCTTCGGCGCCAGTTTTTCCCGGGCACGACGCAAGACTTCCGCGCCGTCCAGATCGCTCACATGCCAGTCGAGGATGAGCATGTCGCAACTGTCCTTGCGCAGTTGCCCCAGCATTTCCTTGGCACTCTGAAACTCGTGGCAAGCGTGGCCGGCGGCGGTGAGCACCTGGCAGATCAGTTCTGCCTGGCTATGGTCGCTATCGAGTACGGCAATTCGCATAATGGGCTGGAGTGTGTAGCAACAAACAGACGGTCCGCTCTGCTTATCGTAATGTTAAGGAATGCTCAAATGAAATATAACAGAGATTGCAACTGTGTCCAGTGAAATCGGCAGCTCAGCCCTTTACGTTACACTTGTTCATCTACCCCTTACTGCGGAGAAACGGCCATGCCAGACAAGAGCACTACCGATTGGACCCTGATACCGGCCAGTCGTGCCGAAATCGAGCAAGTGCGCGAGCGTTGCCGGCGCCTGGTGCAGCGGCGTGCCGTGATGTCGGCAGGCGCCTCGGCCATTCCCATTCCCGGCATCGACCTGATGTCCGACGTGGGCCTGTTTTCCATGCTGATCAACGATATCAACCACGAATTCGGCCTCACGCCCGAGCAGATCGAGCGTCTCAACCCGCAGTTCAAGATGATGGCCTACCGCGCGGCGGTGGGCATGGGCGGCATGCTGGTAGGGAAGCTGGTGTCGCGCGAACTGATCCTCCACCTGCTCAAGCGCAGTGGGGTCAAGATTGCCACCAAGCAGGTGGCGCGCTTCGTGCCGTTTGCCGGCCAGGCGGTGGCGGCAGCCATCGGCTACGCCGTGTTCCGCCAGATCGGCAACCAGCACGTGAACGCCTGCGCCGCGGTGGCGCAGGAATTGCTCACGGTGAGGCCGGAGTAGACCTTACGCGTCCGGCAGCACCACGTTGACGTCGAGGACTTCCAGGTTGCCCTGGCGGTCCAGCGAGATCTTGATGTCGTCGGCATTGACCTTGGTGTACTTGGAAATGACGGCGATCAATTCCTTGTGCAGGGCGGGCAGGAAGTCCGGACCATCGCGTCCGCTGCGTTCGCGGGCGATGATGATCTGCAGGCGTTCCTTGGCCGCGGTGGCCGTCTTCGGCTTGGGGGGGAACAGGAAAGAAAGCAAGGCCATATCACTTCGCCCCAAAAATGCGCTGGAGTAATCCAGGCTTTTCATAGTTGGTAAAGCGCAACTCGACATCTTCGCCGAGGAAACGCGAGACCACGTCTTCATAGGCTTGCGCCACGTCCGTGCCCGTGAAATGGATGGCCGGATTGCCCTGGTTCGAGGCGGCCAGCACTTGCTCCGACTCCGGAATGATGCCCACCAGCGGGATGCGCAGGATTTCCTGCACGTCCTGGTAGGACAGCATTTCATCCGATTCCACGCGTTTCGGCGAGTAGCGGGTAATCAGCAAATGTTCCTTGACCGGCTCGCCGCCCGTCTGCGCGCGGCGCGACTTGGCTTGCAGGATGCCCAGGATGCGGTCCGAATCGCGCACCGACGACACTTCCGGGTTGGTGACGATGATGGCTTCGTCGGCAAACGTCAGCGCCATCAGCGCGCCATGCTCGATGCCGGCTGGCGAATCGCAGATGATGAACTCGAAACCCATGTTGATCAGGTCGTTCAACACGCGTTCCACGCCTTCTTCCGACAAGGCATCCTTGTCGCGCGTCTGAGAGGCAGGCAGGATGAACAGGTTGTCGCAGTGCTTGTCCTTGATCAGGGCCTGGTTCAGCGTTGCTTCCTTGTTGATCACATTGATCAGGTCGTAGACGACGCGGCGCTCGCAACCCATGATCAGGTCGAGGTTACGCAGGCCCACGTCGAAGTCGAGCACGGCTGTCTTGTGGCCGCGCATGGCCAGGCCAGTGGAAAAACTGGCGCTAGAGGTCGTCTTGCCGACACCGCCCTTGCCGGACGTCACAACAATAATTCTTGCCACAAATAATCCTTTTCAGATATCTCTTGAATTGTGCAGCTTAAGAGCGGTTCACGGGAGTGACCGGATTGACAGAGTGTATATCGATTCTGTCTCCAGCCAAACGAATTTGCGCGGGTCCGCGCGCCATTTCTGCGGGGAAACCATCCTCGAACGTGCGGTACACGCCGGCGATCGAGACCAGTTCCGGTTCCATGGCCAGTGCGAAGATGCGCGCCTGGGCATTGCCCGAGGCGCCCGCCAGCGCGCGGCCGTACAGCGAGGAATACACGTGGATGCTGCCGTCGGCGATGATTTCGGCGCCATTGTTGACGACAGCGGTGATGATCAGGTCGCAGCCGCGCGCATAAATGCGCTGGCCGGCCCGCACGGGCGTGTCGATTACCATCACCTGTGCGTCGGCGCCCGCCTGGGCGGCGGCCGTGGGCGTATCCTTGGGACCATCCTTGGGCGGCGCATCGTCGCGCGTCTTGCCGCTGTCGAGGCTCAAGCCTTGCGCCAGGATGGCGTCATGCATGTCGGCCGGCGCATTGCGCACGGCGACGGCATTCAAGCGGTATTTTTTCAGCAGGGCCACGAGGGCGGCCCAGTCGATGGGCACGCTGCCGGGCGGCAAGGCCGCCACGTCCAGCACGGCCAGGTCGTCCTCGAAAAAGTCCGCCACGCCTCCCGTCATGTCACGCAAGGCGGCATCGAGTGCCTGCGTATCGGCGCTATGCATAATGGCAGAGACAGCAACGACGGTGGAAATCTTGATTTCGATAGGCTTCTGCGACGGGCTTTTGGACATAAACATTTATCAAAGTGAAACTGCGGCAGGCCAGATGTTCCGTACGGCAACAATGGGAGCAGTAAATTTCTTGCATTCTACTGCAAAAAAATCAGCATCAGGGGCCCGGCGCGTGCTATTCCGCAGGGCAACACCTACTTCATGTCAAAAAAAACGGGCGGCGCCCCGGAAAACCGCTGCGCCGCCCCGAAAGCAGCCGAGAATGCGGCTTGAGTACGCCTATGTCAGCAAGCTGCCCGCATCTGCTGAGCCGCCGCGAGCATATTTTTTAAGGCCGCTTCCGTTTCCGCCCAGCCCCGCGTCTTCAGGCCGCAGTCGAGGTTGACCCGTAAATGGGCTGGCGGAATCACGGCGATGCGGAAGGCGCGCGTGGCCCAGTCCAGGTAGGCATCCCACTGGCCGCGGCGCAGCGGCAGGCCTTCGCGAATGGCCGGTTCGTCGATCTGGATGCTGCCGATGCCGGCCGTTTCCAGGTCTGCCACCTCGTCGCGGATGGCCAGGGCCAGTTGCAGCGCCGTGGTGGCGCGCGGCTGGTCGTCGCGCACAAACGACCACTGCAAGATCGTTACCGGGCCCGTCAGCATGCCCTTCATCGGTTCATTCGTCGGGCTTTGCGCATGGACCGACGACTCGACGGTCATGGCGGCCGGGCGCTGCACGTCGCCGTAGATGACGGGCGGCTTGACGCAGCGCGAGCCGTACGATTGCACCCAGCCCAGGCGCGTGAAGATAAAACCGTCCAATTGCTCGCCGAAGTATTCGACCATGTCGTTGCGTTCCGCTTCGCCATGCACGAGCACGTCCAGGCCCTGCGCTTCCTGGCGCTGCGTCACTTGCGGACGGTGCACGCGGAGGCTGGTACGGCGGCTGGCAATAGCCAGGCGGGACATGGCCAATGCGGCCAGTGCGGCGTCATCGGGATGGCCCTCGAGCGCGCCCTTGAGGACGGCGATCTCCGACAGTTTCTCCGTGGCAAACGCCAGCCAGGTCTTGATTTCCCCATCGAGGTCCGTTTCCGCTTCCAGGCTGAACGGCACGTGCAGCAGCGAGCAAGACGGCGCCAGCCACAGGTGGCCGTTGCGTTTGGCCGCCAGCGGCTGCAGCAGGGCCAGGGCCGCGTCGAGGTCGGTGCGCCAGATATTGCGGCCGTCGACGATGCCGATCGACAAGACTTTATGCGCGGGCAGCCAGTCCGTCACGCTGATCAGCTCATGTGGCGCGCGGATGCCGTCGACATGCAGGCCGGCCACGGGCAGGCGGCAGCTCAGGCTGAGGTTTTCTTCCAGCGGCGAGAAATACGTGGCCAGCAGGATATTCACGCCCACCTGGTTCAGCTGCCAATACGTGCTTTCAAAGGCGCTGCGCCACGCGTTAGGCAAGTCCAGGCCCAGGATCGGTTCGTCGACCTGCACCCACGTCACGCCTTGCTGCTTCAGGCGGTCGAGCAGGGCGCCATAGACGGGCAGCAATTGTTCCAGCAGGGCCAGGCGCTCGAAGCCCGGTGTCTTTTCCTTGCCCAGCCAGAGGAAGGTGAGGGGGCCGATCAGGGCCGCCTTGACCTGGTGGCCGAGCGCCTGCGCTTCGGCCACTTCCGCCAGCAGACGCTCGCAGGCAAGCGAAAACCGGGTCTGCGGCGACAATTCGGGCACCAGGTAATGGTAATTGGTGTCAAACCATTTGCTCATTTCCAGCGCGGCAGTGTCTGCGGCGTGTGCTGCGTGCGTGTCTGCGCCGCGCGCCATCGTGAAATAGCGCGACAGGGGCGACTGCTGTGGCGCGAAGTTGAAACGCGCCGGTTCGCACCCCAGTAGCTGGATATGGTTGGCCACCTGGTCGTAAAAGGCGAAGTCGCCCACGGTAACGTAGTCGAGCCCGGCGTCGCATTGCAGCGCCCAGTGGCGCGCCCGCAGTTGCTGGCCCGTCTCTTCCAGGGCCGCCTCGGACAGCTCGCCGCGCCAGTGGCGTTCCAGCGCATGCTTAAGCTCGCGGTCCAGGCCGATACGGGGAAAGCCAAGGGTGTGGGTGCGCACGGTCATGATGTCATCGAGATTTAATGTGAATGCGCTAGAGTGTGCGGCAACTTGATCTATAATCAAAACGAAACATTTTGCCGAATAACATGAAAATAATTCACGTACATCCTTTCCTTTCCCGATGCTAGAAATCCGTCACCTGCGCACCTTGAGTGCCCTGCGTTCCTCCGGCAGCCTGGTGCGCGCCGCGCAGCTGCTCAACCTGACCCAGTCGGCCCTGTCGCACCAGATCCGTTTGCTGGAAGAGCGCTACAAGGCGCCCTTGTTCGAGCGCAAGTCGATGCCGATCGCGTTTACGGCCACGGGCAGCCGGCTACTGGAGCTGGCCGACAAGCTGCTGCCCGAGATCGAGCTGGCCGAGCGCGACGTGGCGCGCCTGTCGCAGGGCGACAAGGGGCAGTTGCGGGTGGCGCTCGAATGCCATACCTGCTTCGACTGGCTGATGCCCGTGATGGATGCCTTCCGCCAGCGCTGGCCGGAAGTGGAGATCGACCTGGTGTCGGGCTTTCACAGCGAGCCGGCGGACTTGCTGCGCTCGGGCGAGGCGGATCTCGTGATCGGTTCGCCATATGGTCCTGACTTCACCGTGTTTCCCCTGTTCCGCTTTGAAATGCTGGTGGTGATGGCGCAGAAGCACCGGCTGCAGGCGCAGCGCCGGCTCGCGGCGGCCGACTTTACGGGCGAGACCCTGATCACCTATCCCGTGCCGGAAGAGCGCATCGACCTGATCCGCGAAGTGCTGCGGCCGGCCGGCATCGTCTTCGAGCGCCGCACGGCCGAACTGACCGTGGCCGTGCTGCAGCTGGTGGCGAGCCGGCGCGGCATCGCCGCCTTGCCGAACTGGGCCATCAAGAATTACGTCGATTACGATTATGTGGTGGCGCGCCCGGTGGGTGAGCACGGCCTGTGGAGCGATTTGTACGTGTCCGTGCCCGAGCATCTGCAGGACAAGGCGTATGTGCGCGATTTCGTCAGCGTGATACGCGAGCAGTGCGCGGCCTCGCTCGACGGTATCAAATTATTGTCCTGATGAGTGTTGTATTGAAAACATACCAATAGGAAAGATTGATAAATATCAAGGTTCAGCAATGAACTATCGCTTACAGTTGAGCACTGTGCGGCGCAACATGGCGCCGTCTACTCTTTGGAGAGAAACGACATGTTTTCATTTTCCGAACAATGGGCACTGGCCGGCAAGGCCGTGCTGGAAGCGCAATTGAACAGCGCGCAAGCGTATGTCCAGGCCGCAGTTGAAAGCGGTGCCAGCGTGCTGGACTTGCAGATCGATGCGGCCCGCACGGCGCTGGCCGCCGCTACGGTGGCGGGCAATCAACTGCTGTCCGTGAAGGATACGCAAGCGCTGCTGCAACTGTCGCGCACGCAGTCGCAACTGGCCATCGAACGCATCGGTGCATATGGCCGCCAGGCAAAGGATGTTGCTCAAGAAACGCAGGAGAAATTCGATACTGTGACAAAGGGTGAGTTTGCTGCATCGCGTCAAAAATTTGGCGAGCTGGTGCAAGTGGTAAAGCAAACGCCTGTGCCCCTGATTATTCCCTTCAATAATTTTCTAAAAACCACTTTCGGCGTCGCCGATGAAGGGTATGATAAAAATAAAAACACGCGTCCTGCTCGCCAGGCATAAGCGTGTTACGGCCCGGCAGCGGCTATCCGCCGCGCCAGGCCGCCCGTCGCCACCGCAAGCAGGCTGTCATCGCCGCCGCCTGCGGTGCGGTGCTGGAACTGCGGCACATGCCGCGCTAGAATGAAACACAGCTTGCCGTGTCTTCCCGGATTCACATTGGATTGTATTAACACCTTGACCCTGGCCCTCGTGGCCTGCATATCGGAGAAATAAATGGATGATGTCGTAATCGTGGCCGCCGGCCGTACCGCAGTCGGCAAATTCGGTGGCAGCCTGGCCAAGATTCCTGCGTCCGAACTGGGCGCGCATGTAATCAAGGGCTTGCTGGCACAAACCGGCATCGACCCGAACCTGATCGGCGAAGCGATCCTGGGCCAGGTGCTGACGGCTGCCGTCGGCCAGAACGCCGCGCGCCAGGCCGTCATCAAGGCTGGCCTGCCAAGCTCCATCCCGGCATTTACCATCAACAAGGTATGCGGCAGCGGCCTGAAGGCCACGCATCTGGCGGCGCAAGCGATCAAGTGCGGCGACGCCAATATCATCATCGCCGGTGGCCAGGAAAACATGAGCGCCTCGCCGCACGCAATGAACGGCTCGCGCGACGGTTTCCGCATGGGCGACTTCAAGATGATCGACACCATGATCGTCGACGGCTTGTGGGACGTGTATAACCAGTACCACATGGGCATCACGGCGGAAAACGTCGCCAAGAAATACGAAGTGACGCGCGCCGAGCAGGATGAATTCGCGCTGCAGTCGCAACTGAAGGCGGAAGCGGCGCAAAAAGCGGGCAAGTTCAAGGATGAAATCCTGCCGCTGGAAATCGCCAACAAAAAAGGCACCGTGGTCTTCGACAGCGACGAATACATCAAGCCTGGCTCGACCCTGGAATCGCTGTCCGGCCTGCGCCCCGCGTTTGCCAAGGACGGTACGGTTACCGCCGGCAACGCCTCGGGCCTGAACGATGGCGCCGCCGCCGTGATCATGATGTCCGCTTCGCAAGCGAAGGAACTGGGCTTGAAGCCGCTGGCGCGCATCAAAGCTTACGCTTCGTCGGGTCTGGACCCGGCCGTCATGGGCATGGGCCCTGTCTCCGCATCGCGTCTGTGCCTGAAAAAAGCCGGCTGGACGCATGAAGAACTGGACCTGATGGAGATCAACGAAGCGTTTGCCGCGCAAGCGATTGCCGTCAACAAGGAAATGGGCTGGGATACCAGCAAGATCAACGTGAACGGCGGCGCGATTGCCATCGGCCACCCGATCGGCGCGTCCGGCGCGCGCATCCTGGTCACCCTGATCCACGAAATGATACGCCGCGACGCCAAGAAAGGCTTGGCAGCACTGTGCATCGGCGGCGGCATGGGCGTTGCATTGGCGATCGAGCGCGATTAAGTAGCTTGCACCGCACCCAAGCTACTGCGCGGCGCGCTTTGCGGCCTGCGATGCTCACCGTGCCAGAGCACGGTTGCGCTTCTTAGCCACAAATCATCGCCGCTCGCTACGCTTGGGTGCGATGCGGTACGCCGCCGTCATGCAGCGGTTTTGGGCTGCCTTATTTAAATAATTAACTTTTTAGCAACAGAACGACACTGAGGGGATGAAAATGGCAAGAGTTGCATTGGTAACTGGTGGCATGGGTGGTCTGGGCGAAGCAGTCTGTTTCAAGCTGGCGGCGCTCGGCTATCGCGTGGTGACCACATATTCCCCAGGCAATCCGAAGGTCGAGGAATGGCTGGCGACGACGAAGGACATGGGCTATGACTTCAAGGCGTATCCGTGCGACGTGGCTGACTACGATTCGGCAGCTGCCTGCGTGGCGGCCGTGGAAGCGGAAATCGGTCCTGTCGACGTGCTGGTGAATAACGCCGGCATCACGCGCGACATGACATTCAAGAAGATGGACAAGCCGAACTGGGATGCCGTCATGAGCACCAACCTCGATTCCGTCTTCAACATGACCAAGCCCGTCTGCGACGGCATGGTGGAACGCGGCTGGGGCCGCATCATCAATATCTCGTCCGTGAACGGCCAGAAGGGCGCTTTCGGCCAGACCAACTATTCGGCCGCAAAAGCCGGCATGCATGGTTTCACCAAGTCGCTGGCGCTGGAAGTGGCGCGCAAGAACGTCACCGTGAACACCATCTCGCCAGGCTACATCGGCACCAAGATGGTCATGGCAATTCCGCAGGAAGTGCTCGATAGCAAAATCATCCCGCAAATTCCGATGGCGCGCCTGGGCAAGCCGGAAGAAGTGGCCGGCCTGGTGGCCTACCTGGCTTCCGATGAAGCCGCGTTCGTCACGGGTGCCAACATCTCGATCAACGGCGGCCAGCACATGTCGTAATCGTTGTTGAGGTAAAACAGAAAGACAGCTGCGGCTGTCTTTTTTTATGCTTGCCAGCAAAACAAGGGGAGCGCCGGATTTGCCTTAGAATCAGCATTTCTCCACTGCATCATCTCCATGCCCCTCTTTCCTGTCTTGCGCCGCGCCAGCGTGGCCGCCATCCTTTTCCTGGGCGCCAGCGCGGCCCAGGCCAGCGTCGCGTTCCACGTCACGGTGACGACCGAGCGCGTCAACAAGCCTGGCGTGAAAACCAGCCTGCCCGCGCGCGATACGCAGGAAAGCGATGTCGTGCTGGGCGCCCAATCCCTGAGCGTGCGTGATGGCAAAAGCTTGTCCGTGCTCGATTTTGCCACGCGTCGCCGCCACCTGATCGATATGGCGGCGTCTACCTACGACACCTATTCGCTGTTCGACGTGGCGGGCTTTCGCCGTTTCGAGATGGAACACCGCAAGGGCATGGCCGGCGCGCTCAAGGCTGGCGGCTTGCAGGCTCACGTCACGCCGCCCGTCTACGAAGAGCAATCACTGTCCGTGCCAGCGGCAAGGCGGCGCGGCGCACTGGTGCCGCAGGTGCTCGACGGCGCCGTGCTGTGGTCGCTCGATGAGCAGCCGCTGCTGCGCCTGGGGATTGCCGGCAGCCCCGTCAGCGGCGCCGAGGCCACGGCGTTTGCCCAGTACTTGCGCTACACCTGGGGTGGCCACCCGCTGGTGCTGAAGATGCTGGCCGGCGGCAAGCGCATTCCCGCCGACTTCACCTTGCACTACCAGGAAGTGGGCGGCAAGGTCATGCGCCATTTCCGCATCAACCGGCTTGTTATGGACGCGCCTGCCACGTATTCCCTGGCCGCCTACCGGCCCCGCCCGCTGGCGGCCGATGCGTCTCCGCTCGAGCGCGTGCTGGCACAGGCGGCGCGGCTGCCGCCGCTGGGACCCCAGGCGCATCCGGCACTGCGGGCCGAAGCGGAGCGCCTGTTTGCGGCAGAGAAGCCCTTCGAGGCTTTTTTGAGCATGCTGGAAGACCATTTTTCCACGGGCGCGCTGGTCGAAAAACTGTCGCCCCAGCAGCAGCTGGCCATGCAGGAGTGCGAGCCCATCCACGACTTGACGCGGGGCTTGCTGGCCAAGGACCAGGCAGGCATCGCGGCCGCGCTGGTGACGGTGCAGGAGTTAAGGAAGCAAATGGGGCTGGATCAGCCCGTATTGGCCTTGTTCGAGGGGAATTTGCGCGCCAAGCTGGGGCAATGGCCGGAAGCGACCGCGCTGTATCTGCAAGTGCTGCAGGTAAAACCGCATATGGCGGCCGTGTACCAGGACCTGGGCGACGCCTTGCTGGCACAATTCGATGCGCCGAACGCCTGGCGCAGCTGGGATGCGGGCCGGGCCATGGCGCCTTCGCTGCGGCAATTTCGCAAGGTCAACGATTTGGAGCGTAGCTTGCTGAATGATTACCCGGCTTTCTTTGCCGGCGGGGCAGCGCTTCCGCTGACAGATCAGCCCAGCACCAGCCGCCCGGCCAGCAAGACGAACACGGTGGGCAGCACGAACTTGCCGTAAGGCGAAGGCTTGCCGCGCAGGCGGCGCGCCAGGCGCGCGGCCAGCACGGCGTACAGGGCGTCGAACAGCAAGCCCACCAGTACCAGGACGGTGCCCAGGCGCAGGTATTGCATGCCGACATGCTCGCTGCCGACGACGAATTGCGGCAGGAACATGCTGCAAAACAGCAGTGCCTTCGGATTGAGCAGATTCGTCAGGAAGCCGCGCACCAGGCTGGCGCAGGCGCCATGCGCCGTGGCGGGGGCAGCTTCTTCCTGTGCCGTTTTTTTCGACAGGGCCGACTGCAGCAGGCGCAGCGCCAGGTAAAGCAGGTAGGCGGCGCCCGCCCATTTGACCCACTGCAAGGCTTGTGGATGCGTCACCATCAGCGCCGCCAGGCCCGCGCCCGACAACGCCACGTGTACGGCGCGCGCGCCGGCGATGCCCAGCGCCGTCACCAGCGCCGTGGCCACGCCGCGCGCGGCGCCCGTCGCCAGCACCAGCGCCATGTCGGGGCCCGGTAATAAAAAGGCGCCGGCCAGTGCCAGCAGGTACATCAGGAAGGTAGAATCGGACATGGACCAGTCGAAAAGAAAGCGGGAGCATGCGCACTGTGCAGCCTGCTCGCCGGGCCCCATTATGTTCTTGCCGCAATGAAATGTGCTTGCTTTTCCTGCCCTGCATGCCCTAGTATTCGGGTAGATTCCACTCCTATAAAAACAAAAAATAGATGAAAATTTCAGAAGTTAGCCTCGACGCCACCGATTTGCAGATACTCAGGCTGTTGCAGGATGAAGGAAGGCTGTCGAATGCGCGCCTGGCCGAGCGCTTGAAACTGAGCGAAACCCCCGTCTGGCGCCGCTTGCGCCGCCTGGAAGAGGAAGGTTTTATCACCGGCTACCAGGCTTTGCTCAACCGCAAGAAGCTGGGCATCGGCCTGGTGGCGTTTGTGCGGGTGGTGTTTGCCAACCATGGCGGCGAGCAGCCATCGCAGTTCGAGCAAGCGATCGCGACGATTCCCGAGATCTTGTCGTGCCACAATGTGGCGGGCGAAGCCGATTATTTCCTGCAAGTGGTGGCGCGCGATCTGGAAGCGTATGGCGAATTCGTCTCGACCGTGCTGCGCCGCCTGCCCGGCGTGGCGGAAATCCAGTCCAGCCTGTCAATGCGCGAAATCAAGTCGTCGAACCGCCTTCCCTTGCTGCTGGCCTGAGGCGCCGGGGGCGCACTATAATTGGAACAGTTGCCAGGAATCGTGCCTGGCCCCTGAAGCCATTCTAAGGACCGCCATGCCAGATTCCCTGACACCCCTGTTTCCCGCCTTGTCGCCGAACCGGCACGGCATGCTGGCGGTCGATGACATCCACACCATTTATTGGGAAGAGTGCGGCAACCCCGACGGCATTCCCGTGCTGTTCCTGCATGGCGGCCCGGGAGCGGGCCTGTCGCCGCAGCACCGCCGCTTCTTCGATCCGCAGCGCTACCGCGTGATCCTGTTCGACCAGCGCGGCGCGGGCAAGTCCACGCCGCTGGGCGAATGGAGCAACAACACGACGCAGCTGCTGATCGATGACATCGAACGCTTGCGCGCCCAGTTCGGCATCGCCCAATGGCTGGTGTTTGGCGGCTCCTGGGGCTCGACCCTGGCGCTGGCATATGGCCAGGCGCATCCGGAAGCTTGCCTCGGTTTCGTGCTGCGTGGCATTTTCCTCTGCACGCAGGCGGAGATCGACTGGTTCATCGAGGGCGTGCGCTGGTTTTATCCGGAACTGTACGAAGAATTTGCCGCGCCCATTCCGCCAGAGGAACGTGGCGACCTGCTGGCGGCCTACGTGCAACGCATCCTCAGCAGCGACCCCGCCGTGTACTGGCCGGCTGCGCGCGCCTGGAGCCGCTTCGAAGGGCGCCGCGTCTACCTGATGCCGCAGCCGGAAGATGCGCCGAACGACGCGCTCGACCTGGGCGTGGGCCGGCTCGAATCGCATTACATGGCCAATCTCGGTTTCTTCGAGGAAGACCAGCTGATCCGCGACATGGGACGCATCGCGCATTTGCCGGCCGTCATCGTGCAAGGGCGCTACGACGCCATCTGCCCGCCGCTGTCGGCCTACCGTTTGCAGCAGGCCTGGCCCGGCGCGCAGCTGGAAATGATCCCGGACGCGGGCCATGGCGCGCTCGAGCACGGCATCGCTTCGGCGCTGGTGCGCGCCACCGAGCGCTTCGTGCCGGGGCGCGGCTTCGTATGACGTTCAAGCACGCCGCTTGGCAAAGCGGCCAGCCGGCGTGCGCCACCTGCTACACTATGGCCTGTGCTGGCGCCAAGGTCGGGCGCCGGTGTGAACCCACGACTTTTTATCCATGAACATACAGATCGGCGACATCGGCCATATCATCCAGCTGGCGATTGCGCCGGTTTTCCTGTTGACCGGTATCGGCACCATGCTGGTGGTGCTGACCAACCGCCTGGGTCGCATCATCGACCGCACGCGCGTGCTGGAAGACCGGCTCGACATCGGCTACAACGATTTCTATATGGATGAGCTCGATACCCTGTATCAGCGTACCCATCTGATCAACTATTCGATTTCGCTCAGCACGGCGTGCGGTTTCTTCGTCTGCGTCATCATCGCCATGCTGTTTTTGGGCGATATCCTGAACCTGACCCTGGACAAATACATCGCGGCCTTCTTTGTGCTGGCCGTGATTTGCCTGATCGGCTGTTTTATTTATTTACTGCGCGAAATTTACCTGGCCGCCACGGCCCAGCGCATCCGGCGCCATATCCGCCCACCACGTTAAGCGGCGCGCCGGTTTACCCTACTATTGAAGAACGAGTCCAGCATGCACGATTACAAACGTCCCCCCACCCTGCACCGCTACGGCCAGCGCAGCGAACTCGAGCTGGCGCTGAGCCTGGGCCAGTTCCGCCTGGCGCCGGCGGGCAATTGTTTGACCCTGAGCTTTTCGCAAGTGTGGGACAAGCAACTGTTCGACCTGTTCGCCCCTGCCGATGCCTGTTTGATCATCCACAATACGGAAGAATTCGGCGAACGCCTGCACCGCGCCGTGCAGCGCACCTTGCCCAGCTGGGCCGGCATCGATGGCGTCGTCGAATATGGCCAGCGCGCCGCCCTGGGGGCGGCCTTCACCAAGACGCGCGCCGAAGCGCCCGAGCAGGAATGGCTGTTCGCCTGGCGCTCGATGCAGCCGCAAGCCAGCCTGAACCCCGTCACGGTGAAACTGGGCAGCCTGGAAAACTTTGCTGAAATCCGCGACCGCGATACCTATTTAGCCTGATTTATCAGGATTTATCCGCATGCTGGTTGTCGATGCGGGCCAGCACGGCCGCCATCATGCGCTCGATATCGCCGCGTATCATGGTCGTGCCCAGCATGCCGGGCACATAGAAGCCTGGCATCAGCCGGCTGCTGAAGACGATGCGCGTGCCGCCCGTCTCGGGGATGGCATACAAATTCCAGCGCGATTCGTAATGCCGCATGTCGCCCGAAATGAGGGCGATGTCGATGGCCGTGAACGGCGTTTCCGTGGCCCGCACCACAAGGTGGATGGCATGGTTCATGAACAGGAAGCGCGCCATGCCCTGTTGCTCGATGATGACTTCATTGCCGTTGCGCGACAGCACGCGGCAAGAGCTGAGGTCGGGCACGAATTCATTCATGCGCTCGTAGGTAGTCAAGGTCTTCCAGACGGACGCCAGCGGCGCCTGCACGCTGCCGCTGGCATCGACTTCATACATGTGCTTCCCGTCAACCTCAATGCGCTTGACGTCGACCTTCAGCCTGTCCAGACGTGGCGCCTGCATCTGCGCTTGGGCCGCCGCCGGGGTGACAACGGTACATAGCATCAACAGGCAGAGGAAGAGTCGGGTCATGTTACCTAGGCTACGGGAAACTTGCGCCCGGCACAAGCTGTACCCATCGCCGGCGGGCGCGCCGGGCGATTTAGAACTCCCGGTCTAGAGAAATACGCTGCGGCGATCGGCAATGCTTGCTACCGTACGGCCTGCAACCACCTTACCGGACCGATCACCATGACTGCCTATCCCCATCTGCTGGCCCCGCTCGACCTGGGTTTTACCACCTTGCGCAACCGAGTCATCATGGGGTCCATGCACACGGGCCTGGAAGACCGGTTTTATCATTATGGCAAGCTGGCCGCGTTTTACCGCGAGCGGGCGCGCGGTGGCGTGGGGCTGATCGTCACGGGCGGCATCTCGCCGAACCGCCAGGGCTGGCTGCTGCCGTTCGGCGGGACCTTGAATTTCCTTGGCGATGTGCCGAATCACCGCAAGGTGACGCGTGCCGTGCACGAGGAGGGCGGCAAGATCGTCATGCAGATCCTGCACGCGGGCCGCTATGGTTATCAACCGTTCGTCGTCTCGGCATCGGCCAGGAAATCGCCGATCTCTCCCTTCCGCCCCCGTCCCTTGAGCGAACGGGGCATCGAGCGCACCATCTGCGACTACGTGCGCTGCGCGCGCCTGGCGCAAAAGGCGGGCTACGACGGCATCGAAGTGATGGGCAGCGAAGGCTACCTGTTGAACCAGTTTTTGTGCGCGCGCACCAACCTGCGCCAGGATCGCTGGGGCGGCAGCATCGAGAACCGCATGCGCCTGCCCGTGGAAATCGTGCGCCGCATCCGCGCCGCCGTCGGCCCCAACTTCATCATCATGTACCGCCATTCCCTGCTCGACCTGGTCGAGGGCGGCAATACCTGGGAAGACGTGGTGACGGTGGCCAAGGCCCTGGAGCTCGCGGGCGTGACCATTCTCAATACGGGCTTCGGCTGGCATGAGGCTAGGGTCCCCACCATCGTCACGTCCGTGCCGCGCGCCGCCTTCGCTTCCGTGGCGGGCCGGCTGCGCCGCGAAGTGACGATACCCGTGGTGGCGTCGAACCGCATCAATATGCCGCACGAAGCCAACGCCATCCTGGAGCGGGGTGATTGCGACCTGGTGTCGATGGCGCGCCCCTTCCTGGCCGACCCCTTCTTTGTCGCCAAGGCCGCATCAGGCCGCGCGGACGAGATCAACACCTGCATCGGCTGCAACCAGGCGTGTCTCGATCATACGTTCGCCAACAAGCGCGCCAGTTGCCTCGTCAACCCGCGCGCCTGCCATGAAACGGAACTCGTGTACGCGAAAAAGGCCGTGCCGCGCCGGGTGGCCGTCGTCGGCGCCGGGCCGGCCGGCCTGTCCGCCGCCTGCGTAGCCGCCGAATGCGGGCACGAGGTGACCCTGTTCGACAGTAGCGACAGCGTCGGCGGCCAGTTCAAGGTGGCGATGCAAATTCCCGGCAAGGAAGAATTTACGGAAACCATACGCTACTTTGCCCGCCGGCTGGCGCTGCTGGAAGTCAAGCTGCGCCTGGGCCAGCGCGTGACGCGCGAGCAATTGCTGGCCGGCGGCTATGACGACGTCATCGTCGCCACCGGCATCAAGGTGCGCCTGCCGGCCATTCCCGGCATCGACCATCCGAAAGTGCTGTCGTATCTGGACGTGCTGCAAGCCAAGAAGCCCGTCGGCGCGCGCGTGGCCATCATTGGCGCGGGCGGCATCGGTTTCGACGTGGGTGAATACTTGCTGCACGACCCGGCGCACCCGCTGCCCCAGCCCGTGGCGACCTGGGCGGGCGAGTGGGGTGTGGACCTGGACGCGGCGACGGGTGGCGGCCTGGTGCCGCCCGTGGCGCCCCATCCCGTGCGGCAAATCTTCCTGTTGCAGCGCAAGACCTCGAAAGTGGGCGCGGGACTGGGCAAGACCTCGGGCTGGGTGCATCGGGCGGCGCTGGCGCGCAATGGCGTGGCCATGCTGGCCGGCGTGACGTACGACAGGATCGACGAGCAGGGCTTGCACATCACCGTGGGCGGCGAGCAGCGCCTGCTGGCGGTGGACAACGTGGTCATCTGCGCGGGCCAGGACAGTTTGACGGAACTCATGCCGCCAGCCGACAAGGATGGCAAGCCGCTGGCCACTGGCGGCCCGCGCTTCCATAAAATCGGCGGCGCCGCGCTGGCGGCGGAACTCGATGCCAAGCGGGCCATACGCGAAGGGGCGGAACTGGCCGCCAGCCTGTAAAAAGAAAGCCTGCCGGCTGCGAAGCGGGCAGGCTTGCTGAACGGAAAAGGGTGCTGGCTTAGTGAGCGCCATGCCCCTTCTTCGCCGTATCAAAACTCTGCAGCACGTGCTCGGCCATGCCATTCGCCAGCTCGTGCTCGCCAATGAACACTTTCCCCGCGTTTTCCGCGCGCAGCAATTCCGCCTCTTCCTCGCTGTGCGTGCGCACCACCGTCAGGATGGTGGGGTTCAGCGCGCGCGCCGTTTCGATCATGGCGCGCACGTGGAAGGTGTCCGGCGTGGCGATGACGAGCATGGTGGCGTGCGTGATGTGCGCCTGGATCAGCACGGCCGGTTCGCCCGCATTGCCGGCCACGGCGGGGATGCCCTGCTTGCGCAGCTGGTCGACGATTTCGCGGTTTTCCTCGGCCACGACAAAGTGGATGCCCCGTTCCGTCAGGGCGGCGGCGATGCGCCGGCCCACACGGCCATAGCCGACCAGGACGATCTGCCCCGACAGTTTTTCCTGCGGCACCGTCATCGGCAGCTCGGCCAGCGGGTCGGTGGTGCGCTCGAACTTGCGCGCAAAATCGCTGTTGCTCATCACACGCAGCAGCGGCTTGGCCATGCTGAACACGAGCGGATTGAGGGCAATCGACAGGATGGCGCCGGCCAGGATCAGGCTTTGCCCTTCCTGCGGCATCAGGCCCAGCGACAGGCCCAGGGCGGCCAGGATGAACGAGAATTCTCCGATCTGCGCCAGGCTGGCCGAGACGATGATGGCCGTTTTCGGCGGATAGCGCAGCGCCATCACCAGCAAAAAGGCGGCGATCGACTTGCCGAAGATAATGATGGCGCACACGGCCAGCACTTGCAGGGGCTTGTCGATGAGGATATTCGGCTCGAACAGCATGCCGACGGAAACGAAGAACAGCACGGCAAACGCGTCGCGCAGGGGCAGGGACTCTTCCGCGGCGCGGTGACTGAGTTCGGATTCGCGCAACACCATGCCGGCGAAGAAGGCGCCCAGCGCAAACGACACGCCGAACAGTTTGGTCGAAGCGTAGGCGATGCCGACGGCGGCGGCGATCACGCACAGGGTGAACAGTTCGCGCGAACCGGTGCGCGCCACTTGCCACAGGATCCACGGGAACAGCTTGCGGCCCACGACCAGCATGAAGACGATGAAGCCGGCCACTTGGCCCAGGGTAATGGCCAGGGTTTGCCACAGGCTGACGGCCTCGGCATCCGGCGCGACCTTGCCGCCCAGCACACCGGCGAACGCCGGCAGCAGCACGAGCACCAGCACGGTGACGAGGTCTTCCACCACCAGCCAGCCGACGGCGATGCGCCCGTTGAGCGAGTCGAGGATGCCCCGTTCTTCCAGCGCGCGCAGCAGCACCACGGTACTGGCCACGGACAGGGCCAGGCCAAAGATCAGTCCGCCACCGAGGGTCCAGCCCCACCAGTGTGCCAGGCCCATGCCCATCGCCGTGGCGACGCCGATCTGCAGGATGGCGCCAGGCAGCGCGATCTTGCGCACATCCCATAAGTCTTCGATGGAAAAGTGCAGGCCGACACCAAACATCATCAGCATCACCCCGATTTCCGCCAATTGGCCGGCTATTTCCGCATCCGCCACAAAACCGGGCGTGGCCGGTCCGATGATGATGCCGGCGGCCAGATAGCCGACCAGGGCCGGCAGTTTCAGGCGCGCGGCGATGAAGCCGAAGATGAGGCCGAACCCGAGGGCGGCGGCGATGGTGGTGATCAGACTGATGTCATGGGGCATGCGTGGTGGGTTCCTTATGGGGACGTGCGGATCGAAAAAGAGGGTGTTCAGCGCTTGAGTATAAACGCAACAAAGCTGCGGCTGGAATTTTCCTGCCGCTTTTTTTACAAAAAATTTGCGCTATATCTTCTTCCAGGTGGCACGAACGCATGCCATCCACTGCGATCTGCGCCTAATTGAGGCAATCAGGCGCTTCTCCCTCCCCAGGCGCTTACACCTTGCGCACGATCACGCAGCCGATGGAGTAACCGGCGCCGAACGAGCAGATGACGCCGGTGCTACCTGCCGCCATGTCATCCTGATATTTATGGAAGGCGATGATGGAACCGGCCGACGAGGTGTTGGCGTAGGTATCGAGGATCACGGGCGCTTCGTTCGCTTCCGCGTCGCGGCCCAGGATCAGGCGCGCGATCAGCAAGTTCATGTTCAGGTTGGCCTGGTGCAGCCAGTAGCGGCTCACTTGCGCCACTTCCACGCCGGCCTTGGCCAGGGTCGCCTTGATCATCTCGGCGGCCATCGGGCACACTTCCTTGAAGACCTTGCGGCCTTGCTGGCGGAACAGCTTGTCGGCCTTGCCCACGCCGGATTCGTCAAAACGGTTGAGGAAGCCGAAATTGTTGCGGATGGCGTTCGAGAAGCGCGTTTTCAGTTCCGTGCCGATGATCTCGAACTGGTGCGCAGAGACGGCCGTGTCTTTCGCTTCGACGATGATGGCGGTGCAGGCGTCGCCAAAAATAAAATGGCTGTCGCGGTCGCGCCAGTTCAGGTGGCCGCTGGTGATTTCGGGATTCAAGACCAGTACGGCGCGCGCCTGGCCGCTTTGTACGGCGGCCACGGCTTGCTGGATGCCGAAGGTGGCGGACGAGCACGCCACGTTCATGTCAAAACCATACCCATCGATGCCCAGCGCATCCTGTACTTCCACCGCCATGGCCGGATAGGCGCGCTGCATATTGCTGCACGCCACCAGTACCATGTCGATATCGGCTGGCGTGCGGCCGGCGCGGGCCAGCGCGTCGCGCGCGGCGACGACGGCCATTTCCGCCTGCAAGGACAGTTCGTCATCGCCCCGTTCCGCAATGCGCGAGACCATGCGCGCCGGATCGAGGATGCCTTCCTTTTCCATCACGAAGCGCGACTTGATGCCGGACGCCTTTTCGATGAAGGCCACGCTCGACAGGTCCAGCGCCGTCACCTCGCCCGCGGCAATCGCGTCGGCGTTGTCGGCATTGAACTTTTCCGCGTAGGCATTGAAGCAAATGACCAGCTCTTCGTTGGAGATCGAAAATGGCGGCGTGTACAGTCCGGTACCGCTGATGACGACTTGTTTCATGATTAAACTTTCAAATTTAGCAATCGGCGCGGTGCCGATAAGTGAAGCAAATTTTACACAAACGTGCTCGACTGTAGAGAGTTTCGTGTTGCAGGGGAGGGGGATGTGTGGCGGAAGAATGATTTTTGTCGCGTGGCGGGGTGATCGGGGGGCATGGCGCCCCCCGCAGTGTTTGTTTACTTCTTCTGTTCTTTCTTGACGTCGGCTTGCACCACCACCGGTTCGGCCTTGGCCAGTTGCACCGGTAAACCCTTCAGGTGGTTCAGCGCCTGGTGCAACTGGAAATCATCCTTGCTGCCAAATTCCAGCGGCTTGCGGGTTTTTTCCAGGGCGATGATGCGCAATTGCTCTTCCATCTCGTCGTTGACGGGGGCGGCCTTGGCGCTTTCCTTGTCGCGGTCGTTGCTCAGGTGCTTGGTCAGGTCCGCTTCGCGAATGCGCAAGCCGTTCAAGCCGTCGCCGTCTGCATTCTCGTCGACCAGCAGGTCGGGCACGATGCCCTTGGCCTGGATCGAGCGGCCGTTCGGCGTGTAGTAGCGGGCCGTCGTCAGCTTGACGGCCGTGTCGGCGGTCAGCTGGCGAATGGTTTGCACGGAACCCTTGCCGAAGGTTTGCGTGCCGATGATGGTGGCGCGCTTGTAGTCTTGCAGGGCGCCGGCGACGATTTCCGAGGCCGAGGCAGAACCCGTGTTGACCAGCACCACCAGCGGCACTTTCTTGATGGCGGCCGGTAATTTCGCCAGCGCATCGCCTTCCGAGCGGAAGGTATAGTATTCGGCGCGGCCGTAGAACACCTGTTTCGAGTCCGGCAACTGGCCGTTGGTCGAGACGATGGCCGCGTCCTTCGGCAGGAAGGCGGCCGAGACGCCGATGGCGCCTTGCAGCACGCCGCCCGGATCGTTGCGCAAGTCCAGCACCATGCCCTTGAGGTTCGGGTCTTGCTGGTACAGGGCCGTGATCTGCGCGGCCATGTCGTCGACGGTTGGTTCCTGGAATTGCGACACGCGCAGCCAGGCATAGCCCGGCTCGACCATCTTCGCCTTCACGCTTTTTTGGTGGATTTCCTCGCGCGTGATGGTGAAGGCCAGCGGCTGCGGTTCATCCTTGCGGGCAATGGTCAGCGACACCTTGGTACCCGGTTCGCCGCGCATGCGCTTGACGCTATCGTCCAGGCTGACGCCCTTCACAGGCTGGCCATCGAGGCGGGTAATCAAATCACCGGCCTTGATGCCGGCGCGGTAGGCGGGCGAATCCTCGATGGGCGAGACGATCTTGATGTAGCCGTCCTCGCTCATGCCGATTTCGATGCCCAGGCCGACAAACTTGCCTTCGGAACCTTCGCGCAGCTCGGCGTAGGCTTTCTTGTCCAGGTAGGCGGAATGGGGGTCGAGCGAGGCGACCATGCCGGAAATGGCGTCTTCCAGCAGTTTCTTGTCTTCCACCGGCTCGACGTAATCGGACTTGATCAGGCCAAACACATCGGCCAGCTGGCGCAGCTCTTCCAGCGGCAGGGGCGGCTCGACGGTCTTTTGCGCCATGGCTGAAAATTGCAGCGACACGGCGACGCCGGCCACCACGCCCAGGCCGATCAAGCCGGTATTTTTGAGTTTGCCCATCATTGCACCTTTGCAGCTAGCGTGTCTTGCACAAGCGCCAGTCCCCGTGGAGCGGCGCTTTCCTGAAAGTATAGACCTGAATCTCTGCCGGCGTGGGCCGGCTGTGGAAAAAGCGTGCCTGAGCCCAGTCTACGCGCGAAAACGGGGCTGTCAGCTTGCCATATGTTGCGGTTTTGTATGCGATGTATAGTTCATCTTGAGGGGAGTAAGCATTTGTAAGAGTCGAAAAAAAGCGTGTGCCGCGGCCCTATAGTGGACTCGCATTCTCGACCCGAAGTGGTTTTGCCTGCGTCCGCGGACGCAGGCTTTTTTTTATCCGGAGCCTCCATGACCTCGCTGACCTTTCCCCCCGCCGTGCGCCGTTTCGGCCTGGCCTTGCTGCTGGGTACCACCGCCTTGACCGCCTCGGCCGTGCCGGTCGCCGAGATGCGCCTGGAAGACTTGCTGCCGATGGCGCCCGATTTCAGGACGGAATTGAAACTCAATGCGAATCAAAGCACCTTGTGGCAGCAGGTGGACGGGAAATCGCGCCAACTATTGCGCGAACGCAAGGCGCGCCGCGAACGGCTGCAAGCGGCTGTGACGCAGGGCTTGCAGACGCCCCGGCTGGAGTTGCGCGACTTGCTCGCCGGCCTGGACCAGGAAAGCACGCAGAGCCTGGCCGAAGAAAAGCAGCTGCGCGAGTGGTGGCTGAGCGTCAACGATGCCCTGGACGAGAACCAGCGCCAGATGGTGGTCCAGTTCATCGCCGGGCAGATGGCGCGCGTGATGGACGCCGCCGCGCCCCGCAGCGAATCGCGTGGCGCGCCCGGCGGCGAGCACGGCGGGCGCAAGGGTGGCAAGGGGGGAATGGGCGGTGCGGGCGTGAGCATGGGCAACGGGGGCGCCGGCATGACGCTGCCCGGCAACTAAGGGGCAACGGAGGGGGGGTGCTGCTGGGCAGTCCGGGGGGCAAGGATGGTCAAAGGGCATGGTCGCGTGCTACATTCCCGTAGCGCCTGGCGCGGCAGGCTATCCGCCCGAAGCTATCCGCCCGGTCTTTTTGACATGCCCCATAAGGACAATTCGTGAATCGCTACCTCTTAAGCAGTCTGACCCTGACCCTGTTGGCTGCGTTTGCCCATGCCGCCGAACCCGTATCCGCCGCATCCTCCGTGGCAGCACCAACCGTGGCGCCCAGTGTCGCACCTTCCGCGCCTGCCGCCGCTGGCGTCGTTTCCGGCATCGATGTGCAATACATCGACCCTGCCGTGCGCGTGCAAGACGATTTCTTCACCCATTTGAACGGCAAGTGGCTGGCCACGGCCGAGATCCCTGCCGACAAGTCGAGCTGGGGTTCGTTCGCCAAGCTGCGCGATGACACCACGCCACAGTTGCGCGGCATCATCGAGTCCACGCAACAGGACAAGCACAAGAAGGCCGGTTCCGAAGCGCAGAAAATCGGCGACATGTACGCCAGTTACATGGATGAAGCCAAGCTCGATGCACTGGGCACGAAGCCGCTGGCAGGCGAACTGAACCGCATCCGCTCGCTGCGCGACAAGAAGGGCGTGCCCGCCCTGATCGCCCACCTGAGCCAGACGGGCGTGTCGACCCCGTACGCCGTGTATGTGGGCCAGGATGCGCGTGCCTCAACGAAATATGCCGCCTACGTGAGCCAAAGCGGCCTGGGCATGCCAGACCGCGATTACTACCTGGAAGCCAAGCAGGCTGGCGTCAAAGAGAAATACCAGGCGCACGTGGAAAAGATGCTGGCCATGGCGGGCGACAAGAACGCCGCCGCGCGCGCCAAGGCGGTGGTGGCCCTGGAAACATCGCTGGCCGAAGTGCAATGGACCAAGGTCGAGAACCGCGACCCAGTGAAGCGCTACAACAAGACCGACCTCACCAAACTGAACGACCTGACTCCCGGCTACGACCTGAAGTCCGGCCTGGCTGCCCTGGGCATCGCCAACAAGGTCGATTACGTCATCGTCAACCAGCCAAGTTACCTGGCCGGCTACAACAAGGTGCTGGCCAGCACCGACCTGGACACCCTGAAAGCGTACTTCGAATGGCAGTTGCTGCGCAGCTATGCCAGCTACCTGTCGAAAAACTTCGTCGACGAGAGCTTTGCTTTCTACGGCACGGTACTGAGCGGCGTAACGGAAAATCAGCCGCGCTGGAAGCGTGGCGTAGGCGCCGTCGAAGGCGTGCTGGGCGAAGCCGTCGGTAAATTGTATGTCGCGCAATATTTCCCGGCAGAGCGCAAGGCACACATGCAGGAACTGGTGAAAAACGTGCTGGCCGCCTACAAGGACAGTATCGACACCCTGGACTGGATGAGCCCGGAGACCAAGAAGGAAGCGCAAGCCAAGCTGGCCAAGTTCACGCCGAAGATCGCGTATCCGAACAAATGGCGCGATTACACGAAGCTGCAAATCGTCCAGGGCGACCTGGTGGGCAACATGATGCGTGCCGCCAACTTCGCTTCGGCGCGCCAGGTGGCCAAGCTGGGCAAACCGATCGACCGCGAAGAGTGGGGCATGACGCCGCAAACGGTGAATGCCTATTACAGCTCGACGATGAATGAAATCGTCTTCCCCGCGTCCATCCTGCAGCCGCCGTTCTTCGATGCCAACGCGGATGACGCCGTCAACTATGGCGCCATCGGCGCCGTCATCGGCCATGAAATCAGCCACGGCTTCGACGACAAGGGCAGCCAGTCCGATGGCGACGGCAACTTGCGCGACTGGTGGACCCCGGCCGACCGCAAGAACTTCGCCGCCAAGGCCGACGCGCTGACCAAGCAATACGATGGTTACAGCCCATTGCCTGGCTATAACGTCAATGGCGCGCTGACCCTGGGCGAGAACATCGCCGACAACTCGGGCGTGGCGATTGCGTACAAGGCGTACAAGATTTCGCTGGGCGGCAAGCCGGCGCCCGTGCTCGATGGCTTGACGGGTGACCAGCGTTTCTACATGGGCTTTGGCCAGGTGTGGCGCAGCAAGATGCGCGAAGCGCAGCAGATCGTGCAGATCAAGACCGATCCCCATTCGCCGGGCCAGTACCGCGCCAACGGCACCATGGTCAACCAGCCTGGCTTCTACGAAGCGTTTGGCGTGAAACCGGGCGACAAGATGTATGTTGCCCCGGAAAACCGCGTCATCATCTGGTAAGCGCGTGCGCGCCGTCGTAAAGAACGTACTACTGTAACAACAAAAAAGGCCACCTTGCGTGGTCTTTTTTGCATACTGGCCAAAGTTCTTTCTGTCATTTCGGCCGGTATGCTACAGTCAAAAACCGGGCCAGAAGCCCTGGGCCTTCTGACCCTTATATTTCACACAATACAATATAGAGGACAACCGTGAATCGTTATTTGTTAAGTGCATTGACCCTGAGTTTGCTGGCCGGCGTGTCCGGCATGGCTGGCGCCGCTGATTCTGCCAAGAAGGCCGCTGCTGCGCCTGCCACCGCCACGGCCATCGCGGCTGCGGCGCTGACGTCCGGCATCGCCGTCGAGTACGTCGACCCTGCCGTGCGCGCGCAGGACGATCTGTTCCAGCACCTGAATGGCAAATGGCTGGCGGAAACGGTCATTCCTGCTGACAAGTCGAGCTGGGGCAGCTTTGCCAAGCTGGCCGACGATACGCAAACGCAGCTGCGCGGCATCGTCGAAGGCGCTAGCGCCGACAAGGCCCGCGCCGCCGGTTCGAATGCCCAGAAAATCGGTGATTTCTATAACAGCTTCATGGATGAGGCCAAGCTGGAAAGCCTGGGCCTGACCCCTTTGAACGCGGAGCTGGCGAAGATCGCCGCACTGCAGGACAAGGCGGAATTGCCAGCCGTGATCGCCCACTTCAGCAAGCTTGGCGTGACTTCGCCTTATGACTTTGGCATTCACCAAGACGCCAAGGATTCCACCAAATACGTGGCCGACATCGTGCAAAGCGGCCTGGGCTTGCCTGACCGCGATTACTACCTGGAAGAGGGCAAGGCCGACACGCGCGCCAAATACCTGGCCCACGTGGAGAAAATGCTCAGCTTGTCCGGCGACGCGAATGCTGCCGCGAATGCCAAGGCTATCCTGGCGCTGGAAACGGAATTGGCCAAGGCGCAATGGAGCAATGTGCAGAACCGCGATCCTGTCAAAACCTACAACAAGGTGGAGCTGGCGAAACTGGCTACCGTGGCGCCAGGCTACGACTGGGCCCGCTACCTGAAGGATACGGGCATCGCCGACAAGGTCAATTACGTGATCGTCAGCCAGCCCAGCTACCTGAAGGGCTTTGCCGAGATCGCCAACAAGACGCCGCTGGAAACGTGGAAAGCGTACTTCCAGTGGCACTTGCTGCACGCCAACGCCGGCTACCTGCCGAAAGCGTATGTCGATGAAAACTTCGCTTTCTATGGCACCACTCTGACGGGCGTGACGGAAATGCGTCCACGCTGGAAACGCGGCGTGGGCGCCGTCGAAGGCGCGCTGGGCGAAGCCGTGGGCCAGCTGTACGTCGAGCAATATTTCCCAGCCGAGCGCAAGGTGCGTATGGAAGCACTGGTGAAAAACCTGATGACGGCTTACAAGCAAAGCATCGACAAGCTCGACTGGATGAGCCCTGTCACCAAGAAACAGGCGCAGATCAAGCTGGCCAAGTTCACCACCAAGATCGGCTATCCAAACAAATGGCGCGATTACTCGGGCCTGACGGTGGCGCAGGACGATTTGATCGGCAACATCCAGCGTTCGCACCTGCTCAACTACAACCGGGAATTGAACAAGCTGGGCCAGCCTATCGACCGCGATGAGTGGGGCATGACGCCGCAGACCGTGAACGCCTATTACAACCCGGAACTGAACGAAATCGTCTTTCCGGCCGCCATCCTGCAAGCGCCGTTCTTCGACGCCAACGCGGACGACGCCGTCAACTATGGCGCCATCGGCGGTGTGATCGGCCATGAAATCAGCCACGGCTTCGACGACCAGGGCGCCCAGTACGACGGCGATGGCAACCTGCGCGACTGGTGGACCAAGGCCGACCATAAAAACTTCGCCAAGAAAACCAAGCAGCTGGTGGCGCAGTACAACGGCTTCAGTCCCGTCAAGGGCCACTTCGTCAACGGCGAACTGACCCTGGGCGAAAACATCGCCGACAATTCCGGCGTGGCGATCGCGTACAAAGCGTATAAATTGTCGCTGAACGGCAAGAAAGCCCCCGTCATCGACGGTTTCACTGGAGAGCAGCGCTTCTACGCGGGCTTTGCCCAGGTATGGCGCATGAAGATGCGCGAAGCGCAGCAACTGGTCTTGCTGAAAACAGACCCGCACTCGCCAGGCCAGTTCCGCGCCAACGGCACCATGCGCAACCAGCCCGGCTTCTACCAGGCCTTCGACGTAAAACCTGGCGACAAGATGTACTTGCCACCGAAAGACCGCGTCATCATGTGGTAACGGCAGTTCTGACGCGCTAGTACCGAGCCGCCCCGCATCAAGCCGGGCGGCTTTTTTACGTCGTGTGATCTGGCACAAACTGCGGGCGAAAAAAAACCGCCCTTGAGGGCGGTTCCTGGAGACTGGTGCTGCGCTGCTTACTTGGCAGGTTCCGCGGCTGGTGCGCTAGCGCCGTCAGCGGCAGCGGCTGGCGCCGGCACTTCCGGTTCCTTGAACTTGCCGCCCGACGCGTTGGCGATGTAGACGACGGCGCGCGCCACTTCCACATCGTCGAGGTCAGGATTGCCGCCCTTGGCCGGCATTGCGCGCAAGCCTTCGATGGCGTGTTTCAGGACCGTATCGTAACCCTGGGCCAGACGGGCCGACCAGCTGCCCGCATCGCCAAATTTCGGTGCACCGGCCACGCCGGCGCCATGGCAAGCCACGCAGGTGGCTGTATAAACGGCTTCGCCGCTTTGCAGCACTTTCGGACCGCTGGCATCCTTGAAGGTAAAGCCCGAATTGGCGACGGGGCTCAAGCGCTCGGCAATGGCTTCGGGCGACTGGCTGTCCGTACCGGCGCCCGTCAGTTTTTGTGCTGTGACGAATTGCACCAGCAAGATGATGCCGATGACGGTGACGAGGAAGAAGCCAGCTACGGCGGCAAGCAATTGTTTAGGCGTTTTGATCGCTGATTGTTGTTCGTTATGTGCGTCGCTCATGATGTCCTTAGTCCAGATTTGAAACTGATGGCCGTGTAAGGTAGCATTTTTACATGCTTGTATGTAAACCTTTATGAAACCCACAATTATAGGCACAAAAATTGAGCAGTGACATGCAATTGCCAGCGATACGACAGTTTCCGTAGACGTAGGTAAAGAAAAACGGTATCCTTCGCATCACTTCAGAAATTCCCCCTACGCGGCTGTAGCTCAGTGGATAGAGTATTGGCCTCCGAAGCCAAGGGTCGTGGGTTCGATCCCCGCCAGCCGCACCAAGACAAATCAAGGCTCTTCGCCAGATTTCAGTAGTATTCCTATTCAAAAATCGTATTATTTCGAGAATCTGGCTTAGTGTCCATGCGTTTCCGATGGGAAGATCGCGGGCAAATTTTTTGCTATCGCACATAGGATAAGATGACCGTCTCACCACGATACTTCAGCCTCGCTTCAACATGATAGAAGACATCAAAAAAACACTCTGGGCTACGGCCGACAAACTGCGCGCCAATATGGACGCCGCCGAATACAAGCATATCGTTCTTGGCCTTATCTTCGTTAAATACATCTCCGACACCTTCCAGACCCGCCGCGACGAACTGACGTGCCGCTTTGCCGACGCCGCTGACGACTACTTCCTGCACGACGTCGACGCCGACATGCTGGCTGAAGAGCTGGAAGACCGCGACTACTACAAGGAGGTCAACGTATTCTGGGTACCGGAAGCGGCACGCTGGGAAACGCTGCGCGCGCAAGCCAAACAGGCGGACATCGGCAAGCGCATCGACGATGCTTTGGCCCTGATCGAGCTGGAGAACCCCAAGCTCAAGGGCATCCTCGACAAACGCTACGCACGGGTACAACTTCCAGACGGCAAGCTCGGCGAGCTGGTCGATCTGGTTTCGAGCATCGGCTTTGGCGAGTCCGGCGATACGGCAAAAAACCACGCGCGCGATTTGCTGGGTCAAGTGTACGAGTATTTCCTTGGCCAGTTCGCCAGCGCCGAAGGCAAGCGGGGCGGCCAGTTCTACACGCCGGCGTCGATCGTCAAGACTCTGGTCGCCGTGCTGGCGCCGCACCACGGCAAGGTGTACGACCCATGTTGTGGTTCGGGCGGTATGTTCGTGCAGTCGGAGCGTTTTATCGAGGCGCACGGCGGCAAGATCGGCGACGTGTCGATCTATGGCCAGGAAGCAAATCCGACAACATGGCGACTGGCGGCGATGAACCTGGCCATTCGCGGTATCGATTTCAACCTGGGCAAGGAGCCGGCCGACACCTTTGTGCGCGACCAGCACTCCGACCTGCGCGCCGACTTCGTGCTGGCCAACCCACCATTCAATATTTCCGACTGGTGGCACGGCAGCCTGGAAGGCGACCCGCGCTGGGTCTACGGTATCCCGCCGCAGGGCAACGCCAACTACGGCTGGCTGCAGCACATGCTGTATCACCTCAAGTCCACCGGTCGGGCAGGTATCGTGCTGGCCAATGGCTCGATGTCGTCGAGCCAGAACAGCGAAGGCGATATCCGTCGCGCCATGGTCGATGCCGACAAAGTCGAAGTGATGATTGCGCTGCCGGGTCAGCTGTTTTTCAATACCCAGATCCCCGCCTGCTTGTGGTTCCTGGTCAAGGAAAAGCGTACCCGGCAGGGAGAGGTACTATTCATCGATGCGCGCAAACTGGGCAGCATGATCAGTCGCGTGCAGTGCGAGTTCACCGATGAAGTCATCGGCAAGATTGCGGCGATTGTGGCGGCGTGGCGCGGCGAAGCGAATGCCGGTGAATATCAGGATGTGGCGGGATTCTGCCGCAGCGTCACGCTTGCCGAGATCGCCGAGCACGGGCATGTGCTCACGCCGGGGCGCTACGTTGGAGCAGAGGCAGTTGAGGACGACGACGAGGCATTCGCCGACAAGATGCAGAAGTTGACTGAGACACTGGGCGAGCAGATGGCTAAGGGGGCGGAGTTGGATCAGCTAGTACGCCAGAAACTGGGAGGACTAGGATATGAGTTTTGACTTACCAGTTTTGCCAGATAATTGGATATACAAACCTTTGGCCATGTGTTGCGGAGAAAACTCGGTAACATATGGGGTTGTGCAGCCTGGCATGGCTCTCGATGAAGGGGTGCCTCTTATTAGGGTCAATAACTTCAACGGTACACGACTGGAGCTTTCAGACGTAATGTATATAGCGCCCGAGGTCGAAGCGAAGTACAGTCGCACGCGTCTAAAGGGGGGCGAGGTTTTACTCACGATTGTTGGCTCGGTGGGCCAGGTTGCGGTTGTGCCAAGTAGCTTGGCGGGGTTCAACGTCGCTAGGGCTGTTGCGGTGATGCACCCCAAAGACCATATTGCGGCTGAGTGGATTGCCCTATGCCTTCGATCTCCGCTTTCTCAACATTTACTGGGAAGCCGCGCAAATACGACGGTCCAAACCACTATCAATCTAAAGGATCTGCGTGCCTTGCCTATTCCCATGCCGCCAGAGTTGGAACGGCATACTATTTCTGAATTTATCGGAGCCGTTGACGACCGCATCGCACTCCTGCGCGAAACCAACGCCACCCTCGAAGCCATCGCTCAAGCCCTGTTCAAGTCGTGGTTCGTGGACTTCGATCCCGTGCGTGCCAAGCTGGAGGGGCGTGTACCCGAGGCTATGGACGATGCGACGGCGGCGTTGTTCCCTGATAGCTTTGATGAGTCAGAATCAGGATTGCTACCAAATGGATGGACTACCTGCCCGATCTATGACTTGGCTACCTATATTAATGGGGCTGCATACAAGGCATTCGATCCAAACCTAGAACAACGTGGATTGCCAATCATAAAAATCGCGGAACTCAAAGCCGGCGTGACAGCGCAGACGGCCTATTCTGACGTCGCTATGCCCGAGAAATTCCGTATTCTCACCGGCGATATCCTGTTCTCATGGTCCGGTAATCCCGACACATCGATTGATACGTTTGTGTGGGCGCACGATGCGGCCTGGCTGAATCAACACATTTTCAGGGTACTGCCGCATGCTGCGGAAGAGCGGTCATTTTTACTACAAACGCTTAAGCATCTGCGACCGACATTCGCTGAACTTGCTCGGAACAAGCAGACGACGGGGCTGGGCCATGTGACGGTTGCAGATCTGAAGCGGTTGCGGATCGTCAAACCAGAACGGATTGTGATGGAACGTTTTGATAGTCTTGTCGCGCTAATTCATGCCAGGGTTTTTAAAAATGAACAGGTCGTTCAAACCTATATTCGGCTCCGTGATACGCTGCTTCCCCGCCTGATCTCAGGCCAATTGCGCCTGCCAGAAGCCGAAACAATCCTTGAGGAAGCCATCGCATGATCACGCTTGAGCAAGTTGACCGCTGGCTGTCTGGCGCGCCTGAAACCGAGCATCTGGAATTCAAGGAAGCGAAGCAGCAGTACGACACGGACAAACTGCTCAAGTATTGCGTGGCGCTTGCCAACGAAGGTGGCGGTTATCTGGTGCTGGGCGTCAGCGATAAACCTCCGCGGCGTGTCGTTGGCACTAAGGCGTTTCCTGATACTGGTGCGATCAAGGGGCGCATTCTTACTGCGCTTCAGTTTCGGGTCGAAATTGAAGAGCTGCAACATCCTGACGGCCGCATTCTCGTTTTTGACATTCCCGGTCGCCCCATTGGCACACCCCGGCATGTTAACGGAATGTATCTGATGCGTTCAGGGGAAGAACTGGTTCCGATGTCGCCAGATCAGCTGGGCCGCATTTTTGCGGAAGGAAAGGCGGATTTTCTCGCACTCGATGCTTCGGCCCTCATCAATGCGGACGAAGTGGTTGCGGCGCTTGATGTCCAGACGTTTTTCGATCTGATCAAGTTACCGTTGCCGGCAACGCGCGAGGGCGTCTTGACGCGCCTGGTCAGTGAAAAGCTGGTGCGTCCGCTTGCCGGACAATATGCGATCACGAACCTTGGCGCTTTGCTGCTGGCAAAAGACATGCGCCAGTTTGCGTCCCTGGTGCGTAAGACGGTGCGCGTGATCAAGTATCGGGGCAACAACAAGTTGCAGACTGAACGTGACCTGATTGGACAGAAGGGATATGCCGTAGGCTTTGAAAGCTTGATTACCTATGTCAATGGTCAGTTGCCGGTCAATGAGGTGATTGGCCAGGCGTTACGCGAAGAGGTGCGCATGTTTCCCGAGCTGGCCATTCGTGAACTGATTGCCAATGCCTTGGTGCATCAGGACCTCGAAGCCACAGGCAGTTCGGTGATGATCGAGATTTACGCGGACAGGATTGAAATTACCAACCCCGGCCAGCCATTGATCCCTACCGAGCGCTTCGTTGATGAATACAGTTCGCGCAATGAAAAACTGGCCGATTTGATGCGCCGCCTTGGCATCTGTGAAGAAAAAGGCAGTGGGATCGACAAGGTGGTGTCCAGTACTGAATATTACCAATTGCCTGCGCCCGAGTTTCGTGTTGCGCCAATGCATACGACGGCCGTCCTGTTTGCGCACAAGGAATTCGTGGATATGGATGCCAAGGAGCGTGTCAATGCCTGCTACATGCATTGCTGCCTGAAGTACGTCAGCAATGAAAAGATGAGCAATCAAAGCCTGAGGGAGCGCTTCAAGCTTGACGATACGCGGGCCAAGGTGTCTGCCGTGTCGCAAATTATTGCTACTGCGGTAGAGCAAAACAAGATCAAACCGGACGATCCTGAAAGCCTGTCCAAACGATATGTCAAATACGTTCCATATTGGACATAAACTCATTTAATTACAAACGTGATTACTCCCTGAATTTTTACGTAACTCTTTGAAAATAAACATAATTTTCATTCAATCGCTAATGTCATCTGCGCTGGATACCCAGGTGTTGTCATCACATAAGCTTTTTCAATTTGGTATTTATGCAATAATATTGTTGCTTAAAAGAACGATTTAGCAATGCACATTGAAGATTGCTTTCCCGATCATTAAAGCGCGTGTGTTGAACGTGTCGATTTTGGCGCCGTTTTTAAACATATTTTATCAACGTGTCGATTTCATCGACATATGCGGGCTGCTTGATGACTGAAGACCAACTCGAACAAGAAACCCTGACCTGGCTGGTCGATACCGGCTACAGCCACGTCTATGGGCCGAACATAGCCTTGGACGGCGACGCGTCCGAGCGGACCAATTACACGCAGGTGGTGCTCGTTGAGCGTTTGCGCGCCGCCATTGCCCGGCTCAACCCTTCGGTCCCGTTGGTGGCCCGTGAAGACGCGTTACAGCAGGTCTTGAACCTCGATACGCCCGTATTGCTGTCGGCGAACCGGCTGTTCCATCGTCTGCTGGTGAGTGGTGTGCCAGTCGAGTACCAGCGCGACGGCGAGACGCGCGGCGACTTCGTGCGCCTGATCGACTTCGCCGACGTAGCCGCCAACGAGTGGCTGGCGATCAACCAGTTTTCGATCAAGGGTCCCAAACATACGCGGCGACCTGACATCATCCTCTTCATCAACGGCTTGCCGCTGGTACTGTTGGAGTTGAAGAACCCAGCCGATGAAAATGCCGACCTCTGGAGGGCATACGACCAGATTGAGACGTACAAGGAACAGATACCCGACGTGTTCCAGTACAACGAGGTGCTGGTGATCGCCGATGGTAGCGAGGCGCGCATGGGATCGTTGTCCAGCAATGCTGAGCGCTACATGGCGTGGCGCACCATTGACGGCGTAGCGCTGGACCCGTTGGGCCAGTTCAATGAGCTGGAGACCCTGGTCCGTGGCGTACTGGCGCCAGCCTACCTACTGGATTTCCTGCGCTTCTTCGTGCTGTTCGAAGACGATGGCACGCTGATCAAGAAAATCGCCGGCTATCACCAGTTCCATGCCGTACGCGCGGCGATTGCGCAGGTGGTCGCTGCATCGCGCCCGGGCGGCAGCCAAAAGGGCGGCGTGGTATGGCACACCCAAGGATCGGGAAAGAGCATCACCATGACCTGTTTCGCGGCGCGCGTGATGCGCGAGACGGCGATGGAGAACCCAACCATCGTCGTCATCACTGACCGCAATGATCTCGATGGGCAATTGTTCGGGGTTTTCTCGCTGTCGCAGGATCTGCTGCGCGAGCAACCTGTGCAGGGCACTACGCGGCAGGATTTGCGCGCGAAACTGGCGAACCGGCCATCGGGCGGCATTGTCTTCGCCACGATTCAGAAATTCATGCCGGGCGAGGATGAGGACACTTATCCGCTGCTTTCGGGTCGCCACAACATCGTGGTTATCGCCGACGAGGCGCACCGTACCCAATATGGTTTTGAGGCCAAGTTGAAGACCCGCAAGGCGCCGGCCAGCGTGCTCGGGACCGGAGCGCTACCAGCGACGGAACTCGGCGTCGCCGAGGCGCCAGCGCAGTATCTGGAGCGGTATCAGGTAGGTTATGCGCAAAATCTGCGCGATGCGCTGCCGAACGCGACCTTCGTGGCCTTCACCGGCACTCCGGTATCGAGCGAAGACCGCGATACGCGCGCCGTGTTCGGCGACTATATCCACATCTACGACATGCAGCAGGCGTGCGACGATGGCGCCACGGTGGCGATCTATTACGAGTCGCGGCTGGCCAAGCTTGGATTGAAGGAAGAGTCACTTGCCGGACTCGACGATGAGGTGGATGAGCTGGCGGAGGACGAAGAAGACGACGACCAGAAGGCACTGCTCAAGAGCCGCTGGGCCGCGCTGGAAAAAGTAGTGGGTGCCGAGCCGCGCATTCAGCGGGTCGCGGCTGATCTGGTCCAGCATTTCGAGGAGCGGGACAAGGCTCAATCCGGGAAGGCCATGGTCGTGGCCATGAGTCGTGACATCTGCGCTCACCTATACAAGGCCGTCATCGCCTTGCGACCGGACTGGCACGACGATGATCCAGAGAAGGGTGTGATCAAGGTGGTGATGACTGGCTCGGCCAGCGACAAGCCGCTGCTGCGGCCCCACATCTACTCAAAACAGATCAAGAAACGCATGGAGAAGCGCTTCAAGGACCCGGATGATCCGATGCGGCTGGTGATCGTGCGCGATATGTGGCTGACCGGCTTCGATGCTCCCTGCGTGCACACGATGTATGTGGACAAGCCGATGAAGGGCCACAACCTGATGCAGGCAATCGCGCGCGTCAACCGTGTATTCAAGGACAAGCAGGGCGGCCTGGTCGTTGACTACATCGGCATCGCCAGCGACCTGAAGCAGGCGTTGAAGGAGTATACCGCCAGCAAGGGGCGAGGACGCCCCACTGTAGACTCGCACGAGGCGTATGCCGTGCTGGATGAGATGATGGATGTGCTGCGTGCCATGTTACATGGTATCGACTACAGCGGTTTCCTGACGGGTGGGCACGGCATGCTGGCCAAGGCGGCCAACCACATACTTGGGCTGAAGGATGGCAAGAAGCGATTCTGCGATACTGCACTGGCCATGTCGAAAGCCTTTACGCTGTGCTGCACGCTCGACGAGGCCAAGGCCGTGCGCGACGAGGTCGCGTTCTTCCAGGCCGTCAAGGTGCTGCTGACCAAGAAGGAAATCAGCAGCAAAAAGCGAACAGATGAGGAACGTGACTTGGCGGTCCGGCAGATCATCGGTTCGGCGCTGGTTTCGAATGAGGTGGTCGACATCTTCAACGCCGCCGGCCTGGAGAAGCCCAATATCGGCATCCTCGATGACGATTTCTTGAATGAGGTGCGCAACCTGCCCGAGCGCAACCTGGCGGTTGAATTGCTGGAGCGCTTGCTTGAGGGAGAGATCAAGGCCCGTTTCGCCACCAATGTGGTGCAGAACAACAAGTTCAGCGAGATGCTGGTCAATGTGATCAAGCGTTATCAGAATCGCTCCATCGAGACCGCCCAGGTCATGGAAGAGCTGATCGCGATGGCGAAGAAGTTCAAGGAGGCAGTCGGCCGGGGTAGCGACCTTGGCCTCAATACCGACGAGCTGGCTTTTTATGATGCGTTGGCGGAGAACGAGGACTCGGCGCGAGAGCTGGGTGACGAGACGTTAAAGAAAATCGCCCATGAGTTGGCAGAGAGCCTGCGGCAGAACGTCAGCATCGACTGGGCTGTACGCGATAGCGTTCGGGCCAAACTACGCCTGCTGGTGAAGCGAATTCTGCGCAAGTATAAGTACCCGCCCGTCAAGCAGGATACGGCGGTGCAACTGATTTTGGAGCAGGCCGAGTCGCTATGTGTGGAGTGGAATTGAACGATTAAACGGCACGTTGTTGCTGGAGGTATTATCGGCACCGGTGTGAAGCCCACATCGGTGCCAATACGTATTCCTGCTGCAACGCCCCCCGCAACATCTGCGCCGACGCGACCGAACTCTTTCCAGTGATCAAGATCCCGTCTACATATAAGGCCCATTCGGCGCCTTTCGAGTAATTACCGTCGTTTTCCCTGAGCATGTCTCTCACCGGGAAGGGCTCGACTTTTGTCAGGCCCCCGGCTTCTTCCTCCGTATTCGTCCATCCTGTCACTTTCTTTCCCCTGACGCCCCTGCCGTTGTCGAATTGCAACCTCCAAAGTGCTCCAGCTGCCGATATCAAAATTGATATCGAAACTGCGGAAAAATTGATTGGAGAGATTATCGTCCAGCCCCTAAGATAAACGCCGAGCATGCGAACGACATGCAAGCAGCATAAAAATATCAATACAATATCTGGAGATTCATGATGCGCAACGCCACCGGCCCGCTCGCGGCCACTTCCCCTCGTCCATTTACCTTGAAGGCAGCCGTTGCGGCATTGGCCGGTATTGGCCTGCTGAGCACGGCTTCGGTATGGGCGCAGGATGCGGTGGCGGCGGACGCCAGTGCCGAGCCTGCTGCGGAAGTGTCGGTCGTGACCGTCAGTGGCGTGCGCCGCTCGGCGCAAAATTCGCAGCAGATCAAGATGCGCTCGGACCAGGTCATCGATTCCATCGTGGCCGACGATATCGGCAAATTCCCGGATAACAACGTGGCCGAAACCCTGGCGCGCATTTCCGGCATCCAGATCCGCCGCGATTCGGGCGAAGCGAGCGCTGTCATGATCCGCGGCTTGCGCGATGTCACGACCCTGCTCAACGGCCGCGAACTGTTTACCACCACGGGCCGCTACGTCAACCTGGCCGACATTCCCGCCACCATGCTGCAGCGCGTGGACGTGTACAAGTCGCAGGGCGCGGACCAGGTCGAAGGCGGCGTGGCCGGCATCATCGACGTGCGCACCAACCGGCCGTTTGACTTCAAGGAGTTTACGGCCAGCGTGAATACGCGCGCCGTCTACAGCGACAAATCCAAGGCCACCGACCCGAATATCAGCGGCATGCTGTCGAACCGCTGGAAGACGGGCATCGGCGAAGTGGGCGCGTTGTTGGGCTTGTCGCAGCAGCAGCATCGTTACCATGAAGAGCGCGCGTTCAATACGGCGCCTGTGGATAAAAGTTTCCTGTCGCCTGGCTTGACGGGGCCGGACCAGGTGGGCTTGCTGCCGATCAAGGGCGACCGCCGCCGCACCACCGCCAATGCCGTGCTGCAATGGCGTCCGAACGCCGACGTCGAACTGTACGCCGAAGGCATGGCCACGCGCTTTCTGCTCGATGCAGAATCCGACTACTTCGTCGGCTTGCCATGGTGGGGCACGCCTGTCTCGGCGACGAAGATTCCCGGCACCGACCAGCTGCAAACCTTGACCTCCACCAACGTCAACACCATCATGTCGACGCAGGCAAACAAGAACCAGACGAAGACGCATCAATTTGCCGTGGGCGGCTTGTGGGATATCAACCCGGAATGGCGTTTCACATCGGAAGTGGCCAGCACCAAGAGCACGTATACCTGGCGCAATCCGATTCTCGACGCCATCACCGTCGTGCCGAACGCCCGCATCAATACCAACCAGAATGGCACCTTGCACGTCGACTACACGGGCATCGACTTGCAAGACCCGTCAAATTACTATTTGAAGGGCTTCTTTGACCGCTACGGCCAGGATCAGGGCAGCTCGAACGATGTGCGCGCCGACCTGGCGTACACGCCGAGTGCCGGCGGCATCTTCAAGGAAATCAGCGTCGGCCTGCGCGGCGTGAAGCGCGAAGCCGAATCGATCAAGAGTTTCGAGGGCAATGCGGAAGCACCGGACGTGTCCGGCGCCGCGTTTCCGTTCGGCCGCCAGAGCGTGACGTCGATTCCCGGCTTGAATTGCCTGTCGGAACCGATGTCCAGCGGCGGACCCGACTATGGCTTGAAGCAGTGGTACACGCCATGCGCCAGCTTCCTGCTCAATAATACGGGCACCATCCGCGAAGCCGTCACGGGCAGCAGCGCGGCGCGCGCCATGGATCCGGGCTCGTTCTTCAAGGATACGGAAAAGACGTATTCCATCTACACCAAGGCGAAGATCGCCTTCAAGCTGGGCGCCTACCCCGTCGATGGCACCGTTGGCGTGCGCGTCGTGCGCACCGAACAAAGCTTGCAAGGCAACAGTTCGCAAGACGGCGTCTACACGCCCGTCATCAGCGACACGGCCAGTACCGACGTGTTGCCGAGCGTGGCCATGAAAATCAAGCTGCGCGCCGACCTGGTCGGCCGCTTCGCCGCCGGCCGCACCATCAGCCGCCCCGGCTTTTCCCAGCTGAACCCGGGCGTGGCCCTGGTCAACTCGACGGAAACGGTCAAGGCGACGGGCGCGGGCGGCAATCCGAACTTGAAACCGGTGACGGGCGACAATGTTGATGCCGCCCTGGAATGGTATTTCGCGCCGGCCGGTTCCGTGACGGCCACCGTGTTCCACCACAAGTTTGACGGCTATATCCAGCAACGCATTGCCAGCGAAACCATCGCCGGCAAGACCTATGACGTGGACCGCCCGTACAACACGGCCGCCGGCAAGCTGCAAGGCCTGGAAGTTGGCTACCAGCAGTTTTATGACGGCTTGCCGGGCCTGTTGAGCGGCCTGGGCTTGCAGGCGAACGGCACCTACATGAGCGGCACCACCGACGACGAGACGGGGAGCCATGCCATCACGGGCGTGTCGCGCTACGCCTACAACCTGGTGCTGCTGTACGAAAAAGACGCGTGGTCGGGCCGCCTGGCCTACAACTGGCGCTCGAAATTCATCGACAGCTACAACCAGGGCGGTCCCGGCCTGGACTTGAAAGTGGCGCCGACGGCCCAGCTCGATGGTTCGCTGTCGTACAAGATCAGCGACCAGTTCACCGTGACCCTCGACGGCAATAACTTGCTCGATACCAAGTTCAAGGATTACTGGAACGCGCCGGGCGTGTATGCGCGCGATACGCGGCGCTATGACCGCACGGTAGGGTTATCACTGCGCTGGAAAATGTAGCTTGATCAGATAGTAAAAATCAAGGGCGTTGCCATGGTTTCGGCCGGCAACGCCCCTGTCAGTTGGGCAGTCACGCACGATTCATCATAAAAAGAATGGACGGAAAGCATGGAGACGCAAAAATTATCTACCGTTGAAAAGGTCGGCTTCGGCGCCGGCGACATGGCGCTCAATGTCGTCATTTCGTCGATGATGCTGATCATCACCTTTTTCTATACCGATATCTATGGTTTGAAAACCACCGACCTGGCCCTGCTGTTCGTGGCCGTGAAAGTCATCGGCGCCATCGCCGACCTGGTCATGGGCCAGATCACCGACCGCTACAGCTTTGCCTCGGGCCGCTACCGCCCGTATCTGCTGTGGCTGGCCGTGCCGTATGGCGTCAGCGTCTTCTTTGTCTTCAGCACGCCCGAGTGGCAGTATGACGCCAAGCTGATCTGGGCATATTCGACGTATATCCTGATGACCATCATGACGGCCGGCGTGGGCATCCCCTACATTTCGCTGATCAGCGGCCTGACCAGCGACCCGCAGGACCGCCTGTCGGCCAACGGCTACCGCCTGTTCTTCGCCAAGATCGGCGCCTTCATGGTGACCATCGTCGTGCCCATCCTGTCGCAGCGCTGGGGCGGCGGCAACCCGGCCGTCGGCTACCAGGCGGCCATGGCCGTGATGGCCGTCATGGGCGTGGCCCTGTTCCTGTTCTGCTATTTCTCCACCACCGAGCGGGTCGTGCACGTGGTGGAAAAGCAATCTTTGCTGGAACAATTGAAGGTGCTGCTGCAGAACGACCAGTGGCTGGTGCTGTGCGGCGTGTGCGTCACGGGCACCATCGGCTACGTGGTGCGCGGCTCCGTTGCCATTTATTACGCGAAATACTATCTGGGCGGCAGCACGGAAACCGTGGCCGCCTTTTTGACCACGGGCGTGGTGGCGGCCATCCTGGCCATGATCGCCTCGACCTGGATCACCAAGTTTTATTGCAAGGTAAAACTTTTCCGTTATACGCAGATCGGCGTCGCGCTGATCAGCCTGGCGATCTATTTCTTTGTGAAGCCTAGCGACACCGTGCTGGCATTCGCCCTGTATTTCCTGCTGTCCTTCGTGGTGGACTTGCATGCGCCCGTGTTCTGGTCGGCCATCGCGGAAACCATCGATTATGGTCAAGTGAAAACGGGCAAGCGCGTCTCCGGCTTCGCCTTCGGCGGCATCTCCGTCTGCCAGAAGGCGGGCATGGCGGTGGCGGGCGGCCTGGTGGGCGTGCTGCTGTCGTATTTCGACTACCGGCCCAACCATGAGCAAACGCAATTCGCCCTGAACGGTATCGCCCTGATGCTGTCGATCATCCCCGGTTTCTTTCACTTGCTGATGGGCTTGCTGATGTTCAAGTACCGCATCAGCGACAGCTATTACACAGGCGTGAAAACCGAAATGCACAAGCGTGGCTACGTGGCTGCGTAAGAATAATTGAATGGAGTAAACAACATGGCTGACGTTTTGAAACCGCTGATCGAACAACGCGCCGACCCGCATATCTACCGCCACAGCGATGGCTATTATTACTTTACGGCGTCCGTGCCCCAGTACGACCGTATCGAACTGCGCCGCGCCGACAGCATCGCCGGCCTGGCCGATGCGCAAACAGTCGACGTATGGCACAAGCCGGAAACGGGCCCGTACAGCGAACTGGTGTGGGCGCCGGAGCTGCACTTCAACCAGGGCGCCTGGTATGTGTATTTCGCCGCCGCACCCAGCCGTGAGATCAAAGACAAATTGTTCCAGCATCGCATGTATGCGATCCGCAATACGAACGCCAACCCGCTCGAAGGCGAGTGGGAATTCATGGGGCAGATCGACACGGGCATCGACACCTTCTGCCTGGACGCCACCACGTTCGAGCACGACGGCGTGCTGTACTACCTGTGGGCGCAGAAGGATGTTGCCATCGAGGGCAATTCGAACCTGTACATCGCGCCGATGGCCACGCCGTGGCAGCTGGCCGGTCCGCCCGTGATGCTGAGCAAACCGGAATTCGACTGGGAAATCCGCGGCTTCTGGGTCAACGAAGGCCCTTCCGTGCTGAAACGCAACGGCAAGATATTCATCAGCTATTCGGCCAGCGCCACCGATGAAAACTATGCGATGGGCTTGTTGTGGGCCGATGACACGGCCGACTTGCTGGACCCGTTCTCGTGGACCAAGTCGCCAGAGCCCGTGTTTGCCACCTGCTACGAGCACGGTATCTATGGCCCCGGCCACAACAGCTTCACGACGGACGACGACGGCGACGGCGTATTGCTGGTGTACCATGCCCGCACCTACACGAAAATCGTCGGCGACCCGCTGTGGAACCCGGATCGCCACACGTTTGTCAAACCGCTGCGCTGGGATGCGCAAGGCATGCCCGTGTTTGGCCGCTCATCGACCCTGTAACGCACCGGACCCGACGCCATGACCCCAGTTGATTCTGTTTCAGTGACGCAAGCGCCGTTCGGCATCCTGCCCGATGGCCAGCACGTCAGCGTATTTACCTTGACGAACCGCCAGGGCATACAAGCCAAGGTGCTCGACTTTGGCGCCATCATCAGCGAAATCCACGTGCCGGACCGCGACGGCACTCTTGCCGACGTGGTGCTGGGTTTCGATCGCATCGAACCCTACCTGGCCAACAGCGCTTTCCTGGGCGCCGTCATCGGCCGTTTCGGCAACCGCATCGCCGAGGGACGTTTCAGTCTGGACGGCAAGGATTACCAGCTGGCCGTCAACAATGCGCCCAATCATTTGCATGGTGGCAACCAGGGCTTTCACCAGGTGATGTGGCAGGCCGAGCCGTTCACCAGGGACGACGCAGTGGGCGTGACGTTGACGCGCAGCAGCCCGCACGGCGAAGACGGCTATCCGGGCCAGCTGGACGTCACCGTCGTGTACGAACTGGACAACGACAACGCCCTGAGCCTGCGCTACCACGCCGTGACGGACCAGGCCACGCCCGTCAACCTGACCAACCACAGCTATTTCAATCTGGCGGGGCAGGGCGATATCCTTGGCCACGCGCTGTCGATCAACGCGGACCGCTACCTGCCCGTTGACGCGGGGTCGATTCCCACGGGCGAACTGGCGGACGTAAGCGGCACGCCGTTCGACTTGCGCCAGAGCACCGTCATCGGCGACAGCATCGCCTTGCCGCATGGGCAGATCCGCATCGGCCGCGGCTACGATCACAACTTTGTGCTCAATCAAAAGGCAGATCACAGGCTGAACCTGGCCGCCACCGTGCGCGATCCCGTTTCGGGGAGGGTGATGCAGGTGTACACGCAGGAGCCGGGCATCCAGTTTTATTCGGGCAATTTCCTCGACGGCAGCCAGCACGGCAAGCATGGCCCCATCCGCCATCGCGGCGCACTGTGCCTGGAAACCCAGCATTTCCCGGATTCGCCGAACCAGTCGCACTTCCCCAGCACCATTTTGCGCCCGGGTCAGGTGTATCAGACGCAAACCGTGTACCGCTTTTCCGCCGAGTAGGCTCCCCAGCCAAAACAGCCCACGCCCTGCCGCCACGCGCCCGCAGGGCGTTTTCATTGGGGCATAGTCATATCGTTTTCGATATCGGAACGCATTAAAAATTGATTGGAAAGGCATGGCAGGATTCTTTAGTATTCCAACATCGCTGCCCGGGCCGACGACATTAGATCCGGCATAGCACAACCAGGAGAATGGCATGTCTGAGACAAAAAAGAAGGTTGCCCTGCGCTCTGCCGAGTGGTTCGGCTCGCAGGACAAGAACGGCTTCATGTACCGCAGCTGGATGAAAAACCAGGGCATACCTGACCACGAGTTTCACGGCAAGCCCATCATCGGCATCTGCAATACCTGGTCCGAACTGACCCCCTGCAACGCGCATTTCCGCCAGTTGGCCGAGCACGTCAAACGCGGCATCCTGGAGGCGGGCGGTTTCCCAGTGGAATTCCCTGTCTTCTCGAACGGCGAATCGAATCTGCGCCCGACGGCCATGCTGACGCGCAACCTGGCCTCGATGGACGTGGAAGAATCGATCCGCGGCAACCCGATGGACGCCGTCGTACTGCTGGTCGGCTGCGACAAGACCACGCCGGCGCTGCTGATGGGCGCGGCCAGCGTCGATATCCCGACGATCGTCGTCAGCGGCGGCCCCATGCTGAACGGCAAACTCAACGGCAAGGACATCGGTTCCGGCACCGCCGTGTGGCAGTTGCACGAGCAGATGAAGGCGGGATCGATCACCCTGCACCAGTTCATGTCGGCCGAATCGGGCATGTCGCGCTCGGCCGGTACCTGCAACACCATGGGCACGGCCTCGACGATGGCCAGCATGGCTGAAGCGCTGGGCACGTCCTTGCCGCATAACGCCGCCATTCCCGCCGTCGATTCGCGCCGCTACGTGCTGGCGCACATGTCGGGCATCCGCATCGTCGAAATGGTGCACGAAGACCTGCGCCTGTCGAAAGTGCTGACGCGTGAAGCGTTTGAAAACGCCATCAAGGTCAACGCCGCCATCGGTGGTTCGACCAACGCCGTGATCCACCTGAAGGCGATTGCCGGCCGCATCGGCGTGCCGCTGGAGCTGGAAGACTGGACCCGTGTGGGCCGTGGCACGCCGACCATCGTCGACTTGCTGCCCTCGGGTCGTTTCCTGATGGAAGAGTTTTACTACGCGGGCGGCTTGCCGGCCGTGATACGCCGCCTGGGCGAGGGCGACTTGCTGCCGCACAAGAATGCCTTGACCGTCAACGGCAAGTCGCTGTGGGACAACTGCGTCGAAGCGCCGATCTACAACGATGAAGTGGTGCGCACCCTGGACAACCCGCTGCTGGCCGATGGCGGTATCTGCGTGCTGCGCGGCAACCTGGCGCCCCGCGGCGCCGTGCTGAAACCGTCGGCCGCCTCGCCGCATTTGATGCAGCACCGCGGCAAGGCTGTTGTCTTCGAGGATTTCGAACACTATAAATCGCGCATCCTCGATCCCGACCTGGATGTCGACGCGAACTCCGTGCTGGTCATGAAAAACTGCGGCCCGAAAGGCTATCCGGGCATGGCCGAGGTGGGCAACATGGGCTTGCCGCCGAAACTGCTGGCGCAAGGCATCACCGACATGGTGCGCATCTCGGACGCGCGCATGAGCGGCACGGCCTACGGCACCGTCGTGCTGCACGTGGCGCCGGAAGCCATGGCGGGCGGCCCGCTGGGCATCGTGCGCGATGGCGACATGATCGCCCTCGATTGCCACGCCGGCAGCCTGAACATCGACATCAGCGACGCGGAGATCGCCGAGCGCCTGGCGGCCCGCGAACTGGGCAGCGCGCCTGGGCCGAAGAGCGGCTACCAGCAGCTGTACATCGAACACGTGTTGCAGGCCGATGAAGGCTGCGATTTCGACTTCCTGGTCGGCAATCGCGGTTCCGCCGTGCCGCGCCACTCACATTAAGCGGAGAATTCCATGCTGTTGCTGCAATTTACGAATGAACACGGCGGCCGCCTCGTCGGCCTGCTGCAAGACGACCAGATCCGCGTCATCGAAGGCTACAACACGACGTATGCGCTGGCGCAAGACGCCATCCGCAAGAAGGTCAGCCTGGCGGACTTGGTCAACGCCACCGTCGGCAACACCACGCATGCCTATGCGGACGTGGCTGCTGCCGGACGTGTGCTGGCGCCGCTCGATCACGCCGACGAAGCGCACTGCTACGTGACGGGCACGGGCTTGACCCATCTGGGCAGCGCCGGTGCGCGCGACGCCATGCACAAGAAGATCGGCGGCGATGCGGAATCCCTGAGCGATTCGATGAAAATGTTCCGCCTGGGCGTGGAAGGCGGAAAGCCGGCTGACGGCACGGCCGGCGCCCAGCCCGAATGGTTTTATAAGGGCGATGGCTCCATCGTGCGCGCTGGCGGCCAGCCGCTGCGTATGCCGGACTTTGCCCTCGATGGCGGCGAAGAGCCGGAAATCGCCGGCCTGTACGTGATCGGCGACGACGGCCAGCCGTATCGGGTCGGCTACGCCATCGGCAATGAATTCTCGGACCACATCACGGAACGCCAGAACTACCTGTACCTGGCCCATTCGAAGCTGCGCATGTGCAGCGTGGGGCCGGCCCTGCTGGTGGGCGAATTGCCCGCGCATATCGCTGGCGCCTCGCGCGTGCTGGACACTGCCGGCAATGTGCGTTGGGAAAAGGCCTTTGTCAGCGGCGAAGAGAATATGTCGCACACGATTGCCAACCTGGAACACCATCACTTCAAGTATCCGCTGTTCAAGCGCCCTGGTGACGTGCACGTGCATTTCTTTGGCACGGCGACGTTAAGCTTTGCCGATGGCGTGAGCGTGGCGCCGGGCGAAACCTTTGAAATCGAAGCGCCGGCCTTTGGCCCTGCCTTGCGCAACCGCCTCGATGTCTTCCCAACCGAATTTGCGAAAGTGAGCACATTATGAGTTTTATCATCACCGGTGATGCATTGATCGGCGGCGTCGCCGTCAAGGGCAATGGCGGCTCCTTCGAAGCGTGGGACCCGGCCGCGCGCGCGCACATCGCGCCCGCCTTCCACATGGTTGACGTGGCGCAAATCGACGCGGCGTGCCGTCTGGCGCAAGCCGCCTTCGATCCGTTCCGCGCCACCACGGATGCAGAACGTGCCGATTTTCTGGACACCATCGCCGCGCAAATTCTGGAATTGGACGACGAGCTGATCGTGCGCGCCATGACGGAAAGCGGCTTGCCGCGCGCGCGCCTGGAAGGCGAACGTGGCCGCACGGTCGGTCAGCTGAAACTGTTCGCCGGCTTGCTGCGCGAAGGTTCCTGGACCGATGCGCGCATCGATTCGGCTTTGCCTGAGCGCACGCCACCGCGTCCTGACTTGCGTTTGCGCATGATTGGCCTGGGCCCCGTCGCCGTGTTTGCGGCCAGTAACTTCCCGCTGGCCTTCTCCGTGGCCGGTGGCGATACGGCCTCGGCCCTGGCCGCTGGCTGCCCTGTTGTCTTGAAAGCCCACTCGGCCCACCCGGGCACGTCGGAGCTGGTGGCGCGCGCCATCGTCAAGGCGATTGCCATCTGCAAGCTGCCGGCCGGCGTTTTCGCCTTGCTGACGGGCACAGGCAACGGCATCGGCCAGGCGCTGGTCGCCCATCCGGCCATCCAGGCCGTGGGTTTTACGGGTTCGCGTTCGGGCGGCCTCGCCCTGATGAAGGTGGCGGCGGAACGTGCGCAACCGATACCTGTATATGCGGAGATGAGCAGCATCAACCCCGTGTTTGTGCTGCCGCAAGCCTTGGCCGCCCGTGGCGCGGCGATCGCCAGCGGTTTTGCCGCTTCGCTGACGATGGGCGTGGGCCAGTTCTGCACCAATCCCGGCCTCGTGCTGGGCTTGGAAGGCCCTGACTTCACGGCCTTTGCCGCCGCTGCCGCCGAAGCGCTGGCGCCGGCGCCGGCCGCCACCATGTTGACGGCTGGCATCGCCAGCAGCTATGCGAAAGGCGTCGCCGCCCTGGCGCAGCACGCTGATGTGACGCCGCTGGTGCAAAACACGGGCGATGAAGGCAAGGGCGCCGCCGCCCTGTTCGTCACTTCGGGCGAGGCGTTTTTGGCCAGGCACGACTTGCGCGACGAAGTCTTCGGCCCCGCCTCCTTGCTGGTCGCTTGCCGCGACATGGAACAGTTGCTGGCGATCACGGAAAGCCTGGAAGGCCAGCTGACGGCCACCCTGCAGATGGATGCGGGCGACCTGATTGACGCGCGCCGCCTGCTGCCCGTGCTGGAACGCCGCGTGGGCCGCATCCTGGCGAACGGTTTCCCGACCGGTGTGGAAGTGTCGACGGCCATGGTGCACGGCGGCCCGTTCCCGGCCACGTCGGATGGCCGCAGTACCTCGGTGGGCACGGCGGCCATCAACCGCTTCCTGCGTCCCGTGTCCTACCAGAATCTGCTGCAGGACTTGCTGCCGGAGTCGCTGCGCGATGATAATCCGCTGGGGATCTGGCGCCGTCACGATGGCGTGCTGGGCAAACTTTAATCACAAAAAATAAAAAATACACAGGTGGAGACAAGATGAAGCAATTGGCGAAATATGGCAGCTTGCAGGGCAAGCGCGTGTTCATCACGGGTGGCGGCAGCGGCATCGGCGAATCCCTGGTGGTGGAATTTGTCGCCCAGGGCGCGCTGGTGGCGTTTGTCGATATCGCCGTCGAAGCGAGCGAGGCCCTGTGCCGCCGCCTGGCTGTAGCGGGTTTGACGGCACCCTTGTTCCGCCATTGCGACATCACGGATATCCCATCCTTGCAGGCCGTCATGGCCGAACTGGCCGAGAAACTGGGCGACTTCGATATCCTCGTCAACAATGCCGCCAACGACCAGCGCCACCAGGCGCAGGACGTGACCCTGGAATACTGGAATGAGCGCATTGCGATCAATCAACGTCCGATGTTCTTCACGTGCCAGGCCGTCTTTGAGGGCATGAAGCGCAAGGGCGGCGGTTCCATCATCAACGTCAGCTCGATTTCCTGGCACATGAAGTCGGGCGGCTACCCCGTCTACGCCACCACCAAGGCGGCCGTCGTCGGCCTCACGCGGGGTCTGGCGCGCGATTATGGCGCCCACAATATCCGCGTCAACACGGTCACGCCCGGCTGGGTCATGACGCAGCGTCAGATCGACCTGTGGGTCGACGAGGCGGCCGAAGTGGAAATCAAGAAAAGCCAATGCTTGCCAAGCAAGCTGATGCCACAGGACATCGCCGCCATGGTGCTGTTCCTCGCCTCCGATGACGGCGCGATGTGCTCGTCCCAGGAATTCATCGTCGACGCCGGCTGGGTCTAAGCGCCCCCGCGCCGTTTATTCGCGCCGGCACTGACCGGCAACTCCGATCTTGAAACACCCCTCTTGCCGCCCCAACCCCGCGGCAGGAGAGGCTACGCCATTCCAGATTGCCGGGAGTAATCCCGGCCCTTGCTTTTCACTAAAAAACAGGAGACAGCATGAAATTCATCAACACCCGCATCGTGGCCTTCAGCCTGGCCATGGCCGCCGGCAGCGCCTTTGCCGCGCCCGTCAATGTCACCATCGACGTGGCCAAGCCAGGTTCCGTGATCAATAAAAACATTTACGGCCAGTTCGCCGAGCACCTGGGCACGGGTATTTACGAAGGCATGTGGGTGGGACCGGAATCGCCGATTCCCAACACCAAGGGCTGGCGCAATGACGTGCTGGGCGCGCTGAAACAGTTGCACGTGCCCCTGGTCCGCTGGCCGGGCGGCTGCTTTGCCGATGAATATCACTGGAAGGACGGCATCGGCGCGCGCGAGAAGCGCCCGACCAAAGTCAACACCAACTGGGGTGGCGTGGAAGAGTCGAACGCCGTCGGCACGCATGAATTCTTCGACCTGGCGGAATTGCTGGGCGCACAGACCTATATCAACGGCAACCTCGGTTCCGGCACGCCGCAGGAAATGTCCGAGTGGCTCGAATACATGACCTCGGACAGCAAGTCGACCCTGGCCGAGCTGCGCCGCAAGAATGGCCGCGCCCAGCCGTATAAAGTCGATTACTTTGGTATCGGCAACGAAGCCTGGGGTTGCGGCGGCAATATGCGCCCGCAATACTACGCCGACCTGTACAAGCACTATCACACCTTCATGAAGACGCCGGAAAGCGCGCGTCCGAAATTTATCGCCAGCGGCGGCAATGACGATGACACCAGCTGGTCCAGCACGCTGAGCCGCGAAATCAAGCCGAACATGATGGATGCCATCAGTTTCCACTACTACACGGTGCCGACCGGCGTCTGGGAAAAAAAGGGCGCCGCCACGGGCTTTGGCGAAAATGAATGGATTTCCACCTTGAGCCGCACCCTGCGCATCGATAGCTTGATCAAAAACAATATCGCCGCCATCGACAAGAACGATCCCTCCAAAAAGACGGGCCTGTACGTCGATGAATGGGGTACCTGGTACGACGTCGAGCCGGGCACCAACACGGGTTTCCTGTTCCAGCAAAACAGCTTGCGCGATGCGCTCGTCGCCGCCCTGAACTTCAATATTTTCCACGCCCATGCAGACCGCGTGCGCATGACGAATATCGCGCAAATGGTCAACGTGCTGCAAGCGATGATCATCACGGACAAGGATAAATATTTCCTTACGCCCACATATCACGCGTTTGAAATGTACGTGCCGTTCCAGGATGCCACGACCCTGCCGGTCGCCATCCAGGGCAATGGCAAGTACAGCCTGGGCAAGGTCAGCATTCCTGAAGTGAGCGCCTCGGCCGCGCGCGCCAAGGATGGCAAGGTGTATTTGTCGCTGGTGAATACGAACCCGCACAAGGCCGTTGACGTGAGCGTGGCGCTGGCAGGTCAAAAAGTGACAGCCGTGAATGGTCGCGTGCTGACCGCAGGCAAGATGGACGCCGTCAACAGCTTTGCGCAACCGCAAGCCGTGCAGCCGGTGGCGTTCAATGCCAAGGCGCAAGGCGGCAAGCTGACCGTGTCTATCCCGGCCAAGGCCGTCGTGGTGGTGGCTGTCGAATAAGCTTTGCGCCACTTGTCATTCATCCGGCCGGCCCGCATGATGGGCCGGCCTGTTCATATCGGAGAAGACGATGCACTTGTTGACACGCGGCGCTGCCGCCATCCTGAGCACCCTGGCGATCCTGGCTGCCGCGCACGCGGCCCAGGTCAGCGTGCACGACCCCGTGATGGCCAGGGAAGGCGACACGTATTATCTGTACAGCACAGGCCCCGGCATCACCTTCTACAGTTCAAAAAACATGGTCGACTGGCAGCCGGAAGGGCGCGTCTTCGCGGGCCAGCCCACGTGGGCCAAGACGGCCGCGCCATCGTTTGACGACCACATCTGGGCGCCTGACGTGCAGTTTCATGACGGAAAATATTACTTGTACTACTCGGTGTCCGGCTTCGGCAAGAACACGTCCGGCATCGGCGTGACCGTCAACACCACGCTCAATCCCCGCTCGCCCGACTACCGCTGGGTCGACCAGGGCATGCTGCTGCAATCCGTGCCCGAGCGCGACGAGTGGAACGCCATCGATTCGAACATCATCACCGATGCCGCCGGCACGCCGTGGATGTCGTTCGGTTCCTTCTGGAACGGCATCAAGCTGGTGAAATTGACGCCCGACTGGACCCGTATTGCGGAACCTCAAGAGTGGCATTCCCTGGCGCGTCGCGTGCCCCTGCCGCCACGCGCGGGTGAATTCAAGCCCGCGCCCGAGGAAATCGAAGCGCCGTTCATCTTCCAGCGGGGCAAGGATTACTTCCTCTTCGTCTCCTGGGGGCTGTGCTGCCAGAAGGAGAAAAGCACCTATCACCTGGCCGTGGGACGGTCCAATAGCGTGACGGGTCCGTATCTGGACAAGAACGGACGCGACATGGCGCAGGGCGGCGGCACGGTGGTGCTGCAGGGCGACAAGGACTGGAAAGGCCTGGGCCACAACAGTGCCTATACGTTCGATGGCAAGGATTACCTGGTGCTGCACGCCTACGAGACGGCGGACAATTATTTGCAGAAGCTCAAGATCCTGCCCATGACGTGGGACAAGGATGGCTGGCCGCAGGTCGATCCGCGCGACTTGAACCGCTATCAAAGCCGCCAATTGCCGGCTGCCAAACGGTAAGGGGTCAGCAGATGTGTGCCAGGTGATACGCAAATCGGTATCGCAAGCGAAAAAGAATTGATTGGATGGCTATGTTGCTTTCTCCTACCATGGGTTCATAAAAAACCGCCCATCCGGCATCCGGCTGTGATGGTATTCCAAAAAAAACTGGAGACAAGAATGACATTGACACGCCGCACACTCCTCGCCAGCGCCATGCTGTTGGCCTTTTCCGCCACCACCTTCGCTACCTCGTCCGCCTTCGCCGCCAAGCCCCTCGTCATGGGCTTTTCGCAGGTAGGCGCCGAAAGCGAATGGCGCACCGCCAATACCGTCTCCATCAAGGATGCCGCCAAGAAAGATGGCGTTACCCTGAAATTTGCCGATGCGCAGCAAAAGCAGGAAAACCAGGTCAAGGCCCTGCGCTCGTTCATCGCGCAAAAAGTCGACGTGATCGCTTTCTCGCCCGTCGTCGAATCGGGCTGGGATACCGTCTTGCGCGAAGCCAAGGCTGCCAAGATTCCCGTCATCTTGACGGACCGTGCCGTCAACGTGGCCGACAAATCGCTGTACGTGACCTTCATCGGTTCCGACTTCGTGGAAGAAGGCCGCCGCGCGGGCCAATGGCTGCTCGAGCACGCCAAGAAAACCCCGGATGCGACCCTCAACATCGTCGAACTGCAGGGCACGGTGGGTTCCGCTCCGGCCATCGACCGCAAGGAAGGCTTCCAAGAAGTCATCGGCAAGAATCCCAAGCTGAAGATCATCCGTTCGCAAACGGGTGACTTTACGCGCGCCAAGGGCAAGGAAGTGATGGAAGCGTTTCTGAAGGCCGAAGGCAAGAAAATCAACGTGCTGTACGCGCACAATGACGACATGGCCATCGGCGCCATCCAGGCCATCGAAGAAGCGGGCATGAAGCCGGGCAAGGACATCATCATCATCTCGATCGATGGCGTCAAAGGCGCATTCGAGGCCATGATCGCCGGCAAGCTGAACGTCACCGTCGAGTGCAGCCCGCTGCTGGGCCCGCAACTGATGTCCATTGCCCGCGATGTGGTGGCCGGCAAGCCCGTGCCAGCGCGCATCACGACGGTGGAAGGCGTGTTCCCTGCCGAGGTGGCCGCCAAGGAATTCCCGAACCGTAAGTACTAAGCTTGCCGCATGATGAAGACGCAAGCGCATCACAACGCCGCGCCAGCTCCCTTGCTGGAGTTGCGCGGCATCAGCAAGTCCTTTCCCGGCGTCAAAGCCCTCAGCGATGTTGCCCTGCGCCTGTATCCGGGCGAAGTGCACACCCTGATGGGACAGAACGGCGCCGGGAAATCGACCCTGATCAAGGTGCTGACGGGCGTCTACACGCCCGACAGCGGCCAGATCCTGCTCGATGGCAAGCCTATCGCACCCGCGTCCACCTCGGATGCGCAGTTGCTCGGCATCAGCACGGTGTACCAGGAAGTCAATCTGTGCCCGAACCTGTCGGTGGCGGAGAACATCTTTATCGGGCGCTATCCACGCCGCTTCGGCGCGCGTTTTGGTCCCATAGACTGGCGTTCCATGCAGCAACAGGCGCGTGCCTTGCTGCAGCAATTACAGATCGATATCGATGTCACGGCGCAATTGTCCAGCTTTCCCCTGGCCATTCAGCAAATGGTGGCCATTTCGCGCGCGCTGAACATTTCGGCCCGCGTGCTGATCCTCGACGAACCCACGTCCAGCCTGGACGAGGCGGAAGTCAATCTGCTGTTTTCCGTGCTGCGCCGCCTGCGCGAGCAGGGCATGGCGATCCTGTTCGTCACCCATTTTCTCGACCAGACCTACGCCATTTCCGACCGCATCACGGTCATGCGCAACGGTGAGCGCGAAGGGGAGTATGCGTGCAGCGAGCTGTCGCGCCTGGCGCTGGTGAATAAAATGATCGGCGTGGCGGCCGACACGCAGGAGCAAGCGCTGGATCTGGCGCAAGAAGCGGGCGCTGCCAGCTTTGGCCACACCGTGCTCGAAGCGCAGGGACTGGGCCGCAAGGGCGCCTTGCTGCCCATGGATTTTCACATCCGCCAGGGCGAATTGCTGGGCCTGGCTGGCTTGCTCGGTTCGGGCCGCACGGAATTGGCGCGCTTGCTGTTTGGCGCCGACAAGGCCGATTCTGGCAGCATCACCATGCAAGGCAAGCCGCGCCACTTCCACGTGCCGCGCGATGCGATTGCCCAGGATATCGGCTTTTGCTCGGAAGACCGCAAGCATGAGGGGGCGATCCTGTCGCTGTCCGTGCGCGAAAACATTATTTTGGCCTTGCAGGCCCGCACGGGCTTGCTGCGTGCCATCCCGTTCAAACGCCAGCAGGCGCTGGCCGACGAGTACGTCAAGGCGCTCGGTATCAAGACGGCCAGCATCGAGACGCCCATCGGCAGCCTGTCGGGCGGCAATCAGCAAAAAGCACTGCTGGCCCGCTGGCTGGTGACGTCGCCGGCCATGTTGATTTTAGATGAGCCGACGCGCGGCATCGACGTGCGCGCCAAGCAGGAAATCATGAGCTATGTGGCCAAACTGTGCCGCAAGGGTATGGCGATTCTGTTCATCTCGTCCGAACTGCCGGAAGTGCTGCGTTGCAGCGACCGTATTGTCGTCATGCGTGACCGCAAGGCGTGTGGCGACTATGCGCGCGGCGAGCTCGACGACAGCTCCGTGCTGCAAGTAATCGCCGGAGACGCCACATGAGTTTATCCACGCCATCGCACGCGCCACTGGCGCGTCCGGCTTCCACTACGGGTACGTCCGCCTTGCATACCGTTTTACACCATCCCCTGAGCCGTCCCCTGGCCGCGCTGTTCCTGCTGTTGCTGGTCGACTTCTTTGCCATTCCCGGCTTTTTCCATCTGGAAATCCGTGATGGTCATTTGTACGGCAGCGTGATCGACATCGTCAACCGCGCCGCGCCGCTGATGCTGGCAGCCTTGGGCATGACCCTGGTGATTGCCACGCGCGGCATCGACATTTCCGTGGGCGCTGTCGTGGCCCTGTCCGGCACCGTGGCCGCCATGCTGATCGGCGGCACTATGGTGATGGAGAATGGCGTGCCGACCTACGTGAGCAACATCCCCATGGGCTGGGCCCTGGCGGCGGCCTTGGGCGCGGCCCTGCTGTGCGGGGCCTGGAATGGCGTGCTGGTGGCGGGACTGGGCTTGCAGCCCATCGTCGCGACCTTGATCTTGATGGTGGCGGGGCGCGGCCTGGCGCAATTGCTGACGGATGGGCAGATCGTCACCGTCTACTATCAACCGTACTTCTTCATCGGCAGCGGCTACCTGTTCGGCTTGCCGTTTTCCCTGTTCCTCGTGGCGGCCGTGTTTATCATTACCGCCGTGCTGATGCGCAAGACGGCGCTGGGCCTGTTCATCCAGGCCGTCGGCATCAACCCCGTCGCCGCGCGTCTGGCCGGCATCAAGACGGCGACCCTGATCTTTTTCGTCTACGTGTTTTGCGCCGCCTGCGCTGGCCTGTCGGGGTTGATGATCAGCTCGAACATCAAGAGCGCCGACGCGAACAACGCGGGCCTGATGCTGGAACTGGATGCCATCCTGGCCGTGACCCTGGGCGGGACGTCCCTGGCCGGCGGCAAGTTCAGCCTCGTGGGCAGCATGATAGGCGCCCTCATCATCCAGACCCTGACCTATACGATCTATTCGCTGGGCGTGCCGCCGGAAGTGAACATGGTCGTCAAGTCGGTCGTCGTCTTCCTCGTCTGCCTGTCGCAATCGTCGGAATTCAAGCAATTGCTGCATCGGAGAAAAGCATGAAGGGCCTGCTGCACACCCCTTATTTCACCTCGCTCGTCACGGTCTTGCTGCTGGTGGTGATGCTGGGCCTGGGCGGCGCCGCCTATCCGGGCCTGCTATCGACGCAAGTGATCTTTAACCTGTTGATCGATAACGCCTTTTTGCTGGTCATCGCCGTCGGCATGACCTTCGTGATTGTTTCCGGTGGCATCGATCTGTCCGTCGGTTCCGTGCTGGCCCTGTCAACCATGATCGCCGCCTGGCTGCTCAACGTGGCGCACTGGCCGCCGCTGCTGGTGATCGTCACCGTGCTGGCGCTGGGCACCGTATTTGGCGCCAGCATGGGCGCGCTGATCCATTATTTCAAATTGCAGCCGTTCATCGTCACCCTGGCGGGCATGTTCTTGGCGCGGGGACTGTGCTATTTGATCAGCATCAATTCCATCACCATCGCCGACCCGCTGTTCGTGGCCATGTCGCAGACCCAGTTGCAATTCCTTGGTGGCTTTGTCTCGCCGGGCGTGGTGATCGCCGTGATCACTTTGCTGCTGGCCATCTGGCTGGCGCATGCCACGCCGTTCGGCCGCGCCGTCTATGCGATCGGTGGCAACGAGCAGTCGGCCCTGATGATGGGTTTGCCCGTGGGGCGTACCAAGGTGCTGATCTATGCCTTCAGCGGTTTCTGCGCGTCTTTGGGCGGCGTGCTGTTTTCGTTCTACATGCTGTCCGGCTATGGCTTGCATGCGCAAGGCACGGAGCTGGATGCGATTGCCGCCGTCGTCATCGGCGGCACCCTGCTCAGCGGCGGCTACGGCTATGTGGCGGGCGCCCTGTCCGGCGTGCTGGTGCTGGGCACCATCCAGACCCTGATCGCCTTCGACGGCACGCTCAGCTCGTGGTGGACCAAGATCGTCATCGGCGGCCTGCTGTTTGTCTTTTGCGTCGTGCAAAGACTGATGGCCATGGGCCAGAAAAATACCAACGGGAGTTAAAAGCATGTTTCACAAGAATAAACTTGCCGCAGCCATCGGCATGGCGGCGGCGGCGCTCGCCTGCGCCTCATTCGGCGCGCAGGCGGCCAACCCCATCGTGAAAAATATCTACACGGGCGACCCCGCTGCGCTGGTCGACAATGGCAGGGTCTACCTGTACGTGGGCCACGATGAAGCGAGCGCCACGGATACGGATTACCGCATGAATGAATGGCGCGTGTATTCCTCGTGCGACATGGCGAACTGGACGGATCACGGCTCGCCCGTGCGCTTTTCCACCTTCGCGTGGGCCGGCAAGGATGCCTGGGCCGGTGACATCGTCAAGCGCGGCAATAAATATTATTTCTATTCGACCGTCGACCATAAAACCATCGCCGGCAAGGCCATCGGCGTGGCCGTGTCCGACAGCCCTACCGGACCGTTCGTCGACGCGCGCGGCAGCGCCCTGATCACGAACGACATGACGAAGCAGACGGCGATTCCGTGGGACGACATCGACCCGGCTGTTTTCATCGACACGGATGGCCAGGCCTATATTTACTGGGGCAATACGGTCTTGAAATACGCCAAACTGAAAGCCAACATGACGGAGCTCGACGGCCCGATTCTGACTTTCGGCATGGATGCGTTCACGGAAGCGGCCTATATGCACAAGCATGCGGGCACGTATTACCTGTCGTACTCGCGCAACTTCCCGGAAGAAACGGCGTATTCGACAGGGCCGACGCCGACGGGACCGTGGCATTTCCGCGGCACCATCATGGACAAGAATGCCGTGGTGAAAACCATCCACCAGGCCATCATCGAATTCAACGGCAAGTCCTACATCTTCTATCACAACGACAAGTTGCCCGGTGGCGGCGAATACCGGCGTTCCGTGGCCGTGGAAGAGCTGAAGTACAAGCCCGATGGCACGATCGAATTCATCCAGCAGACGGCTGGCCCGGCGGCCAATCCGAGTGCCGCCTGCAAGGCGTCCTGAGCCATTTCACCCAGTACAAAAAGGAGACACACCGATATCTATAATATCGATATTGAGTCAACACCGATATCGATCATGATATGATTTATTCATGGATACCCTCAACCCCAACTGGTTCTTGCGAGCCCGCCTGAAGACGCGGCAATTGCTGCTGCTGATCGCCCTGGATGAGCAGCGCAACATTCACCGCGCGGCGGAAGAATTGCACATGACGCAGCCGGCCGCGTCCAAGCAAATCAAGGACCTGGAAGAGATGCTGGACGTGCGCCTGTTCGACAGGTTGCCGCGCGGCATGGAGCCGACCATCTATGGCGAGACGATGATACGCCACGCGCGCATGGCCTTGACGAGCCTGTCGCTGGCGCATGACGACATCGTCGCCCTGAAGTCGGGCTTGACGGGCCAGGTGGAAGTGGGCGTCATCATGACGCCGGCCATGGCCTTGCTGCCGCGCGCGATTGCCCGCATCAAGCAGCAGGCGCCGCTGATGCGCATCGGCGTGCACCTGGAGCACAGCAACACCCTGATGGACATGCTGCAGCATGGCACCCTGGACTTCATGATCGGGCGCATCCTGGAAAAGGAAAGCAGCGCTGGCCTCATCTACGAGGAATTGACGGAAGAGCCGGCCAGCGCCGTGGCGCGCAATGGCCATCCGCTGCTGTCGCGCAAGAATCTGCAACTGAAAGACTTGGCGGGTCAGCCGTGGATCTTGCCGCCGCAAGGCAGCATCCTGCGCCACCGCTTCGACATGATGTTCCGCCGCGCCGGCCAGGAACCGCCCGTCGACGTGGTCGACACCACCGCCTTGCTCTTGATTACGTCCTTGCTGCAGCAGACGGATTCGCTGCACGTGATGCCGACGGAAGTGGCGCATTACTACGAATCGTTGAACGTGCTGAGCATCTTGCCCATCGAGCTGCCGTGCAAGATGGATGCGTTCGGGATTATTCGCCAGCAGGATCATTTGCTGTCGCCGGGCGCGGATATGCTGCTCAAAGCCGTGCGGGCGACGGCTGCGGATATGTATTAGTCCGGCACTTCAAAGAAAAATAGCTGTACCAATCGGCCATTTTCCGGCGTGTCGCCAAACACATTGCTGATCGAGTGAAAGTAGTGGCCCTTGTACACGATCAATCGGTTGTGGCGCATCGGCACTTCCAGCAGCGCTTGCCAACTGTCGCGCTGTTCCTGCAAGTCATTGAATTTCTGCACTTTACTGTTCGGCAGCCAGCGTTTCTGGAAATCCTTGAAGCTGGCGTAGCCGCCCGCTTTTACGTCCGCTTCTGGCAAGCGACGGTACCAGCCGCTGGGCTGGTGGCGCCAGAAGGTGGTGCCGCCCTGGCACTGTTCGGGCGGGTTCAGATACAGCACGCCCGCATAGAAATTGAAATTGTTGCCCGTTTCGTTATCCACGTGGATATCCGTGCGCGCCATCGCGTCCGCATAGCTGAGGCGGTAGGAACCATTGTCGGGCGAGATAAAACGGATGGGGCGGCCCAGCGCCGTGGCGATGCGCTCCATGATGTCTTGACTGGGCTGGCCCGCCGTCTGGCTGCCCGGGTAGTTCTGCCCGGCATAGCGCTGCTGCTCGAACGGTAAAGCCAGCGCCTGCGCGCGCCAGGCGGCCGGGTCGGGCAGGAAATCGTCGAGGATGTGCAGGTCGGTTTCGCGCAGGAAGTCGTGCAAGCTCGCCGCTACGTCGGGCGTGCTCAGCCGTTCCGTGTTTTCAGTGCTGGGACTGGCAAAGCCGATGCGGCACGTTTGCGCCAGTGCCGGATGCAACGCCAGGGCCTGCGCGTAGCTTGCCAGCGCCAGATCTTGCTGTCCCGTGCGGTAATACAGCTCGGCCAGGCCCTGCAGGGTTTGCCAGCGCTGCGGGCGCAGGGTGTGGGCCCGTTCCAGCTCGGCGATGGTGTCGGCCAGACGCTGTTTTCCCAGCAGCAATTCGGCATGGCTGATGGCGAAATCGTGCTCGTGCGGCGCCAGCCGCGCCGCCGTAGCGTAGCTGGCCAGCGCCGCTTCGCTGTCCGTGCCGCGCAGCACGTTGCCCAGGTTGTAGTGGAACAGGGCGTTCTCCGGTTGCTGCTTGAGCGACAGTTTCAGCAAGCCCAGGCCGATGGCGCCCTGGCCCAGCTCCAGCATCGCCAGTCCCTGGAAATGCTGTGCTTCGGCCAGGGCCGGGTTCAGTTTATAGGCGGCCTGGTAGGCGTTGATCGCCTCGATCAGCTTGCCTTGCTGCTGCAGTTGCTGGCCCTTCGCCAGATGTTGTTCCGCCTGTGTTGGTTCGCCCATGTCGCTATCCCGATGCAATGTGGCGAACAGTGTAACGCAAAGGCCCCGGTGCTTACAGCGCTTGCTGCACAGGAATTTCTTCCCCGTTCAGCTTGATCGCCACCTTGACGATCTGCGCCTTGACCTGCTTGCTGGCCATGTCCGCTTCCTGGGCGTAGGCATACACGACGATGGCGAAATCCTTGTAGCCGCTACGCGCCGCCTCGATCTTGCGCGCCGCCTCCTGGTCTACCTTCAGCAGCGAGTAACCGTCGCCATTCGTGAACGCCAGCTTGTAGTCGCCATTGTCGTACATGTAGTAATACGTGCCCGCTTCGGCGAACTTGGCGGGGAAGGCGGCCTTGTCCATGGCGTATGGCGACAGCGCGCCCTGGCCATTGATCTGGTAGCGCAGGTAGCGTTTGGTTTTCGCTTCGCTGACCCTGGCGTCGATCTGCGGTTTCAAGGCGTCGAGCACTTCCTGCTTGCGGAAGGCGTCGTTGCTGCCCGCATATTCGCGCGAGATGCGTTGCGCCACGGCCGCGTAATCGGGCGGCACGCCGGACAGGGCGATGTAGCTGTACATCAACTGGTTGCCGCTAGTGATGTCGACATAGCTGGACGTTGGCGTGGCAGCGTCCGCTTGCGGCAGGCTGGCGGAAGCCGCCTTTACTTGCGCCTTGGCAGCCATGTCGGCGACATTCGCGGCGACGGGGGCCGAGGCGGCAGGTGTGGTGTTATCCGTCTTGCCGCAGGCGGACAGGAGCAGGGCGATGGCGAGCAGGGCGGGGAAAGTGCGGTTCATGTTATTTCCTTCAGTATGGGTGTGTAAGAGGTGACTTAGCCGACGGTTTTGCGTTTGTATTCGCCAACACCGTAAGCGGCCAGGACAATGCTGGCGGCCAGCACCAGGTAAAAACCGATACCGAACGACAAGCCTTGCCACACTTGCCCCAGCATTTCGCTGGCCATCTGCTCGGCCATGCGGGCCGCGCGGCTGCCCATGATGCCGCCCATGGCGTTGCCCGCATCGCTGACGGCGCCCTTGATCTTGATGAACAGCAAGCTGCTGTGGATGACGACGAACAGCAGCGGCGCGCACTTGCCCAGCGCCGCTTTCGGGTGGCTGCTGGCCATGGTGGCGCAGCAGCCGGCAATGGCCAGCAGGAAGAAGAATTGTGCGGAGGTAAAACCGCCGCCGCCATCGCGGGCAAAGCTTTCCAGGCTGTCGGCGGACAGGCCCAGCAGCTGCCAATAGGTGCGCGAGACGGAGGCGAACAGGCGGATGCCGATGGTGTTGAAGACAAAGGCGCCGGCGATCAAGACGCCAAGGCTGGCCAGCACCTTGATGCCCAGCGCCGAGACTGCCTGGCCCCACAGCTGCTGGCCCTTGTCGCGCGCCAGTTTCGCCGCGCCGGCCATCTCTTCCTGCGCCAGTTGCTGCGTCGCCACGGCACTGACGGTGGTGAGGCTGCCAGCGTCATCGAAGCGCACGTCGACGACGGCGTTGATGGCGGGCGCCACGTCCGAGCGCCAATGGGTACTGACGTCGAAGGCATGTTGAATGCCGGCCACGCTGACGGAACCTTGTCCGCTCGGTTGGTAGGCGAGGATGCGGCCCCGTTGGCCGGTGGTAATGGTTGCTGCCGTGCTCGATGCTTGCATGGGATTTCCCTGGTCACTGTCATGCTGTATTGCATGTACCCCCGGATAACGGGGGCAGTTCAGGGAAATCTAAAATTATTTTGAATTATTTTTTTGCGGCTGCATCAAGTCCTTGGCAGCGCCCTGGTAATCCTTCATCAAGCCCATGAAGGCGTCCTGCAAATGCCGTGCCGCGTCTTGCGGCGGCGCGCCCGTGCGCCGGGCCAGGTCGAATTTATACGCATGGGCGGCCGTGTAGCCTGCCTGCGAGGCGGCGTCCAGCAGCACGCCGGCCCGTTTTAATGAGGCGGGGTCGCCCTTGACCATCAGCAGTTCCGCCAGATAGGTCTGGGCGATGGGAAAGTCTTTCGCGGCCGCCTTTTCCAGCCACTGCATGCCCGTTTTCGGCTGCTTGATACCGGCATCGCCGCCGCCGATGCCATAGCCGAGGGCCGTCAGCGCCACCAGGTCGCCACTGCGCGCGCGCTTTTCCAGCTGCTGGCGGGGAAACGGCCGTGCCGCGATCTGCATGCGGATTTCATAGTTGATGTCTTGCAGCACGTTGCCGGGCCACACTTTCGCTCCCGGGGCGGCGGCGGGCGGCGTCGCTGGCGCTGGCGCCGGACTTGGCGCCGGGACGGGGGCACGCATGCCGTTGTTGCCCGATGCCAGTACGCCCGGCGCCGGCTGGCTGACGCCCTTGCCGCTGCCCATGTTCAGCACCAGCCGCGCCGACGTTTCGCCAAACGATACGCGGGGCTTTTGCACATCGTGCGTCATGGCGGCCACTCTTGCCGCCACTTGCGAAAACACGTCGCCCATGGGCAAGCCCGGGGCGTCCAGCGCGTCGAGCAGGGCGCTCGTGTAGGGGCTGTTGCGCGAATCGCGCGACCAGAAATCGCGCGCCAGGGCGCCGGGACCGGCCGAATAGGCGATCACCACGCCGCGTGGCGCTTGCGTATCGGCAAAGCCGTGGCTGGCCGCATTGCCGCCGCCGGGAACCACCACGGCGCCACCGCGCGTATATTCCTGGCGGCAAGCGTCGAGGATCAGCACGGCGCCGCGCGCGCCCGTGCGCTGCAAATCGCCCGCCAGGCTGGAAACGGACACGCCCTGTGCGGCAATCGCGGCGGCGCTCAGCGCATGCATGTTGGCGCCCAGCGGCAACACATAATTGGCTTCGCCCGCCTGCGCGCCGTGGCCCGCGTAAAACACGAGGGCGATATCGGCGCCGCGCGCCTGCGTGGAAAACTCGGCCGACGCCTTTTGCAACTGCGCCGCATTGATGTCCGTGCGCAGCAGTACTTCAAATCCCAGGCGGCGCAGGCGCTCGGCCATGGCGCGCGCATCGTTAACGGGATTCAATAAGGGCTGCGGATACGCCGCATTGCCGATCACCAGGGCGATGCGCTTGCCGGGAGCCGCTTGCACAGGCGCTGGCATGGCAGCGTGCGCTACGTTGCTGCCCAGCAAAAAGAACAGGCTCAAAAACAGGGGAATCAGGCGTTGCATCGGGGTCTCGGGAATTGTCGTGAAAGTAACAAAAGTTAGCGGTTTTTACTGTGATATGAGAAAATTGCCTAAATGCATTTTACCTTACTGACAAGTTTTTCTTGTCTGGCCAGCGTATTGCTTGTTTGCCGGTGCGCGTCGCCGCCGGCCAGTGGCGCGTGCCGCCCAACACACGATCGGACCGGCTGTGCAATCGGAACAATTTGAACGGATTCATGCTTTCTGGACCCGCCGCCCGCAGCTGACACAAGGCGAACTGGGCGAGTTTTACCAGCGCGTCATCGCCGCGCTGACGCCATGCCGCCCGCGTGAGGCGGCATCGCTGGGCGATTCCTTGGCCGATTTGCGCCACCAGTTTTTCATCGAAAAAGTCCTCCACAGCGACAGCGATGCCGCGCCTCACCACGTGGGCGCCCTGTTTTTGTACTTCAAGCGTTTCATCATCGACCAGCTGCGCAAGCAGCGTATTGAGGAAGATGCCGATGCGCAAGAGGGCTGCGACTTGCGCGCGCCCGACGCCTATGCCGAACCGCTGCGCGACTACCAGCTCACGCCGCAGCAGGTGCGCGTAGCGGCAGACGTTTTTATTGCCACCTTGCCCCGTGATTTGATCTTGCTGCTGCGTCATTGCGGCTGCGGCGGCATGCCCGTCAAGGAACTGGCCGAGCAGATCGCTTCCGCGCATTATCACGGCGGCAAGCTGGGCCTGGTGCACAGGCAGAAGGGCGAGATCAATAGCGCGGGACGCCAGATCGTCGAACCGGCCCACCGCGCCACCTTGCTGGGCAGCTGGGTCTTGAGCCTGCTCAAGCTGCGCGTGGGGGATTCCCTGGCCGTGCGCGACATGCAGGCGGCGCAAATAGTTTTGGATATTTTGTGCATGGCCGCGTTATCCCTGCACATGGACCCCGCGTCCACCGACCCGAACACTGATGAAAGGCCACCGGCATGACTGCATTGACGCCCACACTGGCCATCGTTGCCGCCCGTTTGCCAGCGCCGCCGTCCGCCGCCGAACTGCTGGATGCGGATGTCAGCGGTGATACCCCCGACTGGCGCGGCATCGCCGTGCCGGAACACGTGATGGAGCGCTTTGCGCGCCGCAGCGATGCCGCACCGCTGGCCGCGCGGCCCATCGCGGGTGGGCAGATCCACTTGCTGGCGCGTCGCCCCGGCTTTGGCGCCGTGCTGCTCGATGCCTGGGACAGCACGCGTCAGCGCTGGCGCGGCTGGCTCGTCACGCCCGATACGGCGTATGCGGACGCCTGCGGCCTGGTGGTCGAGGAGCGCGACGCGCCCGCCGACCCGCGTGCCGGTCTGGTGCTGTGCGACCTGCCCGTGACGTTGGCCGTGACGGACCTGGGCGCCTGCCTGGGCGTGTTCAGCCAGGAACGCCTGCAGGCGGCGCGCTGGCTGGAAACGCATGGCCGCGCCAATGCTGCCATTGCGGCGCCTGGCGTGATCGCCCGCGTGGCCTTGCCTGGCGACGACTATGCGCTGACGGGCACGCCGCTGTCGAGCGAGCTGGGCAAGGATGGCCGCGTGGCCTACCGGCAATTGCTGCGCCAGGGACTGCAGCAGTTGCAGATCGCTACGGCCGATGCGCTGGCACCGGTAGCTAAGCCGGTGCAGGCGGCGAATGCCAGCCGCTGGCTGAAGATCGTCACGGCCGTGGCCGCCAGCGTGATGCTGGTGCAATCGGCGTGGCTGTTCTTGCCGAAGGAAAACGCCGTCGTCGGCAATGCCGAATTCCGCAACGGTGCTCCACAGCGCAGCGGCGTCGAGACGGGCGTGCGCACGCGCGTGCTGTTCCGCGCCGAGGCAACAGAAGCGGAAATCCGCACCTGGCTGCAGCGTGAGCAGCTGGAAATCGTCGCCGGCCCGGACACCCTGGGCGCCTTCACTGTGCTGTCGCGCGACCGCCAGAAAGTCGTGCCGCCGCCAGGCCCGGGAAATCCGCTGGCCGTCATCAATCCCTGAATTCAGAAATAAGAGAAAGTTATCCAGCATGACAACGTATAAGAACTTTGCATTAGCGCACTGGCGCAAGTTGATCGCTGGCGTGGCAGTTGGCGTCCTGTTGACGGGCTGCGCCATGACGCCGAATGGCCGTGGCGGCGTGTTGATGGGCCTGGATACGGCCGAGTTGTTCGGCACGCCGATTTCCACCTTCCGCTTGCGCGATGGCACGGAAGGCACCTTGCGCAAGGATCCGAAGGGCAAATATTCGATCAAGCTGTCGCAGGCGTTTCGCGTCGTGCCGCTGGACAATGCCATCACGGCCCGCGTGGCGCGCGTGGAAAACGTGGGCGAGCGCACCGTGGTGATCGTGGAAACCCAGGAGCGCGGCTGCGCCTACCGCTATGAAGTGCTGGCTTTCCAGGGCACGGACGTGCTGCAGTGGACGGTCGGCAATTGCAAGGACCGCCCCCGCGTGGAGCTGGCAGCGGATGCGAAATCGCTGAATATCGACTTCCCCAACTACAACCGCCTGTCGCGCATGATCTACACGGATAGCCGGCTGCTCAACGCCAGCGTGCCCGTGCCGCCCGGCGTCGATACGCGCGCGCAGCCGTTTGCCGACGACGCCTTGCGCGCCACCGGCCCCGTCATCGCCACCATGCCTGGCAGCGACAGCGGACGCGTGATTCCGTCGCCGCCGGCCGTGGCCCCGGCGCCTGCCGCGAAGCCCGCGACGCGCACCACCAGCAAGAACCGCCGCCAGGTGGCGCAGGAAGCGCCGGCGCCAGCACGCACCGTGCCAGGCTCCCCGACAACGTCGGCTCCGGCCGCGCGGGCCGCCGACAGCGCTTCGCGCGTGCCGGCCGCCATGAGTTTCCAGACGGAAGAAATCAAGCCCGTCGTCATCGACTTGAGGAAATAAGATGGCCGCGAGTTTGCGCAGTCTGCAGATCCGGCAGACCTTGATCCTGATCGTCCTGACGATTATTTACCTGTGCTTCGAGCTGGGCTTCAATGCCCGCTTGCTCGACGTGGTGGGCGGCAACGTCAAGCCGGAAGATGTGGAAGGGGTGGAATTCTATGGCCGCAGCCTGTCGGGCATCGCCGCCGCGCTGGTGGTGTTGCAGCTGATGTGGCGCCGCCGGCTGAAGAACAATGGCAGCGGGCCAGGCTGGACCAAGATCATCGTCTGCTGCGTGGTGACGGCAGGCGTCGTCTTCGGCGTGCTGAAAACCACGGTGAATGTGCTGGTCAACACGCGCGACGCGGAATTTCGCCGCATGGCCTTCAACACCACCTTGCTGCAGCGTTCGCTGGTAGGCGGCAGCTTGCAATTGCAGGGCCTGGTCGATGATCCCACCCTGTTCGCCAAGCCGGAAGGCAAGTCTTTCCTGGCCCTGTTCCCCTTCCTGGCCGTGTCGGTGCGGCATCTTGACGAGCGCATGGGACCGGCCAAGGAGCAGCTGGTGCGCGCCAATGTGCGCCAGGTGGCGGGCGGCCCGTCCGGCTACTATGACAAGTATCAGGAAGCCATGCGCGAGCTGGCCGGCAAGTGGGAATTGTATGCGGGCATCATTCCCGACAGCGATGCCGGCTTGCGCGCCAAGCAGCAATCCTCGTGGGAAGAATACCGCAACAGCCTGTCGCGGCGTGGCTGGCAGCCGCATTCGGTGCCGATGCGGCGCCAGGCGGCCGTCGTCAATAATGTGCGCAAGAAAGTGCCCGTGCCCGCCAACTGGCAGACCGACGACGAGCGGGGCTTCCGCGCCGCCGTCAAGCGCCGCTACACGGCCGAGGCGGCCAGCAAGGGCGTCACCGTGCGCGGCGAGCGCATCCCGCCGGGCTTGCCCTTTGCCGCCTTTGTCGCGCGCCCTGGCGTGCAGGCGGAATTGCGCGAAGCCTTGAAACTGCCGGCCAGTGCTACGGTGCAGGCATCGTATGCGAGTCCTGCCGAGTTCGGGCGCCTGTTCGAGCAGTTCCTCGATCGCCAGACGGCGGAAAAACTGGTGGAATACCGCGCCAGCCGCACGGACTTTGAAGCGGGCGGCAGGTTCTTCCATGAAGGCAAGGAAGCGGCGCGCGCCGCCATCGTGCCGCCCGTGGCCCTGTTCTTCTCGCTGCTGGGCGCCATCGGCCACTTCTCGAAACTGCTGTACCTGGTCGCCACCGTCGTATTATTGTTGCTGGCGGCGCGCCGCGGCGAGCAGGCGGGGGCCGATGGTCAGCTGAGCCGCCGTTCCGCCTGGATCGCCACGGGCGTGCTGGCGACGGCTTTTGCGGGCACCTGGGGCATGCTGTCCATTCTCGACAATAACGTCACGCGCAGCGAGCTGTTCCGGCAAATGCTGGACTGGACGCGCCAGGGCGAGCCCGACAGTACGCGCTGGAATCTCGCCGGCAAGGCCATCCTGGCCAATATCACGCACGTCGTGGCGGTAGGGCAGGGCTACAGCTACCCCGTCAACGAAGCGATCCGCATCCATGTTTTGCAGGGAATTCACTATGGCTATCACGCGCAACAAAAGTAAGGCGGCCGCACTGGCTTTGCTGCTCAGCACGTTCTGCACGTTTGTACAGGCCGACTGCCTGGGCATGAAGGTGCACGCCCACCGCGGCGCCGGCAATGCGCCGGAAAACTCGCTGAGCGCGCTGCGCAACACGTACTTCGGCACCTGGGACGGCGTCGAGACGGATTTGCAACTGCTGGGCGACGGCAGTTGGGTGGTGCACCACGATCTGCTGACGGGGAGAGTCGTCGACACGGGAACGCCCCGCACTGTGAAACAGTTGACGGCCGACGACTGGCGCGCCGCCAGCATGAAGAACCGTGGCGTGGCTACGCCGGAAACGCCGCCCTTTGTCAGCGATGTCGCCGACCTGGCGACGGCATTCCCGGCCAAGACCCTGAATGCGGAAATCAAGGATGTCGTGGCGTCGTGCGCGCCCATCAACACCCTGGTGACGCAGTTGCGCGCGAACATCAAGCATGGCAACTGGTTCTTGACCTCGGGCGTGCCGAACAACCTGGCGTGCGCGCGTCGCGCCGACCCGCAGGGTTATCTGGGCCTGCTGGTGTTTGACGCGCGCAATGCGCAGGCGGCCGGGGCCAACCGGGTCAGCCGCTACATCGCGAAAAATGCCCGTCCGCCCAAGCTGGACAAGCCGTGGCTGCAGCGCGTGCAGCAGCAGATCGGCATGCCCACTGGCGTGCACGTGGATGCGCGCAGCCTGGACGCCAATCCGAATTTGCTGGGCGACGCGGCCAGTCTGAACATGCCCGTCTTCGTTTACGCCGTCGATGGCGATTCGGCGCTGGCCGCGTCCTTGCTGCGCGCCCAGCAGCGCAGCCACCGCTGGCCCAGCGGCGTTATTCTCGACGGCAACCCCGAAACGTTTTGCGCGATGATGAAGTAATCACTTTTACTTGCCGAGAGACCCTGCCATGACCCTGCCACAACACGACCCTGCCGCCGCTCTTGCCCGTAGCGCCATTGGCGCCATGTTCTTTTCCCTGTTTGGCGGCCTGTGGGTGGCCGCCTGGTGCGTGCAGACGTATGGCGCGCATCCGTTAAGGTTGCTGCCGGTTGCCGGCATCACCGTCTTGCTGTTCATGCTGGCGTGGCGCCAGTTTCGCCGCCACCGTGCCGCGCATGCGGCGGCGGAACAATCGCCGCAGGCCAAGCGCGTGGGCCGGCTGTTCAATGTTGTGAACGCGGGGCAGTGGATTGCCATCTTCATCGTCGGCAACGTCTTGAAAAACATGGGGCTGCAGGCGTGGTTCATTCCTGCCGTCATTTTGATCGTGGGCCTGCATTTCTTTCCGCTGGCCTGGCTGTTCAAGGCGCGCCGCCACCTGGCCATCGGCATGGCCCTGTGCGTGTGGGCCATCGGCTATCCGCTGACCTTGCGCCATGGCCCCATCCATCCCGTCGGCTGCCTGGGCGCCGGCCTGATCCTGTGGGTGGCGGCACTCTCCGCCGTGCGTGCCGGTTTTGCCGTGCAGCAGAGCACCTTGCAAGCCCAGAAATAGCTGCTTGCGGCGGCCCGCGCAGGGCCGTTTTTGCCATCTTCCTTGCCTCTTTTGCGCATTGCAGCATCGATAATGTTTGCATCGCGCGCGCGACTGGCTTATAAATGTAATCGATTACATTTTTCTGAAAAGCGCCATGCCCGCAGCCGTTCCATCACCTTTGCCGACAGAAACCGTCTCCATCAGCGCCGTTGCCGCGCATGCGGGGGTGTCGGTAGCCACCGTCTCGCGCGTGATGAACGAGCAGGCCGGCGTGCGGGCGCCCACGCGCGACAAGGTGCTCGCTTCCGTGGCCGCGCTCGGCTACCGCATGAACCATCTGGCGCGCAGCCTGCGCACGGCCGAGAGCCGCATGCTGCTGACCATGGTGCCCGACGTGGGCAACCCTTTTTATGCGCAGATCGTGCGCGGCATCGATACGGTGGCGCGCGAACACGGTTACTTTGTGTTGCTGTGCGACACGGGCGCCGACGCGGGCCGCGAGCGCTCCTACTTCGACTTGCTGCGCATGCACCGCGCCGATGGCGCCATCTGCCTGGACCCGGACACGGTGCAGCATGCCTTGTCGCATGAATCCGTCAGCCTGCCGTGGGTGGCTTGCTGCGAATTCGACCCCGCCGTGGCCGTGCCCTATGTCGGCATCGATAACCACCGCGCCGCCTCCGACGCCGTCGCGCACTTGCTGTCGCGCGGCCATACGCGCATCGGCCTGATTAATTCCGATGAACGCTATCTGTACGCGCGGCAACGCCAGCAAGGCTATCTGGACACCCTGGCCGCCGCCGGCCTGCCCGTGCAGCCGCAGTGGGTGCATACGGTGCAAAGCCTCGATTACGAAGCGGGCACGGCCGCCACTTTACGGATGATGGCGGGACCGGATGCGCCCACGGCCATCTTTGCCGTATCCGACACCCTGGCCATCGGCGTGCTGAGCGCGCTGCGCCAATTGAAAAAACGCGTGCCCGAGGATGTGGCCGTCATTGGCTTCGACGATATCGCCATCGCCGCGCAGATCGATCCCGGTCTCACCACCATCGCGCAGCCGATGCGCGAGCTGGGCGAGACGGCGGCGCGCTTGCTGCTGCAGCGGCTGGCGGATCCGGCTGCACGGGTACCTGGGGTGTTACTCAACCATAACTTGGTCTTGCGAGGGAGTGCATAGTGAGCGTTGCCGTCGGTTTCGAGGGGGTCTGCAAGGATTTCGGCCCCGTGCGTGTCTTGCATGGCGTCAGTTTCAGCTTGTCGCCCGGGCGCGTGTATGGTTTGCTGGGCGAAAATGGCGCCGGCAAGTCGACCCTGATGAAAATCCTCGCCGGCTACGAGAGCGTGAGCGAAGGGCAGTTGCTGATCGATGGCCAGCCCCGGCGTTTCGCCAGCTCGCGCGCGGCGGAAAGCGCCGGTATCGTGCTGATCCACCAGGAATTCAACCTGGCCGAACACCTGACTGTGGCGCAGAACATGTTCCTCGGCCACGAAAAGACGCGCGGCTGGCTGCTCGACGAGGCCGCCATGCGCGAGGAAGCGTCGCGCTATTTGAAACAGGTGGGCCTGGAGGTGTCGCCCGACACAACAATCCGCGACCTCATCGTCGCTGAAAAGCAGCTGGTGGAAATCGCCAAGGCCCTGTCGCGCCGCGCCCGCTTTTTGATCATGGATGAACCGACGGCCACCCTGACGTCGTCGGAAACACAGCGATTGTTCGCCGTGATGGCGCAGCTGAAAGCGGACGGCGTCACCATCCTGTATATCTCGCACAAGCTCGATGAAGTGGAGCGCAACACGGACGAGGTCATCGTCATGCGCGACGGGCGTTTCGTCACACGCGAACCGACGGCCAGCCTCACGCGCCAGCAGATGGCCAATTTGATGGTGGGACGCGAACTGTCTGACATGTTTCCCGCGAAAGCCGCGCTGGCCGCCGACGCGCCCGTGCTCCTGAAAGTCGAGGGTTTGTGCGTGCCAGGCTGGTCGAAAGACCTGTCGTTCGAGGTGCGCGCCGGCGAAGTGCTGGGCTTTGCGGGCCTGGTGGGTGCGGGGCGCACGGAATCGTTCGAGGCGCTGCTGGGCTTGCGCCCGCGCAGCGCGGGCACGATCGAGCTCAATGGCCAGCCGGTGGACATCCGTACCCCTAAGCAGGCCATGCAGCACGGCATGACGTATTTGAGCGAAGACCGCAAGGGCAAGGGCTTGCACGTGAACCTGGGGCTGCGTGAGAACCTCACCATGATGACGATGGAGCGCTATGCGCGGCCGTGGCTGAACTTGAAAGCGGAAAAGGGGGCGCTGGCCAAGGCCGTCGGGGATTTCAATATCCGCACTGGCGACCTCGACAGCCGCGCGCGCATGCTGTCCGGCGGCAACCAGCAAAAGCTGGCGCTGGCCAAATACCTGCATTCGGACCCGCGTGTCGTCGTGCTCGATGAATCGAGCCGTGGCGTGGACGTGGGCGCCAAGCGCGACATTTATTTTTTGATCCACCGCCTGGCCGCCGAAGGGCGCGCCGTGATCGTGATCTCGTCCGAACTGATCGAATTGATAGGCTTGTGCCACCGCGTGGCGGTGATGCGCGCCGGCACCTTGCAAGCCACCCTGGCTGCTGACCACCTGACCGAAGAGGAGTTGATTGCCCATGCAACCGGCACGCACTGACACCACCGTATCCCCGATTGCCGCTGCCGTTGCCAGCTTTGGCGCGCGCATCAAGGGCTTTGGCCCCGTGCTGGGCCTGCTGGCCCTATGCATCGCGGGCACCTTGCTCAATGGCGACTTCGCCACCCTGGACAACCTGATGAACGTGCTTACGCGCACGGCCTTCATCGGCATCATCGCCGTCGGCATGACCTTCGTGATTATCTCCGGCGGCATCGACCTGTCCGTAGGCTCCATGGCGGCCCTGATCGCCGGCTGCATGATCTATTTCATGAATGCGCTGGCGCAAGGCGCGGGGGGGAGCCTGGCGCCGATCACCATGCTGGTGCTGGGCATTGCCATGGCCCTGGTACTGGGCGCGGGCTTTGGCCTGATGCACGGCTTGTTGATCAGCAAGGGCAATATCGAGCCGTTCATCGTTACGCTGGGCACGCTCGGCATCTTCCGCGCCGTGCTGACCTACCTGGCCGATGGCGGCGCACTGACGCTGGACGCCACCCTGTCCGAGCTGTACAGCCCCGTGTATTACACGAGCGTGCTGGGCGCGCCGATACCGATCTGGATTTTTCTGTTCGTCGCGGCGGCCGGCGCCATCATCCTGAACCGCACGACGTTTGGCCGCCATGTGCAGGCGATTGGTTCCAACGAGCAAGTGGCGCGCTATGCGGCCATCAATGTCGACAAGGTCAAGATCGCCACCTACATGCTGCTGGGTATCTGCGTGGGCATCGCCACCGTGCTGTATGTGCCGCGCCTGGGTTCGGCCACGCCGACCACGGGCTTGCTATGGGAACTCGAAGCGATTGCCGCCGTCGTCGTCGGCGGCACGGCCCTGAAGGGGGGAGAAGGGCGCATCGTCGGCACCGTGATCGGCGCCATCCTCTTGTCCGTGATCAGCAATATCCTGAATTTGACCAGCATCATCAGTGTCTACCTGAATGCCGCAGTGCAAGGCGTGGTGATCATCGCCGTCGCCTTCCTGCAGCGAGGCCGCAAATAAAAACACAGCGGCGTTCTGAAAGGGCAGCCAACGGGCGCCCACAACCTTGGAGGAGAGCAGCATGAAGAGCTTTATACGGGTAGCAGGGATGGCAGTGCTGGTGATGCAGGCGTGGGCGCTGCCGAGTGCGCAGGCCGCCGCGAATGTGGAAAATAAGCTGGTGGTGGGCGTGGCCATACCCACGGCCACGCACAGTTTCACGTCGGGCATCGTGTGGTGGGCGAACCAGGCCAAGGCGGAGCTGGAAAAAGCCCATCCGGGCCTGAAAATCATCGTCAAGACGGCCGCCACGGCGCCCGAGCAGGCAAACCAGTTGCAGGACATGTTGACAGTGAACAAGATCAACACCCTGGTGATCTTCCCCATCGAATCCGCCTCGCTGACGCAGCCCGTGGCGCAAGTCAAAAACAAGGGCGTGTATGTGACGGTGGTCGACCGCGGCTTGACGAACACGCAGTCGCAAGATGCGTATATCGCCGGGGACAACACGGCCTTCGGCAAGCTGCCGGCCGAGTATCTGGCGAAAAGCCTGAATGGCAAGGGCAATATCGTCGTGCTGCGCGGCATGCCAACCACCCTCGACAACGAGCGCTACGATGCGTTTTCTGCCGTGATGAAGGGCCATCCCGAGATCAAGGTGCTGGACGCCAAGTACGGCAACTGGAACCGCGACGATGCCTTCAAGGTCATGCAGGATTATCTGACCCGCTTCAAACATATCGACGCCGTCTGGGCCGCCGATGACGACATGGCCATCGGCGTGCAAAAGGCCATCGCGCAGGCCAAGCGCACGGACATCAAGCAAGTGTTCGGCGGCGCGGGCGCGAAGGGCGCGGTGAAAAAGATCATGGACGGTTCCGATCCGCTGATCGTGGCCGACGTGTCGTACTCGCCGAAATTCATGTACGACGCCATCAAGCTGACGACGGAAGCGCGCCTGAAAGGTGATAAATTGCCGGCCAACACCATCATCCCGTCGGTGCTGATCACGCGCGAGAACGCCAAGCAGTTTTACTTTCCGAACTCGCCTTTTTAAATTCTGGGGTCAGACCCCCTTGCCCGCTAGCAATGAACTGTGCGTTAGCGGCAGTGAGGGTCTGACCCCGGCTTTAGCTAACAGGACATTGATATGAAAACCATCCAGGGCCCGGCCATTTTCCTGGCCCAGTTTCTCGGCGATGAAGCGCCGTTCGATTCGCTCGAGCACCTGGCACAATGGGCGGCCGGCCTGGGTTACAAGGGCTTGCAACTGCCCACGGCGCCGCGCTTGTTCGACCTGGAGCAGGCGGCTGCCAGCCAGCAATATTGCGACGATGTGGTGGCCCTGCTGGCGCGCCACGGCTTGCAGGTGACGGAACTGTCGACGCATTTGCAGGGCCAGCTGATCGCCGTGCATCCCGCCTACGACGCGCTGTTCGATGGCTTTGCGCCCGAACACGTGCGTGGCGATCCCGCTGCCCGCACGGCCTGGGCCACGCAGCAATTGCTGTGGGCGGCCACCGCCTCGCAGCGCCTGGGTTTGCAGGCGCACGTGACGTTTTCCGGCGCGCTGGCCTGGCCCTACCTGTACCCGTGGCCGCAGCGTCCCGCCGGCCTGGTGGAAACGGCATTCGCGGAGCTGGCGAAACGCTGGCTGCCCATCCTCGATGCGTTCGACTCTGCCGGCGTGGACCTTTGCTATGAATTGCATCCGGGCGAGGACTTGCACGACGGCGTGACGTTCGAGCGCTTCCTGGCCGCCGTCAACGATCACCCGCGCGCATCGATTTTGTACGACCCCAGCCACTTCGTGCTGCAGCAGCTCGATTACTTGGCTTTCATCGACATTTATCATGCGCGCATCAAGGCTTTCCATGTAAAAGATGCGGAATTCCGGCCCAACGGGCGCCAGGGCGTGTATGGCGGCTATGGCGACTGGCAAGACCGCGCCGGGCGCTTCCGCTCGCTGGGCGATGGGCAGATCGATTTCAAGGCGATCTTTTCCAAGATGGCGCAATACGATTTTCCCGGCTGGGCCGTGCTGGAGTGGGAATGCTGTTTGAAACATCCGGAAGATGGGGCGGCCGAAGGGGCGCGCTTCATCCGCGAGCACATCATCCACGTGGCCGAGCACGCGTTCGACGATTTTGCGGGCAGTGCGGTTGACCAGGATCAAATTCATCACTTGCTAGGCTTGAAATAAGGAGACGACATGCAGCGACGCTTACGGCTGGGCATGGTAGGGGGCGGACAGGGCGCATTTATTGGCGCCGTGCACCGCATCGCGGCACGCATCGATGACCAGTATGAACTGGTGGCGGGCGCCCTGTCGTCCGACCCGGAGCGTGCGCGCGAGAGCGGCGCCGCGCTGCATCTGGCGCCCGAGCGCTGCTACAGCGATTACCGCGCCATGGCGCAGATGGAGGCCGCGCGCGCGGACGGCATCGAGGCGGTGGCCATCGTCACGCCGAATCACTTGCATGCGCCCGTCGCCACGGCGTTCCTGGAAGCGGGCATCCACGTGATTTGCGACAAGCCGCTGGGAATCTCTCTGGCGGAAGGCCAGGCGCTGGCGGCGCTGGCGCAACGCAAGAATCTGCTGTTTGCGCTCACGCATACCTACAGCGGCTATCCGCTGCTGCGCCACGCGAAAGCCTTGGTCGAGGCGGGCGACATCGGCGAGCTGCGCCTCGTGCAAGTCGAGTATTCGCAGGATTGGCTGGCCGACGCGATCGCGGCTGGTGGCATGAACGAGGGTAACTGGCATAACGACCCGCAAAAGGCCGGTCCCGGCGGCACCCTGCTCGACGTGGGCTTGCACGCCTACCACCTGGCGCAGTTCGTCAGCGGCTTGACGCCGCACTCTGTGCTGGCGGAATTGTCGACCTTTGTTCCCGACCGCACGCTGGACGACCACGTGCAGGTGATGCTGCGCTACGCCAACGGGGCGAAAGGGACGCTGTGGGCCAGCCAGGTGGCGACGGGTTGCGAAAACACGGTACGCCTGCGCTTGTTTGGCAGCAAGGCGCAGCTGGACTTTGACCAGGAACAACCGAATGAACTGTGGCTCACGCCGCAGGGCGGCAACCGCCAGCTGCTGCGTCCGGGCCGGGTCGACAGCGCTGCCGCGCGCCATGCCACGCGGGTGCCGGCCGGCCATCCGGAAGGCTATCTGGAAGCGTTCGCCCAGCTGTACCTGGATGCGGCTTTGCGCATTCGCGCGTTGCAATCGGGTTTGCCCGTGCCCAGGGAAGCCAGCTGGTTGCCGACTGTCACCGATGGCGTGGCGGGTCTGGCCTTTGCCGAAGCCGTGCTGCGCAGCCATGCGGATGGCGCGAGCTGGACGACCTTGGCAAGCTGACTGTTACACTGGAGCCATGCGCTCCTTTACCATCACCATCGTTCCGCAAGGCTGGCAATTCCCGGCCGACGCGGGTACGACTCTCCTGGCCGCCGCCGAGCTGGCCGGTATCCGCCTGCTCAGTTCCTGCCGCAACGGCACCTGCCGTACCTGCCTCTGTCACATGCCAGAGGGGCAGGTGCGCTACACGGTGGACTGGCCCGGCATCAGCCCTGATGAGCGGCTCGACGGCTACATCCTGCCTTGCGTGGCCGTGGCGGACAGCGACCTCACGGTGCAGGCGCGGGCCGTGCGCACGGTCGCCTGACTTAGGAGGACTTGCCTCCCTTGAGCCGCTGCAGCAGCGCGTCCACGCTGTCGCTGACGGGCAAGCCGTGACGGCGCAACAGTTGCACGTGCAATACCAGGTTTTCCAGCACCAGCTTGGCTGCCACGGCCAGCAGTGCCAGGTTGCGGTCTTCCGGGCTGAAACTTTCCATGGCGTCGGCCATCTCGCACAGGTGGTTGGCGATCAGCCCGCGCAATTCCTGCTCGTCGAAGGGCAGGTCGGCAAAATCGATGGGATCGGCCACTTCCACTTCCTGCATCAGCACCGCTAGTTCTTCCGGGGTAATCGTCATGCCTGGCCTCCTTGTGTGCTTGCCTCTATTTTAATTGTATTGGCCGCAAAGGGGACTAGAATGAGTCGAAGCCGACGACGTCGAAGGGCAGCATGGCGCATCTGCATTTTACGCAACAACTGGCACGCTTCCTCGACGTCCCCACGGTGGAGGTGGCTGCACCACGCCTGCGCGCCGCCCTCGATGCCGCGTTTGCGCAACAGCCGCGCCTGCGCGCTTACGTGCTCGATGAGCAGGGCGCGTTGCGTCCCAACGTGGTGATCTTCATCGACGGCGCCCGCTGCCGCGAGCGGCGCGTGCTGGACGACGTCTTGCGGCCTGACAGCCAGGTGTATATCTTGCAGGCACTTTCAGGAGGTTGACGCCATGACAGCAGTCCCGCAGCGCGCGTATCTCGGCACCCGCAAGGGCTTGTTCCAGTTCGATGTCGATGCGGCCGGCGCCTGGCAGCTGGCGCTGGTGCAGTTTGCCGGCGATCCCGTTTCCATGCTGCTGCACGACGGCCGCGACGGCACCCTGTACGCGGCCCTGAACCTGGGCCATTTCGGCGCCAAATTGCACCGTCTCGACGCAGGCGCCAGCGCGTGGCAGGAAGTCGCCGTGCCCGCCTATCCTGCCAAGCCGGAAGACAGCACCGACACGGTGGACTGGACCTTGCGGCAGATCTGGGCGCTGGCGGCCGGCGGTGCGGACCAGCCTGGCGTCTTGTGGGCGGGCACCCTGCCTGGCGGCCTGTTCCGCTCAAGCGACCGTGGCGACAGCTGGCAACTGGTGGAATCCTTGTGGAACGTACCGCAACGGGCGCAGTGGTTTGGCGGCGGCTACGACGTGCCCGGCATCCACAGCATTTGCGTCGACCCGCGCGACAGCCGCAAGGTGTTGCTCGGCGTGTCCTGCGGCGGCGTCTGGCAGACTAGCGATGGCGGCGCCAGCTGGGCCTTGAGCGCGACGGGCATGCGCGCCGATTACATGCCACCCGAACTCGATGAAAACGAAGCCGTGCAAGACCCGCACCGCATCGTGCGCAGCGCCGGCACGCCGGAGGCGCTGTGGTGCCAGCACCATAATGGCATCTGGCGTTCGCACGATGCGGGCTGGCACTGGCAGGAAGTGAGCACGGCGCCGCTGTCGCATTTCGGCTTTGCCGTGGCCGTGCATCCGCGCGATGGCGACACGGCCTGGTTCGTGCCGGCGCAGGCGGACGTGTTGCGCATTCCCATCGATGGGGCGCTGGCCGTGACGCGCACGCGCGATGGCGGAAAAACGTTTGAGGTGTTGCGCGCGGGATTGCCGCAGCAGCATTGCTACGACCTTATCTACCGCCACGGGCTGGCGCTGGCCGATGATGGGCGCAGTTTATTGATGGCGTCGACGACGGGCGGGGCCTGGTATTCCAGCGACGAGGGCGAGCATTGGCAGACGCTGTCCGCCCACTTGCCACCCGTTTATGCCGTCTGTTTTGCCACGCCGTAGTAGCACAGGAAGATATCGACGGCCAGTTCCGTCACTTCGCGTCGGCGCGCCGGGCCCAGCAGAGGCTCACCGAGGGTGATCTGTGGCCAGAAGGCAAAGGTCTTCAGTGGCGACATCAGCAGGTGCGCCACTTCCAGCGTCTCGCCCGCCTTGATGCGCCCATCTTGCTGCGCCGCACGGATCCAGATATTCAGGCCCGTTTCCTTTTCATTCAGGCGCGCCACCATGGCTTGCGCGCGCTCGGGCGAGTGGATGGTTTCGCCAAAGATCACGCGCGCCAGGTCGATGAATGCCGGGTCGCACAGCAAGTCCATTTTCTGCTCGACCAGGGCCAGCACTTGCGGGCGTAGCGGCTGGTCGGCCACATAGGGTACGGCAGGCTGGGCCATGCTGCTTTCCCACATGCGCTGCAGGATTTCCGCGAACAACTCGTCCTTGCTGGGGAAATGGTTGTACACGGTGCGCTTGGAAACGGCGGCCGTGGCAGCGATCCTGTCCATGCTGGTCGCATCAAAACCGTGCTCGCGAAACTCGGCGATGGCGGCATCGACGATGGCGACGCGCTTGCGGTCGGTGAGGCGTTGCGGTGCGGCCATGGCTGAAAATCTCCTTTGAAAACAATATTTTACACCTCTTGGTTTACTTTGCCAGAAATAGGAACTACACTGTGTAGTGTAATTTAATCCTTGCATTTTATTTACCGGGCCGCATATGCACTTGCACCGCATCTTATTCTTGGGAGTCCTGATCATCATGAGTTCTTGCACCTTGCGCGCTGCACCTGCTGCGCCCGCTTCTTCCTCAACCTTGTCACCACAACGCCACGAAGGCAAGTTCCGCAATCCCGTGCAGATGCACAAGCTGGGCACGACAGCAACGCTCAAGCTGATGTGGACATTTTTCTTTGATAAACCGGACAGCACGGTGCCGGCTGCCGCTGTGCCCGTGCAAGCGCTGACCCAGGCGCAGCTGCTGGCCGCGCCTGACAACAGCCTGTTTCGTCTCGGCCACTCAACCCTGCTGCTGAAACTCAACAATGAATTCTTCCTCACCGACCCCGTGTTTTCAGAGCGCGCCTCGCCCGTGCAGTGGGCAGGACCGAAGCGGTTTCACCAGCCGCCCATCAGCATCGCCGACTTGCCGCCGATTAAGGCCGTGATCCTGTCGCATGACCATTATGACCACCTCGACCATGCCGCCGTGCTGCAACTGGCCGCCAAGACCGAACACTTCGTCGCGCCGCTGGGCGTGGGCGATACCCTGGTCGAATGGGGCGTGCCGAAGGAGAAGGTGCAGCAATTCGACTGGTGGCAAGGCACAACGATTGCTGGCGTGAAACTCGTCGCCACGCCGTCGCAGCATTTCTCGGGGCGCGGCTTGTTTGATGGCAATCAAACCCTGTGGGCTTCATGGGTCATCGATGCGCCGGACGTGCGCGTGTTTTTCAGCGGCGACTCCGGCTATTTCGACGGTTTCAAGCAGATCGGCGACAAGTACGGTCCCTTCGACGTGACCATGATCGAGACGGGCGCCTACGACAAACTCTGGCCGGACGTACACATGCAGCCGGAACAGACTTTGCAAGCCCACCTGGACTTGCGCGGCAAGTGGCTGATGCCCGTGCATAACGGCACCTTTGACCTGGGTTTGCACGCCTGGCATGAACCGTTCGATCGCATCACGGGGCTGGCGGCAAAGCAGGGAGTGAACCTGGCCACGCCTCAAATGGGCGAGGCGGTCGACCTGGCGCAGCCGAAGAAGGGCGAGAAATGGTGGCTGGCGATGCTGGAAGAGGAGATGGTGAAGTAAGCTAAGTGTGCCTCAAGCCGTCACGTCGATCAGGCGCCCCAGGGTCTGGCCATAGCCGTTCAGCTGGGGCGTGCTTTTCGGCGCGGCGGGGGCCGCCTGCTGCGGCACGGCCACCTTGATCGCCTGGTCCAGTTGCGGCGCCTTGACGGCGGCCGGGGCATCGGCCTGGGCTTGCTGGCTGCTGCGCTGTGTCTGGCTCAGCGATTCCTGTTCCCGCGCCAGCAACTGGCGGCTTTGCGCCAGCTGTTCACTGTCACGCTGCACCTGGTTCTGGCCTTGCTCGACCCGGCGCTGTGCCGTGGCCAGCGAGGCTTGCAAGTTGTTGACGGACGTTAGCGTGACCATATTGTTTACCTTTGAGAGTATGTCCAGGCGTGCAGAAGGAGAGGGAGCCCGGGGCGATGTGCTGCGCCAGGCGCAACATGCCGAGCGGTAACCTTTACCTGAATCAAGAGTAGGACAAATTCTCGCACACTTCCAGTAAATTATGTTTTCTTGATAATTTTATCGTGCGTGCCCTGTGTTGCCAAATTGGCATGCTTAAGCTGGTGCGGCAGTTGTAAAAGTGAGTACCTGCTGTCGTTTGTAGCCTTGTTTTTGCTGTCATTACCGATATGGTGTTGCGGAGAGGTGAAAGTGGCAACATTAAAAACATTGCTTTTTAAATAGTCAATATGTTGTTGTTTTTCTACCGTGTCTGCGCACGCTAATGCGCGGTCTGTTTGGCGCTCTGGGCTATAATTGACGGTCAGAGTTGGTTTCTTTTGCCATACAGACAGGTAGTTAACATGAATCTCAAGAGCCTCGCAATTGCCCTCGGCATGTCGAAAACGACAGTCAGCAGGGCGTTGAACGGCTATCCGGAAGTCAATTCCCGCACCCGTGAAATCGTCCTGGCCGCCGCCAAGAAAGTCGGCTACCGGCCCAATCCGCTCGCGCGCAGTCTGGCCGTTGGCCGTACCAATGTGCTGGGCATGATCTATCCCCTGCTGCCCAGCGACCTGGGTGATAGCGTCTTTCTTTCCGTGGTGAACGGCATGTCCGACGCCGTCGAAGCGTCGAAGATGAGTTTGATCATCGCGCCCGTGTCGCCGCAGAATGAACAGCCCTCATATGAAACCATGGTGCGCGGTCGCCAGGTCGATGGCCTCGTGGTGGGCCGCACCAAGGTGGTCGATGAGCGCATCGCCTACCTGACGAAGGTGGGCTTTCCCTTTGTCGCGAATGGCCGCACGCGCATCGACGCGCCGTATGCGTATTTTGACTACGACAACGATACGGGCATCGACCTGGCCGTGTCTTTCCTGGCGGCGCATGGCCATCAGCGCATCGCCCTGCTGAGCGCGCCGCTGGATTTGCATTTTGCCTACGAGCGCAAGGAAAGCTTTATCCGCTGCATGGCGCAAGCGGGTTTGCCGCTGGATCCCCACTATTTGCTCGACAATACCTTCGACCGCCGCAGCGGCTACCAGGCCATGCAGCAATTGCTGGCCTGCTCGCCCCGTCCCACGGCCGTCATCGTCGATAATCATCTGTCCGGCGTGGGCGTGGTGCGCGCGCTGATGGATGCGGGCATCGAGATCGGCAAGGAGGTCTCCGTCATCGTCTGGGGCAATGTGGAAGACACCTTGATCGGCATCAATGTCACCACCATCGACCAGCCCGACCTGCGCCGCGCCGGCGCCAAGATGGTCGAAATGCTGCAATCCCTGCTGGCGGGCACGCCGCCGGAACGGCTGCAGGAAATCTGGCAACCGGTGCTGTTGCCGGGAGCGACGGTGGGACGCTGCCCTGAATGAAAAAAAACGCAGAGCCGAGGCTCTGCGTTTTTCCTTCAAGGCCTTTGACTGGCTTAGGCCGCGTGCTTGCTGCCATCCGCCAGCACCGCCAGCAATCTCGCCTTGTCCTTGCGATACGTGTCGACGGCCGCTTCCTTGACGTGGCCGAAGCCGCGGACTTTTTCGGGTAGGGAGGCCAGTTCCACGCAGGTAGACAGGTTCTCTGCCGTCAGGTTGACCAGCAGGCCGGCCAGCAGTTCGCGGTATTCGACGATCAGCGCGCGTTCCATCTTGCGCTCGGCCGTATAACCGAAGATGTCGAAGGTGCCGCCGCGCAGACCCTTGGCTTTCGCCAGCAGCTTGAAGGCGCGCCACATCCAGGAACCGAACTCCGCTTTCACCAGATGACCTTTCGCATCCTTTTTCGCGAACAGCGGCGGCGCCAGGTTGAATTTCACGGAGAAACTGCCTTCGAACTGCTGCTGCAATTGCTCCACGAAACGGCCATCCGTGTACAGGCGCGCCACTTCGTACTCGTCCTTGTAGGCCAGCAATTTGAAGTAGCTCTTGGCGACAGCCGTCGACAGCTTTTGGCCCAGTCCCAGGGTGTTTTCGCGGTCGCGCACCTGTTTGACGAGGGTCAGATAACCGTCCGCATACGCGGCATTTTGATACGCGGTGAGGAACTCCACGCGCTTCTTGATGACGCTATCGAGGCTTTGCGGCATTTGCACGATGATCGCTTGCGACGGCGTGGCGATCTGTGTCACTTTGCGCACATCGACGGCGGCGCGGCGGCCCCAGAGGAAACTCTTCTTGTTCGACTCGATGCCCACGCCATTGAGTTCGATGGCGCGCAGCAAGGCCGCTTCCGTCAACGGGATGCGGCCCTTTTGCCAGGCGTAACCGAGCATGAACAGATTGGCGGCGATGGAGTCGCCCATCAGCGCCGTGGCCAACTTGGTCGCGTCGATGAAGTCGGCAGCGTCCGCGCCGCCCACGGATTCCTCGATCAGCTGGCGCACTTCCGCCGTTGGATATTGCCAGTCGGCATTCTGCGCAAACGTGCCTGGCGGCTGCTCGTGCAGGTTGACGACGGCCAAGCTGCGGCCGGGGCGCATTTTCGACACGGCATCCTGCGCGCCGGCCGTCAGCATGTCGCAGCCTAAGATCAGGTCCGCTTCGCCCGTGGCGATGCGCTGGGCGCGGATGTGCGCAGGCGATTTGGCGATTTTCACGTGTGACGTGACGGAACCGTTCTTTTGCGACATCCCCGTCATGTCCAGCACGGACGCGCCCTTGCCTTCCAGGTGCGCCGCCATGCCCATCAGCGCGCCCACGGTGATGACGCCCGTGCCGCCGATACCGTTGATCAGGATGTTGTACGGCGCGTCGCAGGCGGGCAGGACGGGTTCCGGCAGGGGGCCGAAGTTGTCCGTGTCGCCCGGCTTGCCAGCGCCTGTTTTCGTTTTCTTCAGGTTGCCGCCTTCGACAGTGACGAAGCTGGGGCAAAAGCCCTTAGCGCACGAATAATCCTTGTTGCACGAGGATTGGTCGATGGTGCGCTTGCGGCCAAATTCCGTCTCTTTCGGCAAGATCGACACGCAGTTCGACTGCACGCCGCAGTCGCCGCAGCCTTCGCAGACGGCGTCGTTGATGACCATGCGTTTGGCCACGTCCGGATACTCGCCTTTTTTGCGGCGCCGGCGTTTCTCGGCTGCGCAGGTCTGGTCGTAGATCAGCACGGACACGCCTTGCACTTCGCGCAATTCGCGCTGTACGGCATCCATGTCCTTGCGGTCGTGCAAGGTCACGTGGGCGGGCAGGTTGCTGCGGTCGCTGTAGCGCGATAAATCTTCCGTCACCAGCGCGATGCGGGCGATGCCTTCGGCCGCCACTTGCTGCGCCATCATGGGCACGGTGATCAAGCCGTCCACGGGCTGGCCGCCCGTCATGGCGACGGCGTCGTTGTAGAGAATCTTGTAGGTGATGTTCACCTTGGCCGCCTGCGCGGCGCGGATGGCCAGATAGCCCGAGTGGAAATACGTGCCGTCGCCCAGGTTCTGGAACACGTGCGGCAATTCCGAGAACGCGGCTTGCCCGATCCACGGCGCGCCTTCGCCGCCCATGTGCGTGGTCAGCTTGTTCATTTCCGGGTAGATCGAGGTGGCCATCACGTGGCAGCCGATACCGGCCAGCGCCAGGCTGCCGTCCGGCACCTTGGTCGAGGTGTTGTGCGGGCAGCCGGAGCAGTAAAAGGCGGGACGGAACGGCGTGTTGACGGCCTTTTTCAAGACCGCATCCTTGGCGTCGAGGAAACTCAGCCGCGCCTTGATCAAGTCGCAGGTAACGGGGTCGGAAATCAGGCGTGCGATGCGGCTGGCGATGACACGCGCCACTTGCGAGACGGAAAAATCCGCCTTGGAAGTGAGCAGCCATTCGCCGCGCGGCGCCACCCATTCGCCTTTTTCATCGAACTTGCCGATGACTCTAGGGCGCACGTCGTCGCGCCAGTTGTACAGCTGCTCCTTGAGCTGGTATTCGACGATTTGCCGTTTCTCTTCTACCACGAGGATTTCATCGAGACCTTGCGCAAACTCACGCACGCTGTCCGGTTCCAGCGGCCACGGCATGGCCACCTTGAACAAACGCATGCCGACGTCGGCCGCCATCTGCTCGTCGATGCCCAGCTCTTCCAGCGCTTCGAGCACGTCCAGGTAGGACTTGCCGGACGCGATGATGCCCAGCTTGGCATTCGGGCTATCGATGGTGGTGTGGTTGAGCTTGTTTTCGCGCGCATAGGCCAGGGCCGCATAGATCTTGTAGTCCTGCATCAGCGCTTCCTGGTTGCGCGCCTGCTGGCCCAGCGGGATGCTCGACAGGCGCGCGTTCAGGCCGCCTTCGGGCATGATGAAGTCTTGCGGAATCTTCACTTCCACGCGGAATGGGTCGGCATCGATGGAGGCCGACGATTCGACCGTGTCGGCCAGTGCCTTGAAGGCCACCGTGCAGCCGGAAAAGCGCGACATGGCCCAGCCGTGGATGCCCAGGTCCAGGTATTCCTGCACATTGCATGGATACAAGACGGGGATCATCGAGGCGGAGAACAGATGGTCGGACTGGTGCGGCAGGGTCGATGAATATGCGCCATGGTCGTCGCCGGCCACCAGCAGCACGCCGCCCAGTTTCGAGGTTCCCGCATGGTTCATGTGTTTGAAGACATCGCCGCAGCGGTCCACTCCCGGGCCCTTGCCGTACCACATGGCGAACACGCCGTCGTACTTGGCCGGTCCGATCAGGTCCACTTGCTGCGAACCCCAGACGGCCGTGGCGGCCAAGTCTTCGTTGACGCCAGGCACGAACTGCACGTGGTGCGCTTCCAGCTGTTTCTTGGCTTTCCACAGGTTCTCGTCGAGGCCGCCCAGGGGCGAGCCGCGGTAGCCGGAAATGAAGCCGGCCGTATTCAGTCCGGCGGCCTGGTCGCGCAAGCGCTGCATCATGGGCAGGCGCACGAGGGCCTGGATGCCGGACAGGAAGATGGCGCCGGAAGTGGCCGTGTATTTGTCGTCGAGGCTGACGGTGGTCAAACGGGAAGTGTCGGGGGGCGTAGATGGCGCGGCACCGGCGTTTCTAGCGAACGCTGCGGAGCCGTTTTCCGTGGTCACGGACATGGCTGTCTCCAAAAGGGTGTTTCAGATAGCGGCTGTACAAGGCGCGCGCCCGGTAAGGCGTGCGCTGTGCAGACGGGATGGCCGCGTGTGGGCGGCACATAACTAGTTTAAATTTAAAATAGTTAATGTGGTCAGTGTAGAACGAGTCAGGGGAGTGGGCAAATACGCTTTGACGATGGGGGTATAAGAAATACTTATGCCATGGGCGAGAGTACGTTCGCCCCCACCCAGCGCCCGCTGCCGCACAGCTCGGCGGCCACTTGCAGCACGAGGTTTTTCACGGCGTTGCCCGCATTCGTCAGGGGAATGTTTTTTGAGGCGCACAGCGCCACCGTGCGCGATAGCACGGGGCTGTGGATGGCGTAGCTGCGCATGGCGCCACTGTCCAGTTCGGCCAGCAGGGGCGCGGCCGGCAAGATGGTGGCGCCCATACCGGCCAGGATGGCCGATTTCAGGATGGCGATCGAGTTGATCTCGATCACGTTTGCCGTCTCCAGGCCCAGTTCGCGCGCGCGGCTGTCGATGCGCGGGCGCACGCCATGCTGCAGGCCCGGCAGGATCAGGGTGGCGCTCAAGGCTTGCTGGAATGACACGGCATGGCCGGCAGGCGCGAGCGGCGAATCGCTGCGGCAAATAAAACGCATCTCTTCTTCCACCAGCGGGCTGCAGGCAAACGGCGACAGCTGGCCATCGTCGAACAGCACGGCCAGGTTGATGCGGCCAGATTTGAGCTGTTCATTGAGGTTGCCCGTGATTTCTTCCGTCAGTTGCAGGGTGATCTCGGGGTAGCGTTCGCGCGCGGCCAGCAGCAGGGGCAGGGCCAGGGCGCCGGAGATGCTGTGCGGCAAGCCCAGGGTGACATTGCCGGACGGCCGCGTGGCGCTTTGCGTGACGGCCGAGCGGGCGTCGGCCACCTGTTTCAGGATCGCCTGCGCATGTTCGTAAAACACCTTGCCCGCGTCCGTGCTGAGCACGCCCTGGGCCGAGCGGTGCAGCAGCTGCACGCCCAGTTCCTCTTCCAGCTGGCGTAGCTGCTGCGTCAGTGCCGGCTGCGCTACGTGCAGGATCAGGGCAGCGCGCGACAGCGAGCCGTGGTCGACGATGGCAACAAAGTAGCGTAATTGGCGCAGTTCCATGGGTCCCAGACGCGGTGCGGTGATCGGAAAAACAGGTTGTTGCGCCGCAGCGCCGAACGCGGCCAGCAGAAATAACAATTTTGTTATACTCATTCTAGCGCCTTCGGTGCTCCAGCCGCGTATTTGTGGGATGACAGCATGCTCAAGAAAGTTGATTCGTCTCAATTAAAAGTGGGCATGTATATCCATGACCTCAGCTGCGACTGGATGACGCATCCATTCGTGCGCAACCGTTTCCTGTTGCGCAGCGACGATGAAATCCGCAAGATCGTGCAGGCCGGCATCCACGACGTGGTGATCGACAGCGGCAAGGGCCTCGACGTGCAGGACGCGCCCACCGTGGCGCAGGCGCAGGCAGCCACCGAGCGCGAACTGGTGCAGATCGCCACACCGCCGCAAGTGGTCACGCGCGTGTCGCTGGGCATGGAACTGGCCCGTGCCACGCAGGTGCGGCGGCAGGCAGCGAGCCTGGTGCGCACGGTGATGGCCGATGTGCGCCTGGGCAAGGCTGTCGAGCTCGACCGCGTGCAGCACACCGTGCAAGATATTACCGAATCGATCCTGCGCAATCCCGGCGCCCTCGTCGGCTTGCTGCGCATCAAGAGCAAGGATGACTATACCTTCTTGCATTCGGTCAGCGTATGCGCGCTGCTGGTGGCGTTTTGCCGCTCGCGCGGCATCGATGCGGCCATCACGCACCAGGCCGGCCTGGGCGGCTTGCTGCACGACACGGGCAAGGCGCTGGTGCCCGACAGCGTGCTGAACAAGCCCGGCCCATTGACGCCGGAAGAATTTGCCCTGATCAAGCGCCATCCACGCGACGGCTACGACATCCTGCGCCAGTCGCCCGAGGTAGGTGCCATTCCGCTCGACATCGCCCTGCATCACCACGAACGGCGCGACGGCAGCGGTTACCCGGACCAGCTGGCCGGCGACGCCATCAGCGAGCTGGCGCAGATGGCCGCCATCGTCGACGTGTATGACGCACTGACGTCCGACCGCAGCTATCACAAGGGCATCGCCGCCGCCGAAGCCCTGCGCAAGATCTATGAGTGGAGCAAATTCCATTTTAACCCCGTGTTCGCGCAGGATTTCATGCGCTGCGTGGGTATCTATCCGGTCGGCACCATGGTGATGCTGGAATCGGGCCGCCTGGCCGTCGTCGTCGAGGCGCACGAAAGCAATTTGCTGGCGCCGAAAGTGAATGTGTTTTTCAGTACGAAGAGCAAGACCTACATCAAGCCGGAAACGGTCGACCTGTCGCGCGGCTTCGGCTTTGGCGGCGCCGACAAGATCGTCGGCCATGAGTCGGCCGCCAAGTGGCAGGTCGATCCCATGCGCTTTATTTCCCTCGCGGATGCCTAGAAGAATTCCGCCGTATCGTTCGAGGCGATAGTCGTTAACAAGCCTTTCGCTACCAACTCGTCGTAATGGCAAGCCAGGTTGCGGCCATGGCTCTTGGCGTAGTACAAGGCCTGGTCGGCCCGGCCGAGGATGATGACGGGCGCTTCGTAGGCGTTGATGCTGACGAAGCCCACGCTGACGGTCACTCTGCCCACCTGCGGGAAGTCATGTGCCTCGACATTGGTGCGGAAGCGGTCGATGATTTTCTGCGCATTTTCCAGGGTGATCGAGCGCAGCAGCACGACGAATTCCTCGCCGCCGAAGCGGAAGATGCGGTCTTGCGAGCGGAACGACGTTTGCAGCTGGTTGGCGATCAGGATCAGCACTTCATCGCCATACAGGTGGCCAAACTTATCGTTGACCAGTTTGAAATGATCGACGTCGATCACGGCCAGCCATTGCCGTTCCGTGTCCGTATGGTGGCGCCGTTCTTCATCGACGGGACGCGGCTTCTCCGCTTCCGGTTCGCCGCGGCTTTGCAGGATTTTTGCCAGCTGGTCGTCGAAGGTCTTGCGATTCAACAAGCCGGTGAGCGAATCGCGTTCGCTGTAGTCGAGCAGGTTCTGGAAATTGCGGTACACGCTGACGATGCCGCCGATCACCTGGATGGTGGCGCCCGTGTACGGCGTGGGGTTGGTGATTTCCAGGCAGGTGGTGACCTGGTCGCCGATCCAGATGGGCAGCCACAGCAGGTGGCGGCCGTCGGCGCACAGGGTATCGGCGCTCGCCTCATGGCGCTTGATGCAGGCGGCCAGCGCCGGGTAGTCCGACAGCGGTTCGCCCGGCAGGGTCGGGTCGTTATGCTCTTCCATGCGGGCCACGCTGCCCGCCACGATGATGGCCCGCGACCGCACGAACACCTGGCCACGCACGGTGGTCAGGGCCAGCACACGGGTCTGCGACGCGGAAGCGAGTTCCTGGACCGCCGAGATCACGGAGATGTCGAGCATCGTGTGGTCGCGGTGCCCGGTCATGTCCACCATGTGTTTCAGTAGGGAATCCATTGTCGATCTCTGGAAAGTAGTCACACAAGATTCTTCATACCAACATTGCGTCAAGCAATTCGCGTCCGTCTACAAGAAGCCAAGATTTATTTGGTGGCATGACGCTCTGTACCGCCGGGCGAGAGGCCTTTCCAAAGAAGAGCTAAGCAGGATAATGTCTTTTTGCCTAATAGGCAATTAACGTATGCAATATTTCATGTAAATACATGAGATTCATGCACTACATTGCAAAAAACTTGCCCTGACGAAGGCTTTCAATCCTGAACGCAACATTTGTTTGCGCCAGCCGTCATATCAACAAGGTTTGATAATTTCCATGTGGAAACTTGTGGCGCGTCAATTTGCCAAAACGTGGACGCTTTATAGTCAATGCAATGGCGCAGAAATTTACGGCAGGAAACATATTAGCAGGAATGGGCAATGTTTCACACCCGATTGCGCCAGGGACTTGTGATTCACTTTTGGGAGCTTGTCATGCATACCTTCCTGTCGGCAGTACAGCAGTTTGTCAAGGATGAGGATGGCATTACGGCAATCGAATACGGCCTGATTGCGGCGTTGATGGCTACCGCCATCACGGCCGGTTTCTTGCTGATCAAGACCAACTTGCTGGCCGTCCTCACCGACATTTCGTCGAACCTGGTGTTGACGCCCTAAGCGGGTGCCCGCCGCTGGCCGGCCGGTGGCGGGTTTTTTCGGGAGGTGTGCCATGCCTGCTCATGCCTTGTGCGACCTGCTGTTGTTGTGCTTTGTGACGGGGGCCGCCGTCAGTGATTTGATCCGCCGCAAGATTCCGAATTGGCTGGTGCTAGCCGGCATGCTCGCCGCGCTAGCCCTGCATTTGTGGCTGTGGCCACACCGCGTGCCGCAACTGGTGCTGGGCGGCATGGCGACAGGCTTCTTTCTGTTCCTCCCTCTGTACGTGCTGCGCGGCATGGCCGCCGGCGACGTCAAGCTGATCGCCATGGTGGGCGCCTTTGCCGGTCCCTGGCCCGTGCTGCTGATCTGTTTCGCCACGTTTGTGCTGGGCGGCGTGATGGCCGTGCTGATGATCACGTACCAGCGCAAGTGGGGCGCCTGCCTCGCTAATCTGCGACAGCTGCTGTGGCCGATGATCGCGCGCATGGCCGGCATTCCCCTGGCGCCAAACGCACTGGGCAGCGGCGCCAGCGTGGGCAACATGCCGTACGGACTGGCCATTGCCCTGGGCTGCCTGGTGGTGCAAGGTCGGCATTATTTCTGATTGGTATTCATTGCTTTGAATCAATGGGCGCCAGTCCCCGCTCGCTAGAATGAATTCTGTTCAATGCAGTCTTAACCGGCTTGGAGACGCAGCATGACCGAGGTCGTTTATTCCCTGAGCACCGAGAGTGCGCCGCGTCCAGCCGATGCGAACCTGATGCCGCCCTTGCCGCCTCAGCCGAAGAGCTTGCGTGAAACGGGACTGGAGCGGCCCCTGGTCGTCGAACTGATCGCCAAGCTGATGTTTGTGAGCGGCAAGACGCATCTGTCCGCACTGACGACGCGCTTGCGCCTGTCGATCAATGTCTTGCGCGAAGTACTCGATTTCATGGTGACGGAGCAGATGGCCGAAGTGGACTGGCGCGGCGAATCCGAGATCGACGTGCAGTACCAGCTGACGAGCGCCGGCAAGCAGCGCGCCAGCACCTTCCTCGAACGCTGCGCATATATCGGCGCCGCCCCCGTCACCCTGGAAGCGTACCGCGCCATGGTGGCGCGCCAGTCGTGGCTGGCGCAGGAACAGCGCGTCGGCAGCGATGACCTGGCCGCCGTGCTGGGCGGCGCCCATGCGGGACCGGGCATGCTCGACGTGGTCGGTGCGGCCCTGCATTCGGGGCGCTCGCTGCTGCTGTACGGTCCGCCCGGCAGCGGCAAGTCGACCCTGGCGCTGCAGCTGGGACAATTGCTGCACGGGCTGGTGGCCGTGCCGTACGCCATCGTCGTCGGCCAGGACATCATCCAATTGTACGATCCGGCCCAGCACCTGCCGCCCGCGCCGCAGCATGTCAGCCATGCGCGCCAGGCGCTGGAGCGGCGCAGCACGGACATCCGCTGGGTGCTGTGCCAGCGCCCCGTGATCCACGTGGGCGCCGAGCTCGACGCCGGCATGCTGGAGCTGCGCCATGACGCCAGCGGCGGCTGCTACCAGGCGCCACCCCATGTGCGCGCCAACAATGGCATGCTGATCATCGATGACCTGGGTCGCCAGCACCTGGGTGCGCAAGCACTGCTGACGCGGCTGATGCAGCCGCTGGCGCGCGGCAGCGACCAGCTGGGCTTGCCCGGTGGCGTGCAGATCAGCGTGCCATTCGACAACGCCCTCGTGCTGGTCACGAATGTGCCGCCGGGCGAGCTGTTTGACGCCGCCTTGCTGCGCCGCATCGGCTACAAGGTGCAGGTGGGGCCGCTGGCCGAGAGCGCTTATCGCGCCCTGTTCCGCCAGCAATGCCGCCTGGCCGGCATGGCCATCGACGAGCTGGCCCTGAACCATTTGCTGCAGTTGCATGGCGCGCAGGGACGGCCCTTGCTGGCCAGCTATCCGCAGGAATTGCTGGCGCGCATAGGCGACTTCGCCGGCTTTGCCGGCAGCGAAGCGTGCCTGACGGTGGGCGCCCTGGAACAGGCCTGGAGCAGCCTGTTTGCCAGCTGCGACATGCCGGCCGCCAGCCTGTGCGAGCGTATCGCATGAAAAACCGGCGCGCCCTCTTGATGATGGGCCTGGCGGTGGTGCTGGGCCTGCTGGCCGTGCTGCTGGCCTCGCACTGGCTGCTGGGCCAGACACCGGCCGGCAAGGGCAAGATCGTCGTGGCCGCCAGCGATGTCAACCTGGGCCAGCGCCTGACGCCCGAGATGTTGCGCCTGGCCGAATGGCCGGCGGAAAGCTTGCCGCAGGGCGCGCTGCAAGACCCGGCGAAACTGGCGGGACGGGTACTGAAAACCAGCGTACTGCGCGGCGAGCCGCTGAGCGAAGCCAAGCTGGCGCCGGCCGGCACCCTGGGCGGCCTGTCGGCCCTGATCACGGAAGGGCGGCGCGCCATCACCGTGCGCGTCAACGATGTGATCGGCGTGGCCGGCTTCGCCTTGCCGGGCAATTATGTCGACATCATCGTGAGCACCCAGCAGGATGCCGGCGACCGCGCGTTTCCGCAAAGCCGCAACATTTCCAAGATCGTGCTCGAACGCATCCTCGTGCTGGCCGTGGCGCAGGAAGTGGGGCGCGACGAGACCAAGCCGCGCGTGGTCAATGCGGTGACCCTGGAAGTGACGCCGGAACAGGCGGAAAACCTGGACCTGGCGCGCAGCGTGGGCAGCCTGTCGCTGGTGCTGCGCAACCAGGTCGATCCGCAGCCGGGCGTGACGGCGGGCGCTACCAAGCTGACCTTGCTGGGCGGACCGCACGAAGCCGAGCCCGCTCCTGCCGCCGCGCCCGTGCTGGCCGTGGCGCCGCGTCCGGCGCGCGTGCTCAAGGCGCAGTCGGAAGCGACGCGCCTGTGCAGCGGCGTCATCGACGGGACGCGCCAGTCGCGCGAATGTTTTTAGCTGCCTTGCTCAACCATGGACACGCTCATGAACCGCGCCCTGCTGATACTGTGCTGCCTGCTGTCGCCGCTTGCCGGCGCGGCGGCCGATCCTGGCCTGCGCTGCGGCGGTGAAGCGGCCTCGCCCGGCAACCTGCAACTACAGGTGGGCAAGTCGAGCATGCTGCGCCTGCCTGAAGCGGTACAACAGCGCAGCGTCGGTAATCCGGCCGTGCTGCAAGCCATGCTGGTGGCGCCCGACACTTTATATGTGGTCGGCGTCGACGTGGGCAGCACCAACATGATCATCCAGGGCCGCAGCGGCCTGTGCAGCGTGGTGAACGTCAGCGTCAGCATGGATCCGGCCGGCTTGCAAACGACCCTGGCGGCACTCATGCCGGAAGAGAAAGCCATCCGCGTGACGGCCGTGGCCGATACTTTGGTGCTGTCGGGCACGGTACAGGATGCGGGCGCCGTGCTGCGCGCCGTCGAGCTGGCGCATGCCTATGTGCGCCGCGCTACGGTGCCGCTGGCGCTGCCCAAGCCTGCGGATGGCGCCGCCATGCCGGTCGCCGCCACGGCGCCCGCTGGCGGCGCGGGTGGCGCGCACAGCCGCATCATCAATATGCTCGACGTCAGCGCGCCGCAGCAAGTGATGCTGGCCGTGCAGATCGCCGAAGTGTCGAAGTCCCTGCTGGAACGGCTGGAAGTGGGCGCCACCCTGCGCTTCGCTTCCGGCAGCTGGGCCACCACCTTGCTGTCGAATTTCCTCAGCGGTACGGCCAATGGCTTGCTCGACGTGCGCAAGTCGAATGGCCGCCAGCAGCTGACCATCGAGGCGCAGAAACAGGATGGGCTGGTGCGCATCCTGGCCGAACCGACAGTGATGGCGATCAGCGGGCAAGAGGGCAGTTTTTTGGCCGGCGGCAAGATCTTCATTCCCGTCGGCCAGGACAACAACAAGATTACCCTGGAAGAGCGCGAGTATGGCGTCGGCCTGCGCTTTACCCCCACCGTGCTGTCGGGCGGGCGCATCAATTTGAAGGTGGCGCCGGAAGTGTCGGAACTGTCGCGCGAGGGGGTCGGCATTTCCGCCGCCGGCGTCAGCGGACGCTCAATTTTGCCCGTCATCACCACGCGGCGCGCCTCGACCACGGTGCAGCTGTACGACGGCCAGAGCTACGCCATCGGCGGCTTGATCAAGAACAACCAGGTGAGCAACATCACGGGTGTGCCCTGGCTCAGCGAAGTGCCTATCCTCGGTGCGCTGTTTCGCAGCACGGACTTCCAGCATGACCGCACGGAGTTGCTGTTCGTCATCACCGCGCACCTGGTCAAACCCTTGCCGGCCGATGTCGTGCTGCCGACGGCGCAGCTGGCGCCGCCCTCGCGCACGGACTTGATGTTGGGCGGCAAGATGGAAGGCTCCGTGCCGCCACCCCTGCCGCCACCGCGCGCGGCCAACGGTTTCGAGTTGAAATGAGACGGGGAGATACGCCATGCCGAACTCACTCTTGACGTTGCTGCGGCGCCTGGCAACCCTGGCCCTGGCCTCGCAGCTGGCCGCCTGCGCACACAGCAGCACGCCGCAGCTGGACCGGCGCTTCGGCGACGTCGTGCGCCTGGCCATGGCGCAGCAGGTGCGCGATCCGGCCAGCGCGGGCAAGCGCACGCCGGTGGACGGCCTCGACGGCCCCAGCGCGCACGCCGTCATGCAGCGCTACCGCGCGTCGTTCGTCGAACCGAACGGCCAGGCGCCGCAGCCGGTGCAGTTCATGCTGGGAGGCGGCAATGGCAAATAGACGCCAGGGTCAGCGCGGCGCGATGCTGATCGCCTTTTCCATCCTGCTCATCGTGGTGCTGGGCTTTATCGGCCTGGCGCTCGATGTGGGCCAGGTCATCGGCCGCAAGACGGAACTGCAGAACCTGGCCGACAACGCGGCGCTGGCGGCCGCCGCGGAGCTGGTGGGCACGCCCGAGGGCCTGCTCATTGCCGTGGAAAAAGCCAAGAACAGTGCGGCCGACAGGAGCGCATGGCAGCGCCGCATGCAGGGTGCCATCCTGTCGGACGCCAGTATCCGCTTCGCCAGCGCGCCAGAGGCGCCTGCCAGCGAGTGGCATGCGGCTGGCGCCGTGCCCGACGCCGCCACGGCGCTGTTCGTGCGCGTCGATACGCAGGCCACTACACCCGCGCTGGGGCGGGTGGCGACGGCGTTCCTCGGTGCCTGGTCGCCAGCGCTGCGCACCCTGGACACGGGGGCGCGCGCCGTGGCGGGGCGTACCAGCTTGCACCTGATGCCGCTGGCTGTCTGCGCACTGTCGGGCAGTGCCGCCAGCCCGCGCACGAATGCGGCACTGCTGCCGGCCGTCGAGTTGCTGGAATATGGCTTTCGCCGCGGTGTGGCATATAACTTGTTGAAGCTCAATCCGAACGGCCCGGCGGCCGAACATTTCGTGCTCAATCCGCTGAGCCAGCCGGGCTTGCTGGGGCCGTCGCAGCAGGTCGGCGAAGCGAGCGTGTTGCCGTTTGTCTGCAGTGGCACGGTGCTGTATCCGCGCATCGGCAGCGCCCAGCTACATGTGCACCGGCCTTTTCCCGCCGCGCTGTGGACGGCTTTCAATGCGCGCTTCAACCAGCATGCGGGCAGCGGCTGCCATGCCGTCACGGCGCCGCCCGACACGAATATCCGCGCCTATCCGAATACGGCCGCGAGCTGGTGGATGACGAACGCACCCGACGCGCCGAGCGCCCTGAGCACCGGCAATCCGCTGCTGTCCGTGGCCGACCCGGAATCGAACGCGACGCCGCCCGCCGTCGGCAGTTATGGACCGCTGTGGTCGTTTTCCAGGGCGGCCAGGTACAGCAACCCGAAGCCGGCCGGCGGCTATGTGCCGTTTGCCACCAGCGACTGGCCCAAGCTGTATCCGGCCAGCCCGGCCGCGCCGGCCGCCAAGTCCAGCTATCCTGCCACGGCGCCCTACCAGACGCTGGGATTCCAGACGGCACCGTCCAGCAACACGGGCGTGGCGCAGCGGCGCCTGCTGCACATTCCTCTGCTGGCCTGTCCCGTGCCGCCCGGCAGCGACGTGCTGGCACAGGTGCGCGGCATCGGCCGCTTCTTCATGACGGCGCCGGCCAGCAATGGCGTATTAAGCGCCGAATTTGCCGGGCTAGTGGACGAGGGGACGCTGGTCGGCCCCGCGGAGCTGCTGCAATGAGGCTGCCCTGCCGTATTGCGCGCCGCGAGGGCGGAGTCGCCGCCATCGAGCTGGCGCTGATCCTGCTGTTTTTCATGGGGCTGCTGCCCTTCGTGCTGCTGTTTGGCCGCGCGCTGCTGGTGTACACGGCCCTGCAAAAAAGCGCGCACGATGCGGCGCGCTATATGGCGACCATGCCGCTGCCGCAGATGGGCAAGTTCGACACGGCGAGCCAGGGCGCCGCGCTGGCACGGGAGATGGTGGCCGAGGCGATGGCGGAAAGCTGGCCGAGCATCAATCCCGCATGGGTCAATGTGGACTGCGTGTACGCCGACGATTCCTATGCCTGCGGCAGTTACGCGACGGCGCCGCTGCAGGTGCGCATCAAGGTCACCGCCGACATGCCGGTGGATTTCCTGCCTGCGCTGACCCGCAAATGGTTGCCGCAATTGGCGCCGATTCCCTTGCGCGCCAACGCGACCTTGCGCTATGTCCATTAACCTGCCTATCCAGCAGCGCCGGCAGCGCCAGCGCGGCGTCTTCGCCGTCGAATTCGCCATGCTGGCGCTGCTGTTCTTCCTCTTCCTGTTTGCCATGCTGGAAATGGCGCGTGCCGTGTACGTGTGGAACATGGTGCATGAGATTACCCGGCGCGCGGCGCGGGCTGCCGCCGTCACCGATTTCAGCAATGCCGGCGCCTTGCAGGCCGTGCGCACGCAAGCCGTGTTGCGCGTCACGCCGGGAACGCTGCCGCTGGGCGGCGGCATCAGCGACGCGCATGTGCGCATCGATTATTTGTCGGAAAGCGGTGGTGGCGCCGCGCTGGCGGCAGTACCGGTGACGGTGATGCCCGGTTGCCCGCAGCGCAACCGCATCAATTGCCTGGACGATCCGCATGGCGCCAGTTGCATCCGCTTCGTGCGCGCGCGCCTGTGCCAGCCCAGCAATGGCGCACGCTGCGAGGGCGTGCCCTACCGGCCCGTCCTGCCGCTGCTGGGGATGATGTTTCCCTCCGGCGCAGGGGCCATCCGTTTGCCCAGCGGGACCACCATGGCGGTGGCCGAGTCGCTGGGCTATCCGGACAATCCCGGTTTTTGTCCATGAGCGCCAAGCCGTCGGCGCAGCCGAATGTATTGCATTGAATGAAGGAGGGGTGATGAAAGCCTTGATGATTACCCGCGACGCCAGCTTGCACGACGAAATCGCGGCGCAAGGCGCGGCCCGCATGCCCGTGCTGCGGCTGCTGGAACGGCGCAGCGGCTTGCGCGACGCCGTCGAGCGCATGCTGCCCGAAGCGCCCGAGCTGGTGATCGTCGACGCCAGCGGCATCGATGCCGACGAAGCCGACCTGCTCGAGCGCCTGGCGCGCCAGTATCCGCTGGCCGTGCTGATGCTGCTCACGCGCGGCCAGCAGCAGGATGTCCTGATACGCGCCATGCGCGCCGGCATGCGCGAAGTGCTGCAACTGCCGCTGGTGCACAAGGCCTTCCACGAGGCGATGGACAGGGTCGATATCCAGGCCGGCGTGACGCAGATGCGCGACGGCAAAGTGCTCGCCTTCATCTCGTGCAAGGGTGGCAGCGGCGCCACCTTTTTATCGACGAATTTTTCCTATGCGCTGGCAAGCCTGGCCGGCTGCAAGGTGCTCCTGATCGACCTGCACGGACAGTTCGGCGATGCGACCCTGTATGTCTCGGACCAGAAGCCTGCCATGACCTTGTCCGATATCTGTGCCCAGATCGCGCGCATGGATGGCGCCTTTCTCGCCTCGTGCCTGGTGCACGTGACGCCGAACTTCGGTGTGCTGGCGGCGGCCGACGACCCCGCGCACAAGGTCGACATGCAGCCCGAGCACATGGACCGCATCCTGGCCGTGGCGCGCCAGCATTACGATTACATCGTGCTTGACGTGGGACGCCAGATCGATGCGCTGTCGCTGCGCGCGCTCGACAACGCCGACGCCATCTATCCGGTGCTGCAGCTGGCTCTGCCCGATATCCGCGACGGGCGCCGCCTGCTCGACATTTTCCGCTCGCTCGGCTATCCGGGCGAGCGCTTGCGCCTGATCGTCAACCGCTATGAAAAGGGCGGGCGGCTGCGCCTGGCGGACCTGGAGCAGGCGCTGGGTGCGGAAGTGGTGCACACGGTGCCCAATGATTACATTGCCGCCACCGATTCCGTCAACCAGGGCATCCCGCTGCTGCAACTGTCGCGCACCAGCGCCCTGGCGCGCAGCCTGGCCGAGCTGGTGGAACTGGTGACGGCGCGCCGCGTGACGGAAAGCCGCGGTCTGTTCGACCGTTTGTTCAGCCGCAGCGAGGCTTGACGGGGCAGCAGCTGATGGGTGTCAAGGCTCCCGCCGGGGGCCATCATGGGAGCCGAGATGACTTTACGCGAACGCCTGGCGGCGAATGAAACGGTGCGCCCCGCCAGCAATGGACAAGGCGCGCTGGCGCTGCACGCCTACCAGGAACTCAAAAAAACCATGCACCAGACGATACTCGACCGTATCGATCTGGAACGGCTGAAACGCCTGACGGCGGAGCAGTTCAAGCACGAGCTGGCGCTGCTGGTGCAGCGCGTGATCGAGGAAGAGCGCATCGTGCTGAACCAGCACGAACGCCATAGTCTGGTGCTCGACATCCAGCACGAGATGCTGGGCTTTGGCCCGCTCGAACCCCTGCTGGCCGATGCCAGCGTGTCCGACATCCTCGTCAATACCTGCGACAAGGTATATGTGGAGCGGGGCGGGCGGCTGCAGCTGACGGACGTGACATTCCACGACAATGCGCACCTGATGAAGATCATCGAAAAGATCGTCTCGCGCGTGGGACGACGCGTCGACGAATCGAGCCCGATGGTCGACGCGCGCCTGCCGGACGGTTCGCGCGTGAATGCCATCATTCCGCCGCTGGCCGTCGACGGCCCGATTTTATCGATCCGGCGCTTTGCCGTGCAGCCTTTGACGATTGCCAACCTGCTCGACTACAAAAGCCTAACGCCGCCCATGGTGCAGGTGCTGCAGGCGCTGGGCCAGGCCAAGGTCAATATCCTGATTTCGGGTGGCACGGGCAGCGGCAAGACGACCCTGCTCAACGTGCTGTCCGGCTTCATTCCCGGCAGCGAGCGCATCGTCACCATCGAGGATGCGGCCGAACTGGCGCTGCGCCAGCCGCACGTGGTGCGCCTGGAAACGCGTCCGCCGAATATCGAGGGCAAGGGCGAGGTAAGCCAGCGCGCGCTGGTGCGCAATGCGCTGCGCATGCGGCCCGATCGCATCATCCTGGGCGAGGTGCGCGGCGCCGAGGCGCTCGACATGCTGCAGGCGATGAACACGGGCCATGAAGGTTCGCTGGCGACCATCCACTCGAACACGGCGCGCGACGCGTTGGCGCGGCTGGAAAACATGGTCGGCATGGCCAGCGTGAACCTGACGCCACGCGCCACGCGCCAGCAGATCTGTTCGGCCGTGACGGTGGTGATGCAAGTGTCGCGCCTGACGGATGGCGCGCGCAAGCTGGTCAGCCTGCAGGAAGTGACGGGCATGGAGGGCGACATCATCGCCATGCATGAAATCTTCCGCTTCGAGCAGACGGGCGTCGATGCCGACGGCAAGGTGCTCGGTCACTTTTGCGCCACGGGCGTGCGGCCCCGTTTCACGGAACGCTTGCGCATGTTTGGCGCGCCGGTGCCGGACAGCGTGTTCGACCCGGATCGCATCTACGAGTAAGGGGAGGGGACATGGACCTGGTCTTCTACGGCTTCGCCGTACTGCTGTTCGCCGCCTGCATCCTGATGGTGGAAGGCGCCTGGCTGTGGTGGTCGGGCACGCACGGCAGCGCGGCGCGGCGCATCAACCGGCGCTTGCTGCTGATGGCGGCGCGCGGCGAGGCGGGCGGCGAGCGGGTGTCCATCCTCAAGCAGCGCCGCTATGCGCGCTCACCCAGCCTGGAGCGCTTGCTGCGGCGCGTGCCGCACGCGGCACGGCTGGACCGTCTGCTGCTGCAATCGGGCTTGTCCTGGTCGGTGGCGCAGTTTTTTGGCGGCGCGGGCGGCCTGCTGCTGGCGGCGCTGCTGTGGCTGGCCATCTGGCCCATGCCGCTGCCGGGCGCCTTGCTGCTGCTGGGCGTGGCGGGCGGCGGACCCTACATGGTCGTGCTGCGCGCGCGCGCGGCGCGGCTGAAAAAGATCGAGGCGCAACTGCCGGAAGCGGCCGATTTCCTGGCCCGCGCGTTGCGCGCCGGGCACTCGTTTTCGAATGTGCTGCAGATGGTGGGCGATGAACTCAATGAGCCGATCAGCGGTGAATTCAAGATGGCGCACGAAGAAATCAATTACGGCGTGCCGATGAACGAGGCGTTGCAAAACCTGGCCGCGCGCATTCCGCTGACGGACTTGCGCTACCTCGTCATCGCCGTGCTGGTGCAGCGCGAATCGGGGGGGAACTTGGCCGAAGTGCTGGTCAGCATCGCCCGCATCATCCGCGCCCGCTTGAAATTGCTGGGGCAGGTGCGCGTGCTGTCGGCCGAGGGGCGCATGTCGGCCTGGGTGCTGGGACTGATGCCGGTGGTGATGATGGGCGTCATGGCGCTGGTCAACCCGCAATACATCCGCCTGCTGTGGACCGATCCCAGCGGCATCAAGTTGCTGTGGTACGCGGCCGGCATGGTGGCATTGGGTGTCGTGTGGATGCGCAACGTCATCCGCATCCGCATATAAAACAGGGGGTGGCATGAGCGGTTCGCAACTGCTGTTTCTCGTGATCGTCTTCGCCGTGGTGGTGGCGCTGGCCCTGCTGGCGTGGCTGATCTTCTTTCCCGGCGCCTTGCGCCAGCGCCTGTCCGGTTCCATGGCGCCGGTCGCCAACGAGGAGGTAGCCGACACTGGCTGGGTGGAGCGCGTGGCGCGCGTGGCGCAGCCGTTCAGCAAGCTGTCTCTGCCGGAAGAGGGCTGGGAGCGCTCGCCGCTGCGTACGCGCTTCATGAACGCGGGCTGGCGGCAAGCCAGCGCGCCGGCCCTGTATTTTGCCGCGAAAACCGTGCTGGCCCTTCTGTGCCCTACCGTGCTGGGCCTGTATGCGGCCAGCGCCATGGCGGCGCAGTTGCGCAGCGTGCTGCTGTTACTGCTGTGCGTCAGCGCCACCATCGGCTATTACCTGCCGAACCTGGTGCTGGCCAGCACGGCCAAGCGGCGCCAGCGCGACATCTTTGAAAACATTCCCGATGCGCTCGACTTGCTGACTGTGTGCGTGGAAGCGGGCCTGAGCCTGGAGCGCGCGCTGGTGAAGGTGTCGGGAGAAATCCATATCAAGAGCGTGGTGCTGGCGCAGGAATTGCAACTGGTGCTGATGGAAATGCGCGCCGGCTTTTCCAAGGAAAAGGCGCTGCGCAACCTTGCTTTGCGCAGCGGCGTGGAAGATGTCGACACCCTCGTCGCCATGCTGATTCAATCGGAACGCTTCGGCACCAGCATGGGCGATTCGCTGCGCGTGCATTCGGAAAACCTGCGCGGCAAGCGCAGCCTGCTAGCCGAGGAGGCGGCAGCGAAGATCGCCCTGAAACTGCTGTTCCCGCTGATCTTTTGCGTCTTTCCCACCCTGATGCTGGTGCTCATGGGGCCGGCCGTGATCGAAGTCTATCGCGTGCTCGTGCCGGCCATGGCCAGCCGCTGAAAGGAGCTACCATGCGCTTGACGATTTCCCGCCTGGCCGCCGCCTGCGCCTGCCTGGGCCTGGCCGCCTGTACCACGCAGTTGGCGCACGTGCCAGTGCCGGCGTGGCCTGATGCTGATGGCGCCTATGCGGCGGGGCGCCAGCATTTCGAGCGAGGCGACCTGCCCGCGGCGCAAGCAGCCTATGAGCAAGCCTTGCGCCATGCGCCGCACCATGTGAACGCGCGCAACGGCCTGGCCGTGCTGCACGCGCAGCGCGGCGAACACGACGCGGCGATCGCCTATTGGCTGGCTTTGACGCAGGAGGCAAGGCCGCCGCAGCCGCAGCAGGCATATCTGTTCAGCAATCTCGGTCATGCTTATTCCCTGAGCGGGCGCGATGCGCAAGCCTTGTCCGCGCTGGAACAGGCGTGTTTGCTCGATCCGCTCAATGCGCTGGCCTGGCAGCATCTGGCGCAGGTACTGGAACGGCTGGGCCAGCACGAGCGCGCGGCCCTCATGCGGCGCCAGGCGCAGAGCCTGCAGGAACACAACCTGCGGCGCGACCTGGCTGTATTGCGCAACGCGGCGCCGCAGCCGGGTGTGCCCGCAGCCGTGCCGCCGCAGGATGCGCCCGCCATGGCGCGCATCGAGATCACGCAAGGCGACGGCATGGCCCGCTTGCAGCGCGTGCCGGCAGCCGCTGCCGTGGCGGAGCGGTCCATGCCGGCCGCCGCCGTGCCCCGTCCGCGCCTGGAAATTGTGAACGGCAACGGCGTGCCTGGCCTGGCCGCCGCCCTGGCGCGCAGCCTGGTCGGTGCTCCCGTGCAGGTGGTGCGCTTGGCCAATGAAAGCAGCTTCCAGGTGGCGCGCACGCGTGTCGAATACCGGCCCGCGCAGGAGCAGGCGGCGCGCCAACTGGCCCGCCAGTTGGGTGCACAGGTGCAGACCCAGGTGCAGATCCAGGCCGCCGATTGTTCTGCCAGCGAGCTGCGCCTGGTACTGGGGCGCGACCTGAGCGATCCTGCCATGCTGCACCGCTATTATCTGCAGCAGCTGCAACTGGCGCGCCAGGCGTTGGCGCGGCTCGGTTAAGAAGACTCTGCCGGCATAAAAACGCGGCGCCTTTTGCGGGCGCCGCGTTTTTTGGCATACCGGTGACTATGCCGGCCGGCGGCGGCGCGTGAAGGCCAGGGCCGCCAGTCCCATGCCCAGCAGGAACAGGGTGCCAGGTTCCGGCACGGCCAGGGGATCGATGACGACGATGTCGGTGCGCGTGGACTTGGAAAAGTTCAAGGTATAGCTGCCGGCGGGCAGGGCGAAATTCGAGGTCAGGGAAAACATCGCAAAACCATTCGTGAAGGCGCGCCCGGTGGCCGGGTCGTTGGTGCCGGCCGTCATGTTCAGGCTGAACGGGTCGAGGCTGCCGGCGCCATGGTTACCGTTGACATCGCTGCCATTGTTCGGGTTGCCGTCGGGGGCAAACTGGAAGATCACGCCATCGGCGTTCGCCTTCGACAGGCAGCCGACGGGACTGGCGCTGTTGCAGGAGATATTGAAGATATCCATGATCGACACGTTCGACTTGTCGCCCAAGGTCGTCACGCTGGTGCGCAGGTCGCGCCGTCCCATGAAGCTGAAGGTGATGAAGCCTGCGCTCGACAGGGTCAGGTTGACGGAACCGGTGAGTGAGTCGCTGGCCGTGGCCGTGGCGGCGCCGACCGTGTTGCGCTGTGCTTCCGCCACCGCTTGCACAGTGGCGCCGCCATTGAGCATGTTGCCGAAGGCATGCGCATCGCCGCGCGCGAACTCCAGGGTGGAACTGGGACTGGGTGCATAGTGATTTTGCGGCAAGCCGCGGCAGCCGCCACCCGAGCACACTTGCAGCACGTCCGCGTTGGCGGCCGGCCCCGTATTGACGGCGCGCGGATTGACGGCCACGCCGCCTTCGAAAAACGCGCTGTCGCTGGCGTTGCGGTTGGCGCCGGCCAGCGACAAGTTACCGGCGCTGCTGGTGATGCGGAAATTGCTCAAGTCGTTGACGGCCAGGCCGTACGCGCCGGCCTGCGCCTGGCCGCTGGCCAGCAGGCTTGCCGCCGCCAGTGCACCCAGCCAGGCCAGGGTCTTGCTTCGTGTGTGATCGACATTCATCGCAGCCTCTTATCGTGGTCAGTCTCGGAAAATCCGGGGGGTAAAGAATCCAGAATGCTTTGCCTGGATTCATCTCGTTGACACAGATAAGCAGCTTGCATGCCACACAAAAAAATCACATGGAATCAAGTGCTTGCGCAAGGCGGACTGAACTTGCGGAAGCCAAGTGTAAGAAAGGCCGACGCCGCTTGGCGGGCGGCGCCAGCCTCAGGTGCCCCGGTGATAGCCCAGGTGGCCGCCCGAATTGCGCGCGCAACCGCAACCAGTGCGCGCCACTTCCTCGCCTTCCGTCAATTTCCAGTTGGTAATCGTCGTGTGCTGCCAGTCGATGTCGCTTTTCTTGACAGGTTTCACCGTCAGCGTGCGTTGTTCCACATCCGTGTACTCCATCAGTTCCTCGTCGTCGGCGATGTCGAAATGGCGGTGGATCAGGGATATGCCGAAGCGGTCGAGCGCGCCATAGCGTTGCAGCACGTCGCGCAGTTCGCGAAAGCAGGCGAGGTCTTCGGGCAGCAGCGGGTCGACGGCGGAAATATCGGCAACGGGCTGCCATTGCATGGCGTGGATGTTCAGGCTGTGCATGATAGGCTCCTGTGCCCCGTGATGATCGGTCCAGGCTGCCGGAGGGGCGCTGGCACGCCTGGTGAAATGATCATCCTGGCCGTAAAGCCGCTGCGGCGCTTGCGCCATATCAAAGGTGCGGCACATCGCACCTCGCCCGGTAAAATAGGCCATGGCAAACAAACCCCCCACCTTCCCCGGCGCACGCACGGGCCGCGGCCAGGTCCTGGCCGTGCTGCTGTCGAACCGCGACCAGTCCGGCGCCGAACCGCTGCAAGGCCGCGTCTCGCTGGCCGCCATCGTCAAAGCGCTCAAACGCAAATACCACTGGCCGATTGAAACGCACAGTTTCCCCGCGAATACGCAGGACGGTCGCGCCAGCTGGGCGACCGTCTACAGCTTGCCGGAAAAGGTGATTCAAGCCGCGCTGGACAACGGCGGCCGGGAGTGGCTGGAAAGCCGGGCAGTGGTCGGGCGGCGATGAACGCGCCGCCTGCCTTACTCGATCCCGTTACTCGAGCCGGAAGCCGACCTTGAGCGTGACCTGGAAGTGCGCCACCTTGCCATCGACGATATGGCCGCGTGATTCGCTCACTTCATACCAGTCCATGTGCTTGACCGTGAGCGCCGCCTTGGCAATGGCATCGCGTATCGCCTGATCGCTGCTCTCGGTCGACGTGCCAACCAGTTCGATCAGCTTGTAAGTATGTGCGGACATGATGTTTCCCCAGGTAGGCAAGCCAGACATTGGAAAGTTCTTCTTCGCCAGCAAGTGCCCATAGTGCGCCTAAATGCGCTGGACGTCATTGCGCGGCGCAGCAATGCGCGCAAAATCTTCGCTCAAGGTGGCTACTTCAATGGCTCGTCATTGGTGTACTTAGATGCGATATGCTGGAACGGACGGATCAACGAACGACAAAAAAGATTTAAGGCAGCGAATTTCACCATGTTACTATTTGATGCAATATAAGCAATTTAATTCCACTGCGCAACGGCACACCTTTGCCGAAAAATGGTTGAAAAATGAAAAAAATAATCTTCGCCTCCTTTCTATCGTTGGCACTAAGTCCAGCACTGGCTGATATTTCGGTATCGAACATTGCAAGATTGGCCGGCTATACGATAGTAGGAACAATGACCATCACTGGTTGGCAGGATACAGATGGAGAGAAGAAAAAGGGCGATTCGTTCGAAGGCTGTAGCTACGGGAGAGTGATTATTTTCGACAACAATAAAGTCCTTAAGTGCACAGGTTATTCTTACTTATACGCGTATCGACCTTCGGCATTAATTCTCGTAAAAGGAACTTCCTTCGTAATGTTTGTTGATAACGAACAATTCGAAATGAGAAACTGAGTATTTAGAGCTACTCAAGTATCGACTAACACAAAGGTTACCGCGCTGATTTTCTGAATTGAGTTACACAGCGGTTACATGAAGATGGCACTGACGCTGGAAGCAAACCGCAGTTCGTCGGCGCTCTTAGTTTAGCTTCACAGTGGGGAAGCGCTGGGTTGTCACTGGGACGCGGCGACCGAGACGTCGGCGCTACAGTCAAGTTGCTGGCCGCGCGGAAAATCGTTGTCATTTTACTTCAGCTCGATATGCTGGACTTGGCATCTGCCGCCGGCAATATGATGTTAACGATGTTGGCGGTGGTACAGATAGCGCGGGATTTTCTTGTCGAGCGTACGCAGTCGGGATTGGCCCGTGCCAAGAGCGAAGGCAAGGGCTTGGGCAGGCGTCGAAGATCATTGCCGAGCAAGCGGGGCGACATCGTCGTCAAGTATGAGAAGGATGAGAGCGTCAGCGAGGGTATATCGTGCGCTAACATCCTAGGTGTCGTGAAGCCGATGCGACCGGATTCATTCTTATGGTAACTGAATGCCGAACAGCGCAAAACCGTTTCTTCGCCAGTTTGGAGGTAGGTCGCCTTCATAGTTCAGATATCCGGCTATAGCCTTTACGTTAGCCAGCGTCTGTTTTTGTGCTACTACCATTCGATGGACTAAGTCTAACGTAGTAATGAAGGGGATTTGTAGACTGCCTGCTACCCACCCCATACCGCCATCGTCACTCACAGCTGTGGTTGGAATACCTGAATTGGTGAATACATATGCATGAGCCAAGACTTCGCAGTCTGTTCTAGATGGAAGCGTGCACCTGCTTGCCTTGATTGCAATTTCACTTGCCGATGAATGAGCTTGAATGTTGCTGCGGATTGTCTTTATCTGTGCAGATTTTCCAGCGTCTAGTGGAATCAAATTTAGAAGGCGGTTGGAAACATACGGAGGGTCTCCTGCCCAGTGAAATTTATTCTTCAAGCGCGGAGCTCTTGTCCACTCCGTATGTACCTCAGGGGTAACTACGGCCTTTTCAGGTACAGAATAAAAATTGCTTCCTAGCAATGGATTAATGCTATAGGCAAGGCGAAGGTAAGAGCAGGTGTCAAGTAAATATAGCAACTTTAGCTCTACCGTGATTAGTGTGCGTCGCCGCCGAGTGCCAAATATATTGCTTTGGCATCGAGGATGGATGTTTCCAGCAGGTCAGAAAGCCAGCCCGGACCTTGTGCAGATTCTTGTAAATGCTTCGTTACAATATCGAAAAAGGGAGTTACAAACGCAGATTTTGTGAGGGCAATATATGTTGCTGCATCTGGCGCGCTATCTGGGAATAGTAAATGTGTGACGTCGGGAAATTGCTTCTCAAAGTTCTTCATCGCTCCAAAAATATTGAACTTAAATTCTGGAAGCCGATGTTCCTTTGCATAATTATTCACGGCCAGGTACACGGTATAAGGCGAGATAACACGCTCCTTGGCAGCAGCCTTGATCATGTTCACCACGACTCCCTCATGCTTGCCAGTCAAATGCGGATACAACTTTGCTGCACATGCGCGAGGATAAAGAAGCGCACCAGCGAACGCGTCGGCGAAATCCTCGCCTTCATCTGTGCCTGCTAAATTAGGTGTGAATACATGTGCCAATTCATGGGCCATCCAGAAATTGAAGTCGCATACGTTAGCGTCAAGATTCAGATATACCCATGTCGCATTGCATTCGGGGAGCAAAATGTGCAGGGCGTTGCCATGCGTCTCTCTCTCTCCCCACATCACTGGAATCAATACTGCGCCAAGCTCACTGAACTTACCAATAAGATTGCTATACCCAATAATGTCTTCATCGGACATACCTAACGATTTACGCAAATCACTTACAACCTGTTGTACATAGCTGTAGTCTTTGGATGGGGCGCGGAAAGTTGCTGCAGAGACGTGACGATTACCCATGTATTGCGCGAGCGGCCGAAGTAATCGCCCCTTAGTTTTGGCGAGTTCGATCTCAACTTCAGTTGTTTTCTTCTGGGCTTTTCTTCGGTACGCTACTATTGGTTCTGGTAGTTTTGGTAATGAATTGACAATCATGTCATCAAAGGACATGTTCAGAATGAACGACAGCTTCAACAATCGATTAGCTGCGGGAAAAGTCTCGCCAGACAACCACTGAGTGACTGAGGCTGGCAGGACTTCTAACCGGCGGGCCAAATCATCATAGCTCAGGTTAAGAGCTTCTACAGCGCGCGTAATTTGCGGAGTGTTTAAGCGAGAATCCATGGTGTCAGTATGAGGGGAGATAGCAAATTGTCAAGGATAATCCGCAATCGAACACTGCTCGACCAAGAATGGTTGTTTATGGGCAACCAAATATCGACAAATCGAATTTGCCTAGCTGGTGCCGATATGGAGATTGTCAAACGCAAAAAGTGAAAAGGCTTACGCGCTATAGCGGGTAAGCCTTTGATTTCCTACTGAATTCTGGTGCCGACTGCCGGTTTCGAACTGGCCACCTGATGATTACAAATCAACTGCTCTACCAAATGAGCTAAGTCGGCAAAAACTGCGCGTTGCGAATTATACGCTATTTAATGCGTGTCAGGGTCGGGCGGCCGCCTTTTTTTGGTGGCTCGTCGTCGCCGGGTGTGGCGCTGTCGCGTTGTTCGGGGGAGCCGGTTGGCACGGACGACAGGGTTGGACCGCTGGCGACGGGGGCGAGCACTGGCGGCGGGACGTCGGCCGAGGCGGGGCTGTCGGTCGGTTGCGCATCGGGATCGTCGTTGCCCAGCACGGGCTCGAAGGCCATGCCCTGGCCGTTTTCGTTGGCGTAGATGGCCATCACGTTGTCGACCGGTACATAGATTTCGCGCGAGACACCACCAAAGCGGGCGTGGAAGCGGATGGCGTCGTTGTCCATCTTCAGGCCGCTGGTGGCGCCGAAGCTGATGTTGAGCACGATTTCGCCCTTTTTCACGTATTCCATCGGTACCGTGGTGCGCGAATCGACTTTGACCGCGAGATAAGGCGTGTAGCCGCTGTCGGTGCACCACTCATAGATGGCGCGCAGCATATAAGGTTTGGTTGAGATTTCAGACATGGTAGACACTGTGAGGCGGGAGCGCCCTCCGTCAAGCATGAGGCGGGCGCACCGGTAGTTCAAAAGACTGGCTGCTGACGCAAGATGTCCCGGCAGGCGCTGCCTGCCGGGAATATCTTTTAGCGGCGCATCACTTTCTCGGATGGGGTCAGCGCTTCGATGTACGCAGGACGCGAGAAGATGCGTTCGGCGTATTTCATCAGCGGTGCGGCCGTCTTCGACAGTTCGATGCCGTAGTGGTCCAGGCGCCACAGCAGCGGCGCGACAGCCACGTCGAGCATCGAGAATTCGTCGCCCAGCATGTACTTGTTTTTCAGGAACAGTGGCGCCAAGGTCGTCAGGCGGTCGCGGATTTCCGCGCGTGCCTTGTCGTGGGCCTTGTCGTTGCTCTTGGCGCGTTCGCTTTCCAGCACGTGCACGTGCACGAACAGTTCTTTTTCGAAATTGAACAGCATCAGGCGCGCGCGGGCACGCATCAGCGGATCGGCTGGCATCAGTTGCGGATGCGGGAAGCGCTCATCGATGTACTCGTTGATGATGTTCGATTCATACAGAATCAGTTCGCGCTCGACCAGGATAGGCACCTGGCCATACGGATTCATGGTCGAAATGTCTTCCGGTTTGTTGAACAGGTCGACGTCGCGCACTTCGAAGTCCATGCCTTTTTCAAACAGGACCAGGCGGCAGCGTTGCGAAAATGGGCAGGTTGTACCCGAATAGAGAACCATCATTTTTTATAGTTCCTTAGAAACAAAGGGGGTGAAGCCGCGAACGGCTCACCCCAGGTCGCTTGTCCACTCATGCGGACAACGCAGAAACAGGCATAAACCGGCCTATGGCCGGCGCCTCACTTATTTGACTTCCTTCCAGAACGACGCGTTAAGGCGCCATGCCAGCAGAGCAAAGACTGACAGGAACAGCAGCACCCAAACGCCCAGGCGCTTGCGTGTTTGCTGTGCCGGTTCGGCCATCCACTCCATGTAGCCGACCAGGTCGGCTACCGCATTGTCATACTCGATCTTGTTCAACGTACCTGGCTTGACCTGCTCGAAGCCGGCAAATTTGTGGATCTTCTTGCCAGCTTCGTGCGGATCATTCTCTTCCACGAACTTGGCAGTCTGGACACCTTGCAATTCCCATAATACATGCGGCATGGCAACATTCGGCACGACCATGTTGTTCCAGCCGGTCGGACGAGTGTCGTCTTTATAGAACGTACGCAGGTAAGTATACAGGTAGTCGCCGCCAGTGCCAGCGGAAGATGATTTCGCGCGCGAAATTACCGACAAATCCGGCGGTACGACGCCAAAGAAGGCCTTGGCGTCCTGCGGCGCCAGGCTTGTCGTCATCAGGTCGCCTACTTTATCACCTGAGAACAACAGATTCTGCTTGATCTGGTCTTCCGTCAAGCCCAGGTCGCGCAGGCGGTTGTAGCGCATCGACACGGCGGCGTGGCAATTCAAGCAATAATTGACGAACAATTTGGCGCCATGTTGCAGCGCTGCCATGTTGGTCTGGCGGTCAGGGGCCTTATCCAGCGGAAAGCCGCCTTCGCTGGCGAGAGCCATGGCAGGCACGAAGGCCAGGATGGCGAGCAGTTTTTTTGCAATCTTCATATGATGTATGTCCTTTGAGCGTGGCGTGAGAGCGGCTTAGTGCGGGTGAAACGTCACACGCGACGGCACGGTCTTGAACTTGCCCATTGCACTCCACCATGGCATCAACAGGAAGAAGCTGAAGTAAATCAGGGTGCACACTTGCGACACGATGGTTTTCGTATCCGTTGGCGCCTGGGTCCCGAGGTAGCCGAGGATCAGGAACGACAGGCCGAAGATGGCATAGATGTATTTGTGCCAGGTCGGACGGTAGCGGATCGATTTCACCGGCGAATGGTCTAACCATGGCAGGAACGCCAGGATCACGACGGAACCGCCGAAGAACACCACGCCCCAGAATTTCGCATCGAGCACCTGCGGCAGCATGCCGATGATGGCGACGATGGCGATGCCGGCGATGGCCGACTTGACGGTCGTCGACAGGCGCGACTTGAGCCAGATGAACACCACGTAGGCGGCCACGACACCCATCAGCACGTACATGAAGTCGGCCGTGGTGGCACGCAGCACCGAGTAGAACGGTGTGAAGTACCAGGTTGGCGCGATGTGCAGCGGGGTTTTCAGCGAATCGCCGGGCAGGAAGTTGTTGTATTCCAGGAAGTAGCCACCCATTTCCGGCGCGAAGAAGACGACTGCGCTGAAGATGACGAGGAAGATCGACACGCCGAACAGATCGTGCACGGTGTAGTAAGGATGCGATGGAATCGAATCGACCGGGTGGCCATCGGCGCCCAGGTTTTCTTTGACTTCGATGCCGTCCGGATTGCTCGAGCCGACTTCATGCAGGGCGATCAAGTGCGCTGCAACCAGGCCCAGCAGTACCAGCGGGATGGCGATCACGTGGAAGGCGAAGAAGCGGTTCAGGGTCGCGTCGGAAACGACGTAGTCGCCGCGGATCCACAGCGACAGGTCAGGGCCGATCAGCGGGATGGCGCCAAACAGGTTGACGATCACTTGTGCGCCCCAGTACGACATCTGGCCCCATGGCAACAGGTAGCCGAAGAACGCTTCGGCCATCAGGCACAGGAAGATGGCGAAACCGAACAGCCAGATCAATTCACGTGGCTTGCGGTACGAGCCGTACAGCAGGCCGCGCGTCATGTGCAGGTAGACGATGATGAAGAAGGCCGAGGCGCCCGTCGAGTGCATATAGCGCACCAGCCAGCCCCACGGTACTTCGCGCATGATGTACTCGACGGAATTGAAGGCCAGGGCCGCATCCGGTTTGTAGTGCATGGTCAGGAAGATGCCGGTGACGATCTGCAGCACCAGCACCAGCATGGCCAGCGAACCGAAGATGTACCAGAAATTGAAGTTTTTCGGGGCGTAGTATTTGCCCCATTGGTCGTTCCACAGCTTGGTCAGGGGAAAGCGGTCATCGACCCAGCCCAGTGCTTTTTCGGCGACGGGAGCGTCTGCCGGAAATTTCGTTTCTTTGAAAGCAGCCATGATCAAGCCTCGCCTTTCTCGTCTTTACCTATCAGCAATTTGGTGTCGCTCAAATACATATGGCGCGGCACTTGCAGGTTGTCCGGCGCCGGCTTGTTCTTGAACACGCGGCCAGCCATGTCGAAGGTAGAGCCGTGGCAAGGGCACAGGAAGCCGCCTTCCCAGTCATCGGGCAGCGACGGTTGCGGGCCGGGGGTAAATTTAGAGGAAGGGGAGCAGCCCAGGTGGGTGCAGATGCCGACGGCGACGAGAATTTCAGGCTTGATCGAGCGCGCTTCGTTCATGCAGTATTCAGGCGTGAATTCGGCGGGATTGCGTTGGGAATTGGCATCGGCGACTTTGCCGTCAGTCTTTTTCAGGGACTCGATCATTTCCGGCGTGCGCTTCAGAATCCAGACCGGCTTGCCGCGCCATTCGACGGTGCGCATTTCGCCGGGTTGCAAGGTGGTGATGTCTACTTCAACCGGCGCGCCAGCCGCTTTCGCGCGCTCCGACGGCTGGAAGGTGCTTACCAAGGCTCCCGCGGTTGCCAATCCAACTACACTGCCCGCCGCGCACGTGGCGACGAGCAAGCCGCGACGGCCTGAATCGACCTGCTTTTCGTTACTCATGCAAACCCCAATCAGTCAAAATGCGAATCTTTATTATGAGTGGCAGCCGCGAAAAACCCGTCGCCGAAGCTCTTTCCCACTGATTGCCGCAACCCGCATCTTTGTACGGTAAAGTGGCAACATCCCTGCGGAACTTCGGCCAATGGCGCAGCCCGTGCCAGTTTCTTGTTGATTATCCGGAAGTGAAAAAGCCACTTCTGGCAACCGCAAATTATAAGTGAAGCAAACAACGAATAGAACAAAAACGTTGCTTGTACCATAATTTATATACTTTTGCAGGAGGTGGCTAGTTCTTTCGAACTAGATGCGCCGGGCTGTGCCGGAATTGGTCTCGCCAGCAACCACAAGTTGGTGGCACCGGGAATCAATAGTATGATCGGCATGTTTTTTATACATATCCGAAGGAGAAATTCATGGCAATGATGAAAGAATTTAAAGAATTTGCAATGAAAGGCAACGTCGTCGATCTGGCGGTCGGTGTCATTATCGGCGGCGCCTTCGGCAAGATTGTCGATTCCCTGGTGCAAGACGTGATCATGCCGCCCGTCGGCCGCATTTTCGGCGGCCTCGATTTCGCCAATTACTACCTGCCCCTGAATGGCCAGGCCACGACGATGACCCTGGTGGAGGCGAAAAAGGCGGGCGCCGTGCTGGCCTACGGTAACTTCCTGACCATCTTGCTCAACTTCGTCATTCTCGCCTTCATCATCTTCCAGATGGTGCGCCTGATGAACAAGGCCCGCCGCAGCGAACCGGTCGCGCCGGCGCCAGCACCGGCCACGCCGGAAGACATCGTGCTGCTGCGTGAAATCCGCGACTCCCTGCAGAAGAACGGACAGAATAGCAACGATCTGGCAAAATAAGTCGTTCCGGCAACGGCCGGCTGACCTGGGCAGAGAACTGTATGCGACGATTCTGGTTATTGTTTGCGCAAACCGTGACGATCGCGTTGGCGCTGTACTTTGTGTACGGCGCGCTGCGCCCGGCCAGCCGGGTACAGCAACTGGGCTCTGCTGCGAAGCCGGTGCCTGTGGTGGAAACGGCGTCCAGCAGCCTGGCGCCAGGCTCTTACCGCGACGCGGCGGCGCGCGCCATGCCCGCCGTCGTCAATATCCTCACCCTGCAAGTACCCAAGCGCGGCGCCCATCCGCTGGCGCGCGATCCCTTCTTTAAACGTTTCTTCGGCGACCGTGACCCGGACGGCGACGATGACGAGGACTTGAAAAACAGCCTCGGCTCGGGCGTCATCGTCAGCCATGAAGGTTATGTGCTGACCAACAACCACGTGGTCGAGGGCGCCGACGAAATCGAAGTGGTGCTCACCGATGGCCGCAAAGCGCCCGCCAAGGTGGTGGGCCTGGACCCGGAAACGGACCTGGCCGTGATCAAGATCGACCTCGACAAGCTGCCCGTCATCGTGCTGGGCCAGTCGGAACTGGCGCGCGTGGGCGACGTGGTGCTGGCCATCGGCAACCCGTTCGGCGTGGGACAGACGGTGACCATGGGCATCATCTCCGCCCTGGGCCGCAACAACTTGCACATCAACAGCTTTGAAAACTTTATTCAGACGGATGCGGCCATCAACTTTGGCAATTCGGGCGGCGCCCTGGTCGATACGCGCGGCAATCTGATCGGCATCAATACGGCGATTTACTCGCAAAGCGGCGGCTCCGTCGGCATCGGCTTCGCCATTCCCGTCTCGACGGCCAAGACGGTGATGGAGGCCATCATCAAGGATGGCCACGTGGTGCGCGGCTGGATCGGCGTGGAAACGCAGGACATCACGCCCGAGCTGGCGCAAAGCTTCGGCTTGCAGCGCACGAGCGGCGCCATCATCGCCGGCGTGGTGCGTAACGGCCCGGCCGACAAGGCGGGCATCGTGCCCGGCGACATCCTGCTGACGGTGGAAGGCAAGCCCGTCGGCGACACGACGGAAATGCTCAACCTGATCGCCCAACTGCCGCCCGGCGGAAAAGCTAAAATGACGGTGCTGCGCAAGAATCGCGAAGCGGCGCTCGACGTGATGGTGGGCAAGCGCCCCCTCCCGAAAGAGCTTTCCAAATAGTTGCTGATCGGAATTTGACACATGCATGTGCGTGATTTGACCCAATTTTTACGTGAACTGAGCGACAACAACAACCGTCCCTGGTTTGTCATGAACAAGCCCCGCTACGACATCCTGCGTGAGGAGTTCCTTGCGCTGGTGACGTCACTCATTGCTGAACTCGGCAAGTTCGACCCGGCCGTGAAGTACTGCAATCCGAAGAAGGCCTTGTTCCGCATCAACCGCGACGTGCGTTTCGCGCACGACAAGAGCCCGTACAAGACGCGGTTTTCGGCCGCCATCGCGCCGAACGACATGCGCCGTCCCAGCAAGGCGGGCGGCCCCACGTATTATCTGCAGATCGATGGCCAGGGAAATCTGCTGTTCGGCGCTGGCGAATACATGCCGCCGCCGGGCCGCTTGAAGGCGCTGCGCGAACACATGGTCAACGACGCGCCAGGTTTTTCCAAAGTGCTGAAAAATAAGCGTTTGAAAGCGCGTTTCGGCACCATCCAGAACGAGGGCAAGTTGCAGCGCCCGCCCAAGGGTTTCGAGGCGGACGCCGAACATATCGAATTCATCAAGCTGAAGAGCTTTTTTGTCTGGACCGAAGTGCCGCTGCCCGTGAATGAACCCGAGAAACTGCTGCCGACCCTGGCGGAAGGCTTGAAGGATGCGTGGCCGCTGGTTGAGTGGATGCGCGGCGCGAAAGAGCCGGAGGAAGTCACCGAGTAATTGCTGAAGGAGCACATGATGGCACTGGAGCACGCAAGTTCAGGACAGGTGATCGAGGTGCTGCGCAGGGACGGCGACGACCTGTCGCAGTTTTCCGCCATTGCGCTGGCTAAAACGGATGAACTGGAATTGATCCGCATGTGTATGCCCAAGGGCAAGACCATGCCCGAGCATCATGTGCTCGGCGAAATCACCTTGCTATGCCTGCAAGGGCAGGTGGCGGTGGAAGCGCATGGCGGCGTGCAAGTGCTGGGGCCGGGGCAGATGCTGTACCTGCTCGGAGGCCAGGCGCACGCCCTGGAAGCGCGCGAAGACAGCCTGTTGCTGCTGACGATATTGATGGCCAAGGCGGGGCGCTAGTTTTTTCCTGTCAGGCCGCCTCGGCGCGCGGATCGCGCGACAGCAGCTGCTGCACCATCACGTGCGGCAAATCGCCATCGAACAGCACACCGGCCACCGCATTCGTGATCGGCATGTCGACGCCCATGCGGCGCGCCAGTTCGCGCACGGCCTTGGCGCAGGGCACGCCTTCGGCCACATGTCCGAGTTCGGCCACGATGGTGGCCAGCGCCTTGCCTTGCGCCAGGCCCAGGCCGACCCGGCGGTTGCGTGACAGGTCGCCCGTGCACGTCAAAATCAAATCGCCCATGCCCGTCAAGCCCATGAACGTTTCCGTCTGGCCACCCAGGGCCGTGCCCAGGCGCGTGATTTCCGCCAGGCCACGCGTGATCAGCGCGGCGCGCGCATTCAAGCCCAGGCCCAGGCCATCGGCCACGCCCGTGGCGATCGCCAGCACGTTCTTGACGGCGCCGCCCACTTCCACGCCCACCAGGTCTTCGCTCGCATACACGCGGATGGTGCCGCCATGCAAGGCCGAGACGACGACGCCGCGCAAGGCCGCGCTGTGCGAGGCGATGGTCAGCGCGCACGGCAAGCCGCGCGCCACTTCCTGCGCGAACGAGGGGCCGGACAGGGCGCCGCCGGCCACTGTGTCGCCTAGAACTTCCTGCACGATCTGGTGCGGCAGCAGGCCCGTGCCCCCTTCAAACCCTTTGCATAGCCACACCAGCTTGCCGATGGCCTTGTCTTTTAATTGATGCAGCATCGGCCGCAAGCCCGCCACGGGGCAGGCGGCGATCAGCAGGCCGTGCTCGCCACTGGCATGCGCGACGGCGGCGTCGAAATCGGCGCTGATGCGCAGTTGCGGCGGTAATGGGAAGCCTGGCAAATAACTGTTTTCGCCGCTGGCGGCCATGGCGGCCATGGCCTTGCTGTTGCGGCCCCACAGCAGCACGTCATGGCGGCCGGCCAGGGCCATGGCAACGGCCGTGCCCCAGGCGCCGGCGCCCAGCACGGTTATGCGGCACGGGGCGGCCTTGGTGGATGCGGTGGTATCGGGAGTGTTTTCAGGGGAAACTTGCATGCAACCTCAGTCTGGCAGGGGGAGGGGCACGGCGCGGCTGGCCGTTGCCCGGATGAATCTGGCGGTGCTTACGATGCTTACAGGCCCCACACTTCGCTGGTCTTGACGTAGCCGCTCTGGCCATCCTTGTGGCGCACCTTGACCCAGCCGGAGCTCGGCTGTTCGCTCATTTCCAGCAGCACGCCCTTGTCGACGAGAATGAGGGGCGAGGCGGTGTCGTCGGGGCTGGCGCGAACCTTGAGGTTCGCGGCGCGCGCCACGACGTTGCGCTTGGCCGACAGGCCCTTGGCTTCCGTCCAGGCCATTTCGCCACTGGCATCGCGTACCTTGACCCATTCGCCGTAGCTGAGCACCACTTCCAGCGGCATGCCGCGTGGCGCCACGTACAGCTTGCCGCCCTTGGAGGATGGCGCGTCGTACAGGATCACGGGAGCTGCGCCCACCGTTTTGAAATCGACGGCGTGGCTGGCGGCGGTCGCCAGCAGCAGCACGGCGCCGGCCATCCAGCGGAACTTGCTCAAGAGCGCACTTTTCAACATGATATTTTTGAACCTTAACGAAACACGGCGGCCAGGCCGCCGTTTCTTACCTGCAGTATAGAACACTCACAAAACCGTCGCGAGCGGCAGTGCATTGTGGCCGAGAAGCGCAGCTGTGCTAGAGCACAGCGAGCATCACAGGCCGCAAGGCGCGCCGCGCAGCAGGTTTTGTGACGGGTTCTTAGTGCGTTTCGCTGGCTGCTGGTGCTGCGGCAGCGGCGTCAGCAATAGCTTGCAGACGTTGTTGGTAGAACACTTCGAAGTTGATCTCGGCCAGGTGCACTGGCGGGAAGCCGGCACGGGTGATCACGTCGGCGATGTTGGCGCGCAGGTAAGGGTAGATGATGTTCGGGCAGCCAATTCCCAGCAGCGGATCGAGTTGATCGGCAGGAATGTTGCGTGCTTCGAAGATACCGGCTTGCTTGCCTTCAACCAGGAAAGCGACTTTTTCGCCGACTTTGGCGGTCACGGTGATGGTCACGGTGGCTTCAAAGATGCCGTCGGCCAGAGGCGCAGCGCCCACGTCCAGTGCCACTTCGATGGCTGGTGCTTCTTGTTCCAGGAAAATAGCTGGGGAATTTGGTTGTTCCAGCGACATGTCTTTCAGGTAGACGCGTTGGATTTGGAAGACTGGTTGCAGGTTTTCGTCAGACATGGAACGCTTTCGTTGTAAAGGACAAGAACGGCACACCGTTCAAATATGGTGCTTGCGGTATTCAAACCGCGCCGGGTAGGCGCGGCCAGATCAGGTGCGAGGGCAATTGTATCAAAACAATACGACAAAAAACCAAGCAATTTCTCGAACCCGCTTTATATCAGGCTGCCGTGCCATTTAACAAGGGGTCCAGCTTGCCGGCTTGATCGAGCGCATACAAATCGTCGAATCCGCCCACGTGGGTATCGCCCACATAGATTTGCGGCACGGTGCGGCGGCCCGTGCGTTCCATCATCTTGATGCGCTCTTCCGGGTCGAGGTCGACGCGGATCTTTTGTACTGCCACGCCCTTCGATTCCAACAGGCGCTCGGCGCGCACGCAATACGGGCACACGGCGGTGCTGTAAACAATAACAGGTACGGTCATGATCATTCCTTCAGTTAAGGCCGGCTTACTTCGCCAGCGACAAGGTTTTCAATGGCAAACCTTGCTTTTTCCATTCGTCGAGGCCGGCTTCCAGGCTGGTGGCTTCCACGAAACCGGCTTTGGTCAGCAGGCCGACGGCGGTTGCCGAACGCGAACCTTTCTGGCAAACCACTACAATGGGGCGCGTTTTGAATTTTTCCAGCTCGCCCAGGCGTTTTGCCAGTTCCGGCAGCGGAATATTTTTTGCGTCAGGCAAGTGGCCCGTGGCGAATTCTTCCGCGCTGCGCACATCGACGATGATGGTTTTGCCACGGTTGATCAGTTGCGTGACTTCCAGCACGGTCGCGCGCTTGCCGCGCATCGACAGCAGTGGCCAGAGGAGGGCGCCGCCGGAAATAATGACGATGGCAAACAGAAAAATGTGGTCGATAATGAATTTCACGTAGGGTCCAATGGTTTAAGTCAATCCGCGCATTATAAAATAGAAGCTGGACGAGGTCTTTTTACGTTTTGCTTTTTTGATTTGAACCCCTTGAGAAGATAGAACTATGTACAAAATCGTTTTCATGCGTCACGGCGAGTCCACCTGGAACCTCGATAACCGCTTCACCGGCTGGACCGACGTCGATCTGACGGAAAAGGGCGTCAACGAAGCCAAGGCCGCTGGCCAGATCCTCAAACAGGAAGGTTTTACGTTCGACGTGGCCTACACTTCCGTCCTGAAGCGCGCCATCCGCACCCTGTGGCTGGCGCTCGACGAGATGGACATGATGTATTTGCCAATCAAGAACGACTGGCGCTTGAACGAGCGCCACTACGGCGCCCTGCAAGGCTTGGACAAGGGCGAGACGGCCGCCAAGTATGGCGACGAGCAAGTATTGGTATGGCGCCGCAGCTACGACACGCCGCCGCCGCCGCTGGAAGCGAACGATGACCGCGCCTCGTTCAACGATCCGCGCTACGCCGGCTTGCCGAAAGCGTCGATTCCGCTGACCGAATGCCTGAAGGACACCGTGGCGCGCGTGATGCCGTCCTGGGACGAGGAAATCGCCCCGGCCATCCGCGCCGGCAAGAAGATCATCATTTCGGCCCACGGCAACAGCCTGCGAGCGCTGATCAAGATGCTCGACGGCATCAGCGACAGCGATATCGTTGGCCTGAACATCCCGAATGGCCAGCCGCTCGTGTATGAACTGGACGCCGACCTGAAACCGATTCGTCATTACTACCTGGGCGACCCGGCAGCGATTGCGGCAGCACAAGCTGCCGTGGCGAACCAAGGGAAGGCCAAGTAACTTGTCGTCTTTCTTCCGCGGCACAGCGATCGCCCCCTCTGCTGAACGACCCCTGCCGGCGTGGCGCGCCGGTGCCATGCTGTGCCTGGCGCTGCTGCTTTCCAGCGGTGCCGCGCAGGGCGCCAAGCCCACCGAACGCAGCAAGCAGAAGGCAGCCGCGGAAGCACAACGTGCTGGATTGCAACAAAAACTGACGGCGCTCAAGCGCGACATCAGCCGCACGGAAAGCGCCAAGGATGACGCGGCCGATACTCTGGCCGAGTCGGAAGAGGCCATTTCCAACGCCAACCGCGCCTTGCGCGACCTGGCGCAGGAGCAAAGCGAGACTGGCGTGAAACTCAATGCGCTGGGGCAAGAGCACCAGCAGCTGACGGCCACCGTCGAGAAACAAAAAACGCAGCTGTCGAAATTGCTGCGTGAACAATATGTCGCCGGCAACGAAGACCGCATCAAGCTGCTCTTGTCGGGCGATAACCCGAACCGCATCAACCGTGACTTGCAATTGATGGCCTATGTGTCGCAGGCGCAGGCGCGCCTGCTGGAAGCCTTGCGCGCCAACTTGCTGGCCGTGGAGAAAAACCAGGCGGACGTGCAGAACGCCAAGGATGAACTGGAAGAAATCGCGCAGGAAGAGCGCGACCAGAAGGCCCTGCTGGTACAAGAGAAGGCGCGCCGCGCCGCCTTGCTGACGAGTTTGTCGCAGCGCCTGGTAGCGCAGCGCAAGGAAGTGGGCAATGTCGAGCGCGACGAACAGCGCATGGGCAATCTGGTCGACAAGCTGGCGAAACTGATCGAAGAGCAGGCCGCCGCCGCAGCGGCCGAAAAGAAACGCCAGCAATTGCTGGCCGAGCAGCGGGCCGCCGCAAAAGCGGCCGCCGACGCCAAGATCGCGGCGGAAAAACGCGAACGCCTGCTGGCCGCGCGCGCCAAGGCCGCCCAGGCGCAGGCCGAACGCGAACGCCTTGCGAAAGAGCAACAAAACAAATCGGGCAAGATCAAGCCGCAGACGCCGCCACCGCCGCCCGTGAAACTGGAACCGATCGACGATGACGAGCCGCCGCAGGTGGCCAAGGTGGCGCCTAAGCCCAAGCCGGAACCGGAGCCGGAACGCCCAAGCCTGGGCCCGGCCGCGCCATCCGGCGCCTTTGCCAGCCTGAAAGGGCAGCTGCGCGCTCCTGTGGCGGGCAAGATCGCCGCCCGCTTCGGCAGCAAGCGCGGCGACGGCCCCAGCTGGAAGGGCGTATTCATCCGCACGGGCGAAGGCAGCGAGATCCACGCCATCGCCGGCGGCCGGGTCGTGTTTTCCGATTGGCTGCGCGGTTTCGGCAATTTGATCATCGTTGACCATGGCGGCCAGTACATGAGTATTTATGGCAATAACCAATCCTTGCTGAAACGGGTGGGCGACGCCGTCAAGGGCGGCGACGCCATTGCCAGCGCGGGCAACAGCGGCGGCAACGAGGAATCAGGGCTATACTTTGAATTGCGTCATCAGGGCCGCGCCTTCGATCCCGCCACCTGGGTGAAGTTTTAAGTTCCCACCATTGCTGCGGCAGCGAATTTGTAGATTGCGAAGAATACATGGGTATCAAAGTCAAAAGTATCGGCCTGATCGGTCTCGGCGTACTGGCAGGCATCGGCATGTCGCTGCAGTTTCCGGCCGTGGCGCAAAAAATCACGAATGCCCCGCTGCCGCTCGACGAGCTGCGCCAGTTGTCCGACGTCTTCGGCCTGATCAAGTCCGATTATGTCGAGAAGGTGGAAGACAAGAAACTCTTGACGGAAGCCATTTCCGGCATGGTCTCGTCCCTGGACCCGCACTCCGTCTACCTCGACAAGAATGCCTTCAAGGAAATGCGCGAAAGCGTGCAGGGCAAGTTCGTCGGCATCGGCATCGAAGTGAGCATGGAAGACGGCTATGTGAAAGTCGTCTCGCCCATCGAGGACAGCCCCGCCGCCAAGGCCGGCATCCTGGCGGGCGACCTGATCACCCGTCTCGACAACATTCCGCTGAAAGGCTTGCAGCTGGAAGAAGTCATCAAGAAGATGCGCGGCCAGCCTGGCAGCAAGCTGGTGCTGACGATGTCGCGCAAGGGCGAAAGCAAGCCGCTGGTCTTCCCCATCGTGCGCGAGGAAATCCGCGTGCAAAGCGTGAAGGCCAAGATGGTCGCGCCCGGCTATGCCTGGCTGCGCATCGCCCAGTTCCAGGAACCGACCGTCGATGACATGGTCAAAAAGATCAACGCGCTGTACGCGCAAGACCCCAAGCTCAAGGGCCTGGTGCTGGACTTGCGCAACGATCCCGGGGGCGTCGTGCCGGGCGCCATCGGCGTGGCGACAGCCTTCCTTCCGGGTAACTCCGTGATCGTTTCCACCAAGGGCCAGTTGCCGGAATCGAAACAAGTGTTTTATGGCCGCCGCGAATTCTATGCACCGCCGGGCGCCAAGGCCGACCCGCTGGCCAAGTTGCCGGCCGCGCTGAAAACCGTGCCGCTGGTGGTGCTGGTCAATGCCGGTTCCGCGTCCGCGTCGGAAATTGTCGCCGGCGCCTTGCAGGACTACCAGCGCGCCACCGTTATCGGCACGCAGACGTTTGGCAAGGGTTCCGTGCAAACCTTGCGCCAGATCACGGCCGACACGGCCGTCAAGCTGACGACGGCCCGTTACTACACGCCGAAAGGCCGGGCCATCCAGGCGCGCGGCATCGTGCCTGACTTGCTGGTCGATGAAACGGCCGAAGGCGACGGCTGGAATAGCCTGCGCGTGCGCGAGGCGGACCTGGAAAAACACTTGAGCAGCAACGATGGCAAGCCGGAAGCGGCCAAGCCGACGATGGAAGGCATGCACGAACAGCTGGAAGAAGAGCAGCGCCTGATCGCCACGGCGAAAAAGCGCAAGCCGCTTGAATACGGCGCCAAGGACGATTTTCAATTGCAGCAAGCCTTGAACCACTTCCAGGGCTTGCCGGTGCAGTTGGCCAAGGTCGAGGCCAAGGGCGAGAAAATCAGCGCCAAGCCGGAAATTGCTTCCGATATCAAGGCCGATGACAAGAAGATTCCTGTGCGAAAACCGTAGTCGCCGCCATGAACGACCATCAGTTGCTGCGCTACTCGCGCCACATCCTGTTAGACGAGATCGGCATCGAAGGCCAGCAAGCCTTGCTTGATGCGCATGTGCTGGTGATCGGCGCGGGAGGGCTCGGCTCGCCGGCGGCCATGTACCTGGCCGCCAGCGGCGTCGGCAAGCTGACCCTCGTCGATGACGACACGGTCGACCTGACCAATCTGCAGCGTCAGATTGCCCATACGACGGCCCGCGTGGGCCAGCCGAAAGTGCTGTCGGCGCGCGAGACCTTGACCGGCATCAATCCCGAGATTGAAATAATTGCCTTGCAGGAGCGCCTCGACGGCGCGCGCCTGGCTGAACTGGTCTTGTCCGCCACGGTGGTGCTCGATTGCACCGATAACTTCGCCACGCGCCATGCCGTCAACCGCGCCTGCGTGGCGGCCAGGGTGCCGCTGGTGTCGGGCGCCGTGATCCGTTTCGACGGGCAAGTGAGCGTGTTCGACCCGCGCACGGGTACCCAGCCATGTTATTCCTGCCTGTTTCCGCAGGAGCAGCAGTTCACGGACGAAGCGTGCTCGACCATGGGCGTATTCGCGCCGCTGGTGGGCGTGGTGGGCGCCATGCAGGCGGCCGAGGCGCTGAAACTGATCATGGGCGTGGGCGAATCGCTGGCCGGACGGCTGCTGCTGCTGGACGGCTTGCACATGGAATGGAGCAGCATGCGCGTTGCGCGCGACCCCGGCTGCGCCGTTTGCGGCAAAGTGGTCTTGCCGGGCTGACAGCCCCCGCACAAATTTTTCCCTATATGACAGGCTTTGTCATATTTCCGCTTTATACTCTGCACTCATTACTCACCTTCTTCTCTCTTTCTTATGCAAAACGCAGCAAACCATCCGACACGCCAGCGCCGCGCGCGCGGCTTCACTCTGATTGAAATCATGGTCGTGGTGGTGATCATGGGTATCCTCGCGTCGCTGGTGGTACCCAAGCTGATCGCCCGCACGGGCGAGTCGAAAGTGGCGGCGGCGAAAGTCGACATCGCCACCGTGATGCAAGCCTTGAAACTGTATCGCCTGGATAACCAGCGCTACCCGACTACCGAGCAGGGCTTGCAGGCGCTGATCGAAAAACCGACCACGGGACCGGCCGCGAATGGCTGGAAAGCGGGCGGTTATCTGGAAAAGATGCCGAAGGATCCATGGGGCAACCCGTATCAGTTCCTGTCGCCTGGCGTGAAAGGCGAAGTCGACATCATCTCGCTGGGCGCCGACGGCCAGCCTGGCGGTAGCGGCGACGATGCCGATATCGGCTCCTGGGAACTGTAAGTTTTCCATTGCATGCCTGCCATGACCACCGGTCGCGCACTGCCCCGGCCACGCGCCAGCGGCTTCACGCTGATCGAATTGCTGGTGGTGATGGTCATCATCGGCGTCACCCTGGGCCTGGTGTCGCTGAACGCCATGCCGAATGGCCAGCAAGCGCTGCAGAAGGAAGCCGAGCGCATCGCGCTGCTGCTGCAACTGGCGCGCGATGAAGCCATCGTGCGCAGCCGGCAGGTGGCGTTCGAGGCTGACGACAATCAATACCGTTTCCTGGTCCTCAATGAAAAGCTGTGGCAACCCGTGACGCAGGACGATTTGCTGCGCGAGCGGGCGTTTGCCAACACGCCCATGCTGCTCAGCGTGCAACCCTCGAACAGCGTGGCCCAGCCGCTGCGCATCATCTTCGGCCGCGAACCGGTCGACAAGCCTTTCGTGCTGACCCTGGCCAGCGGCGAACGTAGCGTGGCCATCCGCGCCGACGGCATCGGCCACTTCACGGTCGAGCAATGATGCGGCTCTCACGTCACCGCCGCCAGCGCGGCTTCACTTTGCTGGAAGTATTGGTCGCCCTCGTCATCGTCGGCACGGCCCTGGGCGCCTCGCTGCGCGCCGTCGGCAGCCTGACGCAGAACAGCGATGGCTTGCGCAGCGCCATGATGGCCACCTGGTCGGCGGAAAACCACCTGGTGCGCCTGCGCCTGGCGAAGACTTTCCCGCAGACGGGCAAGCGCACGGTCGACTGCCCGCAGGGCGATCTGAAACTGATCTGTGAAGAGGAAGTGGTGGCCACGCCGAATCCCCGCATCCGGCAAGTACGCGTGAATGTGTATGACGTGCAATATCCGGCCCGGCGCATCGTGCGCCTGGTGCTACTGGCGTTCAACGACTGATGGCGCGCCGCAATCACGCCGCCGCCGGTTTCACCCTGATCGAGCTGCTCGTGGCGATCGGCATCCTGGCCATGGTCGCCGTGCTGGGCTGGCGCGGCCTGGACAGCATCATGCGTTCGCGCGAAGTGCTGACCAGCCAGCTTGAGCAGGCGCGCGGCATGCAACTGGCATTTGCCCAGATGCAGAGCGATTGCGACCACCTGGCCGGTGCCGGCCAGAGCAATACCCTGCTGAATGGCCGCATCAACCTGTCGGCGGAAAATGACCGCCTGACCTTGGTGCGCCTGGCCGCGTCGGAACAGGAGCCGCAGCAGTTGCAAGTGGTCACTTACCGCCTGCGCGGCGGCGTGCTGACGCGGCGCGAGTCGAACGGCACGCGCGACCTGGCTGTGCTCGACACCCTGTGGCAGGCGGCGCGCGACGATACCGATACCTCCAGCGCCGACGTGGCCCTGATGCAGGGCGTCGACAGCATGGTCATGCGCGGCTGGAGCAATGGCGCCTGGAACGTGCTGACGGCAGGCGTCACCATTTCCAAGCAAGTGCCGGGCCTGGAAGTGACTTTGCAGATGCCGGGCCAGGACGCGGGCCTGTCCAAAGTCTTTTTATTGGGACCGGGATGAAGCGCTTCTCGCTCCCCGCCCGCCAGCGCGGCGTGGCCGTCATCACGGCTTTGCTGCTGACGGCGCTGGCCATCACCGTCGTCGCCAGCCTGTTCTGGCAGCAACAGGTGCAAGTGCGTTCGATGGAAAACCAGCGCCTGCGCCTGCAGACGCAGTGGGCCATGCGCGGCATGGTCGACTTCGCTCGCTTCTGGCTGCGCCAGGACAATCCCATGCTGACGGCGCTGGACGGCGTCTGGGCCACGCCCATCGAGGAAGCGCGGCTCGACGATTATGTGGACCGCGAAAAGGTCGACACGGAAAAATTCGACGCCACCGTGTCGGGCCGCGCGCTCGATGCGCAGGCGCGGTTTAATATTACCAACCTCGTTGACGCCACGGGCACCATCAATCCGAAACAGGTGCTGGCCTACCAACGCCTGTTGTCAAACATGAAGCTCGATAGCGGCCTGGCGCAAGCCACGGCCGATGCCGTGCTGCGCGCGAAGCCGAAGCCACGTGCCGCTGACAGTGGCGCCGACGGCAAGACGCCTGCGGCCGCGCCCGCCTCGGGTGGCGGCAGCGAGCCGGTGGCCTTCACGCAGGTCGAGGATTTGCTGGCCGTGCCCGGCTATACGCCGCAGATGATCGAGCAGTTGCGCGATGTCGTCATCATCTTGCCGGAGATCACGGGGGTCAACGTGAATACGGCCCCGGCCGAAGTGCTGGCCGCCGTGACGATGATGTCGCTGTCCGAGGCCAGTGCCCTGACTTTGAGCAATCCGCGTAAAAAGTTTGTCGATAAGTTAAATTTCCAGAATAATATTAATGCTGAACTGATTGAAGGCGTGGAACTCGATGTGAAGAGCCGCTACTTCCTCACCGTCATCCGCGTGCGGCTGGACCGTGCCGCCCTCGATGCCGTGGCGCTCATCAATCGAAAAACGGATCCGCAGCGCACCACCAGCCTGGTCTGGTTGCGGGAAAATTAACAGCTGAAAGCGAGTCACTTTGACAATATTGTATATCCGTCACCCGGCCAAGGCGTCCACCGACAGCGCGCCTGCCTGCTCCTTCGTGCTGGCCGGCGACGGCGGCGCCCTGCTGCAGCAAGGCAGCGCGCCGCTGGGCAGTCTGGCCCAGCTGATCGCCGGCGCGAAGCAGGTGGTGCTGCTGCTGGCGGCGGCCGACGTGACCCTGCTGCGCCTGAAAACGCCGCCGCTGGCCGGCGCCCGCCTGCGCGCGGCCTTGCCCGGCCTGGTGGAAGAACACATCCTCGGCGACACCCAGGATTGCCTGCTGGCCGCCGGCGCGCCCGACGCTTCCGGCATGCGCACGGTGGCCGTGGCGCAGCGCGCCTGGGCGGAGGTACTCGTGAAGGCTTTGCTGGCGCAGGGCGCGCGCAAGGTGGCGCTGCTGCCGTCGCAGCTGTGCCTGCCCTTGCAGCCGGGCAGCGTGACGGCCTCCCTGCAGGCCGTCGGTGACGGCCTGGAATTGGCCTTGCGCCAGGCGCCGCAAGAGGGCCTGGGCCTGGTTTTGCCGGCCCAGCCGCAGCAGGCGCTGCTGACGACGCGCGCGTTTGCCGGCGACGTGCCCCTGACTGTCTACGTGGCGCAGGCCGAGCTGGCGCAATATCAACAGCTCGCCGCCGGCATGGATGGCGTGACGCTGGAGCCGGATCATTGGGCGCACTGGATCGCCGGCGCCAAAAATGCGGGACTGGACCTGGCCGCCGCGCTGGGCACGGCCACGGGATCGGCCACCGAATGGCGCCGCTGGCGCTGGCCGCTGCGCCTGGCGCTGCTGGCCGTGATCGTCAACCTGGCCGGCATGAATATCGAATGGATGCGGCTGAAGCGTGAGGCAGCCACCGTACGCACCTCGATGCAGCAAACCTTCAAGGCCGCGTATCCGAATGAAGCGCCCGTGTATGGACTGGAAGCGGAGCAGATGCGGCGCAATATCGCTGCCGCCCGCCTGCAGGGCGGCCAAGCGAGCATGGATGACTTCACCAGCATGAGCGCGGCGCTGGGCGAGGCGCTGGGCGGCCTGGCCGGGCGCGGCGTGGTGGCGTCGCTGGAATACCGCGAGCGCAGCCTGATCGTCAGGCTGAAACCGGACATGGTCGACGCCAGCGCCCAGGCGCAGGTGCGCGATGGCCTGGCTGCGCGCAAGCTGGCCTTGAATGAAACGGCGCCGGGCGTGTGGAAGATCACGCCGGCCACGGGAGCAAAAGCATGAGTGCAGCAGTCAACAAGGCGCGTGCCGCGCTGGTGGGCCAACAGCAAAATGTGCAGGCGTTCTGGGCCGAGCGCACGCAGCAGGAGCGCAAGCTGTTGGCCATCGGCGGTGTGGTGGCGGGGCTGGCCCTCGTCTACGCGGTGTTTTTCGAGCCGGCGTGGACGGGCCGCATCGCCTTGCAAAAGAGCTTGCCCGAGCTGCGTCAGAATGCGGCCCAGTTGCAGGCGCTGGCCCGAGAAGCGGGCGACCTGGCGCGCCAGGCGCCCGTGCAGGTCGCTCCCATGAGCCGTGACAGTATCGATGCCTCGTTGAAGGCGCGCGGCCTGACGCCGCAATCGCTGTCGCTGACGGGAGAGTACGCGCGCGTGCAATTGAATGGCGTGCCGTTTGCCAGCGTCATGTTGTGGCTGGACGGCTTGCGTCGCGAAGGCCGCGTGGCGGTGCAGGAAGCGAAGATCACGGCGCAGGGCAAGGCGGGGCTGGTCGATGCCAGCCTGACCCTGCACCAAAGCCCGGGCGCGGCGCGATGACGCGCTTGCTCGGCTGGCTGCTGGCCATCTGCGTCAGCGTCTGCGTCACCCTGCTGGTATTTTTCCCGGCCGGCTGGGTGGCCAGTATCGTGGAAAAGCAGACGGGCGGACGTTTGACCTTGGGCGACGCGCAAGGTACCCTGTGGCGCGGCTCGGCCTTTATCGGCGGGGCGGCCAGCGCGAACGGCGCCGTGACGCCACTGCTGCCGGGGCGCTTCAGCTGGCGCATTTCGCCGTCCGTGCTGTGGGGATCGGTCGACGTGGAATTGCAGAATGCGCAGGCGCTGTCGCAGGCCGTCAATTTGCGCGGCTCGTGGTCGCACTGGCAGGTCAGTCCGGCGGCCCTGCTGCTGCCGGCCGATGGCTTGGGCGGCCTGGGCGCGCCGTTAAATACCGTGGCGCCGACGGGCAGCATGCGCCTGTCGTGGAGCACCCTGCAACTGGCACTGGAAAAACAGCAGTTTTCCGCCGTCGGGCGCACCACCTTGCAGATGACGGACATGGCGTCGCGCCTGTCGTCCTTGCGTCCGCTGGGCAGCTACGAACTTGATTTCGATTGGCAGGGGCAGCAGGCGACGTTGACACTGCGCTCCATCAAGGGACCGCTGCTGCTCGACGGCAGCGGCAGCCTGCAACAGGGGCGCATGCAGTTTTCCGGCCAGGCCCAGGCCGCAGCAGGATATGAAGAGACCTTGGCGAGTTTGTTGAATTTGCTGGGACAGCGCCGTAGCAATAGCGAAAAAAACATCATCGCCTTAGAGTTCAGACAATGAAAAAACCATCCGTGAGCCCCCATACCTTCTCCTTTTCGCTGCGCCGCCTGTCGGCCGCCGCCTTGCTGTGCTGTTCCGTGGCCGGCATGCCGGCACCCGTCTGGGCCGCGCCCGGCGATGAAGCGGCGCTCAATTTCGTCGGCGCCGACATCGAGTCCGTGATCAAGGCGGTGGGCCATTACACCAACATCAATTTCGTCATCGACCCGCGCGTCAAGGGCACGATCACCCTGGTGTCGGAAAAATCGATCAGCAAGACGCAGGCGTTCGCGCTGCTGGCCTCGGCCTTGCGCCTGCAGGGCTATGCGGTGGTCTCCGGCGACGGCTATGCGAAAGTGGTGCCGGAAGCGGACGCCAAGCTGCAGTCCGTGCCGACCCAGGTGGGCAATGGCGCCAGCCAGGTGAAGGGCGACCAGATCGCCACCCAGGTGTTTTACCTGAACTACGAATCGTCGGCCAACCTGCTGGCCGTGCTGCGCCCTTTGATCTCGCCGAACAACACGATCAACGCCAACCCGGGCAACAACTCGCTGGTGATCACCGATTACGCGGATAACCTCAAGCGCCTGGCGAAGATCATCGCCGCGCTCGACGTGCCCGCCTCGACGGACCTGGACGTGATCCCCGTGCGCTATGCCATCGCTTCCGACCTGGCCTCGATGGTGAACAAACTGATGGAAGGCGGGAATGCGGGTGCCGGCGCAGGGGCCGACGCGGGCAAGGTCTCCGTGCTGGCCGACCCGCGCACCAATTCGCTGGTGCTGCGCGCACCGTCGGCGGCGCGCGCCAACCTGGCCAAGTCGCTGATCTCGAAGCTGGATCAGCCGACCACGCAGCTGGGCAATGTGCACGTGGTGTACCTGAAGAATGCGGACGCCACCAAGCTGGCGCAAACCCTGCGCTCGGTGGTGACGTCGGACGGCACGGCCGCCTCGGCGCAGCAGCCGACCAACAACAGCCTGAATACGAACAACCAGAATACCCAGAACAGTGGCATGAACAGCACTGGCCTGGGCGGCAATACGCAAAGCGGCACCTCGGGCGGCGCTTCGCTGAGCAACGGGCCGCAGCAGTTGTCGTCGGGCGGTGCGGCCGGCTTCATCCAGGCCGACGCTTCCACCAACACCCTGATCCTGACGTGCAACGAGGCCGTCTACCGCAACCTGCGTGCCGTGATCGACCAGCTAGACGTGCGCCGCGCACAGGTCTATATCGAGGCGCTGATCGTCGAAGTGACGTCGGCCAAGGCGTCCGAGTTCGGCGTGCAGTGGCTGGGGCTTTCCGGCGACAGCAGCAGCAGCTACCGCGTGGGCGCGCTGCAGTCGTTCGCCGGCGGGACCGACAACAATATCGCCAAGCTGGCGCTGGGCGGCGGCAAGGTGCTGCCGACGGGCGGCCTGACCCTGGGCATCTTCAAGCAGATCAATGGCGCGCTGGGCCTGGGCGCCGTGGCGCATGCGCTGGAATCGGACGGCAACGCGAATATCCTGTCGACGCCGAACCTGATCACCCTGGACAACGAGCTGGCGACCATCAAGGTGGGCCAGAACGTGCCTATCCTGACGGGCCAGTACACCAGCACGGCCGGCACCAACACGAATCCGTTCCAGACCATCGACCGCAAGGAAGTGGGCCTGACCCTGAAGGTGCGTCCGCAGATTTCCGAAGGCGGCACCATCAAGCTGGGCATCTATCACGAGACGTCGAGCGTGGACAAATCCACGTCGACAGCCGTCAGCGGCATCACCATCAACAACCGCGTGATCGAAAACAATGTGCTGGCCGACGATGGCCAGATCATCGTGCTCGGTGGCCTGATCGAAGACAGCACGGGCGACAACGCGGAAAAAGTGCGCGGCCTGGGCGACATTCCGCTGATTGGCAACCTGTTCAAGTACCAGACGCGCGAGCGCAAGAAAACCAATCTGATGATCTTCCTGCGCCCTGTCATCGTGCGCAACAAGGAACAGAGCGGCAGCCTGGCGGCCGACCGCTACGACTACATGCGTTCTGCCGAGACGGCCGCCGTGCCGGCTTCGGGCAATCTGATGCTGAAAGACCTGGGCACGCCGGTGCTGCCGCCCCTGCAGGATGGCCAGCCTGTGGGCGGCAACATGGTGACGCGTCCCGTGCCGCCAGCGCCGACGCCGCCGCCAGGCGCGCCGGCCAACGCGGCCACGCCGCCGCAGTCGCTGCTGCAGCAATATCAGCAACAACCGCAGCAACAACCGCAGCAGCCACAGAAGTGATGGGACAGTCATGAGTAATCTGCTTCCCTACGCCTACGCGCGCGATTTCGGCTTGCTGGCCCGGCCCGGCGCCGTCGACGGCGCCCCCGTCGAGGTGCTGGTGGCCGCATCGACGGCGCCGGCGGCGATTGCCGAAGTGTCGCGCCGTTTCGGCCAGATTCAGCTGACGGTGCTGCCGCGCGGCGAACTCGATGCGGCCATCGCCGGCGCCTACGCGGGCGGCGGCGGCGACGCCTCGCAGATGGCCGATGAATTCGACGCCGACCTCGATCTCACCAAGCTGCTGCAGGACGTGCCGGCCATCGAGGATTTGCTCGAATCGTCCGACGACGCGCCCGTCATCCGCATGATCAACGCGCTGCTCACGCAGGCGCTGCGCGAAGGCGCGTCCGATATCCACATCGAGCCGTTCGAGCAGACCTCCGTCGTGCGCTTTCGCATCGACGGCAGCCTGCGCGACGTGGTGCGCCCGCGTAAAGCCATTCACGGCTCGCTGATCTCGCGCATCAAGATCATGGCGCAGCTCGACATCGCCGAAAAGCGCTTGCCGCAGGACGGCCGCATCACCCTGCGCGTGGGCGGAAAACCCGTCGACGTGCGCGTCTCGACCCTGCCCACCGGGCATGGCGAACGGGCCGTGCTGCGTTTGCTGGACAAGGAAGCGGGCCGCCTCGACCTGCAGCACCTGGGCATGAGCGCGCCCATGCTGGGGCAGTTCGATGGCTTGATCACGCAGCCGCACGGCATCGTGCTCGTCACGGGCCCCACCGGCTCGGGCAAGACGACCACTCTGTACGCGGCGCTGTCGATGCTCAACGCGACGACGACGAATATCCTGACGGTGGAAGACCCGATCGAGTACGACCTGGCAGGCGTGGGCCAGACGCAGGTCAACCCGCGCATCGACATGACCTTTGCCAAGGCGCTGCGGGCGATCCTGCGGCAAGACCCCGATGTGATCATGATCGGCGAGATCCGTGACCTGGAAACGGCGCAGATCGCCGTGCAGGCATCGCTGACGGGCCATCTGGTGCTGGCGACCCTGCACACGAACGACGCCTCGGCGGCCGTCACGCGCTTGCTCGACATGGGCATCGAACCGTTCCTGTTGTCGTCGTCGCTCCTGGGCGTGCTGGCGCAGCGCCTGGTGCGCAAGCTGTGCGGCTCCTGCAAAACCTTCGACGGGCAATACTGGCAGGCGGTCGGCTGCGAGCAGTGCGGCCAGACGGGCTACCAGGGCCGCGTGGGCGTGTATGAACTGCTGCGCACGACGGAGCAGATCCGCGCGCAAATCCACAACCGCGCTTCGGAGGCGGACGTGCGCGCCGTGGCCCTGCAGGACGGCATGACGAGCATGCGCGATGACGGCGAACGCTGGCTGCGCGACGGCACCACCACGCAGGCTGAATTGCTGCGCGTGACCAAAGACTAGGCCCGCCACCATGCCCGCATTCCGCTATGAAGCCGTCGACGCCCAAGGGGCCACCCGCAAGGGCGTGCTCAATGCCGACAGTCCCCGTTCCGCGCGCGCCGAGCTGCGCGTGCAAGGCCTGGTGCCGCTGGCCGTCGAACCGATCGCCGCGCAGGTCGATGCCGCCGGCGTCACCAAACGGCGCGGCTTCGGCGAGCGCCTGTCGAGCACCGAGCTGGCCCTGTTTACGCGCCAGCTGGCCAGCTTGCTCGAAGCGGGCCTGCCGCTGGAGCAGGCGTTTTCCGCCTTGCTGGAACAGGCCGAGCGGCCGTATCTGCGCGACCTGATCGCTTCGATCCGCTCGGAAGTGATCGGCGGCGCCGCGTTTTCCGACGTGCTGGCGCGCCATCCGCGCGATTTTGCGGAAATTTACCGGGCGCTGGTGGCGTCGGGCGAGCAGATCGGCCATTTGTCGCGCGTGCTGTCGCGCCTGGCCGACTATATCGAGCGGCGCAATGCGCTGGTGCAGAAGGTCAAGCTGGCATTTACGTATCCGGCCATCGTCACGGTGGTGGCGTTTTCCATCGTGATCTTCCTGCTTACCTATGTGGTGCCGCAGATCGTTTCGGTCTTCGCCAATACCAAGCAAAAGCTGCCCATGCTCACCGTGATCATGCTGGCGCTGTCGGACTTCGTGCGCAACTACGGCATCGTCGTGGCGATTGCCCTCGTCGGCGCCTGGGTGGCCTGGCGCCGCGCCCTGCAGCAGCCTGCCCTGAAGCGGCGCTGGCATACCTGGCTGCTGACGGCGCCCCTGTACGGCAAGTTCGAGCGCAGCCTGAATACGGCGCGTTTCGCCAGCACCCTGGCCATTACCACGGGGTCCGGTGTGCCGATCCTGCGCGCGCTCGACACGAGCCGCGACACGCTCACCAACGTGGCGATGCAGGAACTGGTGCAGGAAGCCAGCGGCGCCGTGCGCGAGGGTGTCAGCCTGGCGCGCGCGCTGTCGGCGCAAAAGCATTTTCCGCCCATGCTGATACACATGATACGCGCCGGTGAAATCACGGGCGAGTTGCCGGCCATGCTGGAACGCGCCGCCAGCGCGCAGGAGCAAGACCTGGAACGCCGTACCCTGACGATTGCCGGCCTGCTGGAGCCGGCCCTGATCCTGGCGATGGGCGTGGTGGTGTTGCTGATCGTGCTGGCCGTGCTGATGCCGATTATCGAAATCAATCAGCTCGTAAGATAAGAATCCAAGGAAGCCATGAAGCGTTTGCCTCAAGTTACAAGTTTGCTCGCCGTCGTGGCGCTGTCCGTGTCGCTGGCCTATTGGGCCATGCAGCTGTTCAAGGCGCCGCAGCGTCCCATCAATCCACCCGCCGTACCGGTGGTGCAGGATGCCAGCGTGGAGGCGGGCGCTTCGCTGTTCGGCGGCCAGGTCAGCGTGGCCACGGTCAGCAACTACCAGCTCAAGGGCGTGGTGGCCGCCAGCAATGGCCGCGGCAGCGTGGCCATCATCTCGACCGATGGCAAGCCTTCCGTGGCCCTGCCGGAAGGCGCCGAGGTGGTGCCCGGCGTGACGGTGCTGGAAGTGCATGCGCGCCACGTGCTGCTGCGCGATGGCGGCGTGAGCAAGCGCATCGACCTGGTGGCCGACGACAAGGCGCTGGCCTTGCCGGGGCAAGTGTCCGCCAGCCCAATGCCGGCTGCGGCCCCGGCACCGGTCAGTAACCTGGTGCCGCCGCCGCTGCCGATGGAGCAGCAGCGGCCGGCGACCATGATGCCGGCGCCGCAAGTGAGCAGCAGCGTGCCTCCGCCGTCAAACTAACGCTGTTTTTTTCGTATTTTGCCGATGGCGCTGTGCCGCCGTCGCCACAGGAGTCTTCATGTTCTCGATCCGTGCCGTCCTGGCGGGCTGCGTGGCGGCGCTGTGCGCCTTGCCGCCGGCTGCCGCAGCCGACGTTCCCGCCGCCACAGCCGCCACTACTTCTCCCCCCGTTTCCACCCTTGCCGTCCCTGCGCCCGTGTCGGCGCGTCCGCGCATCGCCCTGGTGCTGTCGGGCGGCGGCGCGCGCGGCCTGGCGCATATCGGCGTCTTGAAAGTGCTGCAGGAGCTGCATGTGCCGATCGACCTGGTGGTCGGTACCAGCATGGGCGGCGTGGTGGGCGGCGCGTATGCGGCTGGCGCCTCCGTGGCGGACCTGGAAAAGATGGCGCGCGAGACCAACTGGGCGCGCGTGGTGGCCGACCGGCCGCCGCGCGACGAGCTGGCGTTCCGCCGCCGCGAGGAAGATTTATTGCTGCCGTCGCGCATCGAATTTGGCGTGAGCCGCAATGGCATTTCCACGCCGCCGGCCGCGGCCAGCAATGCGGCGCTGGAGATGGCCTTGAACCGGCTGCTACCAGCCGGCATGCGCGACCGCCCCGCGAGTCAGCTGCCGCTGCCCTTCCGCTCGGTGGCCTCTGACCTGGTCAATGGCGAGCTGGTGGAACTGGTCGACACGCCCCTGTTCCTGTCGATGCGCGCCTCGCTGGCCGTGCCGGGCGTGTTTGCGCCCGTGCGCGTGAATAACCGCCTGGTGGTCGATGGGGGGCTGGTGCGCAACCTGCCCGTCGATATGGCGCGCGCCATGGGCGCCGACATCATCATCGCCGTCAACGTGGGCACGCCGCTGGCGCCGGAAAAAGACCTGGGCAGCGCCATCGGCGTGGCGCAGCAGATGCTGCAAATCCTCACGGAGCAGAACGTGCAGCGTTCGCTCAAGGAATTGCAGGCGCAGGATATCCTGGTGGCGCCGGATTTGACGGGCGTGAGTTTCCTCGACTTTGAAAACTATGCGCGTGCCATGCGCGCCGGCGAGCAGGCGGCGCAGGCCTTGGCCGCCCGTCTGGCGCCGCTGGCCCTGCCGCCGGAACAGTATGCGGCGCGCGAGCGACTGCGCCTGGCCGCGCCGGCCTTGCTGGACGTGGCCCTGCCGCTCACGCGCTTGGCCGTGGAGAGCGAAGGCGACATCAATCCGCGCATCCTGCAGGCGCAATCGGGCCTGGTGGAAGGGCAGGCCGTCAGCCAGGAAGATGTGCTCAAGGCGGCGGCCAGGCTGTATGGCCGGGGCGACGTGGCGCGCGTGGAGACGGACGTGGTCGATGCCGGCGACCAGCGCGCCGTCACCATCAAGGCGGTCGAAGCGCCGTGGGCCAGCAACCGCCTGCGCGTGGGCCTGGAATTGGCCAGCGATTTCAGGGACAGCAATAATTTCGCCCTGAAGCTGCTGCATGCGCGCTCGAACCTGAACAGCTGGGGCGGAGAGTTGCGCACCACGGCGCAGATCGGTAATACGCGCGGCTATGGCGTGCAGTTCTGGCAACCGCTGGGCGCCGGTAACCCGTGGTATATCGCGCCGCAGCTGCAATACACCTCGTCTGCGATGGATTTGTTCGACCAGGGCCGGCGCAGCGCCCGCCTGGCATATAACGGCCAGACAGCTGCACTGGTGCTGGGACGCCAGTTCGGTACCTGGGGCGATCTGCAGTTCGGCGTCGCTCGTACGGAAGTCAAGGGCAAGCTGGCGATTCCGGCCGACCCTACGCAGCCGGAGTCGCGTGCGCTGGGCACCACGCAGTTCGTGCGATTCCGCGCCGATACGCTCGATTCGCCGGGCTTTCCCACGCGCGGCGTCTTGCTTGAGGCAATCTGGGCGCGCGATACGACCACGGGGGCGGGCGAGGCGGCCCTGGGCCAATCGTCCATCACGGGGTTGAAGGCTTTTGGCCGCGGCAACTGGGCCGGTCACGTGTATGGCGAATGGGCGCGCTCACAGCGTGACGAAGCGCCGCTCAATCTCGGTGGTTTCCTGCGCTTGTCCGGCACGGAATTTGATTCGGTGAGAGGACGCAGTATCGCCTTCGCGCGCTTCGTGATGGCGCGCCGCATTGGTTCCTTGCCCAGCACCCTGGGCGGCGTCGTGAGGGCCGGTTTTTCGTTGGAACTGGGCGGCGGCTTCGACCAAAGTGAGCGCTGGAAAGCCAGCAAGTTCACGCAGGCCAGCAGCGCCTTCATCTCCGTCGATACGCGCTTCGGTCCCGTGTACGTGGCATCGGGCGCGTCGAAGGGCGGCGAAAGCACCTTCTATCTGTTCCTGGGACCGGTCTGGTAAACGGCGCCTGGCGCGGCCGACGAGGCGGCCGCCGTGCTGCGGCGCAGGGCCGTGAAGGCGGCAAATTCCCATGAGCGGAAGCCCAGCAGCAGGGTAAAGCCATCGCGTTCGGCGGGGGGCAGGCGCCGGTCGTTCTGGTGCAGCCGCGCCAGTTCCTCGGCCAGTTGGCGGATCTTTTGCACCAGTTCCTGCGCGCTCGACAGTGACAGGCGCGCCGGGATGCACATCAGCGTCTCGCCGGCGCCGTCAAAGTGCCCGCTGAAATAATCGGCCACCACGTATTCGCGGAAGTACTGTTGCACCGGGCCGTCGGCCAGCCAGTGGAAGGCGTTCGAGACGCGCAGACTGTAGCGGTTCAGCGGCTTGAGTTCGATCAAGCCCAGCCGGTCCAGCTCGGCCAGGCAGCCGATGCATTCGGCCTGCGTCAGCGCATACGTTTCCACCACCTGCTCCAGGCTCCAGTGACCGAGGCAGCAGATCGCCACCAGCAGCAGGCGCGGATGCGCGACCAGCGACTTTTCCTGTACCAGGGTGAGCGTGTCGGCATGCGGCGTGATGTCGGCCGCACCGCGCAGCACGTCTTCCATGGCGATGCCCGAGGCCTTGCAGATCAGGGCCAGGCGTGACAGCGACATGTCGTGCTGGCCAAACATGCGCTTGACGCTCGATTCGCTCATGCCGATGCGTTCGGCCAGCACTTTATAGGTGATGCCGGCGGCGCGCAGTTGGGTGCGCAGCACGCGCAAAACCAGTTCAGGTGAACTCACGATAGTTCCTTTATGCAATTTTGGTAGCGGATGACGGTACCGAATGTAGCCGTTAATGGCACTTTGCACAAGGTGATAGTACTTTACGGCAAAAGAGATGACACTCCCGCTTGTGGCTCGCACGGCGCGCTACAACCAGGCAACTCATCCACTTGTAGAGGTTATTCATGTCCTTCAAATTACGTTTCCCCGCAGCGCTGCTGGCGCTGGCCGCCATCGCTCCCTTGCATGCATCGGCGGCCGATCCCGCGCCGGGCCCCATCTACATGGGCGCCAGCTATGGCTTTCGCGCCAGTACCGGCCTCGACTGCGTGCCGGGACAAAACGATTGCGACAAAAGCAGCAAGCGCAACGGCAAGGCCTACGTGGGTTACAGTTTCGACGCGCTGCGGTTTCAGGGCGGCGTGGCCCTGCCTTCGATTGAGCTGGTGGGGTATATGGGCGGCGAGGTGAAGTCCGGCTTCGACACGGACGCCGGCCGGCGCGCTGGCCGCGGCAAGTTCACGGGCCTCGGCATGCAGGGCGTGCTCGGCTACCAGTTTGACGCGTTTACCCTGAGCGGCCGCTTGGGCGCGGCTTACACGCAGGGCAAGGTCGATTATCTGGGCGGCGGTTCGGACAAGAAGGACAAGATCGGCCTGACCTACGGTATCGGCGCGGCGTATGCGCTGAACAAGAACTGGGCGCTGCACCTCGACTGGGACCGCGTGCCGGTCAAGTACAGCAGCAAGCAGACGACCAAGGTCGACATGTTTTCGCTGGGCGCATCCTACCGCTTCTAAGGGGATGCTGCTGCGGCAGAGAGTGGCCTGATGGCGGACGCCCCTGAGCGGGGTGTCCGCGGGCGGCCTATTTGTCCGTTTCTACTTTCAGCAGTAATTTCGCCAGCAGGCGTTTTTCCTGCTGGCGCTGGCCTGACACGGTTTTTACGTGCGCCCCGGCGGCGCGCTGCAGGGCGGCAGTGGCGACCGGGTTGCGTGGTTTTTGCGAGGGTTCGACGCGGAACTGCATTTTCTGCCGCGTCGCCAAGGCCTTGTTTGCCATCGCTTCCCTCCCAGATTACAGCACGTAGCGCGACAGGTCCTCGTTGACCGACAGCGCCTCCAGGCGTTCATTGACATACGCGGCATCGATCACCAGCAGGTTTTCCGTGCTGCTGCTGTTTTCGCTGGCCGTAAACGACACTTCTTCCAGCAGTTTTTCCATCACCGTATGCAGCCGGCGCGCACCGATGTTTTCCGTGCGCTCGTTGACCGAATAGGCGATTTCCGCCAGGCGCGTGATGCCCTCCGGCGCGAATTTCAAGGTCAGGTTTTCCGTCGCCAGCAAGGCTTCGTACTGCATCGTCAGGCAGGCGTCGGTGCTGGTGAGAATGCGCTCGAAGTCCGAGATCGACAGCGATTCCAGTTCCACGCGGATGGGGAAACGCCCCTGCAGTTCCGGAATCAGGTCCGACGGCTTCGCCAGGTGGAAGGCGCCCGAGGCGATGAACAGGATGTGGTCCGTGCGTATCATGCCGTACTTGGTGTTGACGGTCGTGCCCTCGACCAGCGGCAGCAGGTCGCGCTGCACGCCGGCGCGCGAGACGTCGGCGCCGCCCGATTCCGAACGCGAGGCGATCTTGTCGATTTCATCGAGGAAGACGATGCCGTTCTGCTCGACGTTCTGGATGGCCTTCTGTTTCAGCTCATCCTCGTTCACCAGCTTGGCCGCTTCTTCCTCGACCAGTAGTTTCAAGGCTTCCTTGATCTTGACCTTGCGCGCCTTCTTGCGCTGCCCGCCTACGCCCGAGAACATGGATTTGATCTGCTCCGTCATTTCTTCCATGCCGGGCGGCGCCATGATTTCCATCTGCGGGCCCGCTTCGGCCAGTTCGATCTCGATTTCCTTGTCATCGAGCTCGCCCTGGCGCAACCGCTTGCGGAAGGTCTGGCGCGTGGTGTCGCCGCTGCCGCTGTCCACGGCCGCTGGCGTATTCGGCGTGAAGCCGAAGTCGCGCGCCGGCGGCACGAGGATGTCGATCACGCGGTCCTCGGCCGCATCTTCGGCGCGTGCGCGCACCTTCTTCATTTCCAGCGCGCGCGTCTGCTTGATGCCGATGTCGATCAGGTCGCGGATGATGGTGTCGACGTCGCGGCCCACATAGCCCACTTCCGTAAATTTGGTCGCCTCGATCTTGATAAACGGCGCCTCGGCCAGCTTGGCCAGGCGGCGCGCGATTTCCGTCTTGCCGACGCCCGTGGGGCCGATCATGAGGATATTCTTGGGCGTGATTTCATGGCGCAGGGGCTCGGCCACCTGCTGGCGGCGCCAGCGGTTGCGCAGGGCGATGGCAACGGCGCGCTTGGCTTTGGCCTGGCCCACCACGTGCTTGTCGAGTTCGGTGACGATTTCCGACGGGGTCATGTTCATGATCATAATGGCTTTCTATTCTTTGCTCGGGCGCGCTTAATCGAGCGTTTCGATAATGTGGGACATATTGGTGTAGATGCACAGCTCGGCGGCGATGGTCAGCGATTTCTTGACCACTTCGGCCGGCGACAAGTCCGTGTTTTCCTGCAGCGCCTTGGCGGCCGACTGGGCGTAAGTGCCGCCCGAGCCGATGGCGCCGATGCCGTCTTCCGGTTCCAGCACGTCGCCATTGCCCGTGATGACCAGGGTCGACTCGCTGTCGGCTACCAGCAGCATCGCTTCCAGGCGGCGCAGCACACGGTCGGTGCGCCAGTCCTTGGCCAGTTCGACGGAGGCGCGCAGCAGATTGCCCTGGTGTTTTTCCAGCTTGCCTTCAAATCGGTCGAGCAGGGTGAAGGCGTCGGCGGTGCCGCCGGCAAAGCCGACCAGGACCTTGCCCTGATACAACTTACGCACTTTGCGGGCCGTGCCCTTCATGACGATGTTGCCCAAAGTTACCTGGCCATCGCCGCCCAGGGCGACTTGCTTGCCGCGCCGGACGCAGAGGATGGTGGTGCCGTGAAATTGTTCCATAGTGACCTCAAAAGATTCGTGCCTATGCGTGCAGCGTCATGCGATTGCGCGCCCATGGCTCAAAAGTGGGGATGGAAAAGGCAATTGCAAGCGGCACTTGCCGCTGCCGTGCTTGCTTCAGTGTAGTCGGCGCGGGACGAAAAAAAAGCACGCAACCGAGGTTGTGTGCTTTTTTTATCGCCATCGCGGGGCCGCCGGGGCGGTCGCGCAAGGGGAGGGGCGATCAGTCGCCGTACAGCTTTTGCTTCAGTTCGCGCCGTTGCTGGGCTTCCAGCGACAGGGTGGCGGTCGGACGGGCGATCAGGCGCGGGATGCCGATAGGCTCGCCCGTTTCTTCGCACCAGCCATAGTCGCCGGCGTCGATGCTGGCGATCGATTGCTGTACTTTCTTCAGCAGTTTGCGCTCGCGGTCGCGCGTGCGCAGTTCCAGCGCATGCTCTTCCTCGATGGTGGCGCGGTCGGCAGGATCCGGTACGAGCACGGTTTCACGCAAGTGTTCCGTGGTTTCGCCGGCGTTTTTCAGCAGGTCTTTTTCGAGCTGCTGCAGGCGCGCCTTGAAGAATGCCAGTTGTGCCGGATTCATGTAGTCATCTTCGCTCATGGCGCGAATTTGGTCTTCGCTGATGAGAGGGATGTCTTGGTTGGCGGCCGGGGTCGATTTATTAGTTTTGGTCATAACTTCGCTTACCTTCGATACGACAGAGTTTTCAAATTGATCAGTTGATGCGGCGATACCGAGCAACTGTACAGGTTCCGCTTGGCATTGCTGTCCCGCTGTACTGCTTGCGACCTTGGCTTGCCGGCGAAAGCCAGGATTACCGGCAGGCTATGGTGCCATGTTGATAACTTTTTACCGCTCTATGCCAGTCGCGCTATGCGCGCGACAATGGGCGTGTTGGGTGGATCGCTTGCATGCCTGGCATGTGGCCAGTGGCAGTTTGCCAGCATTTCATGACAGGCGAACGACATGGGCGTTTTCGTGGCTGATTTTGGCACGCTTTGCCTTATATTGCCATCCCGATTTGTTGCCTAGCCGATCAGAGACGGCTACTTGTTGGTTTATACCAGCAAGATGGGTGTCGGACAGCGGGAAAGTGTGCTTAACTTTCCCTTTTGTTTCTGCTTTGCAACGGATACTTTGCAAAACCCGGCTAGTTTATACCAAACATTGTTCGAGTCCGCGAATAAAAATGTCTTTTGGTAGATTCTTGCCAATAAACACCATTTTGCTGCCGCGCACTTCGTTTTCGCCCCATTTGGCGCCCAGGTCGCTGCCCATCAGCTGGTGTACGCCCTGGAATACCACCTTGCGTTCGGCACCCTGCATCAGCAGCACGCCCTTGTAGCGCAGCATGCGGGGGCCATACACTTGCACCAGGCCACCGAGGAACTCGTCGAGCTTGGCGCTGTCGAACGGTTGCGTGCTCTTGAAAACAAAGGCGGCGATATCGTCGCTGTGCTGCGCATGGTGGTGGTCGGCATGGCCGCAATCGGTGGCGCAGGCGTCGCTGTGCGCATGTGCGTGCTCATGTCCGTGTTCATGCTTGTGTTCATGTGCGTGATCGTGGTCGTGCGCCTTGTCGTGGTCATGCACGTGCGCCGTTTCCGTGGCCAGGAAATCCGGGTCCAGTTCCAGCTTTTCATTCAAGTTGAACCCGCGGATGTCGAGCACTTCGGCCAGCGGCGCGCGGCCGAAATCGACCTTGGCGATGGGCGCGCGGGGATTGATGCGTTTCAGGCGGCGCGTCAGGGCTGCCACGTCTTCTTCACTGACTAGGTCGGTTTTCGACAGCAGCAGCTTGTCGGCAAAGCCCACTTGCCGCTGGGCTTCCTCGTATTCATCGAGTTGCTTCATTGCATGACGGGCATCGACCACCGTGATAATGGCGTCGAGCATGTAGTGGTTGCCCACTTCTTCGTCGACAAAGAAGGTTTGCGCCACGGGGCCGGGATTGGCCAGGCCCGTCGTTTCGATGACGACGCGGTCGAACGCCAGCAAGCCGGCGTCACGCTTGCGCGCCAGTTCCGTCAAGCCAACGATCAGGTCGCCGCGCACGGTGCAGCAGATGCAGCCGTTGTTCATTTCGATGATGTGTTCGTTGCTATCTTGCACCAGGATTTCATTGTCGATGTTTTCCTGGCCAAATTCGTTCTCGATCACGGCGATGCGCATGCCATGGTCTTCCTGCAGTATGCGGTTGAGCAAGGTGGTTTTGCCTGCGCCCAGGAAACCGGTGAGGATGGTGGTTGGAATCAGTGCCATGAAGGATGCCTATGCTGTAATCGGTGGTGCCGCCGCGCAAGCGGAAGAATGCGGACGATTATGCCGGAATTTTGCAAAAGCTTGCAAATGCGCGCCCATGCACTTGATATGGATCAGGCTAGCCAACGGGCGCGGCTGCTTACTTGAGCTTGGCGCGCGGGTGGGCCTGGTCATACACGTGCGCCAGGTGCTGGAAATCGAGGGCCGTGTAGACCTGGGTCGAGGTGATGCTGGAATGGCCCAGCATTTCCTGTACGGCACGCAAGTCGCCCGACGATTGCAGCACGTGCGAGGCGAACGAGTGGCGCAGTACGTGCGGGTGCACATTCGCGGGAATTTCCGTCGCCAGCGCGTGCGCCTTCAAGCGCAGCTGCAGCACGCGGGGCGAGATGCGCGTGCCGCGCGTGCTTAAAAACAAGGCAGCGCTGCCATCCTTGGCAGGCGGGCGCACGGCCAGCCAGGCAGTCAAGGCCACAAGGGCCGCCTTGCCGACGGGTACCTTGCGCATCTTGCTGCCCTTGCCCGTGACGATGACTTCGAAGCTGGCCATGTCGAGCCAGCCCAGCGAGGCGGGCTGGCCATCCTCGGCCTTGCAGTAATGGGTATCGAGGCTGGTCAGTTCGGACACGCGCAAGCCGCTCGAATACAGCAGCTCGAACATGGCGCGGTTGCACAGCTGCTCCGGTTCGGCGGCGCCTTGCTGGTGTTGCGCGGGCGCCACGAGGCGCACGGCATCGTCCACCGACAGGGCTTTTGGTAACGTTTTGGCACGTTTGGGGGCGCGGATGCCGTCGACGGGATTGGCGTCGAGCTTAGTCTCGCCGCTGAGCCAATTGAAAAAGCCCCGCCACGACGACAGCTTGCGGGCGATCGAGCGCGGGTCGAGGCCGCCGGCATGCAGCTTGGCCGTGTAGCGGCGCACTTCGTTGTGCGCCAGCGCCGTCCAGGGTGTATTGCCGCTCAGTTCCAGCAAGGCGCGCAGGTCGCGCCCGTAGGCGTCGAGCGTATGCGGCGACAGCTTGCGCTGCGTGGCCAGCTGCGCCAGGTAGGCGTCGAGCCACTCGGCCTTGCCGCGCGCCTCGCCCATGGCCGACTCAGGCAGGGGAGCCGGCGCGCAGCGCGGCCAGGGCGGCACTGGCCGTGGCGCCGATATGCACGAGGAAGTCGGTGCCCATGCTCGAGGTGAAACGTTCGCTGTCGGGCGAACCGAGCACCAGCAAGCCGAAGGTGCCGGTCGTGCCGGGGGCGCGCAGGGCGATCATGACGGTCGATTCGATTTTATCCGCCTGCAACCAGTGCACGGCTTCGAAATCGCGGTTGCTGCCGCAATACGGCGCTTGCAGGCTGTTGGCAAACATGCGCACGTCGGCCGTGACATCTTCCGTGAACCAGCCATTGGCGTGTTCCGGCAGCACTTGCCACAGGCGCAGGCTGACATAGGGCACGTCGAAATTGCTTTGCAAGGCGTCGACCAGCACACGCGGCATGTCCGCATCGTTGCGCACTTGCAGCATGGCCTGGTTCCAGCCGTGGAATTTGCTGGCGATATCGCCATTTTCCTCGGCCAGGCGGCTCAGCTTGGACATGCGCAGTTCCAGCGCCTTGTACTTGTCGCGCATCACTTCCATCTGCCGTTCCTGCAGCGAGATGGTGCGTCCCGTCAGCGGGCTGCTCAGCTTGACCTCACCGAGCAGGGCGGTATGCTCTTCGAAGAAAGTCGGGTGCTCGCTCAGGTACTGGGCGACGGTGCTGGAATCGAGTGTGGCGGTCATTGATAAGGTCTGTCAGTGAAAGTTGAACACTTCATTCTAACCGAGAGTGCGGCGCCTTAGGCGCAAAGGGCGTGGCGCCGGTGCATTTTCCGCGCGCGCATGAAAAAAGCGGCATGGTTGCCCATGCCGCCTTGTATTCCTTGCTCAGCAATCACCCGCGGAGGGTGACGTGCGGGGCATTAGAAGTTGTGATGTACGCCCAGGCCGATGTAGCTGACCGAGGTGGTGTTGTTGTAGTTTGCGGCGCTGGCCGATTTCTTGTTCGAAATATCTGCGTACAGGTAGGTACGTTTCGACAGATTGTAGTCATAGCCCAGCGATGCTTGCTTGGTCTTGGCGACGCCGTCTGGCGTTTTCTGACCGTAGCCAGCGCGGATCTTGCCTGGGCCGACGTCATAGTTGGCGCCCAGCACCCACGATTTGGTGTCGGTATTGACGATTTTGAAATCGCCGTCATCCTGATGCTGGTACGTTGCCATCAGTTTCAATTCCGCGATTGGATTGAACGATGCACCGACCGACCACAGTTTGGCTTGCAGGCCGTTACGCTCGTAGGCAGCCATGGCCGCGAACTGCGCGTAGTTGTACGTTGCCGACACCGAGTAAGGGTTCGATGCTGGCGCCACATTGGCTGGCACGGCGAAATTGCCGGTGGCATTCGTCGTCAGGTTGCGTACGGTGGCAGCGACGGCGACGTTGTTGTTCGCTTCCTTGGCGGCCACGGTGGCGTTGAACTGGAAGCCGCTGATGACAGGCGAGTTGTAGAACACGGCGTTCGAGAAGCGGTTACGTGAGTTGCCTGGCGCGCTCAGCGGATCGCTGGTGTAGCCGGCCACGGTCAGGTCGGTCTGGAAACCGGCTGGCGTAGGCATGCCCGACCATGGTTCGAAACCGGTGCTCGTTTCCTGGAAGGCGGTCAGGCCACGGCCCAGGCGTACGGTACCGAAGTCGCCTTGCAGGCCGACGCGGCTTTGACCCTGGAACAGCGGACGCGAATTGGCGCCCGAGGTGTTTTCTACGGTGCCGGTGTCGGATTCATAGCGAATTTCCAGTTGGAAAATAGCTTTCAAACCATTGCCCAGATCTTCCGTGCCCTTGAAACCCAGTTTGTTGTTGTCGCGTTTGGTGACTGCGGTAGTCGAACCAGTCGCTTTACCCAGGCCTGCATCGATCGTGCCGTAGATTTGGACGGACGACTGCGCTTGTGCGGTTGCGGCAAAGGCGCCGAAGAGTGCGAGGGCAACGAGTGATTTTTTCATGTCTTATTCCCTATTAAAAGTGAGTTCCGTCCGAGATCCGAGCAGATTGAAATGCGCCAACTGTCGCGTTTCGATGAGTGAACCTTAATTCGTCGGCGCGCAAGACGTGCGGGATTGGTCAAATATGCGTGAAAAAATTGGTGAAAAGCGGCATAACTGCATGCCCCTGTTGTATTTTTGTAACGCGCGGTTTCTGCCGATCCTGCGCCGATGGCACCCGTTCTCCCATCGCCACGGTAGCGGCGCCTCGCCATATTGGCGTGTTCGGGCCAGGACATTGTTGCGTTGAATCAAGTTCTTAAGTGGGCTTTGGCGGATTTATGACACAAGGACGTTACACTAAGGGACGGCCTGCACTGATGGGCCTGGAGACGACTCACTATTATTAGAATCATTGACTCAATATCGAGAATCGATGGCAAATCGCGAAACATTAGGATTGATCAAGGGCGCACGCGCGGGCGATGTCGCTTGCCAGTTGGCATTGGGACGGGTGTATCTGTTTGGACAGGGTGTGCCGCAAAGCTTGCCGACCGCCTTGCACTGGCTGGCGCGGGCGGCCCAGGAGGATAGCGAGGAAGCGTGCTTGCTGATTGGCACGCATGTGCCGTTCGAAGTGGCGCAACCGGCAGCCAAGGCGCTGATTCCCTATTACGCGCAGGCGTTCGATGCGGGCCTGGTGCAGGCGGGCCTGGTGCTGGCGCAACTGGTGCTGGGCAATGCGGCCAGCCACTGTGACGCCTTGCGCGCCAAGGCGCGCGTGGCGCTGGATGCCGCCGTACGGGCCGGCTTGCCCGATGCACAATGGTTGTTGTCCATGCAAGAGGGATCGGCTGCACCTTCCGGGCCGGACACCAGCCTTGCTGGCGAGCACGTTCTCGATGACGACGCGCCGCTGCATGCCTGGCTGGAGCAGGCATGGAGCCAGGGCAACCATGCCGGCTTCCTGTCGCAAGGCTTGCCGCTGGCGCGCGAGTTGCTGCAGCGCCAGGCGGCGGCCGGGGCGCGCACGATCGCCCTCGAGGCGCCGCAGCTGCTATTGCTGTCGCGTTGCGCCCAGGCATTGGCGCCTGGCGGCGATGCCGAAGGCTGGCAGTGTTGCGAGCTGGCCGCGCATGGCGGCGACCGCACGGCGCAGCTGGAACTGGGGCTAGGCTATGCGCGCATGGATGCGCATGGCCAGCGGCTGGCCACGCGCAACGGCGCGGCCAATTTCAAGCGGGCCGTGCGCTGGCTGACGCAGGCTGGCGAGCAGGGACTGGCTGTCGCCTGGTTCGTGCTGTCGCGCATCTACACGAAACCGGAATTTTCCCAGCGCAATGTGGTCGAAGCCCATTCCTGCCTGGAGCGTGCCGCCGACCTGGGGCATGGCCCGGCCCAGCTTGAGTGCGGCATGTATGCCTGGCGTAATCGCCGCGATGGCGTCAACAACGATGTGCGGGCCGCGTACTGGCTGCTGCAGGCGCAGGCGCAAGGCAGCCGTGAAGCGGAGGCGGCGCTGGCGAAGATCGCGCCGCAAGGCGAATCCGGCGACTGGGGCCAGGACGCCGCCATGCAGGCCGATGGGCACTTGCGGCTATTGGGCCAGAGCCACCCCCTGCTGGCGGCGCGGCTGGCGCTGGCGCGCTGCTTTCATCTGTCGCGTGCCGAGGCGCTGCTGCTCGATATCCACGCGGCCGACCAGGGGCATTGTCTGTTGATCGATATCAGCGCCACGCATGGGCGCGGCAAGCGGCGCCTGGTGCTGATCCGCACGGCGCAGGAGCGCCAGCTGCTCGATCAGGTGGTGCGCCTGTTCGAGCGCGTCGATTGCGGTGTGGCGGGGCCGGAAGGCAATTACCGGCAGCGCCTGTACCGCCTGAAGTGCTACCTGGCCGAACTCGATGTCACGCAGGAACAGCAGTTCCAGGCCGCCTGACTTTTATGCCTGATTTTTACCTGTTTACAGCTCGATCGTGCCTTCGAACACGGTCACGGCCGGGCCCGTCATCAGGACGGGCTGGCCGGGGCCTTGCCAGGCGATCGACAGTTCCCCGCCGCGCGCGCTGATGCGCACGGGGGAATCAAGCAAGCCGCGCAGGATGCCGGCCACGGCTGCGGCGCAGGCGCCCGTGCCGCACGCCAAGGTTTCGCCCGCGCCCCGTTCAAACACGCGCAGTTTCACGTGATGGCGGTCGACGATCTGCATGTAGCCGGCGTTGACCCTGCGGGGGAAGCGCGCGTGATGCTCGATGCACGGGCCCGATTGTTCCAGGTCTTGCGCATCGACATCGTCGACCACTTGCACGGCGTGCGGGTTGCCCATCGAGACGACGGACACCAGCACGGTTGTAGCGTTGCCCGGCAGCGCCAGATCCAGCGGCCACAAGGTGTCGTTGCCTTGCGTTACACCGTCCAGGCCGTTTGCATCGAAGGGCACCAGCGTTGGCTCCAGCACGGGTGCGCCCATGTCGACCGTGATGCTGCCGTCGCGTTCCAGGCGTGGCGCGATGATGCCGGCCATGGTTTCCACGCGGATGCTGTCCTTGCTTGACAAGCCTTTTTCGCTGACGAACTTGACGAAGGCGCGCGCGCCATTGCCGCATTGCTCGACTTCGCCGCCATCGTTGTTATAGATGCGGTAGCGGAAGTCGCAGCCGGGCAGGCGCGGCTTTTCCACCACGAGGATCTGGTCGGCGCCGATGCCGAAACGGCGGTCGGCCAGGCGCTGCCACTGGGCCGGCGTGAAGGCTATGTCTTGATGGATGGCGTCGATGACGATGAAGTCATTGCCGGCGCCGTGCATCTTGGTAAATTGGAGTTTCATGGTCTGCCGTATCACTTGTGCTGGTTATAGAACGACGCTTCGCCTTCCGGACGCGTCTTGAAGCGCTTGTGCGTCCAGAAATACTCGGCTGGCGCTTCGCGCACGCGCTCTTCGATGAATTCGTTCATGCGGCGCGTGGCGGCCGTGATGTCGTCGCCCGGATAATCATCCCACGCCGGGTAATAGGTCACTTTCCAGCCCTGGTAATTGGGCAGGAAGGTGGCGATGACGGGAATGACTTGCGCCTTGGCGGCCAGCGCCAAGCGCGCCGTGGCCGTCAGGGTGGCGGCGGGCACGCCGAAGAAGGGCACGAATTCCGCATCCTTTTCGCCGAAATCCATGTCCGGCAGCATGAAATACGGCAAGCCGTCGCGCAGCGCGCGCAGAATCGTCTTGATGCCGTCCTGGCGCGTAAACAGCTTGGGCGGCTTGAAGCGCGAACGGCCGTTGCGCAAGGCCTGGTCGAAGGCGGCATTCTTTTGCTGCACATACATCGACGAGGCGGAAATTTCCATGGCCGTGGCGGCGCCGGCGACGTCGAGGCAGACGAAGTGCGGGCACAGCAAGATGGTGGGCTTGGCCGCGATCTGCTGGCCCGGGAAGGCGGGCACCTTTTTGATCAGGCGGTTCAGACGTTCTTCCGACGACCACCACAGGATGCTGCGCTCCCACACGCTGCGCGAATAGGCCTGGAAATGCTGGCGCGCCAGCGCCACGCGCTGCTGTTCCGTCAGTTCCGGCATGCACAGGCGCAGATTCGTCAGGGCGATCCTGCGCCGCGTGGGCATGGCGATGAACAGCACGCTGCCGACGGCCACGCCGAAGCGGCCGAGGATGGGCAAGGGCAGCCAGTGCAGCAGCCACATGAAGGCGATCAGCAGTCTCATGCCTGCTCCCCGGCGGCATCGGGCGGCGCTGGTGTGGGCGGCGGCGCGCCGCGCGGCACTTTATAGCGGTTGTAGCTCCACAGGTATTGCGCCGGGCTGCGCGCGATCAATTCTTCCATGGCCGCATTGATGGTGCGCGCCTGTTCGGCCGAGGTGCTGTCCAGCGACTCGGTGAAGGGCACGAAATGCACGACATAGCCGCGTCCGCCCGGCAGGCGTTCGGCGTAGGTGATGATGACTTCGGCGCCGCCCATCTGCGCCAGCTTGGCCGGCAGGGTCATGGTGTAGGCGGGACGGCCGAAGAAATCGGCCCACACGCCTTCGCCTTCCTGCGGCACCTGGTCGGGCAGCAGGCCGATGGGCTGGCCTTTTTTCAGGCATTTGGCAAAGATGCGCACGCCCGACATATTGGCCGGCGCCAGCATCAGGTTTTCGCGCGCGCGGGCCCCTTCGATCAGCGGTTTCAAGGCAGCGCGCTTGGGCGGGCGGTACATCACGGTGAGCGGCGTGCGCAGCGCGATCTGTTGCGCGACGATTTCAAAGCAGCCCAGGTGCGGCGTCAGGAAGACGATGCCGCGGCCGTGTTGCAGCGCCTTTTCCACCAGTTCCCAGTTTTCCACCGTCGCATGGCGCGCCACGCGCCCGGCTGGCGCGCACCAGATGAAAGGCAATTCCAGCACGCTCTTGCCCGCTTCGGCCACGGCCGTGTGCAAGTGTTGCGAAAACCCCGCACCCTGCATATTCTCGCGCATGCGGCGACGGTAGGACGGGGAAATGGCGTAAATCACCCAGCCGAGCGCAGCGCCCAGGGCATGCAGGACGGGCAGGGGAAAGATCGATAAGAAGCGGAAAATTGGGACTAACATGTATAAGCTGTTTCCAGTAATGGCGGGTTGCTGTGCCAAAATTTTTTAAGAAGCGTAAAATACCACGTATGCAGTAACCGCTGAGTTAATAGACAACTTGCGAAGCGGAATATAAATATCGCTAAAGCGTCGCAGGCAAAATCCTCTTTACTGCGACAGAACATTCACATAGTAAACAGGAGCTTGCAATGTCAAACGACTATCTCTTCACTTCCGAATCCGTTTCGGAAGGCCATCCCGACAAGGTTGCCGATCAAATTTCCGACGCCATCCTTGACGCCATCCTGACCCAGGATCCCGCCGCCCGCGTGGCTGCCGAAACCCTGTGCAACACCGGTCTGGTGGTGCTGGCTGGCGAGATTACCACGCACGCCAATGTGGATTATATTCAAGTTGCGCGCGAAACCATCAAACGCATTGGCTACGACAACACGGAATACGGCATCGACTACAAGGGTTGCGCCGTGCTGGTGGCCTACGACAAGCAGTCGCCGGACATCGCGCAAGGCGTAGATGAAGGTGCGGGCATTGACCTGGATCAAGGCGCTGGCGATCAGGGCCTGATGTTCGGTTACGCCTGCGATGAAACGGCCGAGCTGATGCCTGCCGCCATCCACTACGCGCACCGCCTGGTCGAGCGCCAGTCGCAGCTGCGCAAGGATGGCCGTCTGCCATGGCTGCGTCCTGATGCGAAATCGCAAGTGACCCTGCGCTACGTCGATGGCCGCCCGGTTGGCGTGCACACCGTCGTGCTGTCGACCCAGCATGCGCCGGAAATCTCGCATTCGCAGATCGAAGAAGCCGTCATCGAAGAAATCATCAAGCCGATCCTGCCGCGCGAATGGCTGACCGAGACGAAATTCCTCGTCAACCCGACGGGCCGTTTCGTCATCGGCGGTCCGCAAGGCGATTGCGGCTTGACCGGCCGCAAGATCATCGTTGACACCTACGGTGGCGCAGCCCCGCACGGCGGCGGCGCGTTTTCGGGCAAGGACCCTTCGAAAGTCGACCGTTCGGCAGCGTATGCGGCCCGTTACGTGGCGAAAAATATCGTCGCGGCCGGCCTGGCGCGCCAATGCCAGGTGCAGGTCAGCTACGCCATCGGCGTGGCCAAGCCAATCAACATCACCGTCTACACGGAAGGCACGGGCGTGATTCCCGATGCGGAAATCGCCAAGCTGGTGCTGGCGCACTTTGATCTGCGTCCAAAAGGCATCGTGCAAATGCTCGACCTGCTGCGCCCGATCTACCAGAAGAGCGCCGCCTACGGCCATTTCGGCCGCGAAGAGCCGGAATTCACGTGGGAGCGCACCGACAAGGTCGCCCTGCTGCGCGACGCCGCCGGCCTGAAGTAATCTAGCCTGCTTGCAAGAAAAGCGCCCCGGCCAGCTGGCCGCGGGCGCTTTTTTTATGGGCGCGCGCGCGACGGCGCGTACCGAACGGCGTCGCCGTAGGGATACGCTACAATTTATTGCAAATAAACTAACTGGAGAATTCCATGACTTTGTTGCGCGCACGCTCGTTGGCTGTGGTCCTGCTGGCCACATGGGGCCTGTCCGCTGTCGCGGCCGCGCCAGTCACGGCGCCGGCCACGCTGACGGTGGGACAATGGCTGGACAAGGCGGAAGGGGGCGATGGGTATGCCGTGCTGACTCTGGCGGCGGCCGGCAAATTTGTTTTCCCCGATGGCTCGCTGGCAACGCCGGTGCAGATCAGGCCTGAACTCACCGAGCTGATGGGGCAAATGTCGGCACGCCAGGCCTTGCATGTGCTCACCATCTATGCCGACAGTGGTTTTCTCGCCACGGATCCCGATGCATGGCGGTCTAATATCAAGCCCGATGCCGTACTCACCTGCAAATGGGCCATGCGCGCCGCGAATTACCCGACCGACGGCAGCAAGGCTGATAAAGACATGGTGCCCATCCTGCGCGACTTGGCCGATGAAATAGCGCGACGCCTGAACGCTGACGAGCGCGCCAGCTGTATCAACCAGGGCAAGAACTGGCCGCGCAAACCGTAGGGCGCCAGCGCGCGTCGCGGGCTTGCCAGGCGGCCGGCCCGCATGACTAATGGTTGCCGCCGGCGCATGGCCAATGTTATGATGCGTGGTCCGAGGAGCGTTGCGACGAAGAAATTCGCCAGGCTCGGAATATCCTGCAACTGCGCTCACGTACCTTTTTCAACTGAAAGGAGGGCGTGATGAACGCCGTACTCAAATCGCAACACGACTACACCATCGCCGATATCACTCTGGCCGCATGGGGCGACAAAGAAATCAAGATTGCTGAAACGGAAATGCCTGGCCTGATGGCCATCCGCGAAGAATTCGCGGCAGCGCAGCCTTTGAAAGGTGCGCGCATCACCGGTTCCATCCACATGACCATCCAGACCGCAGTGCTGATCCAGACCCTGGAAGCACTGGGCGCGCAAGTGCGTTGGGCATCGTGCAACATTTACTCCACGCAAGATCACGCTGCCGCCGCCATCGCTGCCGCCGGCACGCCGGTGTTCGCCGTCAAGGGCGAGTCGCTGGACGACTACTGGGAATACACGCACCGCATCTTCGAATGGCCGAACGTGGATGGCAAGGCTGTCTACTCGAACATGATCCTCGACGATGGCGGCGACGCCACCCTGCTGCTGCACCTGGGCGTGCGCGCGGAAACCGATCTGTCGGTGCTGGCCAACCCGGGTTCGGAAGAAGAAATCTGCATGTTCAACTCGATCAAGCGGCATCTGCTGGTCGACCCGACCTGGTACTCGAAGCGTCTGCCGGAAATCCTGGGCGTGACGGAAGAAACCACCACCGGCGTGCACCGTTTGTATCAAATGCACAAGGAAGGCAAGCTGGCTTTCCCTGCGATCAACGTGAACGATTCCGTCACGAAATCGAAGTTCGACAACCTGTACGGCTGCCGTGAGTCGCTGGTCGACGGCATCAAGCGCGCCACCGACGTGATGATCGCCGGTAAAGTGGCCGTCATCGCCGGTTACGGTGACGTCGGCAAAGGTTCGGCCCAAGCCATGCGCGCCCTGTCGGCGCAAGTATGGGTGACGGAAGTCGATCCGATCTGCGCACTGCAGGCGGCGATGGAAGGCTACCGCGTGGTCACGATGGATTACGCCTGCGAACACGGCGACATCTTCGTTACCTGCACGGGCAACTACCATATCCTGACGCACGATCACCTGACGCGCATGAAAGACCAGGCTATCGTCTGCAACATTGGTCACTTTGACAATGAAATCGATGTTGCCTCGTTGAAGCAATACGAGTGGGAAAACATCAAGCCGCAAGTCGACCACATCATCTTCCCGTCGGGCCGCCGTATCATCCTGCTGGCCGAAGGCCGTCTGGTCAACCTCGGTTGCGGTACGGGCCACCCGTCGTACGTGATGAGCTCGTCGTTCGCCAACCAGACGATCGCCCAGATCGAGCTGTACGCGAACACGGCCAACTACCCGGTCGGCGTGTACACCTTGCCGAAACACCTCGATGAAAAAGTCGCCCGTTTGCAACTCAAAAAGTTGAATGCGCAGCTGACGGAACTGACGCAGGAGCAAGCCGACTACATCGGCGTGCGTCAAGAAGGCCCCTACAAGCCAGAGCACTACCGCTATTAATCGGTAGTCCGGGGCCGTAACTCACCCTCTGAGGGCCGGCGCCTGCAGCCGGCCTGACCCTACTTTTGACAGGCTAGAGAAATGCGCTTGCTACTGATTTGGTTTATCAATGCGGCAGCCCTGTTTGCCGTCCCTTATTTGATGCACTCGGTGACGATGAGCAGCGGCTGGACCGCGCTGCTGGCCGCTGCCGTGCTGGGACTGGTCAATGCGCTGATCCGTCCCTTGCTGATCTTGCTGACCCTGCCCGTGACGTTTTTGTCGCTGGGCCTGTTCATCCTGATCATCAACGGCTTCATGTTCTGGCTGGTGGCGCAGATGATAGCTGGTTTCCATGTCGCCAGTTTCTGGTCGGCCGTGGGTGGTGCATTGCTGTACAGCGTCATTTCCTGGGCCCTGTCGACTTTACTTTTGAGTAACGACGATGGAAAAGCATAATTTCAGTATTGAGTTTTTCCCGCCGAAAACCCCGGAAGGGGCGGAAAAGCTGCGCGCCACGCGTGTCAAGTTGTCTGAGTTGCATCCAAAGTATTTTTCGGTGACCTTTGGCGCCGGCGGTACCACGCAGCAAGGCACGCTCGATACCGTGCGCGAGATCCTGGCGGCCGGCGAACAGGCCGCGCCCCATCTGTCTTGCGTCGGCGGCTCGCGCGAATCGATCCGCGCCGTGCTGGCCGACTTCAAGGCGGCTGGCGTGAACCGCATCGTGGCCTTGCGCGGCGACTTGCCGAGCGGCTACGGCGCTTCAGGCGAATTCCGCTACGCCAACGAGCTGGTGGAATTCATCCGCGCCGAGACGGGCGACCATTTTCATATCGAAGTGGCCGCCTATCCGGAAGTGCATCCGCAAGCGCGGTCGCCGCAGGACGACTTGAACGCGTTCGCGCGCAAGGTGCAGGCCGGCGCCGATGCGGCCATCACCCAGTACTTCTACAATGCCGACGCGTATTTCCAGTTTGTCGAGCAGACGCAGAAGATGGGCATCAACGTGCCCATCGTGGCCGGTATCATGCCGATCACGAACTACACGCAGCTGATGCGCTTTTCGGACATGTGCGGCGCGGAAATTCCACGCTGGGTGCGTCTGAAACTGGCCAGCTTTGGCGACGACAGCGCATCCATCAAGGCCTTTGGCCTGGACGTGGTGACGGGCTTGTGCGAACGCCTGCTGGAAGGCGGCGCGCCTGGCTTGCATTTCTATAGCATGAACCAGGCGGCGCCCACTACTGCACTGTGGCAGCGCCTGATCAAGTAATCCCTTGCTGATGCGTCAGAACAGATCGCCCTCGGTCACGATGTGATCGAGGGCGATGTCGTATTCGCCGTTGGGAAAGCTTGCCGCCAGGCAGGCATAGGCGATACCGAGCGTGCGCGGGCGGGGGGCTTGCGCCAGGGTACGGTCGTAATAGCCGCCGCCATAGCCGAGGCGATACCTTTCCCCATTGAATCCCAGGCAGGGCACCAGCAGGGTGGCGGGCGCCGGGCGCAGGCGCAATTGGGCCGGCACGGCCACGCCCATGCCATCCTTGGCCATGGCTTCACCCGGCGTCCAGGCAGAAAAGGCCAGCGGCGCATGCTTTTCCAGCACCACCGGCAGGCTTAATTGCACGCCGCGCGCGGCCAGCTGCGCATACGCGCCGTGCAAGTCCGGCTCGCCATGCAGGGGCCAGTACACGCCCAGTTCCTCGACGTTTTCCTGCGCGCACCAGTCCAGCAGGCGCTGCGCGATGGCGGCATCCCACCCTGCGCGCGTGGCGTCGGGCAGGGCGCGCCGGGCCGCCAGCAAGGCTTTGCGCAAGCCGGCTTTTTCCGGTAGCGCAATGGGTGGCCGTGTAGCCGGATCGCATGTTATTCTAGGGTCGCTATTCATATCACCATCAAGTTAAGATTGAGAGTCGTACATTGATTTCCCCACTGAAATGGATTGCCGGCACGATGCTGTGTGTTGCATCTGCCCTGTCTCCCCTGGCCGCCCTGGCCCAGGTATCCACCACCGTATCCCCAGCCGCCCCCGACACGCGCAGCGAGGACGATGCCTTCCTGCTGCTGCGCGACGCCGCGCGCAAGGATGACGTCGAAAAAGCCGACTTTTATGCGGGGCGCCTGACGAATTACCAGATTCCCTCGTATGTTGACTATTATCGGCTGAAACCGCGCATCAAACAGTTGAGCGAGGCGCAATTTCGCGATTACCTGAACCGCTACAAGGGCAGCGCCATCGCCGACCGTTTCCGCAACGACTGGCTGCTGGAGCTGGGCCGCAAGCGCGATTGGGTCGTGTTTGATGAGCAGTATCCGCAATTCGCCCTCGATGATGACACACAGCTCAAGTGCTACGCGCTGATGTCGCGCGCGGCCAAGGGCCAGAACGTGGCGTCCGAGGCGCGCAACCTGCTCGTCTCGCCGCCTGGCTATGGCGAAGCATGCGGCAGCCTGATCGCGGCATTGGCGCAAAATGGCCAGTTCGACACGAATGAGCTGTGGGCGCAGATCCGCCTGGCGGGCCAGACCAATGCCACTGGCCCGGCGCGCCGCATCGCGCTGCTGCTGGGCGCGTCCGACGCGAAGATGGCGCAAGCCATCGATTTGCCGGCGCTGATGCTGGCCAAGGGACCGGGGCCAAGTCGCGCCGACCACGAGATGTACCTGGTGGCCGTCGGCCGCATGGCGAAAAGTACCCTGAAGCTGGGTGTCGTGGCCCTGCAAAAGGCGAGTTCGCAGCTGACGGCGCAGGAGCAGGCGATTGGTTGGGCCAGCCTGGCCCTGCAAGCATCGTATGCGCTGGCACCGGAAGCGTTTGAGTATTGGCAAAAAACCAATGGCGCGCCGTTGACCCAGGAGCAGATGCAGTGGAAGGCGCGTATCGCCTTGCGTGAAGGCAACTGGCCGCTGGTGAAGGCCGCCATCCAGGCCATGCCGGCCTCCCTGCGCGCGGATCCCACCTGGGTCTACTGGCTGGCGCGCGCGCAGCAGGCGGAAACGCCGGGCCGCCCGAACGCGCAGGCGGACACCCTGTATCGCACGATTTCTGACCAGTCGAATTTTTACGGCTTGTTGGCCAATGAAGAGCTGGGCAACCACCTGGTGCTGCCGCCGCCGGGTCAGCCCGTCACGCCGCCTGAAATCGCCGCCATGGCCGCCAACCCGGGGCTGCAGCGCGCCTTGAAATTCTTCAATATGCGCTTGCGCTTCGAAGGCACGCGCGAGTGGAACTGGGAATTGCGTTCCATGACGGATCGCCAGCATCTGGCGGCCGCGGAATTTGCGCGCCAGAACAATGTGCTCGACCGCATGGTCAACACCTCGGACCGCACGCGATTGGAAGTGGACTATACGCAGCGTTATCCGACGCCACATGACGACGTCATGCATCCGGCCACGCAAACCCTGGGCCTGGATAAAGCCTGGGTGTATGGCTTGATCCGCCAGGAATCGCGCTTCATCATGGATGCGCAGTCGCATGTGGGCGCGTCCGGCCTGATGCAGGTGATGCCGTCGACGGCCCGTTACGTCGCCAAGAAGATCGGCTTGACCGATTTCGTCACGGAAACGTTGAGCGATGTGCGCACCAACGTCTTGCTGGGCACGAATTACCTGAACATGGTGCTTGGCGGTCTCGACGGTTCGCAAGTGCTGGCCAGCGCCGCCTACAACGCGGGACCGGGGCGCTTGCGCATCTGGCGCGCCACGATGACGCGTCCGCTGGAAGGCGCCATCTTCGCCGAGATCATTCCCTATACGGAAACGCGCGGTTACGTGAAAAACGTGATGGCCAACGCCACGTATTATGCGGCCCTGTTCGAGAAGAGCCCGCAGTCGCTGAAAGCGCGCCTGGGTACCGTGGGGCCGAAAAACAGCGCCGTTTCTGCCGATTTGCCATCATCCAACTAAAGCACGCCGACCATGCAAACGACCATCCTTGATCCCAGCCTGACGCAAACCCTGGCCGCCGCGCGCGAACCGGGCCTGACCCTCATCATCGGCAACAAGAATTACTCATCGTGGTCGATGCGCCCGTGGGTGGCCATGACGGCCTTCGGCATCCCGTTCCAGGAAGTGCGCGTGCTGCTCGACCAGAGCGACACGGCCACTAAAATCGCCGAGTATTCCGCCTGCGGCCGGGTCCCCGTGCTGCTGGCGGGCGAGATCACGATCTGGGACAGCCTGGCCATCTGCGAATACCTGGCCGAGCAGTTTCCTGACAAACACATGTGGCCGCAAGACGTGGCCGCACGCGCCATGGCGCGCTGTGTCTGCGCGGAAATGCATTCCGGTTTCACCGGCTTGCGCACGGATATGTCGATGAATATCAAGGCCAAGTTGCCGGGACGTGGCCGCACGGCCGCCGCGCAGGCGGACATTGGCCGCATCAGCGAAATCTGGGAAGAGTGTCTGTCGCGCTTTGGCCACCACCAGTTCCTGTTTGGCGACTTTTCCATCGCTGATGCGTATTTCGCCCCCGTCGTCATGCGTTTCCGCACCTATGGCGTGAGCCTGGCGCCGGCGCTGAACGCGTATTGCGAGCGCGTGCAGGCACACCCGGCCGTGGCCCGCTGGATCACGGAAGCGCTGGCGGAGACGGAAGTCGCTGCCAAGCACGACGCGGAATTACCTGATTAAGAAAAGAGCAACATGAAGATTTACACGGTCGGTGGCGCGGTGCGCGACCAACTGCTGGGCTTGCCCGTGAAAGACCACGACCACGTCGTCGTCGGCGCCACGCCGGAAGACATGCTGCGCCAGGGATTCCGGCCCGTCGGCAAGGATTTCCCCGTTTTCCTGCACCCGAAGACGCAGGAAGAATACGCGCTGGCCCGCACGGAACGCAAGACGGCGCCCGGCTACCGGGGCTTTGTCTTCCACACGGCGCCCGATATCACCCTGGAAGACGACCTGGTGCGGCGCGATCTCACCATCAACGCCATCGCGCAAGCTGAGGATGGCAGCCTGACGGACCCGTTCGGCGGCATCGAGGATATCCGGAATAAAATCTTCCGCCACGTCTCCGACGCGTTTGGCGAAGACCCCGTGCGCATCTTGCGCCTGGCCCGCTTTGCCGCCCGCTTCGACGCTTTTACCGTTGCACCCGCCACCATGGAACTGATGCGCCGGATGGTGCAGGACGGCGAAGTCGACGCCCTGGTGGCCGAGCGCGTATGGCAGGAAGTGGCGAAAGGATTGATGGAAGCGCGACCGTCGCGCATGCTGACGGTGCTGCAGGACTGTGGTGCGCTGGCGCGCATCATGGGTGAAATCAGCGTCAGCGAGCGCTTGCTGCAGGTCATCGACCATGCCGCCGCGCAAGGTCATGACTTGCCCGTGCGCTTCGCCGCCTTGATGCTACATATGAGCAAGGATGCCATCGAGCAATTGAGCGAGCGCCTGCGCGTGCCCAACGAGTGCCGCGAGCTGGCCGTCATGGCGTCGCGCGAGCTGGACCAGATCAATGGCGCGCTGGAGTTGGGCGCCGAAGCCATCGTCGCCTTGTGCGAACGCTGCGACGGCTTGCGCAAGCCGCAGCGCTTTGCGCAACTGTTGCAGGCTGTGGCCTGTGACGGGCTGGTCGCGGGCGACTTTCCCCAAGCGGTACGGCTGCAGGGCGGGTTGGACGCGGCGCGCGCCGTCAACGCGGGGGCACTGGCGCAAGGCTGCGCGGAGCCGAAACGCATCCCCGAAGTCATCCATGCGGCGCGGGTGGCTGCCGTGCAAGCATTCCTGGCCCAGGCTTGAATGGCGGGAATAGGCTACAATGGCGTCACAATGTTGCACTGCACAATACCGGCCTGACGTGCCGCAGCACCGCCCCCAGGAGTCGTCGTGACCTTACCCAAGCTGTTTCAAAACCCGTTTCGCCGCTGGCTCAGCCGTAGCGGCGGCGGGCGTCCGACCGTGCTCGTCAAGCAGTTGCACGAGCGCGACCGGCGCCGCATGATGAAGCATTTCCTGTCGCTCGAGAAAAGCGACCGTTTGCTGCGCTTCGGCAGCGCCTTGCCCGATGAACTGGTGGCCCAGTACGTGCAGAAGATGGATTTCTCGCGCGACATGATTTACGGCGTCTACAACAGCTTGTTCAAGCTGGTGGGCGTGGGGCATCTGGCGTTCGCGCCGAAGGACAAGTCGCCGGCGAAAAGTGTCGTCACGGACAAGGAGCAGGTGGCCGAGTTTGGCGTGTCGGTGTCGAAATCCATGCGCGGCATGGGTGTGGGTTCGAAACTGTTCGAGCGGGCGGCGATTCACTGCCGCAACAACGATGTCGATACCCTGTACATGCATTGTTTGTCGTCGAACAAGACGATGATGCATATCGCCAAGAAGGCGGGCATGGAAATCCAGCGCGACTATGGCGAGGCTGATGCTTATCTGAAACTGTTGCCGCCGAATCCGACCAGCATGCTGCAGGAAGCCGTGCAGGAACAGTTCGCCATGTTCGACTACACGTTCAAGGCGAACGCGCGCGCCGCGTATAAACTGTTCGAGCGCTTGCCGGGGCGCAAAAAGCCCGCGCCGCCCCCGCCATCCCCGCCAGCAGAGTAATTACAGCAGGGGCAGGGCCGTCGTATCCTTGATACGCTGCAGGGCAAAGCTCGATTTGACGTCCAGCACGGCCGGGTGGCGCAGCAGGGTCGCCATCATGAAGCGCGAAAAGTGCTCCATGTCTTCCACGTGCACACGCAATAAATAATCCATTTCACCCGTCATCGCATAGCACGCCACCACTTCCGGCCATTGCGCCACGGCCACGGCAAAGTCGGCGCGCGGCGAGGTATTCGTCACCAGATTGGGCGCCAGCACGCGCGCCGTGCTGTGTGCGGTGGCGTCGCTGTGCTTTTCCAGCCGCACGTTCACGTAAGCGAGCAAGCCCAGGCCGATCTTTTCCGGGTCCAGCAGGGCTACGTACTGGCGGATGACGCCCGCTTCTTCCAGCCGTTTGACGCGGCGCAAGCATGGCGACGGCGACAGGCTGACCTGTTCGGCCACGTCCTGATTCGACAGGCGGCCATCGGCCTGCAGGACGGCAAGGATCTTGCGGTCCGTTTTATCCAGCGTAATTTTGCTCATGCTTCCTCCGGTGGTTCTCGTTTCACGCAATATTATTGCGCAAATCATGATTGTTCGGGAGATCTTTGGCATTTAATGCCCGTGACCCACGCCTATACTGTGCGCTACTTCTTGGAGGAGACATCATGCAATTTCAGCCTTGGGATAACCCGATGGGTACCGATGGTTTCGAGTTCGTCGAGTATGCAGCACCAGACCCAAAAGCATTGGGCAAGCTGTTCGAGAACATGGGCTTCACGGCCATCGCGCGCCACCGCCACAAGGATGTGACCCTGTACCGTCAGGGCGACATCAATTTCATCATCAATGCCGAACAAGATTCGTTCGCGCAGCGTTTTGCCCGCCACCACGGCCCGTCCGTGTGCGCCATCGCCATCCGTGTCGACGACGCGGCCTTCGTGTACCGCCGCGCGCTGGAACTGGGCGCCTGGGGTTTCGATAATAAAACGGGCCCGATGGAGCTGAATATTCCCGCCATCAAGGGCGTGGGCGATTCGCTGTTGTACTTCGTCGACCGCTGGCGCGGCAAGGGCGCCGACAAGCCGGATGCGGCCGCTCCAGGCGGCATCGGCGACATCAGCATCTATGACGTCGACTTCGTCGCCATTCCCGGCGCCGTCGCCAACCCCGTCGGCCATGGCCTGACCTATATCGACCACCTGACGCACAATGTGCACCGTGGCCGCATGAAGGAATGGGCGACGTTCTATGAAAGCCTGTTCAACTTCCGCGAAGTGCGTTACTTCGACATCGAAGGCAAGCTGACGGGCCTCAAATCAAAGGCCATGACTTCGCCGTGCGGCAAGATCCGCATCCCGATCAATGAATCGTCGGACGACAAGTCGCAGATCGCCGAATACCTGGACCAGTACCATGGCGAAGGCATCCAGCACATCGCGCTGGGTACGGACAATATCTACGCGTCCGTGCAAGGCATGCGCGATACGGGTATCGATTTCCAGGACACGATTGAAACTTACTATGAGCTGGTCAACCGCCGCCTGCTGAACCACGGTGAGCAGCTGGAAGAACTGCGCCGCCTGCGCATCCTGATCGATGGCCACAGCACGGAAACGGAACGCGAACTGCTGCTGCAGATCTTCACGCAGACGGTGATCGGTCCGATCTTCTTCGAGATCATCCAGCGCAAGGGCGACCAGGGCTTCGGCGAAGGCAATTTCCGCGCGCTGTTCGAATCGATCGAGCTGGACCAGATCAAGCGCGGCGTGCTGAAAGATACGAATGCGGCATAATGTTGCTTTGTAACAAACGGTAGTTAAAAGAGCACCAAAAAGGTAAAAACGCGGGAGTGCAGCGCAGCAAAGAACTGTGCGCATTCCTGTGGTAGTCTACGACAAACAAGTCATTTTTCCGCACCGGCATGCTTACAAAGCGCCACCGGTACGTGTGAGTTCAACCGACTTTGCACGCGTAGCACAGAGAATAATGGAGACAAGTAATGAATGCACCAATCAAGGGCTCGAGTCTTGAGCCGGGCGCGCACGCGTCCGAGATTTCCCTGAACGACAAATACACGCTCGAGCGTGGCCGCGCCTTCATGACGGGCACACAAGCGCTGATCCGCCTGCCCATGTTGCAGCGCGAGCGCGATCTGAAGGCTGGCCTGAATACGGCCGGTTACATCACCGGTTACCGCGGTTCGCCTGTGACGTCCGTCGACATGACGGCGATCAAGGCCAAGAAATACCTCGATGAACACCACGTCAAATTCCACCCTGGCCTGAACGAAGACCTGGCCGCCACGGCCGTCTGGGGCACGCAGCAAACGAATCTGTTCGAAGACGCGAAATACGATGGCGTGTTCGGCATGTGGTACGGCAAAGGCCCCGGCGTCGACCGCTGCGGCGACGTCTTCAAGCACGCGAATAACGCCGGTTCCGCCAAGCACGGCGGCGTGCTGGTGCTGGCCGGCGACGACCATGCGGCGAAATCCTCGTCCACGGCGCACCAGTCCGACCATATCCTGAACGCCTGCGGCATCCCCGTGCTGTACCCGTCGTCGGTGCAGGAATACATCGATTACGGCTTGCATGCCTGGGCCATGAGCCGCTACACGGGCCTGTGGGTCTCGATGAAATGCGTAACCGACATCATCGAGTCGGGCGCCGCCGTCGATTTCGACCCGGACCGCGTGCAGATCGTGCTGCCCACCGACTTCGAGATGCCGGCCGGTGGCTTGAATATCCGCTGGCCCGACACGGTGCTGGAACAAGAAGTTCGCATGAACAGCTACAAATGGTATGCGGCGCTGGCCTATGCGCGTGCCAACAAGCTCAATAAAATCATCTGGGACAGCCCGAAGGCGCGCATCGGCATCATCACGGCCGGCAAATCCTATCTGGACACGCGCCAGGCGCTGGCCGATCTGGGCATCGACGAGCAAACGGCGTCCGATATCGGCATTCGCCTGTACAAGATCGGCATGACCTGGCCGCTGGAAGCGGACGGCGTGCATGAATTCGCCAAGGGCCTCGACGAGATCCTCGTGGTGGAAGAAAAGCGCCAGATCCTCGAATACGCGCTGAAGGAAGAGCTCTATAACCTGAAGGATGGCGAGCGTCCGCGCGTGGTCGGCAAGTTCGACGACACGGGCGAATGGAGCAACCAGAAGGGCACCGGTCACGGCGACTGGCTGTTGCCAGCCACGTATGAGCTGAACCCGGCCATGATCGCGCGCGCGATTGCCAGCCGCATTTCGCGCTACTACGCGGGCCATCCGGTCGAGCAGCGCGTGAAGGAACGCATCGCCTACCTGGAAGCCAAAGAGAATGTGCTGAAAGCGATCAGCGTGAAACCCGATCCGCAAAAGGACCGCACGCCGTTCTTCTGCTCCGGCTGCCCGCACAATACCTCGACCAAGGTGCCGGAAGGCTCGCGCGCGCTGGCCGGCATCGGCTGCCACTACATGGTGCTATGGATGGACCGCGAAACGTCGACGTTTACCCATATGGGCGCCGAAGGCGTCACATGGGTAGGGCAGGCGCCGTTCACGAATGAAAAGCACGTGTTTACCAACCTCGGTGACGGTACGTACTTCCACTCGGGCATCCTGGCCATCCGCGCCGCCGTCTCGGCCAAGGTAAACATCACCTACAAGATTCTGTTCAACGATGCGGTGGCCATGACGGGCGGCCAGGAATTCGACGGTCCCCTGTCGCCGGCCATCATTTCGCGCCAGATTGCCGCCGAAGGCGTCGGTCCCATCATCGTCGTCACGGACGAACCGGAAAAGTATCCGGACGATTACGCCTGGGCCGAAGGCGTCACCGTGCGCCACCGTTCGGAACTGATGGACGTGCAGCGCGAACTGCGCGACATGCCCGGCGTGTCGGCCATGATCTACGACCAGACCTGTGCCTCGGAAAAACGCCGCCGCCGGAAACGCAATGAATACCCGGACCCGGCCAAGCGCGCCGTCATCAACGAAGCCGTCTGCGAAGGCTGCGGCGACTGTTCCGTGCAATCGAACTGCCTGTCGGTGGAACCGCTGGAAACGGAACTGGGGCGCAAGCGCCAGATCAACCAGTCGTCCTGCAACAAGGATTTCTCGTGCACGACGGGCTTCTGCCCCAGTTTCGTGACGGTGGAAGGCGGCGGCTTGAAAAAGCCGAAGAAGGCCGCTAGCGCCGACAAGGACGCGCCAGCCGTGCCGGCCTTGCCGACGCCGCAGATTCCCTCGACGGCGGAGCCGTTCGGCATCCTGGTCACCGGCATCGGCGGCACGGGCGTCGTCACTGTCGGCCAGATCCTGGCCATGGCGGCGCACGTGGAAGGCAAGGGCTGTTCCGTGCTGGACATGAGCGGCCTGGCGCAAAAAGGCGGCCCCGTGATGTCGCACGTGCGCCTGGCGGACCGCCAGGAAGATATCCACTCGACGCGCGTCGGCACTGGTGCGGCCGATCTCGTCATCGGCTGCGACTTGATCGTCACGGCCAGCCGCGACGCCCTGTCGCGCATGGGTGAAGGGCGCAGCTGGGCCATGATCAATTCGACCAGCTCGTCGACGGCCGCCTTCGTGAAAAACCCGGACTGGCAATTCCCCGGCGCTTCCGCGCGCATGGAAATCGAAAAGGCCTGCGGCAGCGACCACGTCGACTTCATCGACGCGGGCCAGATCGCCACGGCGCTGATGGGCGACTCGATCGCCACGAATATGTTCATGCTCGGCTACGCCTGGCAAAAGGGCAAAGTGCCGCTCACCGAAGCGTCCATCATGAAGGCCATCGACTTGAACAACGTCTCGGTGGCGTTCAACAAGGCCGCCTTCAACTGGGGCCGCGCCGGCGCCCACGATACGGCCAGCCTGGTGCGCATGACGACGCCAGCCAAGGTGGTGGAATTCAAGCGGATCGACACGCTCGACGACATCATCGAAAAACGGGTGGCTCTGCTGACGGCTTACCAGGACCGCGCGTATGCGCAGCAGTACCTGGACTTCGTCGGCCAGGTGCGCGCAGCCGAAAGCGCCCTGAATGGCCCGCATCTGCGCCTGACGGAAGCCGTGGCCCGCTACTTCTACAAGCTGATGGCCTACAAGGACGAATACGAGGTGGCGCGCCTGTACACGGACGGCGCCTTCCAGGCGAAGATCGCCGCCATGTTTGAAGGGGACATCAAGCTCAAGTTCCACCTGGCGCCACCGATCATGGCGAAAACGGATGCTCAGGGCCATTTGATCAAGAAGGAATATGGCCCGTGGATGCTGAAGGCGTTCGGCGTGATGGCCAAGTTCAAGGGCCTGCGCGGCACGGCCTTCGACGTGTTCGGCCATACGGCCGAGCGCAAGATGGAGCGCGCGCTGATTCTTGAGTACCGCGCGACGGTGGGCGGCTTGTTGCCGAAACTGACGACGGCCAAGCTGGCGCAAGCCGTGGCAATTGCCAGCATCCCGGAAGACATCCGCGGCTATGGTCACGTGAAGGAGCGTCATTTGAAGGCGGCGAAAGAGAAGGAAGCCAGCTTGCTGATCGCCTTCAACGCGCCGACGCCGCTGCCGCCCGTCGTGGCAGCACCTGTGGCGGCCACCGTGGCGTGATGGGGTGAACTTCACGCTGTAGCAATGGCGCCTGCGGGCGCCATTTTTTTGTATCAAAGAAAACAACGGCTGTTTGTAAAACGCCTTATAATTTTTCGATAATTTCTTTTCGGAAAGTTTGCCATGCCTTCCCTGCGCTTTTCCGCCCTGGCGGTTCCTCTCGTATTGTTGTTGAGTGCCTGCGGTGGTGGCGGCGGCAGCGACAGCGCGGCCGTCGTGCCGCCCGTGACGCCGGGAGCCACGGCGCTGGTCGCTTCCTCCACGGTGGCGAACCGCTGCGAGGCGCCGCGCAGCGGCAGCAGCATCGACAAGCCGGGCACCTTGCTCGATGAACAGACGTGGGTGCGCAGCTGGATCGATGAAACGTATCTGTGGTACCGCGAAGTGCCGACCACGTACCAGCCGCAAAGCTTCAGCACGGCCAAGGCATATTTCGATGTGCTGAAAACAACTGCCACGACGGCGTCGGGCAAGCCCAAGGACCAGTTCCATTTCACGTATACGACGGCCGAATGGGAAGCCTCGCTCAATGGCGTGGAACTGGGCTACGGCATGCTGCTGGCGCTGACGCGTACCACGCCGCCGCGCAAGGCGGTGATCTCGATCATCGAGCCAGGCTCGCCGGCCGACCTGGCGGGCTTGCGGCGTGGCGACGTGCTGCAAACCGTCGATGGCGTCGATTTCGTCAATGCCCCCGACACGGCCAGCGTGAATATCCTCAACGCCGGCCTGTTCCCCAAGGCGCAAGGCACGCACACGCTGGGATTCAGCCGCAACGGCGCGCCCCTGTCCAAGAGCCTGACGGCGGTGGACGTGAGCACCAGCGCCGTGCAGAACGAGCGCATCATCGACACGCCCACGGGCAAGGTGGGCTACCTGACCTTCAATACGCATAACAACGTGGCCGAACGCCAGCTGGTCGAGACCATGGGCCGCTTCCAGGCGGCCGGCATCAGCGACCTGGTGCTCGATGTGCGCTACAACGGCGGCGGTTATCTGGATGTCGCCAGCGAGCTCGCTTACATGATTGCCGGCCCGCAAGTTACCGCCGGCAAGACTTTCGAGCAGACGCTCTTCAACGACAAGACGCGTCCGGAAGCGTCCGTGCCGTTCCATGCGCAAAGCCAGGGCTTTCCCGCGCCCAATCCTCTGCCCAAGGGGACGCCGCTGCCCTCGCTGGGGCTCAAGCGGGTGACCTTGCTGACGACCGGCAATACCTGCTCGGCCAGCGAAGCCATCATCAACGGCTTGCGTGGCGTCGACGTGCAGGTCAACCTGATCGGCGGCACGACGTGCGGCAAGCCCTACGGTTTCTATCCCACGCCCAATTGCGGCACCACGTATTTTGCCGTGCAGTTCCAGGGCGTCAACGCCAAGGGCTTTGGCGACTTTGCCGATGGCATGGCGCCGACCTGCGACGTGGCGGACGATTACCAGCATCCGCTGGGGGACGCGGCGGAAGGCATGCTGGCGGCGGCGCTGCGCTACCGCAGCAGTGGCAGTTGCACGCCGGCCACGGGCGCGCTCAGACTGTTGGGTTCAATCGAGAGTCCGACCGACACGGCCACGCGCCTGCTGCGCCCGGCCTACAAGGAAATTGCCATCATCCGTCGTTAAGGCGCATGTTTCTGCCATGCTCTAACTTGGCCCCTTGCGTTTTTCTGCTCATAAATCTTTCTATATAACAATTTTGATATATAGAAAGATGAATCGATTCGTTCTGGAATGACTGGCATTTTGCTATCTTGCCGCTTTTCTCCCACCTTGAGAAGCGCAACGATGTCGAAACAGTTCAAGTTAACACCGCTCAGCCTTGGCGTACTGGCCATTCTGGGCGGCACCGCATGGCAGGCGCACGCGCAAACGCAAGCGCCCGCAGCGGATCAGCAGCCGGCGGCCACCCCGCCTGCCGTCGTGGTCACCGGTTCGCGCATTCCCCGCGCCAGCCTGGAAGGCCCGTCGTCCGTCACCATCCTGACCGGCGATGAAATCACCAAGCAGGGCTACAAGAATGTCTTCGACGCGCTGACCAATCAGGTGCAGAACAGCGGCTTTACGCAAGGCGAAGATTACGGCAATACCTTCACGCCATCGGCCAACACCATCAGCTTGCGCGGCCTGGGGCCGAACCATACCTTGATCCTGCTGAACGGCCGCCGCCTGGCCGATTTCCCCATCGCCTACGACGGGGCCGTCAACTTCACCAACCTGGCGAACATCCCGTCGAGCATTGTCGACCGCATCGAGATTCTCAATGGCGGCGCCTCGGCCATCTATGGCTCGGACGCGATCGCCGGCGTGGTCAACGTGATCCTGAAAAAACAGACGGAAGGCTACGATATCAACGTCAAGCTGGGCGGCACCTCGCGCGGCGGCGCCGGCAACCAGCGCGTGCAGCTGACGGGCGGTGGCAATTTCGACAAGCTGCATACCCTGTTCAGCGTGGAACTGAGCCAGCGCGACCCGCTGTGGAGCATGGACCGCGACTTCATGAGCAGCCGCTCCGGCGCGCCGACGACGATCGCCGCGCGCCGCACCTTGGGGAAAGACAACTATGTCGACCTGGGCGACACCTGCGGCAAGTTCGGCGACATGTTCGGCGGCAGCGTCAGCAAGTACACGGCGGCAAACGGCAGCTATTGCGCCAGCTCAAAAGCCCGCCCGACCTTCTGGACCACGCAGACGAAGAACCAGAGCCAGAACGTGTTCGGCAGCGCCAATTACGAGCTCGATGCGGAGACAACCCTGTTTGCCGATATCCTGCTTGGCAAGAACAAGACCGTCAACAATACGCGCGGCCCGTCGTGGGCCTCGGCTGCGCTGAACGGCAATTCCTTCCTGAACCGGAACAGCGGCGCCTACGAAGAGTGGACGCGCTTTATCTCGCCCGAGGAAATCGGCGGCGTACAGCGCTACAACCGCAGCTGGAACGACCTGGCCACGGCCATCTCGCTGGGTGCCAAGGGCCGCATTCCTGGCACCGCATGGCAGTATGAAGCCAACTACAACGCCTCGATCTACAAGAGCGAAGGCCATACGCCGCGCATGCGCTCGAACATCGACAGCTTCTTCCTGGGCCCCAAGCTGGGCACGGATTCGAATGGCGTGGCGATCTACGCGCCGGATCCCGCGCGCCTGTCGCGCCGCCTGACGCCGGAAGAATTCAACGGCATCACCGACTACACCAACAGCGACGACAAGGCGTGGACGAATACCCTGAGCCTGGCCACGAACGGCGACCTGTTCCAGCTGCCGGCCGGTATGGTGAAGATCGCCACGATTGCGGAAGCGAGCAAGCAGGGCTTCCGTAACGCGCCCGATGCGCGCATCAACGAAGGCTACTTCAATATCGCCACCGGTTCGGGCATCACGGCCGGCACGCGTTCGCGCTCGGCGCTGGGGGCGGAGGTCAATCTGCCCCTGCATGAAAAGCTGACGGGCACCTTGGCTGGCCGCTATGACCGCTACAGCTTTGCCGGCCGCAAGGAAGGCAAGTTCACCTACAACGGCGGACTGGAACTGCGCCCGGCGCCGGAGCTGCTGTTCCGCGCCAACTATGCCACCAGCTTCCGTGCGCCGGACATGAACTATATTTACCAGGCGCGTGGCACCGGCTATTATTCGAGCACCACCGATTACTACCGTTGCGGCGCCGCCGGACAGGCCATCGAAAACTGCGAGTACGCCAGCAAGTCGCCCGGTGCCGATTATGTGCAGAACGGCAGCCGCGACCTGCAGTCGGAAAAAGGCAAGTCCTTCGGCGTGGGCGCCGTCTGGTCGCCGAGTTCCAATTTCGACGTCTCCGTCGACTACTGGAATATCAAGATTGACGACCTGGTGACGAACCTGAGCGACGACAAACTGCTGCGCGATGAAGCCGATTGCCGCCTGGGCAAGACGGACATCAGCTCGCCTACCTGCATCGATACCCTGGGCCGTATCGAGCGCTACGCGGCCAACGCCTTGAACAAGGCGGGCGAGATCAAGACCATCACCGTCAACCCGATCAACGCGGCCAAGCAAAGCAGCAGCGGCATCGACGTGAGTTTGAAGTATTTGCTGCGCACGACGGATTATGGCCGCTTCGCCTTCAAGGCCAACTACGCCAGGGTGCTGAGCAAGAAATCGCAGCAATTTGCCGGTGATGAAGAGATCGACGAAACCAAATCGATGACCAACATGGATTGGCCCGACAAGCTGAACCTGAGCGTCAATTGGGGCGCGGGCGACTGGTCGAATACCTTGCTTGTCAGCCGCTACGGCAAGGTGCCGAATGCCGCCGGCACGGGCTACCTGACGCCGACGGCGCTGGCCAATATCAGCACCGTGTACCGCATCAACGACCGCGCCACGCTGTCGCTGATCGTCAACAACGTGTTCGACAAGATCAAGCGCGACAATAGCGGCGGCTGGCCGTACTACCCGATCGGCAACTACAGCCCGCAAGGCCGCCAGGGGTGGATCGAGTTCAACTACCATTTTGGCTCGTAATTCACGTTTGCCAGAGCAAGGCCGGAGCAGCTGACGCTGTTCCGGCTTTTTTATTTGCCACTGCGTTTTTACCTGACCGCCACTCTATAATTGCCCGCTTGTCCCTCTTGATGGAGCTAACCCGATGCTACGCCACGCCCTGCTGTCCGCCGCCGTGTTTTCCCTGTTTGCCGTCAACGCACATGCCGCGCGCGATATGCGGCTGTTTTCCCTGAAAACGGAGGCCGAGTACTCGGGTTTCAAGAATACGGGCCGCTACGAGGAAGTGGAAGCCTTGTGCCGGCGCTTCGAGGACCACCATCCGAAACAGGTGCGCTGCTTTGAATTTGGCCGCACGCCGGAAAACCGCCCCATGCTGGCGCTGGCCGTTTCCAACACGGGCGCGCTGACGCCGGACGCGGCCAAGCTGCGCAAGATACCGGTACTGCTGGTACAGGGAGGTATCCATGCGGGGGAAATCGACGGCAAGGATGCGGGTTTCCTGGCCCTGCGCGAAGTATTGGAAGGCAAGGTAGCCGCCGGCACGCTGGACAAGCAGGTGCTGCTGTTCGTGCCCGTGTTTAATGTCGATGGCCATGAGCGCTTTGGTGCGTGGAACCGCCCTAACCAGCGGGGGCCGCAGGAAATGGGCTGGCGCAGTACGGCGCAAAACTACAATCTGAACCGCGAATACATGAAGGCCGATACGCCCGAGATGCAGCACATGCTGGCGCTGGTCAATGCCTGGGATCCGCTGGCGTATGTCGACCTGCACGTGACGGACGGCGCGCAGTTCGAACCCGATATCTCGATCCAGGTCGAACCCGTGCATGCGGGCGATGCGGCCTTGCGCGCGGCGGGAACGGCGCTGCGCGACGGCGTGCTGGCCGACCTGGCTAAGCAGGGTTCCGATCCGAAGCCGTTCTACATGTCATTTGCCGAAGAAGACAATCCGCAGTCGGGTTTTGTCGATTCGACGCCGAACCCGCGCTTTTCGCACGGCTATTTCCTGTTGCGTAACCGTTTCGGCGTGCTGGTGGAAACCCACTCGTGGAAGGACTACCCGACCCGCGTGCGCATTACGCGCAACACCATCATTTCCCTGCTGTCGCAGATGGCGCAGCACGGCGCCGAATGGCGGCAAACCGCCATGGAAGCGGACCTGCGCGCGACTCAGCTGGCCGGCAGTGTGCTGCCCCTCAGCTACAGGACCACGGAGAAAAGCCGCATGATCGCGTTTCGCGGCTATGCCTATACGCGCACGCCGTCCGAGGTGTCGGGCGCCCTGATGACGCGCTATGACGAAAAGTCACCGCAAATCTGGAACGTGCCGCTGCGTGACGAGATCGTGCCTGACCTGCAGCTGGCCGCACCGAAGGCCGGCTACCTGGTGCCGCGCGCGCAGGCGGCCATGGTGGGCGCCAAGTTGCGCCAGCACGGCATCGCCTACAAGGAAATGCGCAGCATCCTCGCCAGGCAGAATGTGGAAGTCTTCCGCGCCACTGCCGTCAAGTTTGGCGCGCAGTCGTTCGAAGGACGCCAGACGGCGGCGGTACAGGGCGGGTGGCAGAAAGAGGAGCGCCTCGTCGATGCCGGCGCGCTGTACGTGCCCGTCAACCAGCCGAAGGCGCGCGTGGTGATGGCGCTGCTCGAGCCGCGCGCACCCGACTCGCTGCTGGCCTGGGGCAGCTTCAACACGGCGTTCGAGCGCAAGGAATACATGGAGGACTATGTGGCCGAGGATGTGGCGCGCGCGCAGCTGGCGGCCGACCCGGCGCTGGCGGCGCAGTTCCGGCAGAAGCTGGCCGACGAGCCCGAGTTTGCAAAGAATCCACACGCGCGCCTGGAATTTTTCGCCCGCCGCCACGCCTCGTGGGATGAGCGGCTGAACCTGTATCCGGTCATGCGCGTCGACGTGGCGCCTGTCAGTTTCATGGATTTATGACGCCCGATATGCGCGTCGCCGGACGGTGCACACCGGAGTTGTCAAATCGCGCAGATTAATCGAAAGAAAATGCTATTCTCCGCTCGATGATGGCGCCGCCAGCACGAGCAGAGACGCGGAATGGGTAATAACACACTGTATAACCAGCACCGCGAGACGTTTTTCCGCCTCTGCGACACCGTGGGCGAGAATCAGGTGGAACAGGTGCGCAGCCTGCTCCAGGCCACACCGCTGCTGTTGACCTTGCGCCGCTACAACATGGATGACGGCGAATCGCTGCTGCATTTGGCTGCGGCCGGCGGCAGCCGCGAGGTCTGCGCCCTGCTCGTGTCGCTGGGCATGGACATCGACCTGCCCTTGCCCGGTTACCGCAATCATACGCCGCTGGACGCGGCGGCAAGCCATGGCCATCTCGATACGTGCCGCTGGCTGCTCGAACATGGCGCTGCCGTCGATGGCCTGCCGGACAATATCCTGTCGCCGCTGGACAGCGCCTGCGTTGGCGGCCACCAGGACGTGGCCGCGTTGCTGCTGCAGCGGGGCGCCAATCCGAACCGCCTGCATACGCGCTGGAACCAGGCGCCGGTCGATATCGCCACCGGCTGGGGCTTTCCCGCTATCGCCCAATTGCTCGCTGCCGCCGGCGGCGTCAGCATACTTGACGTGCCGCAGCAAGCGGCCGCCTCGCCGCAGGAGGTGATCCGCACCTTCATGCACAACAGCGCCGGCTGGGTATTGCCGGCCGTGTTCAGCCCGGACAGCGGCGACGTGCGCTTTTCGCTGGGGATCAGCTGCATCGCCGGCAAGAGCGATTTCAAGCTGCTGTTTACGGTCGGCCTGTTCCAGCAATTGCCGATGAGCGAACTGGCCATCTGCCTGCCGGCCCGCTGGCCGCTGACCGTGCACGGCTTCACGGAGCACAGCCCATGGCGCTTTCCGGTGGCGCTGCTGGCGCGCCTGGGACGGCGCACGCTCGATCAGGCCAGCCTGGCCGCGGGCGAGCTGCTGCGGCGCGACGATCCGCAGTTGGCGGACCTGGCCTGGCCGGACGGCGTCGATGCGCTGCTTGCCATCGACAAGCGCTGGAATCCGGCGCCGGAGGAAGAAGACGTGGCCGACGATGACAAGGTCACCATCTACCTGCTGGTGCCGGTGAAATTCACCAGGCAAGGCGCGCCCGACGCCAGTGCCTTGCCGGCCTTGATGGAACGCAAGCTCAAAGGCAGCTGGAAAGTGTCGGCCTTGCCCGTCCCCGTTATTCGCTAGCGCCGGTACGCGCGCATGGCCAGATCAAGGCGGCCGGCTTGCGGGAATGTTATCCTGCCTATGCATCTTTCGCGTCCGCGCTAACCTGTTTCATGCATCGTTTTTTCATGACAAAAAAAATACTTCTGCTGAGCGTCTCGGCCGGCGCCGGCCACATGCGCGCGGCGCAAGCCATCGAGGCGTATGCGGCGGGCGATGGCGGCGCCGGCCCTGCGGCGCAAGCCCTGCATCTCGATGTGATGGATTTCGTCACGCCCGCATTTCGCAAGCTGTACACGGATTTCTATATCAAGCTGGTCAACAAGGCGCCCGCGCTGTGGGGCTATCTGTACCATGCCACCCACGATGCGCCGCGCGACAGCTCGATGCAGCGCCTGCGCCGCGCCGTCGAGCGCCTCAACACGCGCGCGCTGATGGCGCAGATCGCCGCCTTCCAGCCCGACGCCATCATCTGCACGCATTTCCTGCCGGCCGAACTGCTGTCGCGCGCACTGCGCCAGCAGCAGCTGGCCTGCCCCGTGTGGGTACAGGTCACGGATTTCGACCTGCACCGCATGTGGGTACACGAACAGATGCAAGGCTATTTCGCCGCCACCGACGAAGTGGCGTTCCGCATGCGCCACGAAGGCATCCCCGCCGACCGTATCCACGTGACGGGCATCCCCATCATGCCCGCCTTCGCGCAGGCGCCCGGGCGCGTGCAGAGCGCGCAGGCGTTTGGCCTCGACCCGCGGCGCACGACGATCCTGCTGATGGGCGGCGGGGCTGGTCTGGGCAGCCTTGAAACGGTCGCCGCGCGCCTGCTGGCGCTGCCCGGCGACTTCCAGCTGATCGTGCTGGCGGGGAAAAACGCCGCGGCGCTGGCGGCGCTGCAAGCACTGGCCGGCCAGTATCCGGGCCGCCTGCTGGCGCAAGGCTTTACCAGCGAAGTCGAGCGCCTGATGGCGTGCGCCGACCTGGTGATCACCAAGCCGGGCGGGCTGACCACGTCGGAATGCCTGGCGCTGGGCTTGCCCATGATCGTCAACTCGCCGATTCCCGGGCAGGAAGAGCGCAATGCCGACTATCTGCTGGAGCAGGGCGTGGCATTGAAGGCGTTGGACGCCGTGACCCTGGAATACCGCGTGCGCCTGTTGCTCGAGCATCCTGAACAGTTGCAATCGATGCGCGCAAAGGCGCTGGCGCTGGGCCGCCCGCGCGCCGCCCTGGATGTGCTGGCCCAGGTGCTGTGCGCTGGCGCCGTTCTTCAATAACAAGGAAGCCATGATGTTGCATGTCGTACTTTTGACCCTCGTCCTGGGACTGGCCGCCGCGCCGGCCGGGACACAACCATCGCCGCCACGCCACCCGGACTGGGCGACGCCGCTGCCGCTCGTGTCCAACCTGCACCAGGTCACGCCGGGCCTGTACCGCAGCGCCAGGCTCGACAGCGCCGACGTGGCCCAGTTGCAGGCGCTGGGCGTGAAGACGGTGATCAGCCTGCGCTCTTTCCACTCCGATACGCAGGTGCTCGATGGCAGCGGCATCCGCGCCATCCGCATCCCCATCAATACCTGGGCCATCCGCGACCGGCATGTGATCGAGACCATGCGCAGCATCCGCAGCGCGGAGCAGCAGGGGCCCGTGCTGCTGCACTGCCTGCATGGCGCCGATCGCACGGGCATGATGGCCGCCATGTACCGCATGCTGTACCAGGGCTGGCCGCGCGAGAAGGCGATCGACGAGCTGAAAAATGGCGGTTACGGCTACCACGCCGTGTGGAAAAACATCGAACGCTATCTGTCGCGCGTGAATGTCGACGAACTACGCGCGCGCATCGACGCGCCGCAGCCCTGATACCCCGCTGGCGCGCCACTTCAGGCATGATGTCGTTTCATCCACACATCTGCCCGGAATCCGCATGGAACACCACAGCTTTCTCATCAATATATTGTTTTACCTGGTCGCCGCCATCATCATGGTGCCGCTGGCCAAGCGCCTGGGCATGGGCGCCGTGCTGGGTTACTTGGTGGCCGGCGTCGTCATCGGACCGTGGGGACTGGGCCTGATCAAGAACGTCGAGGTGATCCTCAGCTTTTCCGAATTCGGCGTGGTGCTGCTGCTGTTCCTGATCGGCCTGGAGTTGGAACCTAAACGATTGTGGCTGCTGCGCCGTCCGATTTTCGGCTGGGGTGGGGCGCAGGTGGGTATCGTCAGCGCGGGCTTGTGCGCCGTGGCCATGGCCTTTGGCGTGGACTGGCGCACGGCGTTGGTCGGCGCGCTGGGGCTGTCGCTGTCGTCGACGGCCATCGTGCTGGCCACCCTGGGCGAACGCAAGCTGATGAGCACACCGGCCGGTTCCGCCGGCTTTTCGATTTTGCTGTTCCAGGATATCGCCGCCATTCCCATGATCGCGCTGGTGCCGCTCCTGGGCGGCCTGGTCACGCACAGCGGTGAGCCGGGCTGGCTGCGCGTGGCCAAGCTGGCCGCCGTGCTGGCGGCGCTGGTGATCGGCGGGCGCTTCCTCGTCAACCCCATCCTGCGCTTCATCGCCAGGACGGACTTGCGCGAAATCTTCACGGCCTTTGCCCTGCTGCTGGTGATCGCCATCTGCGTGCTGATGGAATCGGTGGGCCTGTCGATGGCGCTGGGCACCTTCATGGCGGGCGTGCTGCTGGCCGACTCCGAATACCGGCATGAGCTGATCAGTGACCTGGAGCCGTTCAAGGGACTGTTATTGGGCCTGTTCTTCATCGCCGTGGGCATGTCCGTCGATTTCGGCGTGCTGCGCGCCCAGCCGCTGCTGATAGTGGCCCTGGTGGCCGGTCTGCTGGTGGTCAAGATCGCCTTGCTGTACCTGCTGTCGAAGTTTGTCGACATTCCCCGCGGGCAGCAGCTGTTTTTTGCGCTGCTGCTGTCGCAAGGGGGGGAATTCGCCTTCGTCGTGTTTGCCGCCGCCGAGGCCGCGCACGTGTTTGTGCCGGAAACGGCCGCGCTGCTGGTCGTGGTGGTGACCCTGTCGATGGTGGCCACGCCCTTGCTGCTGCTGGCGCACGATAAATTTGTCGCGCCGCGGCTGCAAGGCGAAAAGAAGCGCCGCCCCGACGACCATATCGAGGCGCAGGACAACCCCATCGTCATCGCTGGCTTTGGCCGCTTCGGCCAGATCATCGGTCGCCTGCTGGCGGCCAATAAAATCGGCGTGACGGTGCTCGACCACGATCCGGACCAGATCGAGCTGCTGCGCAAGTTCGGCTTCAAGGTGTTTTATGGCGACGCCACGCGCGTGGACCTGCTGGTGGCTGCCGGTATCGAAAAGGCGAAGGCGCTGGTGATCGCCATCGACAACGTGGACGACAGCCTGGCCCTGGTCGACGCCGTGCGCCTGCGCCTGCCCGAACTGACGATCCTGGCACGCGCGCGCAACGTCACGCATTACTATGAGTTGATGAAGCGGGGCGTGACCCTGATCGAACGCGAGACCTTCGCCGCAGCGCTGCTGCTGGGCGAGCAGACCTTGCAGCAGGTGGGCTACAGCGCGGAGCGGGCGCAGCGCGCGGCCGGTATCTTTGGCCGGCATAACCTGAAAACCCTGCTGGAAGTTGCGCCGCATTTCCAGGACCAGCAAAAAGTTATGTCGCTCACGCGCCAGGCGCGCGAGGAACTGGAAGACATGTTCGAGAGCGATGCGGCGGCATTTGCGGCGGCAGGGGAGGACAAGCCGGCATCAGACCACCTCGCCTGATGCCGTCCTGCGCAGGCACTTACTTCCCCCGCTTCGCTTCGATCGCCTCGATCTGGTCCATGATGCCATTCATGCGCGCCGTCAGCGCCTGGTACGGTTTCGGCGAGGCCAGGTCGACGCCGGCCGCCTTCACCAGCTCATACGGGTAGGCCGAGCCGCCCGCGCCGAGCATTTTCAGGTAGGCGGCCAGGGCGCCCGGTTCCTTGTCGAGGATGCGCTGCGCGAAATCCTGCGCCGCCGCGATCGAGGTGGCGTATTGGAAGACATAGAAGCCGTGATAAAAATGCGGCACATACGCCCATTCCAGCGCGTAGGCGGGGTCGATGGTCATGACGCCCTGCGCTTCGCCGTGGTAGCGCTTGAGGATGCCTGCATAGATGGCCGTGATCTCTTCGCCTGTCAGCGACTCTCCTTTATCCACCTTGCCGTGGATGGCCGCCTCGAATTCGGCGAACATGGCTTGGCGGAAGTAGGTGCCGCGCAGGTTTTCCAGCGCCGCGCCCAAGTACAGCAGGCGCTCGTCGTCATCCTTGGCCTGCTTCAGGCGCGCGTCGAGCAGCAGCGCCTCGTTCGTCGTCGAGGCGATTTCCGCGACAAAAATGCTGTACGGCGCATAGATCGACGGCTGCGCCTTGTTGGCCAGCACCGAGTGCATGGCGTGGCCCCATTCGTGCGTCAGGGTGCTGACGGCTTCGTAATTGTCCGTGTAGTTGAGCAGCACGAATGGGTGCACGTCGTACGCGTCGCCATTCATGTAGGCGCCCGCCACCTTGCGCGGGCGCGGGTAGACATCCATCCAGCGCGCGTCCACGGCCGCAGTGAGCGCCTTGACGTAGTCGGGGCCCAGCGGCGCGACGGAGGCTAGCATCATTTGCTTGCCCTCGGCCAGCGGGAACGTGCGGTCGCTTTTCAGCAGCGGCGCATAGATGTCGTAGTACGCGAGGTCCTTGACGCCCAGCATGCGCGCGCGCAGCTTGAAGTAGCGGTGCAAGGTGGGCAGGTTGGCATTGGTTTGCGCGATCAGGGTCTGGTAGACGGCCGGCGGCAAATGGTCGGCGTCGAGCGCCGCGCTTTGCGAGTCGGCATAGCTGCGTACTTTCGCATACGCGGCATCCGTCTTCAGCTGGCCGTACAGGGTTTCGCCGAACGTGCGTTCATATTCTTTCCACTTGCCGAAGAAGGCGTCGAACACCAGCTTGCGGTCGGCGCGGTTGTCGTCGCCCCGGTATTTCGTGTAGGCCGCCTGGTCGAGCCGCACTTCCTTGCCATCCGATAATTTAACGGTCGGCCATGGGATTTCCGCATTGGCCAGGGTGCGGTAGACGCTGGCGGCCGAGCCCGTCGCCAGGCCGAACTGCGCCACCAGCTGTTCGCCGGCAGCGTCGAGCGTATGCGGCGCGCTGCGCAGCATGTTGCTCAATTGAAAGCGGTACAGCTGCAAGCCCTGGTCTTTCGCCAGCATGGCATCGATGCGTTTGGCGCCCAGGGCGAGGATTTCCGGCTGCAAGAAAGTGCTCGCCTGGGTGAAGTCGTTGCCCAGCAGGGCGGCGCGCTGGTTCAGCTGGTTCCCCTTGCTGTCGCCCGTATCCTGGTCGTAATACTGCGCCGCATAGGTGGTGAGCGTGTTGACGCGCTTGCGCGCCTCGGCGACCAGGTCCAGGCAGCTTTTCAGGCGGGCAGACGACGCTTTCAACTGCCCTTTGCAGGCGCCCAGTTGCTGCAGCTGGGACGACAGCTTTTTCGCGTCCGCGTCGAACGCGGCGTCGTTTTGATACAGCGCCGTCAAATCCCAGCGGTCGGCTTGCCGGTCGGCAGGCGCAGCGAAGGCGGTGGAGAGGGCAAAGCCGAGGGCCAGCAGGGTCAGTACGGGGCGGTTGAGCGCGGTTGTCGGCATACAGTGTCCGTTCATGGTCTGGTTGCAAGGGGCGCCGGCACGGGCGTGGCGGCAGACACCGAGCTTACTGCAGCAGGGGGATGAAGGAAAGCCTTTCGGCAAGGAGGGGAGAGCGGGGAAGGCCGGCTTCCCCGCGTACTACATGATTACTGCTTCTTGCTCAGCAAATCGAGCAGGATCGACGTTTCCGCCGTGATCGCCGCCTTGATGGTCGGCTGGTACTCGGGCGCCCATTGCGGCGAGTGCGGGCCGGCCAGCGGTTTACCGCTGGCCTTGGCCGCGGCCAGCTTGGCCGGCTCCACCGCGCCGATATGCAGCAGCACGGCTTTTACGCCGGCCTGGCCGTAGTTGGCGAAGTCTTCCGACGTCATCTTGGCCGGCATTTCCGTCACGTTGGCCGCACCCAGCGATTTTTGCAGGGTAGACACCATGCGCAGGGTCAGGTCAGGGTCGTTGTAGACGGCGTCCGTGCCGGGACGAATTTCCACCAGCGGCTCTTTCGGCGCGCCGGCGGCAAACGCCTCGCCCTTGACTTCACGCGCGATGCTGGCCAGCACGCGCTTGCGCACGGCATCCTTGAAGGTGCGCACCGTCAGCTGCATGGTGACCTGGTCGGGCACGATGTTGGCCTGGGTGCCGCCATGGATGCTGCCCACCGTGATGACGACGGGGTCCATCGGATTGTTTTCGCGCGAGACCAGGGTTTGCAATGCCAGCACGATGCGCGCGGCCATCACGACGGGGTCGCGCGTGTCGTGCGGTGCGGCGCCGTGGCCCCCCTGGCCGTACACGGTGATGCTGATGGTGTCGGCGGCGGCGCGGAAGTAGCCGGCGTGGTAGCCCACCGTGCCCGATGGCAGCGTCGCTTCATCGTGGAAGGACAGCGCGTAGTCGGGTTTCGGGAAGCGCGTAAACAGGCCGTCCTTCAGCATGGCCGCCGCGCCCAGCAGTGGCTCTTCGGCCGGTTGGCCCACCAGCATCAGGGTGCCGCTCCAGTGCTGGCGATTGTCGGCCATCAGCTTGGCGCTGCCATACCAGGCCGACATGTGCACGTCGTGGCCGCAGGCATGCATCACCGGCACGCTTTCGCCGGCCGCGTTTTTCGTCACCGCGCTGCTGGCAAACGGCAGGCCGGTTTTTTCCAGCACGGGCAGGGCGTCGATTTCCGTGCGCAGCATGACGACGGGGCCGGGGCCATTGCGCAAGATGGCGACGACGCCCGTGCCGCCGACGCCGGTGGTCACGTCAAAACCGAGCGCCTTGACCTTTGCAGCCAGCTTCTTTGCCGTCTCGACTTCCTGGAACGCCAGTTCCGGGTGGCGGTGCAGGTCCAGGTACAGGCTTTCGACGGCCGGGTAATTGGCCGCGAGCTGGGCCGCGATGGCGGGCGGCAGGGCCGCGCCGTGGGCGCTGCCGGCACAGGCGAGGGCGGCGGCGAGGGTGATTTGTTTCAGGGGCAAGGCGGAAAATTTCATAGATTTCTTTGAGAGACAGACGAGCGAACACACAGGGCTCGCCTATAGTTGCGGAGGAGACTTTTAACTTAACAGAAACATTTCTCAAAATCAATAAATCAGCTACATATATTTCAACAATGTATAATCTGCAATATATTAAATTCCATATGGAATTAAATATATCTTCGATGCACTTACTTAGAGAAAAGACACCATGGGCTTTATCGCAAATATCAAGATCGGCAAGCGCCTGAGTATCGGCTTTGTCCTGATCCTGGCAATGACCGTTCTGATCGCTACAGTGGGCGTGTGGCGCCTCAATGAGGTGGCGACGTCCACGCGCGCCATGATGGCCGAACCGCTGACCAAGGAACGCCTGATTACCGACTGGTATGGCTTGAACTTTGCCTCGATCCGCCGCACGGCCGCCATCGTCAAGAGCAGCGACCCGGCGCTGGGACCGTATTTCAAGGAAGACTCGGCCGCGTCCGTGAAGAAGGCGGCCGAATTGCTCAAGCAGATCGAACCGCTGGTCGCGGGCGACAAGGAAAAAGCCCTGTTCGCCAAGATCCTCGAGCAGCGCAAGGTCTACAGCGCCTCGCGCGATGGCGCCGTCAAGGCCAAGGCCGATGGCGACGTGGAAGGCGCGGCGAAAATCCTCGACACCGCGTTCACCCCGGCCGCCAAGGTCTACCAGGATTTGCTGCAGGAGCTGGTGACTTTGCAGCGCGAAAGCATTGATGCGACGGCCAAGCAGATCGACGCCTCCGCCATGCATGACACCACCGTCATCAGCCTGCTGACCCTGTTCGCCGTGGCGTTCGGCGTGTTGTGCGCGTGGCTGCTGACGACGGGCATCACGCGTCCGCTGCGCCAGGCGCTGGTGCTGGCCGAAACGGTGGCCGCCGGCGACCTGACGCAGACCGTCGCCACGACGGCGAAGGATGAAACGGGGGCGCTGCTCACGGCCCTGGGCAATATGAACAACAACCTGGTCAGCATCGTCAGCCAGGTGCGCAGCGGCACGGACAGCATCGCCACGGCCTCGTCGGAAATCGCCGCCGGCAACCTGGATCTGTCATCGCGCACGGAACAGCAGGCCGGTTCGCTGGAAGAAACGGCTTCGTCGATGGAAGAACTGACCAGCACCGTCAGGCAGAACGCGGACAATGCGCGCCAGGCCAACCAGCTGGCCATCACGGCGGCGGGTATCGCCAGCCGCGGCGGCTCGGTGGTGGCCGAAGTGGTGGCGACCATGGGCTCGATCAATGAGTCGTCGCGCAAGATCGTCGACATCATCAGCGTGATCGACGGCATCGCCTTCCAGACGAATATCCTGGCGCTCAATGCGGCCGTGGAAGCGGCGCGGGCGGGCGAACAGGGGCGCGGTTTTGCAGTTGTCGCCGGCGAAGTGCGCAACCTGGCGCAGCGCTCGGCGGCGGCGGCCAAGGAAATCAAGGGCTTGATCGACGATTCCGTCAGCAAGGTGGGCGTGGGCGCCAAGCTGGTCGACCAGGCCGGCGCGACGATGGATGAAGTGGTCTCCAGCGTCAAGCGCGTGACCGACATCATCGGTGAGATTTCCAGTGCCAGCCAGGAGCAGACGCACGGTATTGGGCAAGTCAACCAGGCGATTACCCAGATGGACCAGGTGACCCAGCAGAATGCGGCGCTGGTGGAGGAGGCGGCGGCAGCGGCCGGTTCGCTGCAAGAGCAGGCGAACGGCCTGGCGCAAGTGGTCAGCGTATTCAAGTTGCGCGAGCAGGATGGCGCAGCGCGCCGCCCGGCCACTGCGGTGCGTATCGTCGCGGCGGCGCCGGTGGCGCGCGTTGCCGCCCGCCCTGCCGCGCCGGCGAAGAAAATCGCACCGGCCAAGACGGCGAAGAGTGACGATTGGGAAGAGTTTTAAGGCGGTAAAGCAAACGGCGCCATCATGCTGATGGCGCCTCGCTTCACACTCAGGCTTGCTGCAGTGGAATGGTGCCGAAAGTGGTCGGCGTCGAGCACGGCTCTTCATCGAAGGCGATGTCGCCCATGGGGTTGGCCACGCCGTCCGCCTTCAAATCCTTGAAGCCGAACAGTTTCGGATCCATCAAATGCGATGGCGCCACGTTCGACAGGGCAGAGAAGATGCTTTCCACGCGGCCGGGGAATTTCTTGTCCCATTCGCGCATCAGGCCCTTGATCTGCTTGCGCTGCAGGTTTTCCTGCGAACCGCACAGGTCGCATGGAATGATGGGGAAACCCTTGACTTCCGCATAGCGCTGCGTGTCTTCTTCTTTGACATACGCCATCGGGCGGATGACGATGTGCTTGCCATCGTCCGATTGCAGCTTGGCCGGCATGCCTTTCAGTTTTCCACCGAAGAACATATTCAGGAAGAACGTTTCCAGGATGTCGTCGCGGTGGTGACCCAGGGCGATCTTGTTGGCGCCCAGCTCGTCAGCCACGCGGTACAGGATGCCGCGGCGCAGGCGCGAGCACAGCGAGCAAGTCGTCTTGCCTTCCGGGATCAGGCGCTTGACGATGCTGTAGGTATCCTGGTTTTCGATGTGGAAGGCCACGCCCAGTTCCGTCAGGTAGGCGGGCAGGATTTCCGGCGGGAAGTTCGGCTGTTTCTGGTCCAGGTTGACGGCGACGATGTCGAAGTGAATCGGTGCGCGTTCGCGCAAGGTCATCAGGATGTCCAGCAGCGCGTAGCTATCCTTGCCGCCGGACAGGCATACCATCACCTTGTCGCCGTCTTCGATCATATTAAAATCGCCGATGGCTTGCCCCACCAGGCGGCACAAGCGCTTGTGCAGCTTGTTGTTTTCCAGGGCGATCTTTTCCGCCTTCTTGCGCGCCAGTTTCTGCGCTTCCACGTTGGCCGGGAATTCCACGGCCGTTGTCGTCGTTTCCATCACAGCGGGGTTGTTCATGTTGCTCATACTTCATCCTTGATCTTGAATACTTCCACGCCCACGCCTTCGCAGTCGGGATACACGTCCGGTTTCATGCTCGACACGCGCGCGGCGCGCACGCGCGGGTGCTCCAGCATGGCAGCGAGCACGTCGTCGACCAGGCTTTCCTGCAGTTGCACGTGACCTTGCGCCATGCGCTTGGCGATGGTTTCGCGCATGAAGTCGTAGTCGACCACTTCTTCCAGCTGGTCATCCTTCGGCGTCGACAGGGCCAGGGGAATGTACAGGTCGACGTTGATGAGGACGCGCTGCTCGCCCTTTTTCTCGAAATCGTAGACGCCGATGTTGATGAGGACTTCGTAATTGCGCAGGAACAGGCGGCGGCAATCGGCCAGGCGAGGGTGGGACAGGGCGGACGACATAGTTTTACCTTTTAGGGGATGCTGGAATGCTGGTTGTTTGGTAGGGCTGCTGATTATTTGGTCAAAAACATGACGTCGCGCGGCAAGCCGATCAAATGCTGGCCGCCATCGACCAGCAGGGTCGTGCCCGTCAGCGCGCGCGCGCCGGCCACGTAACAGACGCTGTCGGCCACATCCTCGGGCGTGCTGGAGCGGCCCAGCGGCGTGTTTTCATGCGCCTTGGCAAAGTTCGCTTCCGTCTGCTCGCCGGAGACCATGGTGATGCCGGGGGCAATGCCTACCACGCGCACTTTCGGCGCCAGCGCCTGGGCCAGCATGGTGGTCGCCGACAGCAGCGCCGCCTTGGACAGGGTGTACGACAAAAAATCAGGATTGAGATTGTACAGTTTTTGGTCCAGCAAGTTGATGACCACGGCTTGCCCGCCTGCCGGGGTGGCCTGGTACAAGGCTTGCGCCAGCAGGATGGGGGCGGCCAGGTTGGCGTGCATGTGGGCGTCGAGCGCGGCGACGGAAAAATCGCCCGCATTGTCGTATTCAAACAACGATGCGTTGTTGATGACGCAAGTGACGGGCCCCAGCGCCGCCTGCGCCTGCGGCAACAACTGGCGCACGGCGTCTTCCTGCGCCAGGTCGCAGGGGAACGCTTGCGCGCGGCGGCCCAGTGCGGCGATTTCCGCCACCAGGCTGAGCGCTTCCTCGTGCGAGTCGCGGTAATGGACGGCGATATCCCAGCCGTCGCGTGCCAGGCCCAGCGCGATGGCGCGGCCGATGCGGCGCGCCGCGCCCGTGACGAGGGCGACCCGGGGTGTGCTGTGTGGCATTGTCGATGCTGGAGTCATGTCTTTATTTATACTGTGCTTGTGTGTGAAGTGCGCCTGGCCGCCATGGCCCTCATAGCCGACACTGGCGCCGCGGCCCGCCGATTCGCTACAATGCGGGTATGTCTCTTCCCGCACCCGATAGCGACGCGCTGGCCGCGTCCCATGCCTTGCAGCACCTGATTGCCGCCGAAATCGCGCGCAATGACGGCGCCATTCCCTTTGTCCGCTTCATGGAGCTGGCGCTGTATGCGCCTGATCTCGGCTATTACAGCGGCGGCGCCGCCAAGCTGGGCAAAGATGGCGATTTTACAACCGCGCCGGAGATTTCGCCCCTGTTCGGCGCCACCTTGGCCCATGTGGCAGCCGCTATTATGGCGCAAACGGCTCCGCGCATCCTCGAATTCGGCGCCGGCACGGGCAAGCTGGCCTTTGATATCCTGACGGAAGCGGCGCATGCTGGCATCGCTGTGGAACAATATGCGATCGTCGAATTGTCCGGCGAATTGCGCGCGCGCCAGGAGCTGGCGCTGGCCGCCTTCCCGCAAGTGGTGTGGCTCGACGGCTTCCCCGACAGTTTCGAGGGCGCCGTGTTCGGCAATGAAGTGCTCGACGCCATGCCCGTCAACCTGATCAGCAAGACGCCCGCCGGCTGGTGCGAACTCGATGTCAGCATCGCCGACGGCCAGTTCGTGTTTGTCGAACGCCCGGCCGGCGCCGACGTCGCCGCGCAGATCGCCGCCCAGGTGCCGGATGCCGATGCCTTGCCGGTCGGCTATGTCAGCGAGATCCACGGCGTGGCCTGCGGCTTCATGCGCTCGCTGGCGCGCATGCTGACCAATGGCAAGGGCGGCGCGGCCGTGCTGTTCGACTATGGTTTCCCTGCGCATGAGTATTATCTGGACTTGCGCGCCACGGGCACCCTGATGTGCCATTACCGACATCACGCCCATGCGGAACCGTTTTACCTGCCCGGCTTGCAGGACATCACGGCCCACGTCGATTTCACAGCCATGGCGGTGGCGGCGCAGGATGCGGGTCTCGATGTGCTCGCCTACATGAACCAGGCGTCCTTCCTGCTGGGCGCGGGCATCGGCGACTTGCTGCTGCGCACCGATCCGGAGCACGTCAAGACTTACCTGCCGCAGGCCAGCGCCGTGCAAAAGCTGGTGTCGCCGGCCGAGATGGGGGAATTGTTCAAGGTGCTGGTGGTGGGGCACCAGGTGGCGTTGCCGGAAGTCCTGTTGTCCAGCGACCGCAGTCACCGCTTGTAAGCGCCTGCAATATCAAGGCAGGGCGGTGTCGCCCTGCAATTTCCTGTCCGCCGGTGGTTATTATCTTGTCATATCGTATATGATGACCGACACAGCACGGTTCCATCCTGCAAGAACCCGTCGCCGCGCACCGATTTCAAGATAGAACGATGGGAAAGATACATACACACTATGACAACCTGAAAGTGGCGCGCCTGGCGCCGCAGGAAGTCATACGTGCCGCGTACAAAGCCCTCAGCCAGAAATACCACCCGGACAAGAATCCCGGCGACGAAAAGGCCGCCCGCATCATGGCGATCCTCAACAGCGCCTATGGCACCTTGTCCGATCCACAACGCCGCAAGGAGCACGATGAGTGGATCGCTGCCGAGGAGTGGGAAATCGAATGGCTGGAAAGCACCCACCACGAAGAAGGCAAGACCCGCGATGGCCGCGCGAAAGGCCATGGCCAGCCGCATGAACACAACTGGGCGCAGGATGTGCCGCCGCCGAAGGGCAAGCCGCGGCGCGGCCTGCAGCCCGTCTGGCGCAACTGGCGCTGGTGGCTGAGTTTGCTTGTCTGCCTGCTGCTGGGCTGGCTGGGTGCCTTGCTGATGCTCGATACTTCCCAACCCATGCCTGCCGCGCTGGCATCGGCCTGGAGCGGGCTGGCCCGCGATGGCGCCAAACTCCATGCAGAAACGGCCACGTCAGCGGCCAGTGCCGCGCCGGCGCCATCGAAAGGCGAGGCCGTGGCAGTCGATAGCTGGGCGGTGGGCAAGCCGTATGCGCCCGAACTCCCGCAAGCGAAGACGCCCGAGATCCGCGTGCTGGCCGTGACCCAGCTGAGCCTGAAAGCCATCCAGCCCGCCTGCGATGGGGCAGACAAGGCCGAGTCCGCATCGCTGGTGGCGCCGAATGGCGAACCCTGGCCGGACCATTCCGGCTATGTCGATGGATTCCCGATCGGTAACAAGGGCGAGGAGCTGGCCGTCAGCATCGACAACAGCAGCAATGCCGCGCCCGTGTTCGTCAAACTGTATGACACGGAGCGGCGCTCGAACGTGCGCTACCTGTACATCCTCGCTAACGACAAGCTGCTGGTGGAACAGCTCAGCGCAGGCAAGTATGAAGTGCGCTACCAGGCCGTCGGGCCGGGCCAGGACAAGTGTGGCGGCACCACGCGCGGCGGTGCATCGGCACCAGCGCCGGCGCCGGTCGTTGGCGACGGTGGTACGCAGAATCCTGTTGTAAGCAGCATCTAATCTGATTATGCTTGATATGCGTCAACGCAGCGTCCACATCGAACTTATCCATTAGGAGTATTCATGACCGACCTCAAAGCCGATGCAGATGATAACTGGCTGCTCGACGAGGATGAGCCGGTGGCCAGTCCTGCCGGGCTGGCCGCGCCCGACCAGCGCCTGTGGCGTGTCTTGATCGTCGACGATGATGTGGATGTGCATGCGGTCACGCGGCTGGCGCTGCGCAATGTCAGTTTCAAGGGGCGCGAACTGGAACTGTTCTCCGCCTACAGCGGCCGCGAAGCGTATGACATCCTGCGCGACACGCCCGATATCGCGCTGGTGCTGCTCGACGTAGTGATGGAAACGGATGACGCCGGACTGATCCTGGCCAAGCGCATCCGCGCCGACCTGAACAACTCCATCGTGCGCGTCGTGCTGCGCACGGGCCAGCCGGGCCAGGCGCCCGAGCAGCGCGTCATCATCGAATACGACATCAACGATTACAAGGCCAAGACGGAACTGACGACGCAAAAGCTGTTTACCACCGTCATCTCGGCCCTGCGCGCCTACGAGAGCCTGATGATGCTTGAGCGCAGCCGCATCGGCCTGGGCAAGATACTCGCCGGTGCCACTAATCTGTACCAGATCCATTCCTTGCGCGAATTCGCTTCCGGCGTGCTCAACCAGGTCAGCGCCATCCTCGACGTGGGCGCCGACGGCGTGCTGTGCCTGATGCAGGGCGGCGCCGGGCGTCCCGAGGTGGTCGCCGCCACGGGCACGTATGCCGTGCTGGCCGAGTCGGAAGCCCTGCCGGCCGACCATGCGCTCACCCCCACCATCGACAAGGCGTTTGCGGAAAAGCGCAGCCAGTTCGAGCATCCGGCCAATGTGCTGTTCATCCATACGGAAGGCAACCGCGAGCTGGCCATCTCCGTCACGCCACCGTGGCCGCTGGCGCAGATCCAGCGCGACTTGCTGGAAGTGTTTTGCCAGCGCATCGCCGCCGCCTTTGACAACCTGTACATGTTCGGCCAGCTGCGCAAGGCGCAGGAAGCGACCGTGGTGGCGCTGGCCGACCTGGCCGAATTCCGCGACAGCGACACGGGCGGCCACGTGCGGCGGGTGCAACAATTGTCCGACGCCATCGCCCGGCGCATGCAGCAGCGCGGCGTGTACCCGGACGAGCTGACGCCGCAATTGCTCGACATGATCGGCCTGGCCAGCATCCTGCACGACGTGGGCAAGGTGGCCACGCCGGATGCCGTGCTGCTCAAGCCGGGCAAGCATACGGACGAGGAGCGGGCGCAGATGCAGCTGCATGCCAGCGTCGGGCGCACCATCCTCGAGCGGGCCGCCAACATGGTCGACGGCGTCAGCTACCTGACATATGGCGCGCAGATCGCCGGCGGCCACCACGAGCATTTCGATGGCGCCGGCTATCCGAATGGCCTCAAGGGGCACGACATTCCCGTGGCCGCGCGCATCGTCGCCGTGGTCGACGTCTTCGATGCCTTGCTGCACGAGCGGCCCTACAAGGAACCGTGGCCGTATCCGCAAGTGCGCGAATACATCGAACAGCGCAGCGGCAGCCAGTTCGATCCGGAAGTGGTGACGACGCTGCTGGAGCTGATCGACCACGAGCCGCAACTGTGGCATCCGGAGCACGCCGTCGCTTGAGTAGCAACTGCGTTGGCATTTTTCGGTGCGCCGCCATTCCCTTGTGCGCGGCGCCGTCATATACTCGGCAGCCTCATGCTGGCTGGCGCCACGCACCAGTGTGGCGCGCCGCGGAGTTTTCGGACATCACGACATGAAAGAACTCAAGGGCCTTAGCGCACTGATCATCGAGCCGCATCCGGGCATGCGTGCCAGCCTGCACAATATGCTCAACCTGTGCGGCCTGGCGAAGATCGATGACGCGGCCAGCTCGGGCCAGGCGATCCGCATGCTGGGCAGCAAATCGTATGATTTGATCCTGTGCGAATACGATCTCGATGGCGGGCAGGATGGCCAGCAGATGCTGGAAGACTTGCGTCACCACAAATTGATGCACGCGTCGACCATGTTTTTCATGGTGACGGGCGAAGGCAGCTTCGCCAAGGTGGTCAGCGCTGTCGAACTGCTGCCCACCGATTACATCCTCAAACCGTTCACTGCTGACAACATGCTCGAGCGTATTGGCCGCGCGCTGGACAAGCGCAATGCCTTCGTGCCCGTGTATGAGTTGATCGACGTGGGCAATGAGCGCGCGGCGATTGCCGCCTGCGCCGAGGGCGCCAGCCTGTATCCCCGCTACGCCACCGATTTTCTGCGCCTGCGCGCGGAACTGCACCTGCTGCTGGGCGAGGCGGCCGACGCCGAGCCGATCTACGCCGCCCTGTACGAAGCCAAGTCCATCGGCTGGGCGCGCCTGGGGCAGGCCAAGACGCAATTTCTGCTGGGCGAGTACGAAGCGGCGCAGGGCACCCTGGAAGGGCTGCTGGAAAACAACAAGCGCTTTCTCGACGCGTATGACTGGCTGGCGCGCACGCACTTGGCGCAAGGCAAGCCTGAACTGGCGCAGGCGGCCCTGAGCGAAGCGGTGGCCCTGTCACCGCACGCCGTGCGCCGCTTGCGCCGCCTGGGCGAGGCGGCCCTGGCGGCAGACGATATCGAGATGGCGGAAAAATCCCTCAAGTTGGTCGTCAGCAAGGCCAAGTATTCGGAATTCCGCGATCCGGAAGACCATGTGCGCCTGGTGCAGACGCTGGTGCGCAAGGGCGATCCACTGCAGGTGGGCGCCGTGATCCGCGACCTCGACAAGTCGATGGGCGGGCAAAAGAACGCGGAACTGTGCAGTGCCCTGTGCAGCGCCATGCTGCATGCGCATACGGGCAACGAGGAGCGCCTGCAGCAATCGCTGGACGCGGCCCTGGCCGCCAACCGCCACAGCGTGGGCGGCTCGAACATGCTGAAAACCGAACTGGCGCGCCACTGCCTGGCGCATGGACGCGAGGATGGCGCGGCCGAGGTGATGCGTGAAGTCATGCGCAATGCGCCCGACAGTGCGGCCATGACGCGCGCCATGGCCGTGTTCGAGCTGGCTGGGCGCGAAGAGCTGGCCAAGGCGCTGGCGCGGCAAAGCCGCCAGGAAGTGGCCGACATGGTGGCGGCTGGTGCGGCCAAGGCGGGAGAAGGCGATTTCCGCGGCGCCGTCGATCTGATGGGGGAAGCCGTCACGCGCCTGCCCGACAATCCGCAAGTGGTCTTCAATGCGGCCGTGGCCGTACTGAAATGCCTGGAACACGAAGGCTGGGATGAGCGCATGGGGCAGCAGGCACTGACTTTTATTGCCGGCGTGCGCCGTCTGGACCCGCGCAACCCCAAATTGCCCGTGCTGTCGGGCCTGCATCAGCAGTTATTGCGTAAATATAAGCCTCTGGGCAACTCCTGGATGCATCCGCCTGACGCCCGGTAAAAGGGAGAAATGCGGGGCGAATGACGGGAAAATGCGGCTTACAGGCAGGGTGCATAAAAAAATGCGAAAAAAAGTCGACTTTTTCGCGCCAACCCTTGCACATTCTCAAATCGGGAGCTTATAATCACGCCCCGAAGCAGCCAACTTCTTCTTTATACGCAAATGCAGCAGTCAGGCATCAGTAAATAAGGTTGACAGTTGTGAGTAGATGCTTCATACTCTGCGGTTCCCGCGGAGGGGTGGCCGAGTGGTTAAAGGCGACAGACTGTAAATCTGTTCTCTATGAGTACGCTGGTTCGAATCCAGCCCCCTCCACCAAGTTTTTGCAAGGAAAACTGGGTAGTAGCAAAAGTAAGTGAAGATAAAGTGAACGATACCTCGCGGGTGTAGCTCAATGGTAGAGCAGAAGCCTTCCAAGCTTACGACGAGGGTTCGATTCCCTTCACCCGCTCCAGTTTCCGTTCAGATGCTTGATGCATCGCATGCAACAAATTACAGCCCTTGTAGCTCAGTGGTAGAGCACTCCCTTGGTAAGGGAGAGGCCACGTGTTCGATCCACGTCAAGGGCACCAGAATTCGCAGCAGGCAGCACAGAAGCAATTCAAACCAGACCGTCGGGCGTGTGCCTGAGCAATCTAATCAAATCATTAGGAGTTCAAAATGGCAAAAGGTAAATTCGAACGGACCAAGCCGCACGTCAACGTCGGCACCATCGGCCACGTCGACCACGGTAAAACCACGCTGACCGCTGCAATCGCAACGGTTCTGTCGAAGAAATTCGGCGGCGAAGCTAAAGCATACGACCAGATCGATGCAGCACCAGAAGAAAAAGCGCGCGGTATTACGATTAACACCGCCCACGTCGAGTACGAAACGGAAACGCGTCACTACGCGCACGTTGACTGCCCAGGCCACGCCGATTACATCAAAAACATGATTACCGGTGCTGCCCAGATGGACGGCGCGATCCTGGTGTGCTCCGCAGCTGACGGCCCAATGCCACAGACCCGCGAACACATCCTGCTGGCCCGTCAAGTTGGCGTTCCATACATCATCGTGTTCCTGAACAAGTGCGACCTGGTCGACGATGCAGAGCTGCTGGAACTGGTTGAAATGGAAGTGCGCGAGCTGTTGTCGAAGTACGAATTCCCAGGCGACGACCTGCCAATCATCAAAGGTTCGGCACGTATGGCGCTGGAAGGCAAAGAAGGCGAAATGGGCGTTGACGCAGTGCTGCGTCTGGCCGATGCGCTGGATGCTTACATCCCAACGCCAGAGCGCGCTGTTGATGGTGCATTCCTGATGCCAGTAGAAGACGTGTTCTCGATCTCGGGTCGCGGTACCGTTGTGACCGGTCGTATCGAGCGCGGCATTGTTAAAGTCGGCGAAGAGATTGAAATCGTCGGTATCACCGATACCGTCAAAACGACTTGCACCGGCGTGGAAATGTTCCGCAAACTGCTGGACCAAGGTCAAGCAGGCGACAACGTTGGTCTGCTGCTGCGCGGCACCAAGCGTGAAGACGTGCAACGTGGTCAAGTTCTGGCGAAGCCAGGCTCGATCAAGCCGCATGCTCACTTCACCGGCGAGATCTATGTTCTGTCGAAAGACGAAGGCGGCCGTCATACGCCATTCTTCAACAACTATCGTCCACAGTTCTACTTCCGTACGACGGACGTAACCGGTTCGATCGAGTTGCCAGCAGATAAAGAAATGGTCATGCCAGGCGATAACGTGTCGATCACCGTCAAGCTGATCAACCCGATCGCGATGGAAGAAGGTCTGCGCTTCGCTATCCGTGAAGGCGGCCGTACCGTCGGCGCCGGCGTGGTTGCAAAAATCCTCGCATAAGGAAATGTTATGCTTCCACCCGGGGCGTCCTGGGTGGTAGAATAGCACTCCTCGAAAGTTTTACGTAGGGACGTAGCTCAATTGGCAGAGCGTCGGTCTCCAAAACCGAAGGTTGGGGGTTCGATGCCCTCCGTCCCTGCCACCGTCAAGGTGCAGGGCACCGAAAGTAGAAAAATGTCAAATCAATCCGTGCAAACCGTTAGCACGTCGAGTGACAAGATAAAAGTCGCGCTGGCAATAGTGGCTGCGATTGCAGGAGTAGTCGGGTTTTATTACCTGGCAGGCCAACCAGCTCTGGTGCGTGCAAGCGCGCTTGTGGCTGGTTTGGTTATTGCTGTTGCGCTCTTGTATGTCTCGACGACCGGCCGTGAATTTCTCAATTTCGCCAAAGAAGCTGTGCGCGAAACCAAGAAAGTCGTTTGGCCTACCCGCAAAGAAGCCACGCAGATTACTGCGATCGTGTTTGCCTTTGTGCTGGTCATGGCGATTTTCCTGTGGGGTACGGATAAATTGCTCGAGTTTTTGTTGTATGACGTAATTCTGGGTTGGAAAAAATAATGAGCGAAAATGTGCATGATGAAGCGGCGGACGAGTCCGTTCCGGGCGACGCTCCGGTAGCGGATGCTGGTGCAGCGCTGAGCGTGCCAGTAAGCAGCAAGCGCTGGTATGTCGTGCATGCTTATTCCGGCATGGAAAAAAGCGTCATGCGCGCACTGACCGAGCGCATCGAGCGCGCGGGCATGCAAGACCAGTTCGGCCAGATCCTGGTGCCGATCGAAGAAGTGGTTGAAGTCAAGAATGGTGTGAAGTCCGTCACCGAACGTCGTTTCTATCCTGGCTATGTGCTGGTTGAAATGGAAATGACGGACGAGAGCTGGCACTTGGTCAAGAACACCAGCAAGGTTACCGGTTTCATTGGTGGCAAGTCGAACAAGCCGACGCCGATCTCCGCGCGCGAAATCGACGGCATCATGAAGCAGATGCAAGAGGGTGTTGAAAAGCCCCGTCCAAAAACCTTGTACGAGGTGGGCGAGCAAGTACGCATCAAGGATGGTCCGTTCACCGACTTCAACGGCAATGTCGAAGAAGTCAACTACGAGAAATCCAAAGTACGCGTCTCGGTCACGATTTTCGGCCGCGCTACTCCGGTAGAGCTCGAATTCGGCCAGGTCGAAAAAGTTTAAGCATTAGCAAGCGCCACCAGGAGCGTTGCGGCAGTCTCAGCAAAATCCGGTCAGAGGAGCCCCGCCAGGGTAGGATCGGCGGGGCGCTACTACTCAATCCAAGATAGGAGCCATCATGGCAAAGAAAATCATTGGTTTTATCAAGCTGCAAGTGCCAGCTGGTAAAGCAAACCCGTCCCCACCAATCGGTCCAGCTCTGGGTCAACGTGGTCTGAACATCATGGAATTCTGCAAGGCCTTCAATGCACAGACCCAAGGTCTGGAGCCAGGCATGCCGATTCCAGTCGTGATCACCGCGTTTGCGGACAAGTCCTTCACGTTCGTGATGAAGACGCCTCCAGCAACCTACCTGATCAAAAAAGCTGCTGCGATCACCAAAGGTTCGCCGAAGCCACATACCGACAAAGTCGGTACGCTGACCCGCGCACAAGCTGAAGAAATCGCTAAATTGAAAACCCCTGATCTGACCGCTGCCGACATGGATGCTGCTGTACGCACCATCGCTGGTTCCGCTCGTTCGATTGGTATCACGGTGGAAGGTGTTGTATAATGGCTAAGTTATCCAAACGTATCAAGGCTTTGAAAGCCAAAGTCGACCGTACCAAAGTGTACGCTTTCGACAACGCTGTCGCTCTGATCAAAGAGTGCGCAACGGCCAAGTTCAATGAATCGATCGACGTATCGGTACAACTGGGTGTTGATCCTAAGAAATCCGACCAAGTGGTGCGCGGCTCCGTCGTGCTGCCAGCTGGTACCGGCAAAACCGTACGCGTGGCAGTATTCGCGTCGGGCGAAAAAGCGGAAGCTGCTAAAGCAGCTGGCGCCGACATCGTTGGTATGGAAGACCTGGCTGAGCAGATCAAAGCCGGCGACATGCCTTTCGACATCGTTATCGCTTCGCCAGATACCATGCGTATCGTTGGTACCCTGGGTCAGATCCTGGGCCCACGCGGCATGATGCCTAACCCGAAAGTTGGCACTGTTACTCCTGACGTCGCTACCGCCGTGAAAAACGCGAAAGCCGGTCAAGTTCAGTACCGTACCGACAAATCCGGTATCATCCACGCTACCATCGGCCGTAAATCGTTCGCTGACGCAGATCTGAAGTCGAATCTGGTCGCACTGATCGACGCACTGAACAAAGCCAAGCCAGCATCGAGCAAAGGCGTGTACCTGCGCAAAGTTTCGCTGTCGTCGACCATGGGCGCTGGCGTCCGTGTTGACCAGGCTAGCCTGGCAGCTTAAGTAACAGAATCAAGTCCCACGCGCCTTCGGGCGCTGTGGGCGCATCTTTGGGCTGTCGGCCCGGTGTTCGCACCAGGCCGGCAGACAATCAAAGACCGTTGGGCCGACTGTGATCGCACATGCAGAAGGTTAATAGGCTTGCCGGCAACGGCAAGTGCCCAACGCAGATGGTGTACCCGAACAAGTTTTGTAGTCCTCATGCTGCGTGAATCCATCCGCTCAGTTTAGTACTTCTTGACTTCGGACGCCGTGTTCGAACCGATGCAAGGCGCTCAACCACTCGGTTGTGATTGCCGAACATCATTTAAGGAGGTTGACCGTGAGTCTCAATCTGAATGACAAAAAGGCCGTCGTCGCCGAAGTTTCCGCACAAGTAGCAAATGCGCAAACGATCGTCGTGGCCGAATATCGTGGCATCCAGGTTGGTCACTTGACGCAACTGCGTGCTAAAGCGCGTGCCCAAGGCGTGTACCTGCGTGTGTTGAAAAACACTCTGGCTCGTCGCTCCGTTGAAGGTACCGCATTCGCCAGCCTGGCAGATGCCATGACCGGCCCGTTGATCTACTCGATCTCGGCCGATGCCGTTGCAGCAGCTAAAGTCATCGCTGACTTCGCTAAAACCAACGACAAACTGGTCATCAAAGCAGGTAACTACGCAGGCAAGCCGCTGGATACAGCTGCTGTCACCGCGTTGGCGAGCATTCCTAGCCGTGAAGTCCTCATTTCGCAGTTGTTGGGCGTTATGCTGGCTCCGGTTTCGGGCTTTGCACGTGGTCTGGCTGCCCTGGCAGCGAAAAAAGGCGAAGGCGCCGAAGCTCCTGCAGAAGCAGCAGCAGAAGAAGCCCCAGCAGCCGCTTAATTGCGCGCGCTTTTTTCTCTCAGTACCAATCTGATGTAACTAACGTAATAAATTTAGGAGTTTCAAAATGGCAATTAGCAAAGACGATATCCTGGAAGCAGTTAGCGCCATGTCCGTAATGGACCTGAACGACCTGGTTAAAGCATTCGAAGAAAAATTCGGCGTGTCCGCAGCAGCAATGGCTTCGGCCGGTCCTGCAGCAGGCCCAGCAGCAGCTGCTGAAGAGCAAACCGAATTCAACGTCATCCTGGACAGCTTCGGCGCAAACAAAGTTGGCGTCATTAAAGCAGTTCGCGAAATCACCGGCCTGGGCTTGAAAGAAGCTAAAGACCTGGTCGATGGCGCACCAAAAACTGTGAAAGAAGCAGTGTCGAAAGCTGACGCTGAAGCAGCACAGAAGAAACTGGTAGAAGCCGGCGCAACCGCTTCGATCAAGTAATATCTGTACCGGCGGCAGTTAGCGCCCGAGTCAAAGTCTGAGGTTTCCCCTCGCAAGGGGGGAAATCCGACTTTGGCTCCTTTGTCGTCTGCATCGTATTTGTCATGTAGTTGTAGCAGCAGTTTTTATTCGATTCAAGCCGGAAAGCAGAGCCTTGAGGTTTCGTCTGTGTCACACGCAGCGGTGCAAACGAACACTTGCAAAACCTGAATTTTCTATCCTTTCTGTCACTCACGGAGTGTCCATGCACTACTCATTTACTGAGAAGAAACGCATTCGCAAATCATTCGCGAAGCGCGCCAACGTTCACCACGTTCCGTTCCTGCTGGCGACCCAGCTCGAGTCTTATCATAGCTTCTTGCAAGAGGACATAGCACCGTCTGGCCGCAAGAATGATGGCCTGCAGTCGGCTTTCACTTCGATTTTCCCTATCGTGTCGCACAATGGTTTTGCGCGTCTCGAATTCTTGTCGTACGTTCTGGGCGATCCTGCCTTTGACGTCAAAGAATGTCAACAACGTGGCCTGACGTTCGCGTCGCCGCTGCGCGCGAAAGTGCGCCTGGTGATCCTGGACAAGGAATCGCCAACCAAGCCCGTCGTCAAAGAGATGAAGGAACAGGAAGTCTACATGGGCGAATTGCCGCTCATGACGACTACCGGTTCGTTTGTGATCAACGGCACGGAGCGGGTTATCGTTTCCCAGCTGCACCGTTCGCCTGGCGTGTTCTTCGAGCACGACCGCGGCAAGACCCACTCGTCCGGTAAACTGCTGTTCTCCGCGCGTATCATTCCTTACCGCGGTTCGTGGCTGGACTTCGAGTTCGACCCGAAAGACATCCTGTTCTTCCGCGTCGACCGCCGCCGCAAGATGCCAGTCACGATCTTGCTCAAAGCCATCGGCATGTCGCACGAGCAAATCCTGGCGAACTTCTTCGTCTTCGACAATTTCAACCTGCGCTCCGAAGGCGCGGAAATGGAATTCGTCTCCGAGCGTCTGCGCGGCGAAGTGGCGCGTTTCGACATCGTCGACAAGTCGGGCAAGACCCTGGTGCTGAAAGACAAGCGTATCAACGCGAAACACGTGCGTGATATCGAAGCTGCCGGCATCAAGCACATTTCCGTACCGGAAGACTACCTGCTGGGCCGCGTATTGGCGAAGAACATCGTCGATGGCGACACCGGCGAAGTCGTCGCAAGCGCGAACGATGAGCTGACCGAAGACCTGTTGGGCCGTTTGCGCGATGCCAACATTTCCGAAATCCAGACCTTGTACACCAACGACCTGGATCAGGGCGCCTACATCTCGCAAACCCTGCGCATCGACGACACCGCCGACCAGATGGCTGCGAAAGTGGCGATCTACCGCATGATGCGTCCAGGCGAACCGCCAACGGAAGATTCCGTTGAAGCGCTGTTCAATGGCCTGTTCTACAACTCGGACCGCTACGACCTGTCGGCCGTGGGCCGCATGAAGTTCAACCGCCGCATTGGCCGCGATGAACTGACCGGCGCCATGACCCTGTCGAACGAAGACGTGCTGGCCGTGATCAAGATCCTGGTGGAACTGCGCAATGGCCGCGGCGAAGTCGACGATATCGATCACCTGGGTAACCGTCGCGTACGTTGCGTGGGCGAACTGGCCGAGAATCAATTCCGCGCCGGCCTGGTGCGTGTTGAGCGCGCCGTCAAGGAACGCCTCGGCCAAGCCGAAGCGGACAACCTGATGCCGCACGACCTGATCAACTCGAAGCCGATTTCGGCCGCGATTCGCGAGTTCTTCGGTTCGTCCCAGCTGTCGCAGTTTATGGACCAAACCAATCCTCTGTCGGAAATTACCCACAAGCGCCGCGTATCGGCTCTGGGACCCGGCGGTCTGACACGCGAACGCGCTGGCTTTGAAGTGCGCGACGTGCATCCGACCCACTACGGCCGCGTCTGCCCGATCGAGACACCGGAAGGTCCGAACATTGGTCTGATCAACTCGCTGGCTCTGTATGCCCGCCTGAATGAATACGGCTTCCTGGAAACCCCGTACCGCAAGGTCGAAGGCTCCAAGATTACCGATCAGATCGACTACCTGTCCGCCATCGAAGAAGGCCGCTACATCATCGCTCAGGCGAATGCGACCATCAATGACGCCGGCATGCTGTCCGATGAACTGGTCTCGGCCCGTGAAGCTGGCGAAACCATCCTGGTCTCCCCGGAGCGCATCCAGTACATGGACGTGGCGCCAGGCCAGATCGTTTCCGTCGCTGCCTCGCTGATTCCGTTCCTCGAACACGATGATGCAAACCGTGCATTGATGGGCGCCAACATGCAACGCCAGGCTGTGCCTTGCTTGCGTCCTGAAAAAGCGCTGGTCGGTACCGGTATCGAACGCACCGTTGCGGTCGACTCGGGCACCACCGTGCAAGCCTTGCGTGGCGGTATCGTCGATTACATCGATGCGGGCCGTGTCGTGATTCGCGTTAACGATGACGAAGCTACCGCTGGTGAAGTGGGCGTCGACATCTACAACCTGATCAAGTACACCCGTTCGAACCAGAACACCAACATCAACCAGCGTCCTATCGTGCAAGTGGGCGACCGTGTTGCCAAGCGCGACGTGATCGCCGACGGCGCATCGACCGACCTGGGTGAATTGGCGCTGGGCCAGAACATGACCGTGGCTTTCATGCCATGGAATGGTCTGAACTTCGAAGATTCGATCCTGATCTCGGAAAACGTCGTCAAGGACGACCGCTACACCTCGATTCACATCGAAGAGTTGTCGGTGGTTGCCCGTGATACGAAACTGGGCGCGGAAGAAATTACGCGCGACATCTCGAACCTGGCTGAAAATCAGCTGGCACGTCTGGATGAGTCCGGTATCGTCTACATCGGCGCTGAAGTCCAGGCCGGCGACACCCTGGTCGGTAAAGTGACGCCAAAAGGCGAAACCCAGCTGACCCCGGAAGAGAAGCTGCTGCGCGCGATTTTCGGCGAAAAAGCTTCGGACGTGAAAGATACGTCGCTGCGCGTGCCTTCGGGCATGATCGGTACCGTGATCGACGTGCAAGTCTTCACCCGTGAAGGCATCGTGCGCGACAAACGCGCCCAGCAAATTATCGATGACGAACTGAAACGCTTCCGTCTGGATCTGAACGACCAGATGCGTATCGTGGAAGGCGATGCCTTCCAGCGTCTGGAAAAAATGCTGATCGGCAAAGTTGTCAACGGCGGCCCTAAAAAGCTGGCCAAAGGCGCCAAGATCACCAAGGATTACCTGGCCGATCTGGACAAATACCACTGGTTCGACATCCGCCCTGCGGACGACGATGCAGCGGTAGCGCTGGAAGCGATCAAGGAATCGATCAACGAGAAGCGTCACCAGTTCGATCTGGCCTTCGAAGAGAAGCGCAAGAAACTGACGCAAGGCGATGAGCTGCAACCAGGCGTGCAAAAAATGGTCAAGGTGTACCTGGCCGTGAAACGCCGCCTGCAGTCGGGCGACAAGATGGCAGGTCGCCACGGTAACAAGGGTGTGGTTTCCCGTATTGTTCCTGTGGAAGACATGCCATACATGGCCGACGGCACGCCAGCCGACGTTGTGCTGAACCCGCTGGGCGTTCCTTCGCGGATGAACGTTGGTCAGATTCTCGAGACTCACTTGGGCTGGGCTGCCAAGGGTCTGGGTATCCGCATCGGCGAAATGCTGAAGGCGCAAACCAAGGTCGAGCAAGTGCGCAAGTACCTGACGACGATCTACAACGACAACGGCCGCGCGGAAGATCTGGATAACTTCGACGACGAAGAGATCATGAAGCTGGCGGAAAACCTGAAAAAAGGTGTTCCATTCGCCACGCCAGTGTTCGACGGCGCCAATGAAGAAGAGATCCGCCGCATGCTGGACCTGGCGTATCCGGACGACATCGCCAAGAACCTGGGCATGACCGCTTCGAAAAACCAGGTGACCATGTATGACGGTCGCACCGGTGAAGCGTTCGAACGCAAGGTCACTGTCGGCGTCATGCACATGCTGAAACTGCATCACTTGGTGGATGACAAGATGCATGCGCGTTCGACCGGTCCTTACTCGCTGGTGACGCAACAGCCACTGGGCGGTAAAGCCCAGTTCGGTGGTCAGCGTTTCGGTGAGATGGAAGTCTGGGCACTGGAAGCGTATGGCGCGTCGTATGTCTTGCAAGAGATGTTGACCGTCAAGTCCGATGACGTGAATGGCCGTACCAAAGTGTACGAGAACCTCGTCAAGGGCGACCACGTGATCGACGCCGGCATGCCGGAATCGTTCAACGTGCTGGTCAAGGAAATCCGTTCGCTGGGTATCGATATCGACCTCGAACGCAACTAAACGACAGGACCTGTCATTTGGTTTGGGAAACACAAAGCCCGGCTGGGAAACCACGCCGGGCAATGTAGTCTCAGGAATATAGAAATTTAATCACCTCTGGAGTGATACATGAAAGCACTGCTCGATCTATTCAAGCAAGTACAGACCAACGAGACCTTCGATGCAATCAAGATCGGTCTCGCTTCGCCTGAGAAAATCCGTTCGTGGTCCTACGGCGAAGTCAAGAAGCCGGAAACCATCAACTACCGTACCTTCAAACCTGAGCGCGATGGCCTGTTCTGCGCCAAGATCTTTGGCCCGATCAAGGATTACGAATGCCTGTGCGGCAAGTACAAGCGCCTGAAACACCGCGGCGTGATCTGCGAAAAGTGCGGCGTCGAAGTTACGCTGGCCAAAGTGCGCCGCGAGCGCATGGGCCACATCGAGCTGGCTTCGCCTACCGCGCACATCTGGTTCCTGAAGTCGCTGCCGTCGCGTCTGGGCATGGTCCTGGACATGACCCTGCGGGACATCGAACGCGTGCTGTACTTTGAAGCATACGTCGTGACCGATCCAGGCATGACTCCGCTGAAGAAGTGCCAGATCATGTCGGAAGACGACTACGCCGCCAAGTACGAAGAGTACGGCGACGACTTCACCGCCTTCATGGGCGCCGAAGGTATCCGTGAACTGCTGCGCTCGATCGACATCCACCGCGATGCCGAAACCCTGCGCGTGGAACTGAAGGAATCGAAATCCGAAGCCAAGATCAAGAAATACGCGAAGCGCCTGAAAGTGCTGGAAGCGTTCCAACGTTCGGGCATCAAGCCTGACTGGATGATCATGGAAGTGCTGCCAGTGCTGCCGCCGGAACTGCGTCCGCTGGTACCGCTGGATGGTGGCCGTTTCGCGACCTCGGATCTGAACGATCTGTATCGCCGCGTCATCAACCGTAACAACCGTCTGAAACGCCTGATGGAGCTGCGCGCTCCAGAGATCATCACGCGCAACGAAAAGCGCATGCTGCAAGAAGCAGTCGATTCGCTGCTGGACAACGGCCGTCGCGGCAAAGCGATGACCGGCGCCAACAAGCGTCCGCTGAAATCGCTGGCAGAGATGATCAAGGGCAAGGGCGGTCGTTTCCGTCAAAACTTGCTGGGCAAACGCGTCGATTACTCCGGTCGTTCGGTCATCGTCGTGGGCCCGCAATTGAAACTGCATCAGTGCGGCTTGCCGAAACTGATGGCGCTGGAACTGTTCAAACCATTCATTTTCAATAAACTGGAACTGATGGGTCTGGCTACCACGATCAAGGCAGCGAAAAAGCTGGTCGAGATTCAAGAGCCGGTCGTGTGGGACATCCTGGAAGACGTGATCCGTGAACATCCGATCATGTTGAACCGCGCACCTACGCTGCACCGTCTGGGTATCCAGGCTTTCGAGCCAGTCCTGATTGAAGGCAAGGCCATCCAGTTGCACCCACTCGTCTGCGCCGCATTCAACGCCGACTTTGACGGTGACCAAATGGCGGTCCACGTTCCTCTGTCGATCGAAGCGCAGATGGAAGCACGCACTTTGATGCTGGCATCGAACAACATCCTGTTCCCATCGAACGGCGAACCGTCGATCGTTCCTTCCCAGGATATCGTGTTGGGTCTGTACTACGCGACCCGCGAAGCAATCAATGCGAAGAACGAAGGGATGATGTTCCCTGACGTATCGGAAGTGATCCGCGCCTACGACAACAAGGAAGTCGAACTGACGACCCGCGTTACCGTGCGTATTACCGAATACCCGAAAAACGCCGAAACGGGCGAATTCGAGAAAACGGTAACGCGTTACGAAACGACGATCGGCCGTGCGATCCTGTCGGAAATTCTGCCTAAAGGCTTGCCGTTCTCCGTCCTGAACCGCGCGCTGAAAAAGAAAGAAATTTCCAAGCTGATCAACACGTCGTTCCGCAAATGCGGCCTGCGCGCCACCGTGGTGTTCGCAGACAAACTGATGCAATCGGGTTTCCGCCTGGCGACACGCGCCGGTATCTCGATCTGCGTCGACGACATGCTGGTACCGCCTCAAAAAGTTACCCTGATCGCGACGGCCGAATCGGAAGTCAAGCAGATCGAACAGCAATACGCCTCGGGTCTCGTGACCGCCGGCGAGCGTTACAACAAGGTAGTCGATATCTGGGGCAAGACCTCGGATGAAGTCGGCAAGGCCATGATGGACCAGCTCAAAGTCGAAGACGTGATCCGCCGCGACGGCACCAAGTCGACGCAAGAATCGTTCAACGCCATTTACATGATGGCCGACTCCGGCGCGCGCGGTTCCGCAGCCCAGATTCGTCAGTTGGCCGGTATGCGTGGTCTGATGGCCAAACCGGATGGCTCGATTATCGAAACGCCGATTACCGCGAACTTCCGCGAAGGTCTGAACGTTTTGCAGTACTTCATTTCGACCCACGGTGCGCGTAAAGGTCTGGCCGATACGGCGCTGAAAACGGCTAACTCCGGTTACCTGACGCGTCGTCTGGTTGACGTGACGCAAGACTTGGTGGTGATCGAGGACGATTGCGGCACCATGAACGGCGCCGTCATGAAGGCACTGGTCGAAGGTGGTGAAGTCATCGAACCGTTGCGTGACCGTATCCTCGGCCGCGTTGTGGTGCATGACGTCGTCAATCCTGAAACCCAGGAAACGCTGTACGAAGCCGGCACCCTGATGGATGAAGACATGGTCGAAGAGATCGAGCGTCTGTCCATCGATGAAGTCAAGGTCCGCACGCCACTGACTTGCGACACGCGCTTCGGCCTGTGCGCCAAGTGCTATGGCCGCGACCTGGGCCGCGGCATGCTGGTCAACGCCGGCGAAGCCGTCGGTGTGGTGGCAGCGCAGTCGATTGGTGAGCCTGGTACCCAGCTGACCATGCGTACGTTCCACATTGGTGGTGCGGCTTCGCGTGCAGCAGTGGCATCGTCGGTGGAAGCCAAGTCGAACGGTACCATCCGCTTCACGGCAACCATGCGTTACGTGACGAACGGCAAGGGCGCGCAAATCGTCATTTCCCGTTCCGGCGAAGTGCTGATTACCGACGACCATGGCCGTGAGCGTGAGCGTCATAAAGTACCGTACGGTGCGACCCTGATCGTCAAGGACGGCATGGTCATCAAGGCCGGTACGGCCCTGGCAACGTGGGATCCGCTGACCCGTCCGATCATTACCGAATACGCCGGTCAAGTGCGTTTCGAGAACGTCGAAGAAGGCGTCACCGTAGCCCGTCAGGTCGACGAAGTGACCGGTCTGTCCACCCTGGTGGCGATCGATGCGAAACGTCGCGGTTCGTTGACGAAAACGTTGCGTCCGCAAGTCAAGCTGATCAACGACGCGAACGAAGAAGTCAAGATCGCCGGCACCGAACACTCGGTGGCGATCGGCTTCCAGGTCGGCGCGCTGATCATGGTCAAGGACGGTCAACAGGTATCGGTGGGTGAAGTGCTGGCACGTATCCCGACCGAATCGCAAAAAACGCGCGATATTACCGGTGGTCTGCCACGCGTTGCTGAACTGTTCGAAGCGCGCTCGCCGAAAGATGCCGGTATGCTGGCGGAAGTCACGGGTACGGTTGCGTTCGGTAAAGAAACCAAGGGCAAGCAGCGTCTGGAAATCACGGACATGGACGGCAACAAGCATGAGTTCTTGATCACCAAGGACAAACAAGTGCTGGTGCATGACGGCCAAGTCGTGAACAAGGGCGAGATGATCGTGGACGGCCCGGCCGATCCGCAAGACATCCTGCGCCTGCTGGGTATCGAAGCGCTGGCACGTTACATCGTTGACGAAGTGCAAGACGTGTACCGTCTGCAAGGCGTGAAGATCAATGACAAGCACATCGAAGTGATCGTGCGTCAGATGCTGCGCCGTGTGCAGATCGTCAATGCCGGCGACACCAACTACATCGTTGGCGAGCAGGTAGAGCGTTCGGAATTGCTGGACGAGAACGATCGCATGGCCGTTGAGAACAAGATTCCAGCGACCTACGAAAACGTCTTGTTGGGTATTACCAAGGCATCGCTGTCGACCGATTCGTTCATCTCGGCCGCATCGTTCCAGGAAACCACCCGCGTGCTGACCGAAGCGGCGATCATGGGCAAGCGCGATGGTTTGCGCGGCCTGAAAGAGAACGTCATCGTTGGCCGTCTGATTCCTGGCGGTACGGGCCTGGCCTTCCACCGCGCACGCAAAGAGAAAGAAGCGTGGGAAGTGGAAGAGCGTCAAGCGCTGCTGCTGGCCGAGAAAGCCTCGATGGCTGGCGAAGCTGCCGAAGCGCTGCAGGATATCGAAACCCAGCAACACCACGGCGACGAAGCGTAATCTGCGCTGCTAGCTGATTTCAAAAAGGCACCTTCGGGTGCCTTTTTTAATCTTTATCAAGCAGCGTACAATTTGTAATTAATTGCAATCGCGTGGATGTCTTCCGCTTTATTTGTCAGGGAATTTGTCATCATTTAATTTGTAAAAATTCCAGGTAGTCGGAAAAAGTTATTACGTATGCCATTCAGCGGTCATTGATTAATTATTTAATTTATTGAATATATTCATCTACGCTGTTCGCTGACCAGAACGGCATCAGGGAGAAATTCCTGATGCCGTTTTTTTATGTCCGTTGCGGCGACCTTCCAGCGCACACGCAAAGAGAAGACAGCGCCCGGGGGCGCCATGGCATCAGCAAGTCTGCAGTATCGAGCGGCACTCGTTTTTGCTTGCATCGTAAAACACATAGACGGCGGCCTCGTCATGAAAATAGCCGTCCACCGTGAGCTGTCCCAGAAATACCAGCGGACCGTGCGCTTCGATGGGCCAGTTCGGCGCTTGCAGCCAACGGGGCGGCTTCTTCGCATAGCGAAATAACTCGAGCAGTTGCGCCCGCAACCACTGCGTCCGTTCACTTTTTTTCGCATGCCGCGGCGCCTTGTCCAGCAGCGCCGCCACATAGGCCAGATCTACATCCAGCCATTTCGGTTGCGCCGCGAGCAAAAGCTCGTGTAGCTGGGTGGGCTTTTCTGAGACGACTACCGGAATATTGGCGGCGTGCAAAAACTCTGCCAGGGCACCTTGCGCGTTCAGCGCGTCTGCCGGATTGCGCAGGTCGAGCGATATCAGATAGTGATACAGCGTGTGCCCCGCATGCGCATATCGGGGGGCCGGCTGCGCCGACAACAGGCGTTCTGTTTCTGCGTCTTTATATAGAAGCTGTTCAAAGGCCGCAGTATCGAGCTGTCCTCCGACAAACCCGATCACGCAGCTGGTGGCTGATGACATACAAGTGCTCCCTGAAAGTACGGTTCGACAACTGCGAGTGTGAGGTGGTCCGCCGGTTTTTCAGATCGACCGGCACCGCGCAAACCATAGCGATTATGCACGATGTCATCACGCAGCCATACTCTGTTGGAGCGTAGAAAAACACGCTTGCCACGCCAATTTCCGGCGCGCTCATGCTAATATCTGGCGCATGATTGCCCAAGCCCTGTTTACTCCCGCCCAGCAGAAACTGCTGGGATTGCTCTTTGTCCGCGTGAATGAAGGCTTTCATTTGAACGAGATCATGCGCTTGACGGGGCTGGGCAGTGCGTCGGCGCAGCGGGAACTGCGCCGCCTGCATGAGTCCGGCCTGATCACTTCGGAGCGGATCGGCAATGTGCGGCGCTTCTGGCCCAACAAGGAAAGCCTCGTATATCCGGAATTGAGCGGACTGGTGCAGAAAACCTTCGGCATCGTCGGCGTGCTCAGTGCGACCCTGGCGCCCTTGCGTGCCCAGCTGCACCTGGCATTCGTGTCGGGCGCCACGGCGAAGGGACAGGACATGCCTGGCAGCGCCATCGATTTGCTGCTGGTGGGCGAAGAAGCTAATTATGGCGATCTGTTGACGGGATTGGCCCCGGCCGAGCGAACCTTAAGGCGTAAAATCAATCCCAACTTATATACGCTGGCCGATTATCGCCGGCGTTTGCGTGAAGGCCAGCCGTTTTTGCTGCAGGTATTGCAGCAGCCGAAGTTGTTTGTCATCGGTGATGAGTCGCTATTACATGCACTGGCATTACCTGATTCTTCATTACAAGCGAATGACATGCCATCTGTATTTTAAAGTGCGGGCCTGGCATTCAATTTATGATGCATGAAGTTATTGGCTAGAAAAATATCTGAGGCAGATTGATCGTATGATGAATAAACTACAGGCTTTCGGTTTAATTGTTTCCCAGGCAGTGCGCGGAGAATTGACGTTTCCCACGAGTGTTAATTCCGCACTGCAATTGCAATTGGCCCTGGCTGAACCGGACTGCCATATCGACCATGCGATCAAGCTGGTATTGGCCGAGCCCTTGCTGGCCGCGCGTACGGTTGCGCTGGCCAACTCGGCCGTGTATAGCCGCGGCGATGTGGCGCCCGTGACCAGCGTGCGCGCCGCCGTCATGCGCATGGGTTACCGCAATCTGTATGCGCTGGTGGCTGCCATGGTGGTGCGCCAGTTCGGCAGCAAGATCATCGACCCCGTCCTGCGCCAGAAGGCGACCCAGCTGTGGGAGCACACGGCGCACGTAGCGGCGCTGGCGCACGTGCTGGCCCGCCGCGTCACGCACGTCGATGCCGACACGGCGCTGTTTGCCGGTATCGTGCATGAGGTGGGCGGCTTTTACCTGTTGTCGCGTGCCGATGAATTCCCCGGCCTGCTCGACGACGATGCGGATCACTGGATGGAGTCCGCCGAAGAGATCATTTCCCGCGAAGTCCTGAAGAAGCTGCGGATCCCGCTGGCCGTGAGCGTAGCCATCGAGGGCTTGCGCGATGGCTTGCTGTCGATCCCGCCTGATTCCCTGCTCGACACCTTATTGTTGGCCAAGCAACTGTCGCCGGTGCCGTCGCCGTTGCAGGTGACGTACGTGGAAATGCTCACCCCCTCCGATTCCGTCATCGATTTCATTATCGACAACGAGACCTTGCAAAGCATCCTGGCCGAATCGGCCGAGGAAGTGCGCTCGATGAGTGCGGCGCTGCTGGTGTAATAGCAAACGATCAGGCGAAAAAAACGGCAGCACCATCGAGGAGCTGCCGTTTTGCTTTCAGGCGCCGCGTCTTACTTCTGCTGCGCGATCCACCGGTCGACCTTGGCTTCCAGCAGTTTCAGCGGCAGGGTGCCGTCGCTGAGCACGACTTCGTGGAACTTCGGCAGGCTGAACTTGTCGCCCAAGGCTTGCTGCGCGCGCTGGCGCAGTTCGACAATCTTCAGCGAACCGATCTTGTAGCCCAACGCCTGGCCCGGCCATGCCATATAGCGTTCCGTTTCGCTTTTCGCCACGGCGTCATAGCCGAGGGTGTCGCGCATGTACTTGATCGTCTGCTCGCGCGTCCAGCCCTTGGTGTGCAAGCCCGTGTCGACCACCAGGCGCACGGCGCGCAGCATCTCGTCGTTCAAGTGGCCGAAATACTGGGCCGGATCGTCGAACAGGCCCATTTCCTTGCCCAGGGTTTCCGCATACAGCGCCCAGCCTTCCGTGAAGGCATTGTTGCCGCCGAAACGGCGGAAGTTCGGCAAGTCCATCTCTTGCACCAGCGCCAGGTGGAAATGGTGGCCAGGCTTGCCTTCGTGCAGGAACAAGGTGGTCATGCCCGTGTCGCCATACAGTTTCGGATCCGTGACGACGGACCAGAACACGCCGGGGCGCGAACCGTCGGCGGCCGGCGCCGTGTAGTGGTCGGCGGCCGTGTCGCGGCTCAGTTCAGGTTCCAGGCGCAAGTCCAGCGGCGCCTTCGGCACCAGGGTGAACAGGGCGGGTAATTTGCTGTCCAGCAGCACGTTCAGCTTGCGATAGACGTCGAGCACTTCCTGCTCCGTCTTGAACGGGCGGTATTTCGCCTGTTCCGAGACCCACACGGGCAAGCCGGCGGCCGGACCGTTGTAGCCCATCTTCGGACCCACGATCGCGTACTGTTCCTGGATGCGCGCCACTTCTTTCAAGCCGATGGCGTGGATCTGCTCCGGTTTCAAGTCCGTGGTGGTGCTGCTGGCCACGCGCGCCTGGTACCAGGCTGCGCCATCGGGCAGGGCGCTCCAGCCGCTGCTCGTGCGGCCGGCCGGCAGGTAATCGCGTTCCATGAAGGTGGACAGGCGCTGCAGCGCGGGCATCAGCTTGGCCTGGATGATGACGGTGTAGGTTTGCGTCAGGCGCGCCTTGTCCGCGTCGGAAAAGCTGGCCGGCAAGTTCTTGATGGGCGTGTAATAGACGCTGTCCTGCGGCGTGGCGCTGACGAGTTTCTTGAATTGCGGCAGGGCCGATTCCGTCAGCGCCTTCGGCAGCACGATGCCCTTTTGCATGCCGACTTTCATGTTGGCGATGGCCTGGTCTATCCAGCCGGGCAACTGGCCGATACGGCTCAGGTAAGCGTCATACTCCTTGACCGTGGTCAAAGGCTGCGATGCCTCGCCGCCCGCATAATTGGCCAGGGTGACGGGCATGCTGTCCATCTGGTTCAAGGGCAGCAAGTATTCGGGAAAGCGCTCGAAGCTCAGCGCCGTGGCCAGTTCATAGTCGAGGATATCGTAGTTGATCTGGTCCTGGTGTGACAGCTGCGCGCGGGCAATGGCGCGCAAGGTCTTCTGGTACTGGCGGTACAGGGCGAACTGTTTCGCGCGCGCGCCGGGCACGATGGCTGAACCGAGCTGGTCGTCAAAACGGTTGTCGCCGCTCTCGGTGGCGTTGATCGGCTCGAAACGGGCCAGCGCATCGTAATATTTGTCGGCCAGCACTTGCAGCTGCTGCTTCGCTTGTGGCGCACTGACGGCCACGGTTTTGGCTGCGGACTGGGCCGCTTGCGTCATGGGCGCATGGGCGAGCAACAGGGAGATGGCCAGGGTGCCGAGGGTGCCGGCGGCAAAACGATGCTTCATGCGCGATGTCCTTTGTAAGGAGAGGAATGAACGGAGGCGTAACGAGGTCGGGGTGGCCGCTCGCGAAGGAACAGCCGGGGCGTAAGCATACGCCATTGCCCAGTGCGTTTGGACAAATTGTGCGGCAGGAATGTTGCTATTTGTCCGCTGGCGCGACAACGGCTTTCATCGCCGGCCAGTGCTGGCTGGTCAATGGGACGCAGGCAGGGCAGGGGGTGGCGGCGATCCGGCTGCGGATTTGTTGCGCGCGCGCCGCCGTCTGCGGGTGCGAGGAAATCCATCCCGGTACGTTGGCCTTGTCCTTGTCATCGAGCTTTTGAAAAAAGCGCAGCATGCCATCGGGACGGATCTGCGCGCGCTGCAAGGCGAGCAAACCCAGACGGTCTGCCTCCTCTTCCATGTCGCGGCTGAAATACAGTGTGCCCGCCTGGTGCGCCAGCATCGCGGCCACGGCGCTGATGTCGCCGATGGTCACGCCCACCAGAGCGCCCCAGCCCAGGCTGCTGATCATTTGCCGCAGCGAATGGCGCTGCTCCACATGTTGCACTTCATGCGCCAGCACGCCGGCCAGCTCTTCCGGATCCCCCGCCTGGCGCAGCAAGCCCGTATGCACGACGATGATGCCGCCCGGCATGGCAAACGCGTTGACCGAGTCGTCCTGCTTGACCAGCCAGCGGTACTGGTAGCGCGAACCGGCCGTCAGCTTGCGGCCGATGTCCTGCACCGTTTGCTGCGCCACGCCGTGCTCGCTGATGCCGCCCTGCGCGCGCACTTGCGACAGGGCCAGTTCGCCCAGCTGTTTTTCCGTCGACAAGGGGATCCATCCCGCCAGCGCGCCGATGACGTTGCTGCCCTGCCACCACAGCAGGGCGGCAGCGACGAAGGCCGCGCCCGTCAAGCCGGCCAGCCAGCCCGACACTTGCCGCCGGTTGCGCTGGCGCTCGCCCCACAGGCGCTGCAGTTGCGGCTGCAGCGCCGCCGGCGCTTCGCGCAAGACGATGGCGATGTCGCCAGCTGTCAGCGGCTTGAGCGACGCTTGCCGTCCTTGTTCGTCGAGCCAGTTCAGGAACAGTTCGGGGCCGTCGACACCACCCACGCTGACGACCAGCTGCGCCAGCTCGACATGATGGCCGGGCGTATCGATGGCCAACTGCGTGCCGAAAAAATGCGCGTTGACGGCGGTGCCAGCCGGGCCGCCCTCGGGGCCGGTCAGCAGTGCCTGGAATGGCGTCATGCGGCCGCCTCTGCAAAGCGGCTTTCGTACAGGGCCGCCATCAGATCGGACTGGCTGATGATGCCAGCGAGGCGCTCTTCATCGTCGAGGATGGGAATATGGTGATAGCCGGCGTCGGCCATCAGGGGTACGAGGTCGATGATGGGCGTGCCCAGGCGGGCCGTGTGCGGCGACGGCGTCATCAACTGGCCCACCACTTCCGGCTTGTCGCTGTGGGACAGGCCGCTGCGCTGCAGCAGGCCGCGCAGGCGCTGGCGCATGCCCTGATAATCGTCGAGGCCGCCATGGCGCAGAAAATCCGTCTGCGTGATGATGCCGATGACGCGGCGCGCCCGGTTCAGTACGGGCAGGGCGCCCACCTGGTGCTCGCGCATGGTGCGCCAGGCAACATCGAGCGGCGTGCCGAATTCCACGCTGAGCACGTCCTTCGACATGATGTCGGCGCAGGTGACGACGCCGAAGCGACGCTGGTAGGCGCGCATTTCCGTTTGCAGGAAGATGGCTTGCAAATCGTCGCGGCTGATGTCGAGCACTTCGCTGTGCTGGCGCAGCACGGCGTCCAGGTCATCCGGCGAAAAGCCCAGGCGGTTGCTGGGCACGTCATCCTTGGTGGCGTGCGGATGCGGCGCGACCAGTTGCTGGATGTGCGGGTAGCGGCGCCCTGTCAGGTTGTTGTACAGCACGGCGCAGGCGACCAGCACGGCGGAATTGAACAGCACGGTGATGAAGACGAATTCAAAGCCGGCCGCATGCACGCTGGCGCCGCCGACGACCGTGGTCAGGGCGACGGCGCCGCCCGGCGGATGCAGGCAGCGCAGGGCAAACATGGCGCCGATGGCCAGGCAGGCGGCCAGCGCCGCCACGCCCACGCTGGGCCCCAGCCATTTCACGCAAGCCATGCCCACCATGCCGGAGACGACGTTGCCGCCCACCACGGACCACGGTTGCGCCAGCGGGCTGGCCGGCAGGCAGAACAGCAGCACGGCCGAGGCGCCCATGGGCGCGATCAGGTAGACGCTGGCGCTGTCGGGGGCCAGCAGGAAATGGCAGATCAGGCCCGTCAGCAGCAAGCCGCAGATGGCGCCCGCGCAGGCGCGTAATTGTTCGCGGCGGCTGCCGTTGTTCGGTTGCGGCAGCCAGCGTGCCAGAAAAGAAGTCGTCATGGGGGAGGGCGCGTTCGGGCCGCGTTGCTCTGTGTGAGCCCCATATTATCCCATGCGTTCCATTTCGCTGCCTGTGGGCATTAATCCTCGGCGCAGACGGCTTGCAAGCCGTGCCGCGCTAGCAGCCTCCTGGCGGCGGTAATGAGGAAAGGGTATCTGTCATGCTCATGCGGCTTCTACCTGGTGGCGCTTATACGTTTTTCGCATAAGCACAGTGCAATTAAATGGTGGATATTTCCTACAAGCAGGCATATTCTAGACAATCACGCCCGCTGGCAGTTGTTCAGCTGGCCTCACGATTTCTCTCAGGAGCCCCACATGCGCCTTTCCCTTTGCGTTTCCCTTTTCCTTGCCAGCCTGCTGCTTGCCGGCACCGCCGTTGCCGCCGCCCCCACACCGGCCAACCCGGTCGCTACGCCGCATTTGCCATACAACGCGGCGGCCGACGCCAAGGCCGACGTGGCCCGCGCGCTGGCCGAGGCCAAGGCGGCGCACGTGCCTGTCTTGCTGATCTTTGGCGCCAACTGGTGCGAGGATTGCCGCGCGCTCGACAAGGCCTTGAAGGAAGGCAAAAACGCGGAATTGATGCAACAGCAGTTCAAGGTCGTCAAGGTTGACGTGGGTAACTTCGACCATAACCTCGATGTGGCGCAAGCCTATGGCAATCCGCTCAAGAAAGGCATCCCTGCCGCCGTGCTGGTCTCGAGCGACAACAATCAGGTGCTGTACGCCACCAAGGGCGGCGAACTGGCGAATGCGCGCCGCATGAGCGAGAGCGGCATTTATGATTTCTTCAAGCAAGCGGCGAGCGTGAAAGCGCCGGCGATTTAATTTCCTTCCAACGCCCCTTAAAACTCTTCCCGCGCATCTCTGGCCCGTGCTTTCGGGCGGGATGGCGTGGGCAGCATGGGCTTGTGCGCCGCCGCATGAGCTGTTTCTTCCAGCTTGCTGCCCGCTTTTACCTTGCGGGCCGAGTCGCTGATCAAATCCCTGATTTCCTCGATAGCCGCCGCCGAGCGCTACGCCGGCTTGTTGCTTGTCCAGCCTGCGGATCAGGCCCGCATCGCTCGGGTGGAAAAATGTTCAGGCAGGCAAGCCGTGGGCGATTAATGCCAGCGGCAATTCCGTACTGCACTTGATCTGCTCCATGGAAAATGCGGATGACACGCCCGTCAGCTGGACTGCCTTGATGAGTTTTTTATAAAAGGTGTCATAGCCCTTGATGTCGGTGGTCACGACTTTCAACAGGTAGTCGATATCGCCGCTCATGCGGTGAAATTCCTGTACCTCGGGCAAGACGATGACGGCGGCGGCGAAGCGGCGCAGCCATTTTTCATCGTGCTGGCCCGTGCGCACGCTGACGAAGACGGTCACGGGCAAGCCCACTTTTTGCCGGTTGACGATGGCCACGCGGCTCTCGATATAGCCCTCTTCCTCCAGGCGCTTGACCCTCTTCCAGCACGGTGTGCTGGACAGGCCGATCTTCTCGCTGAGGGCGGCGATCGACAAGGTGCCGTCCTGCTGCAGGGCGGCCAGGATGGCGCAGTCGAATTTGTCGAGGGCGACGTTTGGTGAATTCATTTTATTATTCCTGTTTTTATGGCATGAACATGCTGCATAGTACCGTAGTTGCAGTGTCTTTTGGCATATCTTCACGGGGGCCGGCCGCTAGACTATCCATATGTTCCAGCCACCTAAGCTGTGTCCTTTTTAGCTGCGCCCTTTTTATAGAATACTCAGACTGCCATCATGAAAGAAATCTACCTCGACAGCAATGCCACCACTTGCGTGCTGCCCGCCGCCGTTGCCGCCGCCCGGCAAGCGATGGAGCAGGGCTATGGCAATCCCAGCAGCACCCATGCCACGGGATTGCAGGCCAAGGCCATGATGGATGGCGTGCGCCAGCGCGCCAGCCGTCTGTTGGGCGTGGGCGATGGCCGACTGATGTTCAATAGCGGCGCCACCGAAGGCATCCAGACGGCCGTGCTATCGGCCCTGTGTGCGCTGCGCGAGCGGCGCGATGCGGGCAAGCGCATCGGCAGCCTGCTGCTGTATGGCGCGACCGAGCACAAGGCCGTGCCGGAAAGTCTGGCGCACTGGAACCGTTTATTGGGCCTGAACCTGGAAGTGCGCAAACTGCCTGTCGATGCGCAGGGGTGCCACGATCTGCAGGCACTCGATGCGCTGATCGGTGACGCGGCCATGCTGTGCACGATGGCGGCGAATAATGAAACCGGTGTCGTCAGCGACTTGTCCGCCATCGCGCAACTGCTGCAGGAACGCGGTGCCGATGCGTATTGGATGGTCGATTGCGTGCAGGCGCTGGGCAAGCTGAAGCTGAACCTGGCCGCTACGCGCATCGATTACGCGCCATTTTCCGGCCACAAGCTGTATGCGCCCAAGGGCATCGGCATGCTGTATGTGCGCGCCGGCGCGCCATTTACGCCCCTGATGATGGGCGGTGGCCAGGAAGCGGGCCTGCGTTCCGGCACGGAAAACATGGCCGGCATCGCCGCCCTGGGCGCCGTGCTGGCCGCGCTGGACGATGGCAAGACCTTCCGTAGCCACGCCGATCTGGCCGCTTTCCGCGAGCAGCTGGTGGCCAGCCTGGAACACGCTTTCCCCGGCATCGTTTTCAATATGCCGTTCGACTTGTCCTTGCCGACGACGCTCAATTTTTCCGTGCCGGGCCTGTCGTCGAAGGAATTGCTCGACCTGTTCGACGCGGCGCGCGTGCGCGTCAGCTCGGGCAGCGCCTGTTCCGCCGCCAAAGCTCTCCCCAGCTATGTGCTCGAAGCGATGCACGTGCCGCAATGGCGCGCCAGCTCGGCCATCCGTCTGTCGTTCGGCCCCCTGATCGATGCGGCGACCATTGCCGCTGCCTGCGCGCGCATCGAGCGTTGCGGCGAGGCCTTGCGCAGCAGTTGCTTGCTGCCGTCGGCGCTGGCGCCATCGCCGCAGGACGGCGTGATCCAGCTGAGCGTCGATGGCCAGTGCACCTGGTTGCTCAGCGACGCTGCCAGCGCCGGTTGCGTCGTCATCGATCCTGTCGCCGCGCTCGTGCCGCGCCTGGCCGCCTTCATCCGCTGCCAGCACCTGGCCTTGCGCGCCATCGTGCACACGGCGCCGCCAGCCGACCATGGCGTGGCGCGCCTGGCATTGCTGCGGGAACTCGCTATCGAACAGGTGGGCCGCGTCGATATCGACGGTGAGCTGGCACTGGGCCAGCAGCGCCTGCGACGCGTCGAGTGTGGCGCAATCCATGTGTATCTGCTGGGACAGCGCTTCGCCTTCATCGGCACCTTGACGCCCGAGGCGCTGACGCCCTTGCTGGATGCGGCGCTGGTGACGCAAGACACCGTGCTGTGCGCCGCAGGTGACGACGGCAGCATCTGCAGCACCGTGCGCACCGCACGCGAAGGCACAGCCCCTGCGAGCGAACTGCAGCTCGATGCGGCCGCTTTGCCCACCTTCCTGCGCCAGCATCCGGACGCCATCCTCGTCGACGTGCGCGAAGCGTATGAACACGCGGCTTGCGCCGGCACGGTATTCGAAGGCTGTGAAGTGCGTAGCGTACCGCTGAGCCGCCTGGCGGGACAGGTGGCCGCGTGGTTGCAGCAGCCGCAGCGCCCGCTGGTCTTTTTCTGCCGCAGTGGCAACCGCAGCGCGCGCGCCGCTGCCTGTCTGCGCCGCCTCGGCCACGGCGCGGCATGGCAACTCAACGGCGGCATGGCGATGGCGGATGCGACGCGCCACACGCTGGCCATCGCTGCCTGAGCGGCTTGAAATTCCTCCTTGAAATATTGCACCGTGCCATCATCGGCACGGTGCCCATAGCGCATTTTCTTCCGTTCATTTCCTGACGGCATTTTTCTGCCATTCAACGCCTTGATTTCTTTGCCGATACGTCCCTAAAGCACGCTGTATGTACGCTAGCGCACGGTCTTGCGTACAGGGCGCACCTACGATGAAGTTCAGAAAATCTCCCTATATCCTGAGATTCGTCGCAACGCTCCGGCGCTTCGCTTTCCGTCTTCGCCAGTGTCCGATCGTGTTCTTCCAGACTGGGCCAGCGTGACGGTGGCCGCTGGTTGCCTGCGTGCACCTAGCGAGGCCCAAGTTGAAAGAGTACACAGCAGTTGTCACGCAGCAGATCAAGGAACAGATTTCCAAAGTCAAAGAAATCTTCCGCGACCATTCCCTTGCACCGGACACCTTCGACGCCGCGCGCGACGATGCCTTGCCCCTGCGTTCCGAATTATTCAGCGCCATGCAGATGGCCGCCCACGGCAAGCACGTGGCCGCCGGCCATGCGGTAGGGCGGCATCACGGCCGCGACCGCCTGCTGGCGCGCCTGGCCGACAATGCGGCCCTGATCACGGCCACCGTCAACGAATTGACGGCCACGGTGAAAAGCGGGCGCCAGGTCACGCCCGCTTCGGAATGGCTGCTCGATAATTTTTATCTGATCGAAGAGCAGATCCGTACCACGCGGCGCCATTTGCCGAAGAACTACAGCAAGGAGCTGCCACGGTTGAGCTCCGGCGTGGATGCGGGTTGCCCGCGCGTGTATAAAATTGCGCTGGAAATCATCTCGCATGGCGATGGCCGCGTCGACCTGGAAAACCTGTGCCACTTCGTCGAGGCTTACCAGGATGTGGCCACCTTGACCCTGGGCGAACTGTGGGCCGTGCCCATCATGCTGCGCCTGGCCCTGATCGAGAACCTGCGCCGCGTCGCCGCGCGCGTGGCCGACGACCGCATGCAGCGCGACCTGGCCAATACCTGGGCCGACCAGATGACGGACATCGCCGAGCGCAATCCCAGCGGCTTGATACTGCTGGTGGCCGACATGGCGCGCTCGAATCCGCCTCTGACCAGCGCCTTCGTGGCCGAACTGTCGCGCCGCCTGCAGGGACAAAGTTCGTCGCTGACCCTGGCGCTGTCGTGGCTGATGCACAAGCTGGCCGAATCGGGCCTCACCATCGAGCAGCAGATCCAGTCCGAGATCGGGCAGCAGGCGGCCGACCAGGTATCGATTGCCAACAGCATCGGCAGCCTGCGTTTTCTGGGCACCATGGATTGGCAGGAATTCGTCGAGACCATGAGCGTGGTCGAGCAAACTTTGCGCCTGGATCCGGCCCGTACCTATGGCTTGATGGATTTCGCTACGCGCGACAGCTACCGCCACGCCATCGAACGCATCGCCAAGCGCAGCGCGCGCAGCGAAGTGGACGTGGCCGAGATGGTGGTGCAACTGGCGCATACGCACGGCAACGGCAATGACGCGCGTCGTGGCCACATCGGCTTTTACCTGGTGGGACGCGGCGTGCTGGTGCTGGAAAAGCAGGCAGGCGCGAAGTTGCCCTTCATTGAGGCGCTGCAGCATACGGCGCGCGCCGCGCCACTGGCCGTCTACTTGGGCGCCATTTCGTTCCTGACCCTGGCGACGAGCGCACTGCTGCTCGAGCGCGCCGTGCGCCATGGCGTGCAAGGCTGGCCCCTGGCGGCGTTGGGTGCGCTGGCGCTGCTGGGCAGCAGTCAGCTGGCCGTGGCCGTGGTGAACTGGCTGGCGACCCTGATGACGTCGCCGCACCCGCTGCCGCGCATGGATTACCAGACCGGCATTCCGTCAGATGCGCGCGGCATCGTCGTGGTACCGACCCTGATCTACAGCGAGGATAACGTGGCGGCCCTGTGCGAGGCGCTGGAAGTGCGTTATCTCGCCAACCGCGATCCGAACCTGCGCTTTTGCCTGCTGACGGACTTTGTCGACGCGGAGGCGCAAACCCTGCCAGGCGACGAAGCCTTGCTGCGCCAGGCGCAGGAGACCATTCGCAGCTTGAATGACAAGTACCGCGTGGAGGGCGTCGCGGTCAAGGAAAACGGCGACCCGGCCGACCCTGAAGAGCTGGGCCAGGTGGGGCCGTTCCTGCTGCTGCACCGTCCGCGCCTGTGGAATTCGCAGCAAAATGCGTGGATGGGGCAGGAGCGCAAGCGCGGCAAATTGTCCGACCTGCACGCGTTTTTGCGCGGTGGCGCGCGCGACAAATTCTCGCTGGTGGAAGGCGAGCTGCGCGGCTTGCGCACGATCAAATACGTGATCACGCTCGACACGGATACGCAGCTGCCGCGCGACGCGGCGCGCGAATTCATCGCCACCATGATGCATCCGCTGAACCGCCCCGTGCTGGACGCGGCCGGCACGCGCGTGGTGGCCGGTTACGGCATTTTGCAGCCGCGTGTGGCCGTGGCGCTGCCCAGCGCGAATGCCTCGCGCTACGAGCTGCTGTGCGGCGGCGAGCCGGGCATCGATCCCTACACGCGCACCGTGTCGGACCTGTACCAGGACGTGTTTTATGAAGGCTCCTTCATCGGCAAAGGCATCTACGACCTCGACATGTTCGAGCGCGTTCTGGGCCAGCGGCTGCCCGACAATAAAATCCTCAGCCACGATTTGCTCGAAGGCTGCTACCTGCGCGCCGGCCTGCTCAGCGACTCGCAACTGTACGAGGAATACCCGGCCCGCTACGACGCCGACGTGAGCCGCCGCCAGCGCTGGACCCGCGGCGACTGGCAACTGATCGGCTGGCTGCTGGGCAGGGTGCCTGGCCGCGCCGGCAAGCGCGAACGCAATCCCCTGTCGATGCTGTCGCGCTGGAAGCTGTTCGACAACCTGCGCCGCAGCGTCGTGGCGCCGGCCACCACCTTGTCGCTGCTGCTGGTATGGGGCTTTTTGCCGCACGTGGCCTTCTGGAGCGCGGCCGTGCTGGCCATCATCTTCCTGCCGCCCGTCTTTTCGGCGCTGTACGATTTGCTGCGCAAGCCACGCGACACCCTGTGGCGCCAGCACCTGGCCGCCTTCGAGCGGCGCTGCGGCGTGCAGTTTTCGCACGCCATGCTGACCCTTGTCTTCCTGCCGTATGAAGCGTGGATCAGCCTGGACGCCATCACGCGCACCCTGTGGCGCCTGGGCGTGTCGCACAAGCATTTGCTCGACTGGCGGGCCTCGAACCTGCACAGTTCTTCCGGCTCGCAGGCGGATAGCTGGCGCGCCATGTGGTGCTCGCCCGCGCTGGCGCTGGCCACCTTCGGCGCCTTGCTGACCTGGCGTCCCGCAGCGTTGCCGGCGGCCGCCGTGGTGCTGTTGCTGTGGCTAGCCGCTCCCGCCATCGCCTGGTGGATCAGCCGCCCCATCGAGCGGGCCGTGGCGCGCCTGTCGGCCGAGCAGGGACGTTTTTTGCATGGCGTGGCGCGCAAGACCTGGGCGTATTTCGATACCTTCGTCGGGCCGGACGACCACTGGCTGCCGCCCGATAACATGCAGGAGCATCCGAACCTGGTAGTGGCGCACCGCACCTCGCCGACGAATATCGGCCTGGCGCTGCTGGCCAACCTGACGGCCTACGATTTCGGCTACCTCACCCTTGGCCAACTGATCGAGCGCAGCCGCGCCACCCTGCACAGCATGGGCGAGCTGGAACGTTTCCAGGGCCACTTCTATAACTGGTACGACACGCAGACCCTGAAGGCGCTGCAACCGATGTACATCTCGACGGTCGATAGCGGCAACCTGGCCGGCCATCTGCTGACCTTGCAGCCGGGACTGGTGGAACTGTATGACGCCCCGATCATCGGTGCGCAGGTGGTGCAGGGCATCCGCACGACGGCGCAAGTGCTGCAGGAGTTCATCGCCGCCGAAGGCGAAGGCAAGGCCACGCGCGACAGCATGGGCCTGCTGCAGGTGCAGGCCGCGCCCGCCAGCCTGGCCGAATGGCATGCCTACCTGAGCGCCGCGAATGGCGCGGCCGACGCGCTACTGTCGCTGAGCATGCAAAGCGAGGCTGGCGAACTGTCCATGTGGGCGGGCGCGCTGGCGCGCCAGTGCCGCGCGGCGCTGGCCGAGTTGCTGCAACTGGCGCCATGGGCGGCGCAGGCGGGCGTCGATGCGGCGTGGCTGCGCGTGCCGACCCTGCGCGAACTGGCCAACCTGGAAGCGCCGGAAGATACGCCGCCGGAGCTGGCCGCCTTGCTGGCGCAGGGCCGCGAACAGGCAGGCCGCCACATGCGCGACATCGCCCACGCGGCGGGCCAGGCGCGCGATTTCGCGCAGGTCGAATACGGCTTCCTGTACAACCCATCCACAAAACTGCTGGCCATCGGCTACAACGTCAGCGAACGGCGCCTCGACCCCAGCTACTACGATTTGCTGGCCTCCGAAGTGCGCCTGGCCAGCTTCATCGCCATCGCTCAGGGCCAGCTGCCGCAGGAGCACTGGTTCGCCCTGGGCCGCCAGCTGTGCATGGTGGCTGGCCAGCCTGTGCTGCTGTCGTGGAGCGGCTCGATGTTCGAGTACCTGATGCCGCTGCTGGTGATGCCGAACTACCCGAACACCCTGCTCGACCAGACCTACCACTCCGTCATCGAGGCGCAGATCGACTATGGCCGCCAGCGCGACGTGCCATGGGGGATTTCCGAGTCCGGCTACAACACGGTCGACGCCAGCCTGAATTACCAGTACCGCGCCTTTGGTGTGCCGGGACTGGGCTTGAAGCGGGGCCTGGCCGACGACTTGGTGGTGGCGCCGTATGCCAGCATGATGGGCTTGATGGTGCAGCCGGAAGCGTCGTGCCAGAACCTGCAGCGCATGCAGGCGGCCGGCTATATGGGCCGTTACGGCTTTTTTGAGGCCATCGATTTCACCACCGCGCGGCTGCCGCGCGGGCAGACCAGCGCCATCATCCGCTCCTTCATGGTGCACCACCAGGGCATGGGCTTTTTGGCCCTCAGCTATCTGCTGCACGACCGCCCGATGCAGCGCCGTTTCGAGTCCGATCCGCTGCTGCAATCGGCCTTGCTGGTGCTGCAGGAACGTACGCCGCAGGCAGGCGCGTTTTACTCAAATACGGCCGAACTGGCGGTGCTGCGCAGCGGCGCGTCCGAGCAGGCCATGCCGATGCGCATCCTCACGCAAGCCAACAGCGCCGTACCGGAAACGCAGTTGCTGTCGAATGGCCGCTACCACGTCATGGTGAGCAATGCGGGCGGCAGCTACAGCCGCTGGAAAGACCTGTCCGTGACGCGCTGGCGCGAAGACAGCACGCGCGATAACTGGGGCAATTTCTGCTATTTGCGCGACCTCGAGGACGGTGCCGTCTGGTCCACCATGTACCAGCCGACGTTGGTCGAGCCGAAGAAATACGAAGTGATCTTTTCGGAAGGGCGGGCCGAGTTCCGCCGTGCCGACCATGGCCTGGACTTGTATACGGAAATCGTCGTCTCGCCCGAAGACGATATTGAAATTCGCCGTACGCGCATCAGCAATAATTCGAACCGCCAGCGGCGCATCGAAATCACCAGTTTTGCCGAGGTGGTGATGGCGCCGGCGGCGGCCGATGCGGCCCACCCCGCCTTCAGCAAGCTGTTCGTGCAGACGGAAATCCTCGCACATGAAAATGCGATCTTATGTACGCGGCGGCCCCGCTCGAAGGAAGAGCAGATGCCGTGGCTGCTGCATGTGATGACGGTGCACGACATCGAGCGCCACGAAGTATCGTTCGAGACGGATCGCGCGCGCTTCATCGGCCGCGGCAACACGGCGCAGCTGCCGCAGGCGCTGCAGGACAGCGGGCCGCTCAGTGGCGGCCACGGTTCCGTGCTCGACCCCATCGTGGCCATCCGCTACGTCATCACGCTGGAACCCGATCAGGCCGTGACGGTCGATAGCGTCACCGGCATGGTGGAGCAGCGCGAGGCGGCGCTGCACCTGATCGACAAATACCAGGACCGCCATCTGGCCGACCGCGTGTTCGAACTGGCCTGGACGCACAGCCAGGTGGTGCTGCGCCAGCTCAATGCCAGCGAAGCCGATGCGCAGCTGTATGCGCGCCTCGCCAATGCCGTGATCTATCCGAATGCGGCCCTGCGCGCGGACGCCAGCATCCTGATCAAGAACCAGCGCGGCCAGTCCGGCCTGTGGGCGTATGCCATCTCGGGCGACCTGCCCATCGTGCTGCTGCAGATACGGGACGCGGCCAATATCGAGCTGGCGCGCCAGATGGTGCAGGCGCACGCCTACTGGCGCCTGAAGGGGCTGGTGGTAGACCTGGTGATCTGGTACGAAGACCAGTCGGGCTACCGTCAGCTGCTGCACGACCAGATCATGGGGCTGATCGCCTCGGGCATCGATGCGCAGGCGATCGATCGCCCGGGCGGCATTTTCGTGCGTCTGGCCGAGCAGATCGCCAACGAAGACCGCATCTTGCTGCAATCGGTGGCGCGCGCCATCATCAGCGACTTGCGCGGCACCCTGGCCGAGCAGGTCAAGCGTCCGCCCAGCCCCGTGCTGCGCATGCCGCCGCTGCTGCAGGACCCGGCCCGCGACTATGGCGGCGTGCCGCACAGGGCGCCAAAGCGCGAGCTGATCCTGGAAAACGGCCTCGGTGGTTTCACGCCCGATGGCCGCGAATATGTGATCACCACGGGAGAAGGCAAGCAGACGCCGGCGCCCTGGTCGAACGTGCTGGCCAATGCGCAATTTGGTACGGTGGTGTCGGAAGCCGGCCAGGCGTATACGTGGAGCGAGAATGCGCATGAATTCCGCCTCACGCCATGGCAGAACGACCCTGTGTCCGACCTGTCCGGCGAAGCGTTTTATGTGCGCGACGAGCAAACCGGCCAGTTCTGGTCGCCCTCGTCCCTGCCCGCGCGCGGCAACGGCGACTACGTGACGCGCCATGGCTTCGGTTACAGCATTTTTGAACACAGCGAGGGCGGCATCGCCACGGAACTGTGTACCTATGTGGCGCTCGATGCGGCTGTCAAATACTCCGTCATCAAGGTACGCAACGACAGCGGCGTGCCGCGCCGCCTGTCCGTCACCGGCTACGTGGAATGGGTGATGGCCGACCTGCGCGCCAAGTCCGGCATGCACGTGGCCACCGAGGTCGATACGATCAGCGGCGCGCTGTTTGCGCGCAATAACTACAACACGGAGTTTTCGGGCCGGGTCGGCTTCTTCAATACGGACGCCAGCATCCGTTCGATTACCTGCGACCGCAATGAATTCATCGGCCGCAACGGCAGCCTTGCGCAGCCAGCCGCCTTGCGCCGCGTGCGCCTGTCCGGCAAGGCCGGCACGGGGCTGGACCAGTGTGCCGCCATCCAGGTGCCGTTCGAGCTGCAGCCGGGACAGGAGCGCGAAATCGTCTTCCTGCTTGGCGTGGGCGGGCGCCGCAATGCCGACGCCAGCACCATGGTGCAGCGCCATGCGGGCAAGGAAGCGGCCCGCAGTGCACTCGATGCCGTGCGCGCACACTGGGAAACCACCCTGGGCGCCGTGCGCATCGAGACGCCAGACCCGTCGCTCGATGTGATCGCCAATGGCTGGTTGATGTACCAGACCATCGCCTGCCGTTTGTGGGCGCGCAGCGGCTACTACCAGTCGGGCGGCGCTTACGGTTTCCGCGACCAGCTGCAAGACGCGATGGCGATGATCCACACGGCGCCGCAGCTGCTGCGCGATCACTTGCTGCTGTGCGCGGCGCACCAGTTTGTCGAAGGCGACGTGCAGCACTGGTGGCATCCGCCATCGGACCGGGGCGTGCGCACGCATTGCTCCGATGATTACCTGTGGCTGCCGCTGGCCGCCTGCCGCTATGTGATCGCCACGGGCGACATCAATGTGCTGTCGGAAGTGGCGCCCTTCATCGAGGGACGGGCCGTCAAGCCGGAAGAAGATTCCTACTATGACTTGCCCGTGCGTTCAGGCGAGTCGGCTGACATGTACGAACACTGCGTGCGCGCCATCCGCCATGGTCTGCGCCGGGGCGTGCACGGCTTGCCGCTGATGGGTTCCTGCGACTGGAATGACGGCATGGACAAGGTGGGCGAACACGGCAAGGGCGAGAGCGTCTGGCTGGCCTTCTTCCTGTACGAGGTGCTGCAGCGCTTCGCCGAGGTGGCCATGCTGCGCGGCGACGCGACGTTTGCCCAGTTCTGCCGCGACGAAGCGGTGAAGCTGGCGGCCAGCGTCGAGGAACATGCATGGGATGGCGAGTGGTACCGGCGCGCCTACTTCGACGACGGCACGCCCTTGGGTTCGCACACGAACGAGGAATGCCAGATCGATTCGATTTCGCAAAGCTGGGGTGTGCTGTCGGGCGCGGCCAACAAGGAGCGCGTCGCCGGCGCCATGCGCCAGGTCGATGCGCGCCTGGTGCGGCGCGATTCAGGCGTGATCCAGCTGCTCGATCCGCCGTTCGACAAAGCCGACCTCAATCCCGGCTACATCCGCGGCTATGTGCCAGGCGTGCGCGAGAACGGCGGCCAGTACACGCATGCGGCCATCTGGACGGCGATGGCGTTTGCCCACATGGGCGACGGCGAAAAGGCGTGGGAATTGCTGCGCATGATCAATCCCGTGCGCCATGGCGTCGACGCGCAGGCGGTGGCGCGCTACAAAGTGGAACCGTACGTGGTGACGGCCGACGTGTATGCCGTGGCGCCGCACGTGGGGCGCGGCGGCTGGAGCTGGTACACGGGATCGTCGGGCTGGCTGTACCGCCTGATCGTCGAATCCCTGCTCGGCTTGACGCGCGAAGCGAACGTGCTGCGCGTGGCGCCGACCATGCCGGTCGAATGGGACAGCTTCAAGCTGCAGTACCGCTTCGGCGCCAGCAGCTATGCCATCACGGTGGAGCGGGCGCAGGGTCGGCCTGCGGGGCTGTCGCTCGATGGCGTGGCACAGGGCGGCAACAGCATCGCCCTGCGCGACGAGGGCCGAGAGTATGCGGTGCTACTGCTGGTCTAGTCTTGCCACCCACGTACCTGCCACGTATCGTGTTCGGGCCGGCGCCGGCCAAGCAGCAGGATCAGGCCGGCGCCCAGCAGCAACACGTCGCGTGTGCGTACTTCTGGCGCGGACTGCGTTGCCGTCTGATGGTTCGCGGGTGCCGCCATGGCGGCCGGGAGCTGGCTTGCGCAGGCCGCCAGGCACAGTGCCGCCACCTTTCCATTCAAATGCATACATTCCTCAAGAAAGCGCGCTGACCGTTCGGGATCGGCGCGCCGGTATTCATGTCGCCGACATTGTAATTATGAGCATGAATATTGTAAATGGGAAATTATCTGCGACTGGGTGAGTTTGATGCGTCAGAAACCCAGAGCCGCGCCTGCACCCAGCAGGGTGGCCACGCCCAGCACGGCAAAGACCAGCGCCGCGATGCCATGCACCAGGCGCAGCGGGACGCGGTTGGCGATTTTGTCGCCCAGGTAGACGGCCGGCACGTTGGCCAGCATCATGCCGAAGGTGGTGCCCAGCACGACGGAAACAATGTCGTGGTAGCGCGCCGCCAGCGCCACCGTGGCCACCTGCGTCTTGTCGCCCATTTCCGCCATGAAGAAGGCGATCAGGGTGGTCAGGAAGACGCCGTACTTGGCCAGCTTCGTTTCGTCTTCATCGAGCTTGTCGGGAATCAGGGTCCAGGCGGCCATCGCCAGAAACGAGACGCCCAGTACCCAGCGCAGCACATCGGGCCCCAGCATGCTGGTGATCCAGGCGCCGACGGCGGCGGCAAACGCGTGGTTGGCAATGGTGGCGACGAAAATCGCCAGCACGATGGGCAGGGGCTTGCGGAATTTGGCGGCCAGCAGAAAGGCCAGGAGCTGGGTTTTGTCGCCGATTTCAGCGAGACCGACGATGCCGGTGGAGATGAGGAATGCTTCCATGAGATTGCAAGAGGTACGTGGGCCGGACGAATTAACCAATGATCCACGGGCGACTCCGGCCCATGCGGCCGCCCTGGATCAATGGTCTCGTCAAGTTCTGCAACCACCTGCACCATGGCCTGCGGGCCAATCATGTTGATACAGGTTCCCGCGGCAGGACCGCGGGACGACTACTCCCCAATGTTCGAGGCGCATCATACGCCAATGCCCGCCCCGGCGCCAGTACCGCCGGCGCACGGCGCGACCTTGTGTGTGGGACTTCGACAACAATGATCGATTTGCAAACAGACTCGCCTTAGAATGCAGTCTGTTCACGACTCCCAGATGGAATGCGCCATGCCGCTCCTCGTTCGCTTGCTTGCCTTGTGCCTGACCTTGTTTACTCCTTTGCCCGGCCTGTGCGCCGCCGCGCCCTTCGACGACAAGTTCCGCCAGCTCGAAGAACTGCTGCCCACGCCAAATAGCTACCGCACCGCATCGGGTGCGCCGGGCCACGCCTACTGGCAGCAGCGCGCCGATTACGTGATCCGCGCCACGCTCGATGAGGCACGGCGGGCCATCACGGCCAGCGAGCAGATCACCTACCACAATCGCTCGCCCGACAGCCTCGCGTATCTATGGCTGCAACTGGACCAGAATGGCTTGCGCCAGGATGCCGACCAGCGCCGCGTACTGAGTGCCCCCTCGCGCCAGGCCTGGTTGAGCAGCAACGAAGAGGAGGCGCTGAAATTCGAGGACTTGCGCGCCATCCATGCGGGCCGCGAATTTGACGGCGGGTTCAAGCTCACCGCCGTGAAAGCGGCCAGCGGCAAGCCGCTGCCGTATGTGGTCAACCAGACCATGCTGCGCATCGACTTGCCGGTGGCGCTGGCGCCCGGCCAGAGCATCACGTTCAACATCGACTGGTCGTATCAGATCAATGACCAGAAGGTGTTGGTGGAGCGCTCCGGCTATGAGTATTTTGAAGACGATAAGAACACGATTTTCCAGATCGCGCAGTGGTTCCCGCGCATGGCCGCGTATTACGATGCCGTCGGCTGGCAGCACAAGCAGTTCCTCGGCTCCGGTGAATTCACGCTGGAGTTCGGCGACTATGAGCTCTACCTGACGGTGCCTGGCGACCATGTGGTGGCCGCCACGGGCGAGCTGCAAAATCCTGCTAGCGTGTTGAGCGCAGCGCAGCGCGAGCGGCTGGCGCGGGCGAAAAACAGCAATACGCCACTGCTGGTGATCACGCCCGCCGAGGCGCTGGCGGCGGAAAAGGGCCGGGCGGCCGGGATGAAAACCTGGCACTTCAAGGCGGCCAATGTGCGCGACGTGGCGTGGGCGTCGAGCCGCAAGTTCATCTGGGATGCGCAGGGACTCGATAGCGGCGGCAAGCGCGTGATGGCCATGTCGTATTATCCGAACGAGGGCAACCCGCTGTGGCAACAGTACAGCACGCGTGCCGTCGTGCATGCCATCGAGCAGTACAACAAGTACAGTTTCGACTATCCGTATCCGAACGCGATTTCCGTCAATGGCGCCGTGGGCGGCATGGAGTATCCGATGATTTCGTTCAATGGCGGGCGCCCCGTGAAGGACAAGAAAACGGGCGAACGCACGTATTCGAAGACGACCAAATATGACCTGATCGGCGTGATTATCCACGAAGTGGGCCACAATTATTTTCCCATGATCGTCAACTCGGACGAGCGTCAGTGGACGTGGATGGACGAGGGCCTCAATTCCTTCCTGCAGTACCTGGCCGAACAGGCATGGGAAGAGCATTTCCCGTCCTGGAACGGCGAACCTCGCAAGATCGTCGACTACATGCGCAGCCAGAACCAGGTGCCCATCATGACCAATTCCGAGTCCTTGCTGCAGTTCACGGCGAATGCCTACGACAAGCCGGCCACGGCGCTCAACATCCTGCGCGAGACCATCCTCGGGCGCGAACTGTTCGACTTCGCCTTCAAGCAGTACGCCTTGCGCTGGAAGTTCAAGCGCCCGACTCCCGCCGACTTTTTTCGCACCATGGAAGACGCTTCCGGCACGGACCTGGACTGGTTCTGGCGCGGCTGGTTTTATACCACCGACGCGGTCGACATCAGCATCGACGGCATCAGCGAATATGGCGTGAGCACGAAGAATCCGGAAATCGAGAAAGCGTGGAAGAAGGCGCAGAAGGCGGCGCAGCCCATCTCGATCTCGGACCAGCGCAACAAGGCGCTGCCGAAGAAGGTCGACGTCGATCCGGCGCTGAAGGACTTCTATAATCAGCATGACGAATTCACGGTCACCAACAAGGACCGCAACAGCTATGCGGAAGAGCAGGAAACGCTGGAGCCGTGGGAGCGGAAACTGCTGGAACAGCGCAACATGGGCAAGCATCTGTACCTGGTCGATTTTTCGAATCTCGGTGGCCTGGTGATGCCGCTGATCCTGGAGATCGAACTAAAAAGCGGCAAGAAGATCATCGAGCGCGTGCCGGCCGAAGTGTGGCGCTATGCGCCGCACAAGATCAGCAAGGTGATCGTCACCGACGAGCCGATGGTGGGGCTGGTGCAGGACCCGTACTGGGAGACGGCCGACATCGACATCAGCAACAACGCCTGGCCGAGAAAAATCACGCCATCGCGCCTGGAACTTTTCAAGCTGGACCGCGACAAGAATAACCTGATGAAGGATTTTAATGTTCCGCTGAAGGCGTCCGAGGCCAAGGCCGAGACGAAGTAGGGAAACAGCGCCGGCCAGTCCGGCGCTTTTTTTCTGCCGGCCTGCGCCGGAAGTGCTATTCTGCGCGACGCCTCGGCGCACACGGACCGGGGCTTTCGCAAATCATTCAAAAGACGACCATGCAAACTTTGACCTTCCTGCGCGCGCTTGGCTGTGCGCTACTTTGCCAGGTGACCCTGGCCGCGCACGCCGACCCCCTCAGCTACGCGCGCTACGACCAGGTGCGCACGCGCGACCTGCAGCTGGACCTGAAAGCCGATTTCAAGCAAAAGACCCTCTCCGGCTATGCCGAGCTGTCCTTGAACTGGATCGACCCGGCGGCGCGCACCCTGGTGCTCGATACGCGCGATTTGTCGATCGCGAAGGTGCAGGTACAGGACAAGCGCGGCGCATGGCAGATGGCGCCGTACCAGCTGGACAAGGCCGACCCGGAAAAGGGCCAGGCGCTGCGCATCACCACCACCGGCCAGCCGGGCAAAGTGCGCGTCTACTATCACACGGCCCCCAACGCCATTGCGCTGCAGTGGCTCACGCCGCAGCAAACCATGTCGGGCAAGCTGCCTTTCATGTTCAGCCAGTCGCAAAGCATCAACGCCCGCTCGTGGGTACCGTCGCAGGATACGCCGGCCGTGCGCTTTACCTATAGCGCGCGCATCGAGGCGCCAAGCGGCATGCGCGTCGTGATGAGCGCCGAGAATGACGAAAAGGCGACGGGTAAGGGCGGCTGGAAATTCAGGATGCCGCAGCCAATTCCCTCGTACCTGCTGGCGATCGCCATCGGCGAACTGGAAGTGCGCAAGCTCGGCCCCCGCTCCGCCGTATATGCCGAACCGCCGCGCATCAAGGCGGCCGAATACGAGCTGGCCGACACGGAAAAGATGATCCAGGCAGCCGAGGCGCTGTACGGTCCGTATGGCTGGGGACGCTACGACATGATCGTGCTGCCGCCATCGTTCCCCTACGGTGGCATGGAAAACCCGCGCCTGACCTTCCTCACGCCGACCATGATCGCGGGTGACCGCAGCCTGGTCGACCTGATTGCGCATGAACTTGCCCACTCGTGGTCGGGCAACCTGGTCACCAACGCCTCGTGGAAGCATATGTGGCTCAACGAAGGTTTCACCACCTACGTCACCACGCGCATCGTCGAGCAGTTGTATGGCAGCGAAGTGGCGCAGATGGGCGTGCAGGTCGACCAGGAAGAACTGGCCGCTTCGATCAAGGAATTGCCGGCGGCGAAAACGGCGCTGATCACGCGCGATGCGGATGCCAAGCCCGCGGAAACGTACACGGACGACGGCATCATCTACCCGAAAGGCGCCTGGTTCCTGGCCACCATGGAGCGCCGTGCCGGCCGTGCCGTGTTCGACCCCTTCCTGCGCGGCTGGTTCGACCAGCACGCGTTTCAGAGCGTGACGACGGAGCAGTTCATCGCCTACCTGCGCAAGAACCTGCTGGCGCAGCATCCGGACGTGATGCCTGAAGCGGAACTCGATGAATGGCTGTATGGCACAGGCGTGCCGGCCAGTGCGCAGCGCGTCGTCTCTCCGCGCCTGGCGCTGCTCGACCAGCACCGCGACGCCTGGCTGAAGGGCGAGCTGTCCACCAAGGACCTGGGCATGGACAAATGGATCGCCATCGAATCCATGCACTTCCTGAACGACATCAACAACAAGGCCAGCGCGGCGCAATTGCGTGAGCTGGACCAGGTCTACGGCGTTGGCAAGAGCGGCAACAATGAAGTCGCTTACCGCTTCTATCTGGCATCCGTGAATGCCGGCTACGACGTGCGGCAGCCGCTGCAGGCATTCCTGATGAGCGTGGGCCGCCAGAAGTTCGTCGTGCCCCTGTACAGCGCCTTGATGAAGACGCCGCAAGGCCATGCCTGGGCCAAGGACGTGTATGCGAAGGCGCGTGAGCGCTACCACCCGGTGACGCAGGAAAGCGTCGATAAATTGATGGCCGCGCAAGCGCATTGAACTTTCTTTGGACATCCTGACCATGCATACCATGAACCGCCTCGCCGCCGCCATCGTGCTGGCGTTTTCCAGCATCACCTTACCGGCGCTGGCCTTTGACGCAGCTCCCGTTGTTGCCACCGCGCCTGCCTTCGATCTTGATCGCGACGTCGCCACCGCCCTGACAGTGTTCGACGTGCCGGGCATGGCGATCGCCATCGTCAAGGATGGCAAGGTCGTCACCGCCAAGGGCTTTGGCGTACGCAAGCTGGGCGAGCCGGCGGCCGTCGATGCGCAGACCTTGTTCGAAGTGGCATCGAACTCGAAAGGCTTCACGGCCGCCGCGCTGGCCATGCTGGTCGACGATGGCAAGGTGGCCTGGGACGACCCCGTCACCAAGCACCTGCCCGGCTTCCAGATGCACGATTCCTACGTGACGGGCGCCATGACGGTGCGCGACCTGCTGACGCACCGCAGTGGCCTGGGCCTGGGCGCGGGCGACTTGCTGTGGTGGCCGACCACCACGTTCAGCACCGACGAGATCATCGAGAAGCTGCGCTACATCCGTCCGGCCACGAGTTTTCGCAACAGCTATGCCTACGATAACCTGCTGTATATCGTGGCCGGCAAGATCATTGCCGACAAGGCGGGGAAAAGCTGGGGCGAGGCCATGCACGAACGCATCCTGGCGCCGCTGGGCATGACGGGCACCACCACCAGCCTGGCCGAGAGCGCGGGAAATCCCGACGTCGCCAGTGCGCACAGCAAGATCGACGGCAAGATCGCCGCCGTCAAATCCATGCCCGTACCGAACGCCGTGGGCGCCGTCGGCATCAACACGAATGCGGAAGATATCGCCAAGTGGATGATGGTGCTTCTCGACGGCGGCAAGATCGCCGGCGTGAAGGATAAGGATGGCAAGGAAGCGCGCCTGTTCAGCGAAAAGCAGGGCCGCGAAATGTGGACGGCGCAAACGCCGATCAAGATTCCCGAGCCGAAGCCAACGCTGGCAGCGACGAAACCGAACTTCAGCGCATATGGCCTGGGCTTCCAGCTGCGCGACTACAAGGGAATGAAGGTCGCCATGCACGGCGGCGCGCTGCAGGGATTTTATTCGCGCGTGGTGATGGTGCCGGAAGCAAAGCTGGGCGTGGCCATTCTCACCAATGCGGAAAATGGCGGTTCCATGACGGCGCTGCAATGGCGCATCCTCGACCATTACCTGCAGGCGGCGCCGTCGGACTGGCTGGCGCTGGTGGCCAAGGTGGAGCAGGACCAGCATGCCGAGGAAATGAAAAAGCAGGGCAAGGCATCGAGCGCGCGCGCGGCCAAATCGCAGCCATCGTTGCCGCTGGCGGCGTACGACGGCGAGTATGAAGATGCCTGGTATGGCAAGGTCGTGATCAAGCCGGAGGGGAAAAAACACATCCTCAGCTTCACGCGCACGCCGGACCTGACGGGCGAGCTGGAACACTGGCAGCACGACACCTTCATCGTGCGCTGGAAAGAGCGCAATTTCAACGCCGACGCTTACGTGACGTTCTCGCTCAATCCCGATGGCAGCATCGACCGGGCGAAGATGGCGCCCGTGTCGGCCGAGACGGATTTCAGCTACGATTTCCAGGATCTGAGCCTGGTGCCGGTGAAACAGAAAGAGGGAAAGAAGTAAAACAGGAATCAAAAGGCCACCGCGAGGTGGCCTTTTTCACGCTATGGCTTGACGAACTTCAGGGTCATGCGGTCGCTCTCGCCGATGGCCGTGTACTTGGCCCGCTCCACATCCTTGTTGGCGTAGGTCGGCGGCAACGCCCAGACGCCGCCCTCATGGTCCGCCGTGTCTTTCGGATTGGCGTTGATGTCCGACTTGGCCGCCAGTTTGAAACCTGCGCTTTCGGCCAGCTTGATCACATACGCTTCGTGCATGTAGCCGCTGCTGGCCGTGGCATCCTGCGCCTTGTTCGCCGGTAGGCGGTGCTCGACGACGCCGAACACGCCGCCCGGTTTCAGGCTGTCATACACTTCCTTGAACAGGGTCTGCATGCCTGCTTCGCCGATGGGTATCCAGTTGTGGATATTGCGGAAGGTGAGCACCATGTCGGCCGTGCCCTTGGGCGCGATGCGGTAAGTGGTGGGCGGCGCGAAGGCGCCGAGTTCCACCTTGCCGAAAGCGGCTGGATTGGCGTCGAGTTTTTGCTGGAAGCGCGCCGCGCCGCGGCGTGCGCCTTCGCTGGCCGATTGCGGATCGTTGCCGGCGGCGATCAGCTTGCCGTTGTCGCGCAGGTAGGGCGCCAGGATCTCCGTGTACCAGCCGCCGCCAGGCGCCAGTTCGACCACCGTCATGCCGGGCTTGATGCCGAAGAACGTCAGGGTTTCATACGGGTGGCGGGCGCTGTCGCGTAGCGCGTTGGCCGGCGTGCGCGCACTGCCGGCGATGGCAGCCTTCAGGGCCGCGTCGCCCGCATCGGCGGCCAGTGCCGCACCGCTGCCGCCACAGGCCAGCATGACCGTCAGGGCCGCAGCCAGGGATACTCGCTTCATCATCATATGCTCCATGCGTGATTGGATCGGTTGGTAAATTGGTGGCGATCGCCATCAACGCCGATCATCGGGCAAGCACGCCGGCCGGTCAAGCGGATTCCGTACCCCATGCAGCGGCATACGCGGGCATTTTGCTGGTGTTGAGCGCATCGGCGATGGCCGCGCCACGGCCGTGCGTAAACGGCAGTTCGCCCGTCCAGACGGCATGCGCCATGTCGCCCTCGTCGTCGAGCGGGCCTCCCTTGCGCTGCTTGACGGCGCATTCGTCGAGCGCGATGCGCAGCACGGTGGTGGCGGCGTATTCCTTGGCGCTGCCGCCGCGCACGTGCGCCAGGCGTCCCGGCGCCAGCTTTTCCATCAACGCATCCATGGCCGCATGCTGCTGGCCGATATCGCTTACTTTTTCAAACTGCCCGTACACCATCGCCGAGCGGTAGTTCATCGTGTGGTTGAAGGCGGAGCGCGCCAGTACCAGGCCATCGAGATGGGTTACCGTCACGCACACGACCGTATCGCGCAGCAGCTGCTTGAGCATGCGGCTGCCGTTCGAGCCATGGATGTACAGGTGGCCGCCGATGCGCCAGCAGGCGGTCGGGATGCAATGGTTTCCTTGCTCGTCCTGGAAGGCGATATGGCACAGATAGGCGGCGTCGAGGACGGCGTACAGGGTGGCTTGCTCGTAGCTGGCCAGTTCGGCGACGCGGCGCACGCGGGTACGGGGGCTGGGAGGCAGGGCGGTGGTGGTCATGGCGGAAGTCCGGTTGGTTGAAGAAGCAGGCCGCACTATAATCGGCATCTGGCCCTGAAAAAAGATCCAGAACTGAGAAATAATTTAGAGCCACAAGGAGGCGCATGGATTTTGCTTTGCTGCTCGATGCATTCGAGCGCACGCACCGCGAGCGGGGCTGGCCGCGCCAGCGCCTGCTGCATGAATGTCTGCGCGCGGCGATCCGCGGCGGGCAGCTGGCGCCCGGCACGCGGCTGGCCGCCACGCGCGTGCTGGCCGCGGAACTGGGACTGGCGCGCAATACCGTGCTGTACGCCTACGAGCAATTGGCCAGCGAAGGTTTTGTTTTGCCGGACCGGCGCGGCACCGTGGTCGCAGGCAGCGCCGGCGAGCCGATGGCATCGCCAGTGAGTGGCGGCCAGGATGGCTTGTCGCGCCGCGCCCGGCATTTGCGCGGCGTGGCGGGACAGGATGTGAATGCGACGGTGGTGTTCCCCGCCGACGTCATGGGCGCGTTCGCGCCTGGCGTGCCGGCGCTCGACGAATTTCCGCTGGCGCAGTGGCGGCGCATGCTGGACCGCGCGTGGCGCGCGCTGACGCCGCGCCAGCTCAATTACGGCGACCCCGCCGGCGAGCCGCAGCTGCGCATGGCCATCGCCGAGCATTTGCGCGCCGCGCGCGGCGTCGTCTGCGATGCGGGCCAGGTGTTCATCACGGATGGCACGCAAAGCAGCCTCGATGTCTGCCTGCGCGCCTTTGCGGACCAGGGCGATACCTTATGGATCGAGCATCCCGGCTATGGCGGCGCGCTGGCGGCGGGCCGTGGCGCCGGCTTGCAGGTGACGGGCATCGCCGTCGACATGGATGGCATCGCGCCGACGGATGACGACTGGCGCGATACGCCGCCGCGCCTGATCTATACGACGCCGTCGCACCAGTATCCGACGGGCAGCGTGCTCAGTCCCGCGCGCCGCATGGCGCTGCTCGAACGCGCGCGTGCCGCAGGCGCGCTGATCATCGAAGACGATTACGACAGCGAATTTCGCCATGGCGGGCCACCGCTGGCCGCCATGCAGGGGCTGGTGGCGAACGCGCCCGTCGTGTACCTGGGCACCTTTAGCAAGACCATGTTTCCCGCCTTGCGCATCGCCTTTATCGTCGTGCCGGCGGCGCTGGCCGGGGCCTTTGCGCAGATGCAGGCGCAGGGCGCCGCACGGGGGCGCGTGGCCGAACAGCTGGCGCTGGCCGAGTTCCTGCGCAGCGGCCTGTTTGCGCGCCATGTGCGGCGCATGCGCAGGCTGTATCGCCAGCGCCGCGACGCCTTGAGCGAAGCCTTGCAGCGCCATGCATGTGGCGGCGCGGCCATCCATGGCGGCACGGCTGGCATGCACCTGGCGCTGCGTTTCCACGATGGCGCATGGGATGACCTGGCGCTGAGCCGGCGCGCTGCGCAGGAGGGCATCGTGGCGCTGGCGCTATCCGCGCATGGCACGGGCGAGAGGAGGGGCGAGGGCGCCGGCTGGAACGGTTTCCTGCTCGGTTATGCGCAGGTGCCGGCTGAGAACATGGATGGGCTGGCGCGCCGCCTGGGCGCGCTGCTAGCGCAACCAGGCGCGGCTGGAAAGGTGAAGCGGGCACAATAGGGCCTTTGCCAGGCCAAGAAAGAGGACTGCCCATGATACTGAGCTGGAAAGCCCCTGTTTATTACAATGACAAACTCACCGGCTCCTACGACAAGGAACGTGGGTCGTATGAGACGGCTGGATCGAACTTCGACTACCTGGACCTGCTGCAGGGTGCGCTTTTCCCGCCCGGCATGGACAAGCCCTCCGTGCATTTTGTCTGTCCGAGGGAACGGCTACTGAAATATGACTGCCTGTGGCTGCTCGGTGAGGTGCCACTGGTCTCGGCCCGCCTGGCCGAGTTCCTCGCCGGCGCCGCCGGCCAGGACGTGGAATTGCTCGTCCCCGCCTGCATCATGGCGGGCGGTGAGCCGGTGGAGCAGCCGTTTTACATCGTGAATGCGACGCAACATGTACAGGCGGTGGACCTCGAGCGTTCAATCGCGGAAAAGGATGACAAGGGCAATATCATCTACTTCACGAGCAGGTTTTTCCGCGCCGATGCAATGGCACCCAGGCAGATCGCCAGGGATGCGCAATCGGGCGACCTGTTGATTTCCAGCGAGCTTGCCGGCCTGATGAAGGCCGCACGGTTCAAGGGTGACAAGAAGCTGGGATTTTATCGCGCCGAAGGAAGATGGGAAGAGGTTCTTGAATGAGATCGCACGGGCACCGCGCCTGATGGGGGTTACTGTTGCTCCAGCATCCACTGCTTCAAGCCGTTGACCCAGTTCTTGGCGGGCAGGTTGAACTGCTTCTTGATGGTGGCGGCGCGTTCGTACAAGTCGCTGAAGTCGAGCGATGGCGACTTTTTGAAGGCCAGCACGACGATGTTTTCATCTTCCATTTCCGGCACCCAGACGACGGCGTCGAAGACCAGTTCCATCGCCTGCAAGTTCTTGTCGTAGTTGGGGAAGTCGCCGAAGACATTCGTGCACATGATGCCGTCGTCCGTCAGGCAGTCGTGGCAAGCCTGGTAGAACTCGGGCGTGTCGAGCACGGGGCCGCGCGCATCCTCGTCGTACAGGTCCACTTGCAGCGCGTCGACCGTGCCGTGGTTGGCCGGATCGAGCACGAAATCGAGCGCATTCATTTCGCGTACATCGAGGCGCGCGTCGTTTGGCGGCAGCGCAAACTGGGCGCCGCAGATGGCGATCACGTTCGGATTAAGTTCGATGGCCGTGACCGTGGCGTCGGGGAAGCGTCGGTAGCTGAATTTGGTCAGCGCGGCGCTGCCCAGGCCCAGTTGCACGATGCGTTTGGGCTGCGTCTTGAACAGCATCCACATCATCATCATCTGCACGTATTCGAGTTCGATGGCGTCGGGCTTGTCCAGGCGCATGGCACCCTGCACCCACTTGGTACCCAGGTGCAGGTAGCGGATGCCGCGGTGTTCCGTGGTGGTGGCCGGCGGGTGGCCCGGCTGGCTGAAAGTGGTATGGCTGGTGGAGGTAAAGTCGGTCGTCATGGCAGCAGTTTAGCAGCCGGCCAAAAAAAAGACGCTGCAGCGTCTTTTGGGTGCCGAACTCAAAGTTGCTTGCGGCGTCGAGCCAGGAAGCCCAATATCCCCAGGCCGGCCAGCATCATGGCATAGGTTTCCGGCTCGGGAACGGGAGCCAGGTTCAGGTTGAAGGTGCCGCCATAGCTGCCGCCATTGCTGCTACCCATGACCGTGAGGACCATCGGACCGTTGAACAGCAGGGTGGTGGGCGCCAGCACTTCGCCCTGGGCATAGCCGAACACGGTGGGGCCGCCAAAGCCTGTCAGGGCGATGCCGTTCAGGTCAGCGCCGCTGAAGTTGATGGAGGCTGGGTCGCTGCCTGTGACCGACAGGTTGGCAAGGAAGGCTTGCGCGGTCGAACCGAAGGTTGCATCCGGGGTGAAGGTGAACGTATCGGTAAAGGCGCCTAGCGGACTGGGGGTGGCGTTGAAGCCCCCCGTCCACAGGTCGCCGGTGGTGTTGGTCAGGTTGATGGTGTACGACGCAGCATATGCGCTGCTGATGGTTGCCGCGCCCAGTATCGCTGCTGCAATGAGTGATTTCAGTTTCATATTTATCCCCGCGAAATAACGATTGATGTTTCAAAAAAACCGTACCGCGTTGATAAATTATCGTCAAGACATTTCATTGTCAATCAGCTATTTTTATATCATTATGCAAACTTAAATAGCTTATTTCTAACACACGGGCTTGGTGCTTATAATATTGCAATATTTAAAACTCTAATTATCAATATTGCACCGAAAAATAATTGCCAGAATGTGAGCAAAAAAGCGGTTGCGATGGGAACTAATTTCTGTCCTGCAATGGAAGAATCAAAGTCACCGCCAATCCGCCGCCCTCGCGGTTGGCCAGGGTGATGCGACCGCCATGGGCTTCGGCGATTTCGCGCGCCAGCGCCAGGCCAAGCCCCGTGCCGCTGCGCTTGGTGGAATAAAACGGCACCAGCGCGTTTTCCAGCACCGCGCCGCTCATGCCCGGCCCGCGATCGCGCACTTCGATGCGCACCTGCCCTTGCGCCTGGCTGACGTGCAGGCCGATATGCTCCTCCCGCGAACCCGATTCCAGCGCATTCTTGAGCAGATTCAGCAGTGCCTGCTGCATTTGCGCCGCATCGAACACGGCCGCCTGCGCGGGTGGTGGGCCGTCCTGCGTGAAGACCGCTTGCGAGGCCAGGCCGTCGAGGAACGGTTGCCATTCGCACGGCGCCAGGCGCGGCGTGGGCAGCTTGGCAAAGCGCGCATAGCCGAGGATGAAGGTTTCCAGGTGGCGCGTGCGCTCCTCGATGGTGGCAAGGATTTGCGGCAGGCGTTCGGTCTGGCCGCGGCGCACCAGCTCGGCGCCGGAATGGGCCAGCGAGGCCAGTGGCGCCAGTGAGTTGTTGAGTTCATGGCTGATGACACGGATGACTTTTTTCCAGGTCTGCACTTCCTGGCGGCGCAGTTCCAGGGTCAGCTGGCGCAACAGCAGCAGCTCGTGCTTGCGCCCGTTCAGGCTGAAGCTGCGCCGCGCCAGGTGATACACCTCTTCCTGTTCCCCCTCGCCGCTGGTAAACAGGCCGTCATTGCGGCGCGCCAGCGCTTCGGCCAGGGCCGGCGCCGCCTGCTGCACGATGTCGGCCAGGTGATGCCCTTCGAGCCGGCGGCCGTGGTGCAGCAACTGGCGCGCGGCCAGGTTGGCGTAGACGATGGCGCTGCCTTCGGCCACCAGCAGCATGGCCACCGGCGTGTTTTGCACCATGGTGTCGAGCAGCAGTTCGCGCTGCACCAGGTCCAGGCGCTGCCTGCGCAGCACGTCGCCGAGCGCATTGTGGGCCGCTACCAGGTCGGCCAGTTCATCGTTCTGCGGCCAGCGCAAGCTGAAGCCGAAGTCGCCATCCTGGTAGCTGGCGACCGTGCCGCTCAAGGCGCGAAACAGCGACAGCATCGCTTGCAGCTGCGCGCGGATGGTAATCATGGCCACCGGCAGCACGCACAGCAGCGTACCCGCCAGCACCAGCAGCGGCTGGCCGGGTAAAAAATGCGCGAGCAGCAGGGAGATGACTATGCCCAGTACCAGCAAGGTGACGATCAGCGCCGTCCAGCGCGTGAGCAGGGAAAGGCGCATGGGACGGTATGCCATCAGCCGCGCGCGATGCCCAGGCGTTCCATGCGCCGGTACAGCGCCTGCCGCGACAGCCCCAGTTCCTGCGCCGCCTGCGCCACCACGCCGTGTGTGCGCGCGAGCGCCGCGGTGACGCTGTCGCGGTCCGGCTCCGTCGCGGCGGCATCTTGCGGCGCGCGCAGTGATGGCACACCCGCCAGCGGCAGGCCCGTTTCCTGCGCGCGGATCACCGCACCGGCCGTCAGCAGGCTGGCGCGTTGCATCACATTTTTCAGTTCGCGCACATTGCCCGGCCAGCCGTGGGCCAGCAGGGTGGCCTGCGCCTGCGCGTCCAGGGTTTTTTCACTGCCCAGGAAATGCTGTGCCAGCACCAGGATGTCAAGCGGGCGCTGGGTCAGCGGCGGCAGGCGCAGCTCGATCACGTTCAGGCGGTAGAACAGGTCTTCGCGAAACGTGCCGGCCTTGATCATCGCCGGCAGGTCGGCGTTGCTGGCGCTGATGACGCGCACTTTCACTTGCCGTTCGCGGTTCGAACCGAGGCGCTCGAAGCGTCCCGTTTCCAGCACGCGCAGCAGTTTCATTTGTCCGGCCAGCGGCAGGTTGCCGATTTCGTCGAGGAACAGCGTGCCGCCGTCGGCCGCGTCGAATTTTCCGTCGCGCGCGCGCGTGATGCCAGTGTAGGCGCCCGCCTCGGCGCCGAACAGTTCCGCCTCGATCAGATCGACTGGCACGGCGCCGCAATTGAGCACGACGAAGGGGCCGCTGGCGACCTGGGAATTGGCTTGTACGATGGCGGCGATGCGTTCCTTGCCGCTGCCGTTCGGCCCCGAAATGAGCACGGGTACGTCGGCCCGCGCCACCTGGCACGCCAGGTGCACGACTCTTTCCGTGGCCGGGTCTTGCCACACCATGCCGCGCAAGTCGAAGTCGTGTTCCAGGGCGTGGCGCTGGCGCTGTTCGGCCACCACGCGCTGGCGCAGCGCGCGGTTGGCCTGCCCCAGTTCCAGCAGGTTCTGCACGGAAGCGATCAGGCGCCGGTCATCCCATGGCTTGGCCAGGTAGTCGGCCGCGCCGGACTTGATCAGGTCGACGGCCGCGTCGAGCTGTGTCCATGCCGTCAGCAGGATGACGGGCAGGTCCGGGTAGCGCGCGCGGATGGCGTGGAACAGCGCGCTGCCTTCCTCGCCCGACGTGGTGTCGGCCGTGAAGTTCATGTCCTGCACCACCAGGTCGATGGCGTGGCGCTCGAGCAGCTGCAGGCCTTCCTCGGGCGAGGCGGCGCGCACGGCGTCGATCTCGTGCAGGGAGAACAGCACGTCGAGCGCGATGGCCACGGCGGCATTGTCGTCAATAATCAGTACGGTAGGCATGCGCGCAGCATATCACTCAGGTGCCGGTTCAGGTACTGCGGGTGGCAGTGGCCGGCGAAATGCTGGCCGCGCGCCATGCCGGGCCATATACTGCGCCCACGCCCAGCAGCCAGAATACGCTTGCGCCGGCCAGCAGGTAGGGCAACGGCAGGCGCGCCATTTCCAACTGGCTGACCAGCAGGTGATTCAGCGCCAGGGCCAGCACTACGCCGGCCGCCACGCCGATGCTGGTGATCATGAAATTCTCCATCAGGAAGTAGCGCAGGATGTCGACGCGGCGCGCCCCCAGTGCGCGGCGCACGCCGATTTGCTTCCTGCGCTGCGTCACCCACAGGCTGGCGATGCCGACGATGCCGCTGGCCGTCACCAGCAGCAGCAGGGTGCTGACGGCGATCAGCATCCAGGACAGGCCCCGGTCGGCCCGATAGCGCGATTTGCGGTGCTGTTCCAGGGTATCGGTGCGTACCAGCAGACGCTCGCTGCTGGAGGTGCGGATGGTTTGCTCCGCCTCTTTCATCAGGCGGTCGCGCTGTCCAGGCTCGGCGCGCACGGCATACAGCACCGCATCGCGCCCGCCTGTCAGGCGGGCCGGGAGGATGATGGAAAATTCTCCTTGGGAGGTGACCTGGCCGACCTGCGTCTGCAGCCGTTCCACTACGCCGACCACGCGCATTTCATCGTCGTCGTTGCCGGTGCCGTTGAACAGGGGGCGGCCGACAAAGTTGGTTTCGCCGGGCCAGATCTTTTGCGCCGCGGCGCGCGTCACGATCACCACCTTGGGGAAACTTTCATCGACCTCTTCATCGATTTCCGGCACCTCGTCGGCATGGAAATCGCGCCCCTCCACCAGTTTTAATCCATATGTCTTGACCAGCGAATCGGGCGTGACGTACATCGAGGTGCCAGCGCTGGCCGCCGCTTGTCCGCGCTTGGCCGCGACGTTGGTGCTACTGCCGGAACGCGACAGCACCGCCTGCGTGGTCTGCGCTACAGAGACGACGCCGGGCAAGGCGCGCAGCAGGGCGGCCTGGCGCTTCTGGTCGGCCAGTTGCTGGTTGTGGCTGCCTTTCACCATATTGCGCACATTGACATAAAAAATATCGTTTTCTTCCGCCACGCCGGTGGGACGGGCGGCGATGGCCTGACGCAAGTTCACGATGTGCAAGGCATTGGCGAGGATGGCCAGGCTGATGGCGACTTGTACGGCGACGAGCACAGCGCCGGTCTTGTTGCGCATCAGCGCCGACAGGATGGGACGGATTTCCATACGGGACCTCATTGTGGACGGGTGGATGTCATTGGGATTTGAGCTGCATGGCCGGCGTGACCTGACAGGCGCGCCAGGTGGGTAGCAGCCCCGCCAGCAAGGCAGCCAGCACGGAAACGGCAAACGTCAGCAGCAGCATCGGAACATCCATGTGCGCCACGGTGCCCAGCTCCCGCGATTGCGCGCTTACCACGGCCAGGGCGGCATACGCCAGCAGCAGGCCCAGCACGCCGCCGGCCAGGCCAATGACGCCTGTCTCGATCAGGAACTGGCGGAAGATGTCGCGCCGCGTAGCGCCCAAGGCGCGGCGGATGCCCACTTCCGCGGCACGCACGGAGAATTTCGCCAGCAGCAGGCCGATGGTGTTGACCAGGCATAGCAGCAGGAAGCCGAAGGCCAGCCAGGCCGCCAGCTTGTTGTCGTTGTCGACCACGTTGAGGAAGTCGAGCCATTGCCTGACGTTATACAGCGTGTTGGGTGCCTGGCGTGGCATGCGTCCCAGCTTGCGCTGTTCGGCCGCATAGCTATCGAGATAGGCTTGCAGGTCGCCCCGCTCTCCGGCACTGTCCATCTCGAACCAGAATTGCAGCCAGGTGCAGTCCGACGTCAGGGTGCCCTGGAAACCGGGGCCGCGTTCGACGCCGCTGCAAGCCATGCCGCCATCATGTGTCGTTTCGTGGCGGATGGCGCTGGCAAAGGGAATGAAGAATTCATCCTCCGTCCCAAAGGCGCCCTTGCTGCCGATGATGCGGTGCACGCGCGGCACGGGGTCCCACTTGTTCAGCACGCCGCTGACCAGGTAGGGGCGTCCCAGCACCATCACGCGCTGGCCTACGGGATTGACTGCGCCCAGCAGTTTTTCGGCGAGGGCGCGGCTCAGGACGATGACGTCGGCACCGCTGGCATCGTCGGCTTCACTCCATGGTTGGCCATACAAAAACGGCACTTCGAATATGGCGAAGAAATCGCGCGTGGGGGCCAGGCCCTGGGCCTGGAAGGCGCCGATATCCTTGCGCGCCGGTTCCACCGGGCCGGCCACGCCGTACACGATGCTGCGCCGGATGCCGATCTTACTGGCCAGGAAATTCTTCGCGTCGGTATAACTGAGCTGCGCCTGGCCGAAGCTGGGCTTTTCGCCCGGCACGTAGCCTTTCAAGGGAGCGACGTCGATCACAGGCACAAACATGCGGTCGCTCTTGTGCGGCAGCGGATCGCCCGACATGGCGTGCAGGATGGTGACGGTGGACACGCTGGCGGCCACGCCGACGGCCAGGGTCAGTACCATCAGCGCGGTCAGGGCGCGGTTGCGGCGCAGGCTGCGCAGGCCCAGCGTGAAATAGTAGCGGAACATGGTCTCTCCTTACGCGGTCACGGGGTGCTGCGGCATGGCCGACAGCGAGGCGCGGTGCTGCACCAGGTCCGACACCTGGCCGTCGATGATGTGCACATTGCGCTGGCTGCGCAGCGCCAGTTCCGGATCGTGCGTGACCATCAGGATGGTGGTGCCTTGCGCATTGATTTCCTCCAGCAGCTCCATCACGCCGCGCGCCATCTGCGTGTCCAGGTTGCCCGTCGGTTCATCGGCCAGCAGCAGCTTGGGCGAGCCGGCCAGCGCGCGCGCGATCGCTACGCGCTGCTGCTGGCCGCCCGACAATTCGGCCGGATAGTGTTTCATGCGTGACGCCAGGCCGACCTTGGCCAGCGCTTCCTCGATGCGTTCCTTGCGTTCGGCGCGGTTGAAGCCCCGGTAGCGCAGTGGTACGTCGACGTTGTCGAACAGCGACAGGTCGGGGATCAGATTAAAACCCTGAAAGATGAAGCCGAGTTTTTCATTGCGCAGGCGCGAGCGGGCATTGTCGTCCATGCCCCTGACGTTGACGCCGTCGAGTATGTATTCACCGTCCGTGAATTCCTCGAGCAGGCCGGCGATGTTCAGAAAACTCGTCTTGCCCGAGCCGGACGGCCCCGTGACGGTGACGAATTCACCTTGTTGCACATGGATGTCGAAGCCGCGCAGCGCGTGCGTTTCGATCATGTGGGTACGATAGACTTTGCTCAGGTTTTGCATGCGCAGCATGGAGGGGCCTCTTCTAGAGTGAGATGAAGGAGATTCAGTTGAATTCAGTTGAGCGAGACGCGTGCTGCGTTCGCGAAGTTTTCCGTGCCGGCGACCACCACCTTGTCGCCCAGCTTCAAGCCGTCGAGAATTTCCACTGCCGACACGCTGGTCGCGCCCAGTTTGATCGGCGTGCGGATGGCCACGCCGTCGCGCACGACGTAGGCGAAACGGCCGCCTTCGGCTTCGACGAAGGAGCCGCGCGCCAGCATCAGCACATTCGGTTTTTCATCGATCAGCAGGCGCGCCGCCACGCGCTGGTTCTGGCGCAGGCCGGCCGGCTGCTCGCCGTCGAAACGCACGCGCGCCAGCACTTGGTTCTTCACCACTTCGGGCGACAGCGCCGACAGCTTGCCGGTCGCCCGGATGGCGCCCGTTTCGATCTCGGCGCGCATGCCCAGGCCCATGTCGGCCACATAGGTTTCAGGCACCTCGAGCTCGACTTCCAGCTGCGACAGGTCGACCAGGGTCATCAGCGCCGTATTGGCTTGCACCACGCTGCGGTTGGCCACCGACAGGGTGCCGATGAAGCCGTTGACGGGCGCGCGCACGGTCAGTTCATCGACCCTGCGCTGGGCGTTGTCGCGTACCAGGCGCTGGCGTTCGAGTTCATTGCTTTTTGTTTTCAGGGCCAGGGTCACGTCTTCGCCTTCCAGTCCTGCCGCCTGGGAAGCGTGCTTGCTGCGGATATCGGCTGAATTCAAGGCATCCTTGGCCTTCTGGTAATCGATCTTGGCGATGATGCCGACCTGCGCCACGCTTTCATAGCGTTCGAGCGTGCGCTGTGCGGAAAGGCGCTCGATTTCGGCCGTATCGGCTTCACGGCGCGCCAGCAGTTTCTGCTTCTTGGCCAGGATCTGCTGGCGCGCCACTTCCGCCTCCAGCTGCTGCACGCTCGATTGTTCGCGCTTGAGGGCGTCGGACAGGTCAGGCGACTCCAGCACGGCCAGGATGTCGCCCTTTTTCACCGTGTCTCCTGCCTTCGCTTTCAGCGTGACGGTGGCCACCGTGGTGGAATACAGGGTAGGGCTGATCGAGGCGACCACGCGGCCAGTGACGGCCGCGTCGCGGATCAGGGTGCCGCGCGTGACGTCGGCGATGCGCAGGCGGCTGCTGTTGACGGAATGCTCGCTGTTGCGCCAGCCGGCAACGACAGCGATGGCGGCGCCGATGACGACGACGGCGCCAAGCAGCAGCAGGGCACGTTGCTTGTGGCGCTGGCCCGGCGGGGCGGACAGTACGGCGTCTTGGGAGGAGGTATCGCGGATCATGGTCAGGTCTCGTGAAGGATGCCTTTTCCAATGCACGATCCGTGCCAGTTATTAAGTCGTTGATTTGAATGGGAAAAATTTTTTGCGTCCGGCTGTCCGCCGTGTCCGCGCCGTCCAGCATGTCCGTCCGCGCAGCTTGCACTTGATAAATTGGCAATCGCCTGCATCTGCTGTGGCGACTCCTTTTTTGACCCCTCCCCAGGCGCCATGCATCCATTCCTCCAGCAGCTTTTCCCTGCCCGCGCCTTTGCGCCGGCGCTCGATTATCCTTTCGCGCGCAGCGACGTGGCGATGCTGCAGCGGTTGACGGGCGAGGCGCCATCGCTCGATGGCCAGACCTGGAACGAGCTGCTGCTCGACCAGTATGCGGCGCAGCTGGCGCGCGAGACCAGCATCTTCGGCCAGCAGGAGCTGCACCGGCGCCTGAGTGGTGGTCAGGCCGATCCTGCCTCCATTGCGCGCGTTAAGCAATTGCTGGACGATCCGGCCCAGGCGGCCAGCCTGCAGCGCGCTTGCTTGCCCTTGCGTCAGGCCGAGACGGAAGTGAGCGAGACCCTGTTCGGTGCGGCGCTGGCATCGGCGCCCTGGTGGAGCGTCTGGCTATGGCTAGTGCCGCTGGCCTTGTTGCTGGCCATTGCCGCCAGCTGGCTGGTGGGCTGGCCGGCGCTACTTGGCGTGCTGGCCGCCTGTGTTGCGCTGATGACCGTGCAGGTGCGTTTTTACGAAAGCGCCAAGCTATGGGAGCGTACGCTCGATACCTTGCGCCACCTGCTGAAAACCCGTGCCGCGCTGGCGCGGCTCGACGTGCCGGCAGCCTTGCCATTGGCGGCCGACGGCGCGCAAACGGCCAAGCTGACGCGCGCCATCGAGCGCTCGCTGCTGCATTACGTGCCCTTCATCGATACGCTGCTGGTCGAGTATGGCGACTGGCTCCTGCTGAAAAACGTCAAGCGCTACTTCCGCACGCGCCAGCTGGTGGCGCAGCAGCTGCCCTTTCTGCGTGACAGCTTTACCCAGGTAGCCCAGCTGGAAGCGGACCTTGCGCTGGTGCGGCAGCTGCGTGCGGCCCCCGTGTTTTGCTGGGCGGGCACCGCGGCGCCGCGCGCCCTGGCCTTGCAGGGCATGCTGCATCCCTTGCTGGAGAACGCCGCGCCGCTGTCGTTCGGCGTGCAAGGCAAGGGGGGCTTCATCTCCGGCCAGAACGGTATCGGCAAGAGCACCTTGCTGCGTTGCATAGGCTTGAACCTGGTCTGCGCGCGGGCCTTTGGCTTCTGTCATGCGGACAGCGCTGATGTGCCGCGCCTGGCCGTGTATGCGAGCATGCAGAATGAAGACTCGCTCGATGGCGGCGAAAGTTTATATATCGCCGAATTGCGGCGCGCGCGCGAATTGCTGGCGCTGGCAGAGGGCGGTGCGCCGGCGCTGTTCCTGATCGACGAGATTTTCCGCGGCACGAACCACCTCGAGTCGGTGGCGGCCGCCGCCGCCGTGCTGCATTCCCTGGCCGCGCGCCACCTGGTGATCGTCTCGTCGCACAACCTGGTGCTAGGGCCGCTGCTGGAAGACTGCCTGGCGCCGTGGTGCGTGCGCCGCGATGACGCCGGCGCGCTGCAGCTGGCGCCTGGCGTGCTGCAGGCCACGAATGGCATCGCCCTGCTGGCGCAGCGCGGTTTTGACGCCGGTATCGCGGACAAGGCCGGGCGCGTCTTCGACTGGCTCAGCACGCACATGGCGCAACCGGCCGATTGCGGCGGCGTGCTCGAACGGGCCTGATGGCCGCGCGCTACTTTTCCTGCTTTTCCGGCGTGCTCTTGTCGATCACTTCGCGGCAATCGCCGCGGATGATGGCGTTGTCGTAGTTGGTCCAGCCGTAGCTGTCGACGTAGCGCTTGTGCTGCTTGAAGCGGGGGCTGGCGATGCTCCATTCGGGCTGTTCGCCGGCAAAGCGGATGTCGCCCAGGTCGAGCAGGGTGTGGAACATGTTTTCCGTCGACAGGCGCGCCTTCTGATGGCGCTGCAGCTGCGTCACCTTGTCCGGATAGTGTTGCTGGAATTGCGGCGAATACCAGACGAAGGCGGGCACGTGGAATTCGAACTGCGTGTTGTGGCCGTGGAAGGCCAGGCGGCAGGTGCCGTCGTACAGGGTCTGGCCGTGATCGGCCACGTAGACGAGCGAGCTGCGCAGGGCGGTGCGCTGGCCATCGTCCTTCAGCATGCCGATCACGTTCGACAGGAACCAGTCCGTGTACAGGATGGAACTGTCGTAGCTGTTGTTCAGCTGTGGCTTGATGGCCGTGTCCGTGTAGACGGGTTTGTCGACGCCGAACAGCGACGGTTGCCACTTGTCGAATTGCTTGGGATAGCGCTGGCTGTAGTTCCAGTGGCTGCCCAGGGTGTGCAGCACGATGAGCTTTTTCGGCGCCGGGTCGGCCAGCGCGTTCCTGAACGGGTCGAACAAGATCTGGTCGAAGTTCGAATTGTTGGTAAAGCCGCCCAGGTTCAGGAATTGCACCACGTCCGCCTCCTTGGCAAACACGGACACGGGCGTATCGAACTGGCCGAACGAAATCTGGTTCGATAGCCAGTAAGTCTTGAAGCCCGCTTCCTTGTAGGCAGTCAGGAAGGATTTTTCCGAGAAGCCATCCTTGAGGCTTTGCGTGGCCGGCTTGCGCGAGATGATGACGGGCACGGACAGGCGCGTGGCGGAAACGGCCGTGATGACGTCGGCCAGCGGCACCAGGTTGCTTTCCTGTTTCAGCAGGGGATTGGTGTCGCGTTCGTAGCCGTTCAGGCTCCAGCGGTCGTAGCGCGACGATTCGCCGATCACCATGACCACCACTTCCGGATGGGGATCGGGATGTTGCTGGTGCGCGCCGAAACGGAAGCTGCTGCTTTTCTGTCCCAGCTCGGCCAGGTACTTGCGTTCCTTGTAGAAATCGAAGCCGCGCGCGGCCAGGCCGAAGGGCCAGGAATTGCTGACGGTGTCGAAGGCGTAGGGCAGGCGAGCCCAGTGGGGCAGGCTGGGCCAGCCCAGACCCGTTTCATCGGCGCCGGCGATGCTGGCGTTCTCCGGCTTGCTGCTTTCCTCGTCTTCTTCGGCTGTTTCGTCGTCGGCAGAGCTGGCGTCGCCGAAGCCGGAAGCGCCCGCCTTGCTGCTGGCCTTGGCCGATGCGGGAGCGCTATGCAGAACCTTGGCGTCGAAACCGAATTCGTGGCCATACCACCAGAAGCCGCCCAGCAGGATCAGCAGCACGAAGGCGGCCGGGCGCGACTTGCCGCGCCAGTCGAGGTCGCGCGTGCGCGTGGCCGCAAACCAGCCGAGCGCGCACCAGGCGATCACGCCCAGCATGACGGCGCCCATCAGCCACACTTTTTGTCCGAGGAATTCCATCGCTTCCTTGGGGCTGGTTTCGAAGATGATGCCCAGGTGGTGCGTGGAAATGCCCTGGCCATAGAAGATGAACAGGTAGATTTCCGTCGGCAGGGCCAGGAAGGCGGGCACCAGCAGCCAGTGGAAGTATGCGGGGCGCTTGAACACGCTCCAGACGGCCAGCCAGGCCAGCAGCTCGAAGGTGAGCATCTGCCAGGGATGCTCGAGCGCACGCCCCAGCAGCGCGGGGACGAAGGGCACGGCCGTCAGCAAGGCGTACGTCAGGAGCAGGAACAGATTGGCGGGGCGAAGCAAGGAGCGCATAAAGGAGGGCAGCGAAAAATGTCCGCTATTATCAATCCTTTTGTTGGCTTGCGGTCATACAAGAATGCGCGCGTCCGATACTTGGCCGCAGGGAAAGAATGCCAAATCATCAAGCGCCGCACGCTGCCGGCGTCGGCGCGCCGCGGCCAAAGATTAGTCAAAATGCCACAAAAGTGCCGCTTTTTTGCCTTTTTTTATAGCAAAAAGCGGTAAACTGATTGACCCCCTGTAACACAAGGTCTAAACTAGCGAGTTCTCGATTTTATTCTGCTCATCGTTTACGTATTGCTTGGCATTTCATGGCCGCTCCTTATCGAGTGGCTGCGGGCGCCTCCGGTGCGCAGTAGATGAAAGCGGGACGAGGTTTTAGTCGCCGGGCATATTGCCCGGGTTATTAATCGTAGTTTTTTGTTGGATTTATAACGATGCCAACCATCAATCAATTGATTCGCAATCCACGCGTCGCTTTGACCGTGAAGAGCAAATCGCCGGCGCTGGAAAACAGCCCGCAAAAACGTGGCGTCTGCACACGTGTTTACACCACGACTCCAAAGAAGCCTAACTCGGCTCTGCGTAAAGTCGCTAAAGTTCGTCTGACCAATGGTTTCGAAGTCATTTCGTACATTGGCGGTGAAGGCCATAACCTGCAAGAGCATAGTGTTGTGCTGCTGCGCGGCGGTCGCGTTAAGGATTTGCCGGGTGTGCGTTACCACATGGTTCGCGGTGCCCTGGATACCCAAGGCGTTAAAGACCGTAAGCAATCGCGTTCGAAGTACGGTACCAAGCGCGCTAAAGCAGGCAAGAAGTAATAAGTTGTACGCAGCAAACCCAAGTTTCGCTCAGTGGCAACTAGCTAAGTGAATGTAGTCGACCGCATCTGGTCGAGTAAGTGGAAGACTATGATGGTCGTCCGCGAGTGTGCGAAGAACGCGCGCTCAACTGAAGATTGAAAGGAATTGATATGCCACGTCGTCGTGAAGTACCCAAGCGCGAAATTTTGCCAGATCCAAAATTCGGCAACACTGATGTCGCTAAATTTGTAAACGTGCTGATGCTGTCCGGTAAGAAATCGGTTGCAGAAAACATCATCTACGGTGCTTTCGAGCACATCGCAGCAAAATCGGGCAAAGATCCGCTCGAAGTTTTTGCTACCGCAATCAACAACGCCAAGCCGCTGGTTGAGGTGAAATCCCGTCGCGTCGGTGGTGCAAACTACCAGGTGCCGGTCGAAGTTCGCCCAGTCCGTCGTATGGCTCTGTCCATGCGTTGGTTGCGTGAAGCTGCTAACAAGCGCAGCGAAAAATCGATGCCACAACGCCTCGGCGGTGAGCTGATGGAAGCGGCTGAAAGCCGCGGCGGCGCGATGAAAAAACGCGACGAAGTCCATCGTATGGCTGAAGCGAACAAAGCGTTCTCGCATTTCCGCTTCTAATATAAAGCCAGCTACCGCAAGGCGGCTGTCAAGCATCTGTTGTTCGAGGCCGGGCTCATTTTTGCAAAAAAATGCTGCTCGGTTTTGTCCATTCATTTAGGATTAATTATGGCCCGCAAGACCCCCATTGAGCGCTATCGTAATATCGGTATCTCCGCTCACATCGATGCAGGTAAGACGACCACGACCGAGCGCGTCCTGTTCTACACCGGCGTGAACCACAAGCTGGGCGAAGTCCATGATGGCGCTGCCACCACCGACTGGATGGCACAGGAGCAAGAGCGCGGCATCACGATTACCTCGGCTGCTGTTACGTGCTTCTGGAAAGGCATGGCAAACAACTTCCCAGCGCACCACATCAACATCATCGACACCCCAGGCCACGTTGACTTCACCATTGAAGTTGAACGTTCGATGCGCGTGTTGGATGGCGCCTGCATGGTTTACTGTGCAGTCGGCGGCGTGCAGCCACAATCGGAAACGGTATGGCGTCAGGCTAACAAGTACAAAGTGCCACGTCTGGCCTTCGTGAACAAGATGGACCGTACCGGCGCCAACTTCTTCAAGGTTTACGATCAGATGCGTTCGCGTCTGAAAGCCAACCCAGTACCTATTCAGATGCCTATCGGCGCTGAAGACGTCTTCACCGGTGTTATCGATCTGGTCAAGATGAAAGCGGTTATCTGGGACGACGCTTCGCAAGGCATGAAGTTCGAATACGGCGAAATTCCAGCGAACCTGGCGGCTGAAGCTGCCAAGTGGCGCGAAAACATGGTTGAGGCCGCTGCTGAAGCGTCCGAAGAACTGATGAACAAGTACCTGGAAGAAGGCGACCTGTCGGAAGCCGAGATCAAGGCTGCTCTGCGTCAGCGTACCATCGCCAGCGAAATCGTTCCAATGTTGTGCGGTACCGCCTTTAAAAACAAGGGCGTACAAGCAATGCTGGACGCGGTCATCGAGTACCTGCCATCGCCAATCGACATTCCACCTGTCCCAGGTCTGGACGAGGACGAGCAGCCAGTCGAACGCGCCGCTGACGACAATGAGAAATTCTCGGCATTGGCGTTCAAGATCGCAACCGATCCGTTCGTGGGTCAGCTGTGCTTCATCCGTTGCTACTCGGGTACCCTGAATTCGGGCGACTCGGTGTTGAACTCCGTGAAGCAGAAGAAAGAGCGTATCGGCCGTATCGTGCAGATGCAAGCGAACGAACGCGAAGAAATCAAGGAAATGCGCGCTGGCGACATCGCCGCTGTCGTGGGTCTGAAAGACACCACCACTGGCGATACGCTTTGCGACGAAAAAGCCAGCGTAGTTCTGGAGCGCATGGTCTTCCCTGAGCCGGTGATTTCGCAGGCAGTCGAGCCAAAAACCAAGGCCGACCAGGAAAAAATGGGCCTGGCGCTGAACCGTCTGGCAGCAGAAGATCCATCGTTCCGCGTGCGTACCGATGAAGAATCGGGCCAGACCATCATCGCCGGTATGGGCGAGTTGCATCTGGACATCATCGTCGATCGTATGAAGCGTGAATTCAACGTTGAAGCGACCGTCGGCAAGCCACAAGTGGCTTACCGCGAAACGATCCGTAAAGTGTGCGAAGAGTCGGAAGGCAAATTCGTCAAGCAATCGGGTGGTCGTGGTCAATACGGTCACGTGGTTCTGAAGATCGAACCGCAAGAACCGGGCAAGGGCTTCGAATTCGTTGACGCGATCAAGGGCGGTACCGTTCCTCGCGAATACATCCCTGCAGTTGAAAAAGGTGTGCGCGACACGCTGACTTCGGGCGTGATGGCTGGTTACCCAGTCGTTGACGTAAAAGTCACGCTGTTCTTCGGTTCGTACCATGATGTTGACTCGAACGAAAATGCATTCCGCATGGCCGCTTCGATGGCATTCAAAGATGGCTGCCGCAAAGCATCGCCAGTCATCCTGGAGCCGATGATGGCCGTGGAAGTGGAAACGCCGGAAGATTACGCCGGTACCGTGATGGGCGATCTGTCGTCGCGTCGCGGCATGGTGCAAGGTATGGATGAAATTGCTGGCGGTGGCGGCAAGATCATCAAGGCCGAAGTGCCTCTGTCGGAAATGTTCGGTTACGCCACATCGTTGCGTTCGTCGACCCAAGGTCGTGCGACTTACACGATGGAATTCAAGCACTATGCTGAAGCACCTAAGCATGTGACTGAAGCAATCGTAAGCTCGAAAGCTAAGTAATAGAAGTTCCGGGCCGGCTTTCACGAGAATGCCGGTCCCTACATTTAAATCATTGTTCTAAGGAAGAATAAAATGGCAAAAGGTAAATTCGAACGGACCAAGCCGCACGTCAACGTCGGCACCATCGGCCACGTCGACCACGGTAAAACCACGCTGACCGCTGCAATCGCAACGGTTCTGTCGAAGAAATTCGGCGGCGAAGCTAAAGCATACGACCAGATCGATGCAGCGCCAGAAGAAAAAGCGCGCGGTATTACGATTAACACCGCCCACGTCGAGTACGAAACGGAAACGCGTCACTACGCGCACGTTGACTGCCCAGGCCACGCCGATTACATCAAAAACATGATTACCGGTGCTGCCCAGATGGACGGCGCAATCCTGGTGTGCTCCGCAGCTGACGGCCCAATGCCACAGACCCGCGAACACATCCTGCTGGCCCGCCAAGTTGGCGTTCCATACATCATCGTGTTCCTGAACAAGTGCGACCTGGTCGACGACGCAGAGCTGCTGGAACTGGTTGAAATGGAAGTGCGCGAGCTGTTGTCGAAGTACGAATTCCCAGGCGACGACCTGCCAATCATCAAAGGTTCGGCACGTATGGCGCTGGAAGGCAAAGAAGGCGAAATGGGCGTTGACGCAGTGCTGCGTCTGGCCGATGCGCTGGATGCTTACATCCCAACGCCAGAGCGCGCTGTTGATGGTGCATTCCTGATGCCAGTAGAAGACGTGTTCTCGATCTCGGGTCGCGGTACCGTTGTGACCGGTCGTATCGAGCGCGGCATTGTTAAAGTCGGCGAAGAGATTGAAATCGTCGGCATCACCGATACCGTCAAAACGACTTGCACCGGCGTGGAAATGTTCCGCAAACTGCTGGACCAAGGTCAAGCAGGCGACAACGTTGGTCTGCTGCTGCGCGGCACCAAGCGTGAAGACGTGCAACGTGGTCAAGTTCTGGCGAAGCCAGGCTCGATCAAGCCGCATGCTCACTTCACCGGCGAGATCTATGTTCTGTCGAAAGATGAAGGCGGCCGTCATACGCCATTCTTCAACAACTATCGTCCACAGTTCTACTTCCGTACGACGGACGTAACCGGTTCGATCGAGTTGCCAGCAGACAAAGAAATGGTCATGCCAGGCGATAACGTGTCGATCACCGTCAAGCTGATCAACCCGATCGCGATGGAAGAAGGTCTGCGCTTCGCTATCCGCGAAGGCGGCCGTACCGTCGGCGCTGGTGTTGTTGCAAAAATCCTGGCTTAATTCTTAAGCCTGCATAAAAGAAGACGCGTCGTCGCCCGGCGCCCTTCTTTTTATTCAACTGCCGGGGTTGGCAAGCATTTTGGTGCTATCATGTCGACCCTGACGGTTGTTGCGTCAGAAATTCCCGTATGACCTCATTGCCGTGCAGACCGCGCGGTTCGTTCTTTTAAGGAAATATCATGTCGGCACCAAACCAAAAAATCCGTATCCGCCTGAAGGCTTTCGATTACAAACTGATCGACCAGTCCGCTCTGGAAATCGTTGAAACCGCGAAGCGCACCGGCGCTGTCGTCAAAGGCCCAGTACCACTGCCTACCCGTATTCAACGTTTCGATGTGCTGCGTTCCCCGCACGTCAACAAAACTTCGCGCGATCAGTTCGAGATCCGTACGCACCAACGCCTGATGGACATCGTTGACCCAACGGACAAAACCGTTGACGCGCTGATGAAGCTGGACCTGCCAGCTGGTGTTGATGTTGAAATCAAACTGCAATAAGAGTTTCAAGGGCAGCTGACAACACCGTAGCATCAGGTGTTGACAGCTGTTCCAGGCCGGCGGGGTGTCCCGCTGCCTGATGATGGGGCCGGGCCTGCTCACGATCGTGAGTGCGCCCGGCCCCATTGCCATTGGCGCATGCCCAACACTGGCGACAACTGCGTGCACGTGCAAAATCGCTTTACAGTGCCGCGGGCGGCCGATAAAGTTGCTGCATGCTCAATACCCTCGATACCCACCTGTTAAATGCGACTCCCCGTCAGCGCTTGCGCGGCTGGCCGCGCTTCCTGACCGAATTCCTGTATTTCGGCATCAAGGAGGCGAGGTCCTGCCTGTTCGTGGGGTTGTTTTTTGCTACCGTGTTCCTGGTGCCGCGCGTCGGCCTGTTCGGCCTGCCGCGCTATGACGTGCTGCTGCTGGCGGCGCTGGCGATCCAGGGCGCGATGCTGTGGAGCGGACTGGAAACGTGGGATGAGTTGAAAGCCATTTGCCTGTTTCATGCGGTCGGCTTCGCGCTGGAGGTGTTCAAGGTATCGGGGACGATCCAGTCGTGGAGCTATCCCGATTTCGCCTACAGCAAGGTGTTCGGCGTTCCCCTGTTTTCCGGCTTCATGTACGCGGCCGTCGGCAGCTACATCATCCAGACCTGGCGCCTGCTCGACATGCGGATTCGCCACCATCCGCCGTACTGGATGGCGGTGCTGATCGCGCTGCTGATCTACGCCAACTTCTTCACCCATCACTACATCGGCGACTATCGCTGGTATCTGGCCGCCTGCGCGCTGGGTTTGTACGCGCGCACCACCGTGGTGTTCCGTCCGCTCGACCGCGACCGCAGCATGCCCTTGCTGCTCGGTTTCGTGCTGGTCGGCTTCTTTATCTGGCTGGCTGAAAACATCAGCACCTTCTGGGGCGTGTGGCGCTATCCGAACCAGCTTGGCGCCTGGTCGGTCGTGCATGTCAGCAAATGGAGTTCATGGTCGCTGCTGGTGGTGATGACGTTCACCATCGTGGCCCACCTCAAGCACATCAAGGCCAGCATCCACGTCGCCCAGCCGTAGGCCGGGCCACGGGAGTCTCTTGTTACAAGCTGGCCGCCACCGCGTCGAAGCGATTGCCGATTGCCGCCTGCGGACCGCCTTGCAGCTGCCTGGCGTACTGGCGCAGCACTTCCGCCGAAAACGTGCGCGAGGCGGGCGACAGCTTCGGCAGCAGCGGCAGCACTTTCTCCAGGTATCCCGTGCCTTCCTGCCACTTGCCTTGCGCCGCCAGCGCCGACGCCAGCTCCACCATGCGGCGGCCGATGCGCGCATCGCTGCGTGGCTGCGCCGCTTCTTCCGTGGTCAGGGCTTGCCGGTACAACTGCTCCGCTTCGGCATTCTTGCCCTGCAAGCGCTTGATGCGGCCCAGGTTGTACTGGCGCTGCGAGAGGATATCCGCGCTGGCCCCGGCCTGCTCGGCGCTGCGCAGCGCCTGTACGCAAGCCAGTTCCGCTTCGCCAAACTGGCCTTTGAGCTCGGCCGCGTTGCAGGCGTCGTGTTGTGCGTTGGAAGTGGTGAGCGTCGCTGGCGCCGCGCAGGCGGCCAGCAGGCTGACAGCGCATAGCAGGCTGATGGTATGGTTCTTCATAGTCTCCTCGGACGGGTGTAGGACACGGTGTATCAGTGGAGTCATGCTGCGATAAATATACTATAAGTTTTTTGGGGTGGGTGGCTTTTTGCCCGCGCACCGCAAGGCGCGCGATTGACGCCGCTTGCGTGCTTCAGGGATACTCCGGGTCTGTTCACTAATGCCTGCCGCCGCCATGTCCAAGACTGTCCTGATCGTGGAAGATGAACAGGCGATTGCCGACAGCATCGCCTATGCTTTGCGCACGGACGGCTTTACGCCGCGCCATGTGATGTTGGGCGAGCAAGCCCTGGCCGCGCTACGTCCAGCGCCCGGCGAAGCCGCGCAGATGCCCGTTTTGGTGGTGCTCGACGTGGGCTTGCCCGACATGAGCGGGCTGGAAGTGTGCCGCCGGCTGCGCCAGTTTTCCGAGGTGCCGGTGATCTTCCTGACGGCCCGCAGCGATGAGATAGACCGTATCGTCGGCCTGGAAATCGGCGCCGATGATTACGTCACCAAACCGTTTTCGCCGCGCGAACTGGTGGCGCGCATCCGCGTCATCCTGCGCCGCGCAGGTGCCGTTCAGGTGCCGCGCGAGACTGGCATGACGATAGCCGCGCCTGTCGCTGCAACCGCGCCGGCGCGCTTCGAATTGCGCGCGCTGGAGGCGAAAGTGCTGTTTCACGGCCAGCCGCTGGACCTGACCCGCTATGAATATCTGTTGCTGAAAAACCTGCTCGAGCATCCCGGTCATGTGCTGTCGCGCGCGCAGCTGATGGAGCGCGTGTGGAGCGGGGCGCCCGACACGCTCGAGCGTACCGTCGACGCGCACGTCAAATCGCTGCGCGCCAAGCTGCGTGCCATCGATGCGCAAGTCGACCCCATCCATACCCACCGTGGCCTCGGCTACAGCCTGGCCGGCGCATGAAGATCGGCCTGCGTATCCTGCTGGGCTACTTCCTGATCGTGGGCCTGGCCGCGTGGTTCTTGCTGAATGTCTTCATGGAGCAGGTCAAGCCCGGTGTGCGCTCGACCCTGGAAGACACGCTGGTCGATACCTCGCAACTGCTGGCCAGCCTGGTGGCGCCCGACGTGAAGGCGGGCACGCTGGCACAGTCGCCCGTGGTCGAGCGCATGCAGGATTACGCGCGCCATGGCGTGGACATCAATATCAATGGCGTGCGCAAGCGCACGCTCGATTACCGCATCACCATCACGGACCGGCACGGCATCGTGCTGTTCGATTCCAGCGGGCGCGACGTGGGGCGCGACTATTCGCGCTGGAATGACGTGTATCTCACCTTGCAGGGCAAGTATGGCGCGCGCAGCACGCGCAGCCGGCCAGACGACGAGATGTCGACGGTGATGTATGTGGCCGCGCCGATTCGTGACGGCAATGAGGTGATCGGCGTGCTGACGGTGGCCAAGCCGAACGCCAGCGTGCAAGCCTTTGTCGAGCGCAGCCAGCGCAAGATATTGCAGCGTGGCGCCATCCTGTTACTGCTGTCGTTGCTGATCGGCCTGGCATTTGCCTGGTGGTTGCACCATGCGTTGGGCAAGCTGATGCATTATATCGGCGACGTGGAAGCAGGGCGCAAGGTGGCGCTGCCGGCGCTGGGCAGGAACGAGATCGGGACCCTGGGGCGGGCCTTGGAGGCGATGCGCACGCGCCTGGAGGGCAAGGAATATGTGGAGCAACTGATGCACACCCTGGCGCATGAATTGAAAAGCCCGATCGCCGCCATCCAGGCCTCGGCCGAACTGCTGCAGGAAGACATGGCGCCGGCCGAGCGCCGCCAGTTCCTCGCCAGTATCCTGGAACAGAATGCGCGTCAGCGGCAACTGATCGACAAGCTGCTGGCCCTGGTGCGCGTGGAAAAGCAGCAGCGCCTGGACAATCCCGAGCGCATCGCGCTGGGCCCGCTGCTGGCGCAAGTGGCGCAGGACGCGGCCGCCACCCTGGCGGCGCGCGGCGTGCGCCTGCAAGTGCAGGCCGGCGAGGCGAACGTGGCGGGCGACGCCCTGCTGCTGCGTCAGGCGCTGGGCAATCTGCTCGATAATGCGGCCGGCTTTGCGCCGCCCGGCAGCTGCATCGACCTGACGGCGGATCGCCAGGGCGCGCACGTGGAAATTGCCGTGCGCGACCGGGGTGCAGGCATCCCCGCGTATGCGCTGGAACGCGTATTCGAGCGCTTTTATTCCTTGCCGCGCCCGACCGCCGGCAAGAGCACGGGCCTGGGCCTGCCCTTTGTGCGCGAGGTCGCTTCCCTGCATGGCGGCACGGTCGAGGTGCTCAATCATCCGCAGGGCGGCGCCTGCGCGCGCCTGTGCCTGCCGCTGGCGTAGCACACTTTATTTGCCGGCTTCACACAGACTGCATCGTCAGCGCATACAGCTTTTTTACACTGGCATCCTTACTTCAAGGATGCGCCATGCAAAAAACTCTGTTAGTCAAAGCGTTGATCGTGTTCGGCCTGATGCTGCTGATCGGCCTGCCTTTACTGATGATTCAGGAAACGATCAAGGAGCGGATGGAGTTCCGCCAGGAAGCCGTCAACAGCATCGCCGCCGATTCGGTGCGCGAACAAACCATCATCGGCCCCATCCTGGTGATTCCCTACACGGAGCAGTACGAAGAGCGCGTGGAAGTGGCCAAGGGCGATGACAAGGAAGTGAAAGGGCCCGTACGCACGGAGTTGCTGCACCGCATGGTGCAGCGCCGCCTGCTCGTGTATCCGAATGACCTGCAGATCAATGGCAACATCGAAACGGACCGCCGCTACCGCGGCATTCACCAGGTGCTGGTCTACAGCGGCCAGCATGCCTTCAAGGGCGACTTCACGGTGCCGGCCAGCAGCCAGCTGCCGCGCAAGTCGCCGGACTCGCGCGTGACCCCGGGCACGCCTTTCGTCGCCCTGTCCATCGAGGACGTGCGCGGCATCCGCAATATCCCGAAAATCGACTGGGGCGGCCAGAAGATCGAGTTCGAACAGGGCACCGATCTGTTTGCCTTCCGCAGCGGCCTGCATGCGCCGCTGGGCGCCATGCCTCTGGCGGCGCCGCAGCAGGTGCGCTTCAGCTTTGACCTGGGCCTCGATGGCATCGAACGCCAGCATTTCGTGCCGGTGGCCAAGAACAGCCAGATCCAGATCAAGTCGAACTGGCCCCATCCGCAGTTTGGCGGGCGCTTCCTGCCGTCGCCGAAGAATCGCCAGATTGATGCCCAGGGTTTCAATGTGGCCTGGAATATCTCGTCGCTGGCCACCAATGCGCAAACGCAGCTGAGCACCATCGAGGGGGAATTCAAGGTGCCAGACAGTGCGCCGCTGGGCCAGGTGGACCGCTTCAGCGTGGGCTTCATCGAGCCGGTGAATGTGTATTCGCAATCGGACCGGGCCACCAAATATGGCTTGCTGTTCGTGGCGCTGACCTTTGCCGCCTTCTTCATCTTTGAAATCCTGAAAAGCCTGCCGATCCACCCGGTGCAGTATTTGCTGGTGGGCCTGTCGCTGGTGATCTTCTTCCTGCTGCTGGTGGGCCTGGCCGAGCATATCGCCTTCCTGGCCGCCTACCTGATCGCCAGCGCCGCCTGTATCGCGCTGACCAGTTTTTATCTGGTGCACGTGCTGCACAACGCCTGGCGCGGCATCGGCTTCGGCGTGGCGCTGACCTTGCTGTATGGCGCCCTGTATGGCTTGCTGAGCTCGGAAAACAATGCGCTGGTGATGGGCAGCATCCTGTTGTTCGCCGTGCTTGCCGCCATCATGGTGGCGACGCGCAAGGTGGACTGGTATCAGATTGGCAAAGGACCAGTGCAAGAGTAGGGCAGCGATACGTCCCCAGTTGCGACAAGCATGATTGACGAGCTGAAGAGGGCGCGTACGCGGTGTACGCGCCCTTGTTGTTTCTGCGGCTGCCAGTGCCTGCCGCTGATGGTGCCCGGTGCCAGGCCGCATGCCGCCGTGCTTTGCGCTCGTTAAGTTGCCTTGCGGCAGCGTTTTTTCGGCGCGCCGACAACTCCCGCAGGGGCGTCGCGCAACACTTTGACATACCCCGTGTTAACTTGTTGCGTCAAGGGTTTTTGTGCTATATACTAGCCGGCTTCGGTATGGATTCGTCTTTTTTGAGTCCTACGTTACTTTGTAGTTAAACAAGCCCCGCCCAATCGCAGGTGGGAATGGAGAAAAAATGAGCCTAGGCCTTCTCGGTCGCAAGGTTGGTATGATGCGCATTTTCACGGATGAAGGGGATTCGATCCCGGTCACCGTGTTGGACGTATCGAACAACCGTGTTGCGCAAATCAAAACCCCTGAAACAGATGGTTACTCCGCTGTTCAGGTCGCATTCGGTCAACGTCGCGCTTCCCGCGTGACCAAAGCTGTTGCTGGTCATCACGCTAAAGCTGGTGTTGAAGCCGGTACTCTGTTGAAAGAGTTCCGTGTCGACGCTGCTAAAGCCGCTGAACTGAAAGCTGGCGATGTTGTCGCTGCTTCCCTGTTCGAAGTCGGTCAAAAGATCGACGTGCAAGGCGTTACCATCGGTAAAGGCTATGCAGGCGTTATCAAACGTTACCACTTCGCTTCTGGCCGTGCAACGCACGGTAACTCGCGTTCGCATAACGTTCCAGGTTCCATCGGTATGGCACAAGATCCAGGTCGCGTTTTCCCTGGTAAGCGCATGACCGGTCATCTGGGTGACGTTAACCGTACGATCCAGAACCTCGTGATCGCCCGTATCGATGCCGACCGTCAGCTGCTGCTGGTCAAAGGCGCGATTCCAGGTGCGAAAAATGGCCAGGTAGTTGTCTCGCCAGCCATCAAAACCAAAGCCAAGAAGGGAGCTTAAACGATGGAACTCAAGCTTCTGAATGCGCAAGGTCAAGCCGCCTCGAACGTTGCTGCAGCCGATACGATTTTCGGCCGTGACTACAATGAAGCGCTGATCCACCAAGTCGTCATCGCTTATCAAGCGAATGCACGTAGTGGTAACCGCAAGCAAAAAGACCGTGAAGAAGTTCACCACACGACGAAAAAGCCATGGCGCCAAAAAGGTACCGGCCGCGCTCGTGCTGGTATGTCGTCGTCGCCACTGTGGCGCGGCGGTGGTCGGATTTTCCCGAACTCGCCTGACGAAAACTTCACCCACAAAGTGAACAAAAAAATGTATCGCGCAGGTATCTGCTCGATCCTGTCGCAGCTGGCTCGCGAAGAGCGCCTGATCGTCATCGACGATCTGACGATCGACGCGCCAAAAACCAAGCTGCTGTCGCAAAAATTGAACGGCCTGGGCTTTGATTCGGTTCTGATCATCACCGACGTTCTGAACGAAAACCTGGAACTGGCATCGCGCAACCTGCCTAACGTACTCGTCGTTGAGCCACGTCACGCAGACCCGATGTCCCTGGTGTTCTACAAGAAGATCCTGGTCACCAAAGCTGCATTGGCCAAGATTGAGGAGATGCTGGCATGAGCGCGATTTTGAAACATAGCGAAGAACGCTTGATGAAGGTGCTGTTGGCGCCCGTGATTTCCGAAAAGGCCACCATGGTCGCGGAAAAGAACGAGCAAATTGTATTCCGCGTACTGCCGGATGCAACCAAGCCTGAAATCAAGGCAGCGGTCGAACTGCTGTTCAAGGTTGAAGTTCTGTCCGTGCAAACTGCAAACCGCGAAGGTAAGCAAAAGCGCACCGGCAAGTTCAACGGTCGTCGTAACCATACCAAGCGTGCTTTCGTGTGCCTGAAGCCTGGCCAGGAAATCAACTTCTCCGAGGAGGCTGCATAATGGCACTCGTTAAGATGAAACCAACCTCGCCAGGCCGTCGCGGCATGGTGAAGGTGGTGAATGCCGACCTGTACAAAGGTCGTCCGTTCGCTGCCCTGGTTGAAAAGAAATCCAAGACCGCTGGTCGTAACAACAACGGTCACATCACCACCCGTCATATCGGTGGTGGTCACAAGCAACACTATCGCTTGATCGACTTCAAGCGCACCAAAGATGGTATTCCAGCGAAAGTGGAACGTATCGAATACGATCCAAACCGCACCGCGAATATCGCTCTGTTGTGCTACGCCGACGGCGAGCGTCACTACATCATCGCAACCAAAGGCATGGCCGTTGGCGACAGCGTGATGAACGGTTCGGAAGCACCGATCAAATCGGGTAACTGCTTGCCAATCCGTAACATCCCAGTCGGTACCGTGATGCATTGCGTCGAAATGCTGCCAGGTAAAGGTGCCCAAATGGCACGTACCGCTGGCGCTGGCGTTGTGCTGATGGCACGTGAAGGTACCTACGCTCAAGTGCGTCTGCGCTCGGGTGAAGTACGTCGCGTGCACATCGAGTGCCGTGCAACGGTTGGTGAAGTCGGCAATGCCGAGCACAGCCTGCGTAAAATCGGTAAAGCTGGTGCGATGCGCTGGCGCGGTGTTCGTCCTACCGTTCGCGGTGTGGTCATGAACCCGGTCGATCACCCGCACGGTGGTGGTGAAGGTAAAACAGCAGCTGGTCGTCATCCAGTTTCGCCTTGGGGCCAACAGACTAAAGGTAAGAAAACACGCAGCAACAAGCGTACTACTTCCATGATCGTCTCGCGCCGCGGCAAGAAATAAGGGGTAGCACATGACACGTTCATTGAAAAAAGGGCCGTTCTGTGACGCCCACCTGGTGAAAAAAGTTGAAGCCGCGCAAGCAGCCAAAGACAAAAAGCCAATCAAAACCTGGTCGCGTCGTTCGACAATCATGCCTGACTTCATCGGCCTGACGATCGCGGTTCATAACGGCAAGCTGCACGTGCCGGTTTATGTTTCCGAAAACATGGTTGGTCACAAGCTCGGCGAATTCGCACTGACCCGTACGTTCAAGGGTCATGCAGCTGACAAAAAGGCTAAGAAATAATGGAAACTAAAGCTATCCTCAAAGGTGTGCGCCTGTCGGACCAAAAGGGCCGCCTGGTTGCTGACCTGATCCGTGGCAAGAAAGTTGACGCTGCACTCAACATCTTGCAATTCAGCCCGAAAAAAGGTGCTGCGATCATCAAACGTGTTCTGGAATCCGCTATTGCGAATGCCGAGCACAATGATGGTGCGGACATCGACGAATTGTTCGTGAAAACGATCTACGTCGAAAAGGGCCCCGTCCTGAAGCGCTTCACCGCGCGTGCAAAAGGCCGTGGCGACCGTATTTCGAAACAATCCTGTCACGTTTACGTGACTGTCGGTAACTAAGGAGCCACGATGGGTCAGAAAATTCATCCAACCGGTTTCCGTCTGGCGGTCACCCGTAACTGGGCTTCGCGCTGGTATGCAGGCAACGGTAATTTCGCTGCCATGCTGAACGAAGACTTGAAAGCACGTGCTTACCTGAAAAAGAAACTGAAGAACGCTTCCGTTGGCCGCATCGTTATCGAGCGCCCAGCCAAGAACGCGCGCTTCACGATCTACAGCTCGCGTCCAGGCGTGGTCATTGGTAAAAAAGGCGAAGACATCGAAGTACTGAAGTCCGCGCTGACCAAGATCATGGGCGTACCTGTTCACGTGAACATCGAAGAAATTCGCAAGCCAGAAATCGACTCGCAACTGATCGCCGATTCGATCGCTCAGCAGCTGGAAAAACGGATCATGTTCCGCCGCGCCATGAAGCGTGCAATGCAAAATGCAATGCGCCTGGGTGCTCTCGGTATCAAGATCATGTCGTCCGGCCGTCTGAACGGTATCGAAATCGCGCGTAAAGAGTGGTACCGCGAAGGCCGCGTGCCTCTGCATACCCTGCGCGCCGATATCGACTACGGTACCAGCGAAGCGTCGACCACCTACGGCATCATCGGTGTCAAGGTGTGGGTATACAAAGGTGACCGCGCGCCTAACGGCGATGCACCAGTCATCGATACCCCAGCTGACGAGAAGAAAAGCCGCGGCCCACGCCGTGACGATGGCAAGCCAGCTGGCCGTCCACGTCCAGCCGGTGCCGGTGCGAAACCATCCACAGCACCAGGTGCACGTGTGCGTACCGCCGCTAAACCGGCCGCCGCAGCAGCACCAGCTGAGAAAGCAGGAGAATAATCATGCTGCAACCAGCACGCAGAAAGTATCGTAAAGAGCAGAAAGGCCGTAATACCGGTATTTCGCACAGCCGCGGCACCGCCGTGTCGTTTGGCGAATTCGGTCTGAAGGCAGTTGCGCGCGGTCGTATCACTGCGCGTCAAATTGAAGCGGCGCGTCGTGCAATGACGCGTCACATCAAGCGCGGTGGCCGTATCTGGATCCGTATTTTCCCGGACAAACCGATTTCGAACAAACCGGCTGAAGTCCGTATGGGTAACGGTAAAGGTAATCCTGAGTACTACGTCGCTGAAATTCAGCCAGGCAAAGTACTGTACGAAATGGATGGCGTTGATGAAGCGCTGGCACGGGAAGCTTTCCGTCTTGCCGCCGCTAAACTGCCACTGGCGACGACGTTTGTCATCCGCCAAGTCGGCCAATAATTGGAGTTGTATATGAAAGCATCTGAACTCCGCGGCAAGGACCAGCCAGCTCTGCAAAAAGAGCTGAATGACCTGTTGAAGGCACAGTTCGGCCTGCGCATGCAAATCGCTACGCAGCAGCTGAGCAACACTTCGCAGCTCAAGAAGGTACGCCGCGATATCGCGCGTGTGAAGACGGTAATGAATCTGAAGGAAGCCAAATGAACGAACCAGTGAAACAGTCGCTCAAGCGCACGCTGATCGGTAAAGTGGTTTCGGACAAGATGGACAAGACCGTTACCGTTCTGATCGAGCGCCACGTAAAACATCCTTTGTATGGCAAGATCATCATGCGCTCGAACAAGTATCACGCGCATGACGAGACCAACCAAGTCAAGGCCGGTGATACGGTCGAGATCCAGGAAGGTCGCCCGATCTCCAAAACGAAGGCATGGACGGTGACACGTGTGGTTCAAGCCGCACCAACCGTTTAAATAAAAACCACCGTTTCGGCGGTGGGTTTTAATTAGTACTTGCAGGCCCGCAAATTGTATGTAATACTTGCGGGCTTCGTTCATGTAACGCCGCAAAGTGTCTGGCCACAGACAGTAGCATTCGCGGTCAGTTGATGTATGAAGGTCATGCACCCAAACAGTGAAGCCCAGCAGGGCGGCTCTGGCGGGACCAAGACTGACCGTGGGTCTACATTGTGTGGATTCTTCGGCTTAAGTTGGGAAAGAGAATACTATGATTCAAACTGAAAGCCGGCTCGAAGTGGCTGACAATACCGGTGCCAAAGAAGTAATGTGCATCAAGGTATTGGGCGGCTCCAAGCGCCGTTATGCTGGCATTGGCGATGTGATCAAGGTAACCGTTAAGGTTGCTGCGCCACGTGGCCGTGTCAAAAAAGGTGAAATTTATAACGCCGTGGTTGTGCGCACCGCTAAAGGTGTTCGCCGCCAAGACGGTTCCCTGGTGAAGTTCGACGGCAATGCCGCCGTTCTGTTGAACGCCAAGCTGGAACCGATCGGTACCCGTATTTTTGGACCTGTCACGCGCGAACTGCGCACTGAGAAGTTCATGAAAATCGTGTCCCTGGCACCGGAAGTCCTGTAAGGAGTCGTAATGGATAAGATTCGTAAAAACGACGAAGTCATCGTTCTGACCGGGAAAGACAAGGGCAAACGTGGTGTGGTACAGCAGCGTATCGATGCTGAACATATCGTGGTTGACGGCATTAACATCGCTAAAAAAGCGACTAAGCCAAACCCGATGACTGGCGTAACTGGTGGTATCGTCGATAAGACCATGCCAATTCACGTGTCCAACGTTGCATTGTTTAATGCAGCGACTGGCAAGGCAGATCGCGTGGGTTTCAAAGAAGTGGATGGCAAAAAAGTCCGCGTCTTTAAATCCTCCGGCGAAGTAGTGAAGGCTTAAGAAATCATGGCACGTCTCCAAGAATTCTATAAAGAAAAAGTCGTTGCCGACCTGACCAGCAAGTTTGGTTACAAGTCGGTAATGGAAGTTCCACGCCTGACCAAAATCACCCTGAACATGGGTGTTGGTGAGGCTATCGCGGATAAAAAAGTTCTCGAGCACGCAGTTGCTGACTTGACCAAGATCGCCGGCCAGAAGCCAGTGACCACCAAGTCCCGCAAAGCGATCGCAGGCTTCAAAATCCGTGAAGGTTACCCGATCGGTACGATGGTCACCCTGCGCGGCGCTCGCATGTACGAGTTCCTGGATCGCTTCATTACCGTGGCTCTGCCGCGCGTACGCGATTTCCGTGGTGTGAACGGCCGTGCATTTGATGGTCGTGGCAACTACAACATCGGTGTCAAGGAACAGATCATTTTCCCTGAAATCGAATACGACAAGATTGACGCGTTGCGCGGTATGAATATCAGCATCACGACAACCGCTAAGACCGATGACGAAGCCAAAGCTTTGCTCGCCGCCTTTAAATTCCCTTTCAGGAACTGATCATGGCCAAACTGTCACTGATTAATCGTGAGATCAAGCGTGCTGACCTGGTGGCGAAATTCGCCCCTAAGCGCGAAGCTCTCAAGGCCATCGTCGATGACCAATCGAAATCGGAAGAAGAGCGCTACGAAGCTCGCCTGAAACTGCAGGCGCTGCCACGTAACTCGAACCCGACGCGTCAACGTAACCGTTGCGCCATCACTGGTCGTCCGCGCGGCACATTCCGTAAATTCGGTCTGGGTCGTATCAAGCTCCGTGAATTCGCCATGCGTGGTGAAATTCCGGGTATGACAAAAGCAAGCTGGTAATAGGAGAATATGCAATGAGTATGAGCGATCCTATCGCCGATATGCTGACCCGCATTCGCAATGCACAAGGCGTGCAAAAGACGACCGTGGCCATGCCATCGTCGAAAGTCAAAATTGCGATTGCCAGCGTCCTGAAGGACGAGGGTTACATTGAAGATTTCGCTGTTGCCGAAGCTGGTGGCAAAGCGGAACTGAAAATCGGTTTGAAGTATTATGTTGGCCGTCCCGTCATTGAGCGCTTGGAGCGCGTGTCCCGTCCGGGTCTGCGCGTCTACAAGGGTAAAGACGAGATCCCTGTTGTGATGAATGGCTTGGGTGTGGCGATCGTGTCGACTCCGCAAGGCGTCATGACTGACCGCAAAGCACGCGCTACCGGTGTCGGCGGCGAAGTTATTTGCTACGTGGCTTAAGGAGTTACACATGTCTCGAGTAGCTAAAATGCCTATCGTAGTGCCAGCTGGCGCCGAAGTCGCCATCTCCGCACAAGCGATCACCGTAAAAGGCCCGCTGGGCGTACTTTCCCAGGCCCTCACCGGCCAGGTCAAAGTGGAAAACAATGCAGGAACCCTGAGTTTCGACGTGGCGAACGACAGCCGCGAAGCCAATGCCATGTCCGGCACGCTGCGCGCACTGGTCAACAACATGGTTGTTGGCGTCACCAAGGGTTTCGAGAAAAAGCTGAACCTGGTAGGCGTGGGTTACAAGGCGCAAGCTCAAGGCGACAAGCTGAATCTGTCCCTGGGTTTCTCGCACCCTGTAGTGCATGACATGCCAGCTGGCGTTACCTGCGCAACACCAACCCCGACCGAGATCCTGATTAAAGGTATCGACCGTCAACAGGTTGGCCAGGTAGCCGCTGAAGTTCGTGCTTACCGCGCTCCTGAGCCTTATAAAGGCAAGGGCGTTCGCTATGCGGACGAAGTGGTTAAGCTTAAAGAAACCAAGAAGAAGTAATTAGGGGCTGACGATGGATAAGAAAGAATCACGGCTTCGCCGCGGACGCCAAACCCGCATCAAGATTGCGGAATTGAAAGTAAATCGCTTGTCGGTGCATCGCACCAACCTGCACATTTACGCCAACCTGATCAGCCCGGACGCTAAAGTCCTGGTTTCGGCCTCGACGGCTGAAGCGGAAGTTCGCGCTGAACTGGCAGGCCAATCCGGCAAAGGCGGCAATGCCGCTGCTGCAGCCTTGATCGGCAAGCGCGTCGCTGAAAAAGCGTTGAAAGCAGGAATTACCGAAGTTGCGTTCGACCGCTCCGGTTTCCGTTACCACGGCCGTGTGAAAGCGTTGGCAGAAGCCGCACGCGAAGCCGGTCTGAAGTTCTAAGGATCAATCATGGCAAAAATGCAAGCAAAAATGCAAAGCGACAAGCCGGATGATGGCATGCGCGAAAAAATGATCGCGATCAACCGCGTGACCAAAGTGGTCAAGGGTGGTCGTATCATGGGTTTCGCCGCGCTGACCGTAGTTGGTGATGGCGATGGCCGCGTCGGCATGGGCAAGGGCAAATCGAAAGAAGTGCCAGTTGGCGTGCAGAAGGCAATGGAAGAAGCCCGTCGCAACCTGATCAAAGTACCGCTCAAAAACGGTACCTTGCATCACACGGTTGTTGGTCGTCACGGCGCCTCCAAGGTCCTGATGAACCCAGCTAAGCCTGGTACTGGCGTTATCGCTGGTGGCGCAATGCGCGCTATCTTCGAAGTGATGGGCGTGACGGACGTGGTGGCGAAATCCACCGGTTCGAACAACCCATACAACCTGGTACGCGCTACGCTGGACGGCCTGTCGAAAATGAGCACTGCTTCCGATATCGCTGCCAAACGCGGCAAGTCGGTCGAAGACATTCTGGCTTAAGGTGGACAAAATGACAAACACAGTCAAAGTGCAATTGGTCAAGGGCTTGATCGGTACGCGCGAATCGCATCGCGCTACCGTGCGCGGTCTGGGTCTGCGTCGTGTAAATTCGGTTTCCGAATTGCAAGACACCCCATCCGTACGCGGCATGATCAATAAAGTATCGTATCTCGTTAAAGTTGTCGGGTAAGCCTTCGGGCTTACACGAACGGAGCAAATCATGGAATTGAATACTATTGCACCAGCCGAAGGCGCTAAGCACTACAAGCGTCGCGTCGGTCGCGGTATCGGCTCCGGCCTGGGTAAAACCTCGGGTCGTGGTCACAAAGGTCAGAAATCGCGTTCGGGCGGCTTTCATAAAGTCGGTTTCGAAGGCGGTCAGATGCCTCTGCAACGCCGTCTGCCTAAGCGCGGTTTCAAATCGATGCACGCAACCTTCAAAGCTGAAGTGCGCCTGTCCGATCTGAACAACCTGGCTGTTGGCGATGTCGACATTCTGGTCTTGAAGCAAGCTGGCGTTTTGGGCGTGTTGGCCCGTGACGTGCGCGTGATCTTGTCCGGCGAAATCACCAAAGCGGTGAATTTGAAGGGCTTGAAAGTGTCCGCTGGCGCGAAAGCAGCCATCGAAGCAGCCGGCGGCTCGGTAGCCTGAGTTGACCGCTAACAGCTTGATCGGAGCGAAAATTGGCGACTAATCCACAACTTGCTAAAAGTGCAGCGGCCGGTTTCCCTTGGGGACGGCTCTGGTTTTTGCTTGGCGCATTGGTGGTTTATCGTATCGGTGCTCACGTCCCGGTTCCCGGGATTGACCCGACACAATTAGCCTCGCTGTTCAAGGAGCACGAAGGCGGCGTCCTGGGCATGTTCAACATGTTCTCGGGCGGTGCCTTGTCTCGTTTTACAGTGTTTGCGCTGGGTATCATGCCTTATATCTCGGCCTCGATCATCATGCAATTGCTGTCGATCGTGTCACCGCAGATGGAAGCGTTGAAAAAAGAAGGCGAAGCAGGTCGTCGCAAGATCACCCAGTACACCCGGTATTTCACGGTTGCCCTGGCACTGTTCCAAGCGTTAGGCATTGCAGTCGCACTGGAGTCGCAAGCTGGTCTGGTGTTGGAACCTGGTCTTGCATTCCGCTTCGTGACGGTCGTCACTTTGTTGACCGGAACAATGTTTTTGATGTGGTTGGGTGAGCAAATTACCGAGCGTGGTTTGGGTAATGGCATCTCGATCATCATTTTTGCCGGGATTGCAGCAGGTCTGCCGTCGGCGTTGGGTGGCTTGTTCACTCAGGTGTCGAATGGTTCGATCGGCAGCTTCAGCGCGATTTTCATCGTGATTCTGGTAGCACTGGTAACGTACTTCGTTGTATTCGTCGAACGTGGTCAGCGCAAAATATTGGTCAATTACGCGAAGCGCCAGGTAGGCAACAAGATTTATGGCGGTCAAACCAGCCATTTGCCGTTGAAGCTGAACATGGCCGGCGTGATCCCGCCGATCTTTGCTTCTTCGATCATCTTGTTCCCGGCCACTATCGTGGACTGGTTTTCAAAGGGCGCCGACAACGCTAACCCTGCGGTGCGGTTCTTGAAAGATTTGGCAGCATCGATGGGGCCTGGTGAGCCTATCCATGCGCTGTTGTACGCAGTGGCGATCGTGTTTTTCTGTTTCTTCTATACAGCGCTGGTCTTTAACAGCAAGGAAACAGCGGATAACTTGAAGAAAAGCGGTGCGTTCATTCCCGGGATTCGTCCAGGCGAGCAGACAGCCCGTTACATCGACAAGATCCTGACACGCTTGACACTTGCCGGCGCAGTCTACATCACCCTGGTGTGTTTATTGCCGGAATTTATGCAAGCCCAGTGGAAAGTACCATTCTATTTCGGCGGTACTTCTTTATTGATTATTGTAGTTGTCACCATGGATTTCATGGCGCAAGTACAGAACTACGTGATGTCGCAGCAATATGATTCGCTGCTGCGCAAAGCAAATTTCAAGGGCGGAATTCCGACGCGTTAAGCGCGGTAAACATACCGAATGGCAAAAGACGACGTCATACAGATGCAGGGCGAGATTCTTGAGAATCTCCCAAATGCAACATTTCGAGTGAAGCTGGAGAACGGACACGTGGTGCTCGGGCATATTTCAGGTAAAATGCGGATGAATTATATTCGCATTCTCCCTGGAGACAAGGTGACGGTGGAGTTAACGCCGTACGACCTGAGCCGAGCCCGCATTGTGTTCCGTACCAAGTAACACACTGAATCAAACCAAAGAAGCGAAAGAAAGAGCCCAAAAATGAAAGTTCTCGCATCAGTCAAGCGGATCTGCCGCAACTGCAAGATCATCAAGCGCAAAGGCGTAGTCCGCGTTATCTGCGTGGAACCACGTCACAAGCAGCGTCAAGGTTAATCGAGGAATAACAAATGGCACGTATTGCAGGGGTTAATATCCCAAATCATCAGCATACCGTTATCGGCCTGACGGCCATCTACGGTGTGGGCCGTCCACGCGCAGAGAAAATCTGTGCATCGACCGGTGTAGCAACCAACAAAAAGATCAAAGATCTGGATGACAGCGAACTGGAAAAGCTGCGCGATGAAGTAGGTAAATTCATCGTCGAAGGCGATCTGCGTCGTGAACTGTCCATGAACATCAAGCGTTTGATGGATCTGGGTTGCTACCGCGGCATGCGTCATCGCAAGGGTCTGCCTTGCCGTGGCCAGCGTACGCGTACGAACGCACGTACCCGCAAGGGACCGCGTAAAGCCGCTCAATCGCTGAAAAAATAATCCGCTAGGGAATAATTATGGCTAAGTCGCAAAATAACGCCGCATCAGCACGCGTGCGTAAAAAAGTTAAAAAGAACGTCGCTGAAGGCATCGCACATGTCCACGCTTCGTTCAATAACACCATCATTACCATCACCGATCGTCAAGGCAATGCCCTGTCGTGGGCTACCTCCGGCGGTGCAGGCTTCAAGGGTTCGCGTAAATCGACCCCGTTCGCAGCGCAGGTCGCCGCGGAAGCCGCTGGTAAAGTGGCTGTTGAGTGTGGCGTCAAGAACCTGGAAGTACGTATCAAGGGCCCAGGTCCTGGTCGTGAATCCGCCGTTCGCGCGCTGAACAACCTGGGCATCAAGATCACCGAGATCCAGGACGTGACGCCGGTACCGCACAACGGTTGCCGTCCACCGAAACGTCGTCGTATCTAAGATAGTGTTGCAGAGGGCGCTTCGGCGCCAGCTGCTTTGCTGTCTGTTGTAACTCAGTATAGTTGTGTGAAATCGCTGGAGCAGGGAGCCGGAAACGGTTATACTGCCCGGCTGTTCTTGCCTGTCAAATTCAATTTGGCGGGTTTTTCGTTTTCAGCCACCGTCTGATTGAAGCTGAGTCAGACTAGCGCCTAACCGCAGCAGCGTGTTTGATCATGCATGTGGCTGGGGCGTTATCATTAAAAAAAGGAAGTATCGTGGCACGTTATATCGGACCTAAAGCAAAACTCTCCCGCCGTGAAGGTACTGACCTGTTCCTGAAGAGCGCACGTCGCTCGCTGGACAGCAAGTGCAAACTGGACGTCAAACCAGGCCAGCACGGTGTTAAATCCGGCGCCCGCACCTCGGACTACGGTAACCAACTGCGCGAAAAGCAAAAAGTAAAACGCATGTACGGCGTGCTGGAACGTCAATTCCGCCGCTACTTCGCTGAAGCAGACCGTCGTAAAGGCAACACCGGCGAAACGCTGTTGAAGTTGCTGGAAACGCGTCTGGACAACGTTTGCTACCGCATGGGCTTTGGCTCGACCCGCGCTGAAGCGCGTCAATTGGTCAGCCACAAAGCGTTCACCGTGAACGGTATCGTTGTGAACATCGCTTCGTACGCGGTCAAAGTTGGCGACATCGTTGCTGTTCGTGAAAAATCGAAAAAGCAAGTGCGTATCGTTGAAGCACTGTCGCTGGCTGAACAAGTTGGCATGCCTAGCTGGGTTTCGGTTGATGCCAAGAAAATGGAAGGTACCTTCAAGTCCCTGCCAGAGCGTAACGAAATCGCTAACGACGTCAACGAATCGCTGATCGTCGAGCTGTACTCGCGTTAATAGCAGTTAGCACTACCTCCGCCCACTCGATCGAGTGGGCGTTTTACTAATGCCATCAGCCTTATCGGTGTAATGAGCCGAGGGTATTGAAAAGGACATTTCATGCAAAACAGTTTGTTGAAGCCACGTATTATCGATGTTGAAGCTCTCGGTGCAGGTCACGCCAAGGTCGTGATGGAACCGTTCGAGCGCGGCTATGGCCACACATTGGGTAACGCGTTGCGCCGCGTTCTGCTGTCGTCGATGGTAGGCTACGCGCCGACCGAAGTGACGATCGCTGGCGTCGTCCACGAATATTCTTCCCTCGATGGCGTGCAAGAAGACGTCGTCGATCTGTTGCTGAACTTGAAGGGTGTGGTTTTCAAAGTCCACAACCGCGATTCGGTAACTCTGACGCTGAAAAAAGAAGGCGAAGGCGCGATCCTGGCCTCCGACATCGACCTGCCGCATGACGTCGAACTGATCAACCCTGACCACGTGATCGCCCACCTGACCGCTGGTGGCAAGCTGGACATGCAGATCAAGGTTGAAAAAGGCCGCGGCTACGTTCCTGGTAACGTGCGTCGCCTGTCGGAAGATACGAACAAGACCATCGGCCGCATCATCCTGGATGCGTCGTTCTCGCCAGTGCGCCGTGTATCGTACTTCGTTGAATCGGCACGCGTCGAACAGCGTACCGACCTGGACAAGCTGATCATCAACATCGAAACCAACGGCGTGATCTCGCCGGAAGAAGCGATCCGCCAGTCGGCCCGCGTTCTGGTGGACCAGTTGAATGTGTTCGCTGCCCTGGAAGGCACGGAAGCCGCCGCCGAAGCGCCATCGCGCGCTCCGCTGGTCGATCCTATCCTGTTGCGTCCAGTCGACGATCTGGAGTTGACCGTGCGTTCGGCGAACTGCCTGAAAGCGGAAAACATCTACTACATCGGCGACCTGATCCAACGTTCGGAAAACGAACTGCTGAAAACGCCAAACCTGGGCCGCAAGTCCCTGAACGAAATCAAGGAAGTGCTGGCATCGCGCGGCTTGACCTTGGGCATGAAGCTGGAAAACTGGCCGCCTGCAGGCCTGGAAAAGTAATTCGTAGTTGTAGCAAACTGCCTGGGACAGGTGTCCCAGGCTTTTATTTTTGAAGTAACAAACCGGCCCGCGATGTTGCACTAGCTTCATCGATCGAAGAGCTGGAATTTAAACACTCACCGAAAGGATTTATCATGCGTCACGGTCACGGCCTCCGTAAACTGAATCGTACCTCGTCCCACCGTCTGGCAATGCTGCGCAACATGACAGTATCGCTGCTGCGTCACGAAGCGATCAAAACCACCCTGCCAAAAGCAAAAGAACTGCGCCGCGTTGTCGAGCCAATTCTGACCCTGGGCAAAACTGACTGCCTGGCAAACAAACGCCTGGCCTTCAACCGCCTGCGCGATCGTGAAATGGTCTTGAAACTGTTCGCTGAACTGGGCCCACGTTACGCCAACCGTAACGGTGGTTATGTGCGTATCCTGAAAATGGGTTTCCGCGTCGGCGATAACGCTCCTATGGCGTTCGTTGAACTGATGGATCGTCCAGATACGACCGAAGCAGTTGAAGTTGCTGGCGAGTAATCCCAGTAATTGCTTCAAGGAAAGCCAGGCCTAGCCTGGCTTTTTTGTTTTCTGCTGCAGCTATCCTTTCAGCGGTGTACTATTCTTCTTTCGCGCCGGCCCGGCACAAGCGCTGCCTGCTCCGCGCGACTCTTGTCGAATGGCACAGCTGATGCCGCAGAAAAAGGTCGTTCATGTCCCGTTTCCCCTCCAGCGCCACCGCGCGCGCCGCCCCACTACATCAACTGCTGATCTGGTTTGCCACCTGTTTGCTGCTGGCCATGGCCGTCTTTGGCGCCAGCCAGGCCCGCGCCGACGATGAATTCCTCGATCCCGAACTGGCCTTCAAGTTTTCCGCCCGCATGCAGGACCCGTCCACCGTCGCCGTCACCTATGTGATTGCCGATGGCTACTATATGTACCACGAGCGCTTCAAGTTCGAGGCTGTGGGCGCCAAGCTGGGCACGCCCGTGTATCCGACCGGCAAGGTCAAGTTCGACGAGACCTTCCAGAAGAACGTGGAAACCTTCCGCAAGACCCTCACCATCACGATTCCCGTGGAAGCGGCCGGCGCCTTTACCCTGAAGGCGACGGGACAGGGCTGCTCCGACAAGGGCTTGTGCTATGCGCCGCAGGATGTGACAGCCCAGCTGGTGGGCGGTGGCGGCGGCCAGAGCAAGGCGCCCGGCGCCGGCCTGCCGTCGAAATTCGCCTTGCCAGGTGCGCCGGCAGTCGACACGGCTGCCGTCAACGGCCCCCAGGCGCAGGCGTCGCCTGGCGTATCCGTGCTGAGCATTCCCCAGGCCGATATCACCAGCACGCCCGAGCCGGTAGCGGTGGCGCCCGTGGCCGTCAGTGCCGCGCCCGCGCAAAGCGAGATGGGCAAGATCGAAGCGGCCCTGAAGGGAGGCAAGCTGCTCGTCATCGTGCCGCTGTTCATGCTGCTGGGCCTGGGCCTCGCATTTACGCCATGCGTGCTGCCGATGGTGCCGATTTTGTCGTCGATCATCATCGGCGATGGCGCCAAGGTCAGCCGTTCGCGTGGCTTGCTGCTGTCGCTGACGTATGCACTGGGCATGGCCATCGTCTATACGGCGCTGGGCGTGGCGGCCGGCCTGGCGGGCGAAGGCCTGGCGGCCCAACTGCAAAACCCCTGGGTGCTGGGTTTCTTTGCCTTGCTGATGGCGGGCCTGGCGCTGTCGATGTTCGGCTTGTATGAGCTGCAAGTGCCGGCTTTCCTGCAAGGAAAATTGACGTCCGTGTCGAACCAGCAATCGTCGGGCCGCCTGGCGGGCGTGTTCGTCATGGGCGCCATTTCCGCCCTGATCGTGGGGCCATGCGTGGCCGCGCCGCTGGCCGGCGCCTTGCTGTACATCAGCCAGACGCGCGACGTCGTCATCGGCGGCAGCGCCCTGTTTGCCATGGCGGTGGGCATGAGCGTGCCTTTGCTGTTGGTGGGTGTGTCGGCCGGTACCTTGCTGCCGCGCGCCGGCGCCTGGATGGATGCCGTCAAGCGCTTCTTTGGCGTGCTGCAGCTAGGCGTGGCCTGGTGGCTGGTCTCGCCCGTGCTGTCGGGCGCCGTGCAGATGCTGGGCTGGACGGTGCTGTTCGTCGGTTACGGCATGTATCTGCTGGTGGGCAAGAGCGGCGCGAAGAACGCCTGGATTGCCAAGGCCGTCGGCCTCGTGTTTGCCGTGCTGGGCGCGATGCAACTGGTCGGCGTGGCCAGCGGCGGCCGCGACCCGCTGGCGCCGCTGGCGCACCTCGGTGGTGGCCAAGTACACGCGCAACCGTTTACGCGCGTAAAGACCGTGGCGCAGCTCGATGCGACGCTGGCGCAGCTCAATGGCAAGCCGGCCCTGCTGGACTTCTATGCGGACTGGTGCGTGTCCTGCATCGAGATGGAAAAGCTGACCTTTGTCGATCCCGCCGTGCGCGAGAAGATGGGGCAAGCCGTGCTGCTGCAAGTGGACGTGACGGCCAATGACGCGGACGACAAGGCCATGCTGAAACGTTTCCAGCTGTTCGGCCCGCCGGGCATCATCATGTTCAACCAGCAGGGGAAAGAAATCGCCCAGTCGCGCGTGATCGGCTTCCAGAATGCATCAACTTTCCTGACCTCTCTGCGCAAGCTTGACGGAAAGTAGGCGCTTACTTGTCTCGCCAATAAGAAAAAGCCTGCATTGCAGGCTTTTCCCATTCTTGCGTCCGCTAAACTTTAGCCGGCTTTGGGATGCTCCTGCATGCCATGGTGGCCACCGCGATGGCCGCCGTGCTTGCCGCCAGGCACGCTGTCGTCAAACACCTTCTTTTGCTCCGGCGTCAGCACGGCATAAAAGGTTTTCAGCGAGGCCAAACGGCTTTCCTGGCCGGCGATGCGTTCCTTCGACATGACGATCCATTGCTCCATGCGTTCCGGCGCCGACAGCTTGGCCATCGCTTCGCGCTTGGCTTTCCAGTCGCCCATCGGCTTTTTCGGCGCATTGGCGGCCGTGAAGGTGGCCCAGGCCGGTTCTTGCGCCGCCGTCAGCTTCAGCTTGTCATGCAGGCGGGCCTGGTATTTGGCCATGCGTTCGGCGGGATTGCCACCGCGATGCTGGCCGCGCTGGCCTTCATGTTGCATCTGGGTGCTGGCGGCAGGCGCGCTGGCAGCCGCTTCCTGGGCTTGGACGGACAGCGATGCCGCACCCATGCCGAGTACGCTCATGGCGATGATCAAGTTCTTGCGCAAGGTTGTCATTGAGGCGTTCATCTGGATTCCTTTGTAAAAGTGAGGGATGTACATGTTGCTGCACATGAATCCATGTTGGACGCGCCATGTTTCCCCGAAGTGTCCGCTGCCAGACAGTTTGTATCTATATGTTTCTTCGGGTCCCCTATATACAAGACGATACAAATGCGCTGTGCAAGGGTGGGGGAAGTGGGGATAATTCGTACCATGGAACCCACTTCTACAATTCTCATCGTCGACGATGACCGCGATATCCGCAGCTTGCTGGCGGACTACCTGGAAACGAACGCCTACCGCACCCTGGGCGCGGCGGATGGCACGGCCATGTGGAAAATCCTCGATGAAACGCGGCCCGATTTGATCGTGCTCGACTTGAACCTGCCTGGCGACGACGGCCTGACCTTGTGCCGCAAGCTGCGTGCGCAATCGACGGTGCCCGTGATCATGTTGACGGCGCGCAATGAGCCGCTGGACCGCATCCTGGGCCTGGAAATGGGTGCCGACGATTACTTGCCGAAACCGTTCGAGCCGCGCGAATTGCTGGCGCGCATACGTAGCGTGCTGCGCCGCAGCCATGCCATGCCGTCGAACGTGCCGTCGGACAAGGCGCAGCAAATTCGCTTTTCCGGCTGGACCCTGGACTTGACGGCGCGCCACCTGCTCAATCCCAGCGGCCTGGTGATCATGCTGTCGGGCGCGGAATTTCGTTTGTTGCGCGTGTTCCTGGAACACCCGAACCGCGTGCTCAACCGCGACCAGTTGCTGAACCTGACGCAGGGCCGCGACGCCGATCCGTTCGACCGCTCGATCGATATCCAGATCAGTCGCTTGCGGCAAAAGCTCGGTGAAGATGCCCGCTTGCCGCAAATCATCAAGACCGTGCGCAACGGCGGCTACGTGCTGGCCGGCCAGGTCAATGTGGAGCCGCACGCGTGAAGGCCTTCCTGGGATCGATGACGGGCCGCGTCTTCATGTTCTTGCTGATCGGCATCGTCGCTTCGGCCGCGCTGACGCAGTGGCTGGCCGTGGGAGAACGCCAGCGGGCCATCGAGCAATACCGCGACTACCACGCCGTCGAGCGGGCCGAGCAGCTGGTGATGGCGGCCGACGTGGTGCCGCTGGCCTCGCGCGCCGCCTACCTGAAAGTGGCCAACAAGGGCAGCGTGCGCCTGGAACTGCGTCCCGAGACGGAACATAGGCCCGGCGCGCCGACGGAATTTTCCACCGCCCTGCAAGCCAAATTGGGTGAAGGTTTCAAGGTCAGCGCGCTGGCCGAACGTCCGGCCGCCTGCGTCAAGCCGCGCCAGTCGCCGGGCATGTTTTCCGCCAAGCCATGGGGCGGCACGTGCGAAAACCTCGACGTGCGCATGCAGGATGGCCACGTGCTGCGCCTGATGGTCTTGCCGCCGCGCCAGCAGCCGCCGTTCAATGAACATAACGACTGGATGACCTTGCTGCCTTTCCTGATCAGTATCGCCATCCTCGCCTACCTGGTCACGCGCATGACCATGCGCCCGCTCAAGCAGCTGGCGCAGGCGGCGAAAGACCTGGGCAACGACATCAACCACCCGCCGCTGACCCTGTCCGGCGCCAGTGAGATCCGCCAGGCCAGCGCCGCCTTCAATGCCATGCAGGCACGCATCCGCCAGCATATTTCCCAGCGCACGCAAATGCTGGCCGCCATCACGCATGACTTGCAGACGCCGCTGACGCGTTTGCGCCTGCGCCTGGAAAAAGTGGCCGATACAGAATTGTACGACCGCCTGGTGGGAGACCTGTCGGCCATGCAGAGCATGGTCAAGGAAGGGCTGGACCTGGCCCGCTCGATGGATAGCACGGAAGCGATGCAGGCGCTCGATCTCGATTCCCTGCTCGACAGCGTCTGCTCCGACGCGGCCGATGCCGGCCAGAAAGTTACCCTCAGTGGACAGGCGGCCATGGCCTTGATGGCGCGCCCGATCGCCATGCGGCGCTGCCTGGTGAACCTGATCGACAACGCCGTCAAATATGGCCAGTACGCGCAGGTCACCGTCGAGCGCATCGCGGGTACCGCGCGCATCCGCATCCGCGACGGCGGGCCAGGTATTGCACCAGATCAACTGGCCAAGGTGTTCGAACCGTTTTACCGCATCGAGACCTCGCGTTCGCGCGAATCGGGCGGCACGGGCCTGGGCCTGACCATCGCGCGCAATATTGCCGAGCAACATGGCGCCACGGTTTCACTGCTTAATCATGTCGACGGTGGACTGGAAGTCACCCTGATCGTGCCAGAGTATTACGCAGGAAAGTGAGCATTTCCGTGCGACAATATTGTGCTTTATGCCCCCCTGGCAACTACATTCAACCTGCAGCCCTGCGCTGCAACAGCGTGACAGAACAATGAAAAAGACTAGTCTGGCAATCCTCGTCGGTGCGGCCCTGTGTATCGGTGGCGGCATCTGGTATTTCAATCATCAGTCCGGCGCGGCGACCGGCGGACAGGATGGCAAAGGGGGCAAGGGCGGACAGGCGCCGACGACGGTGAGCGTGGTCGCGCCGCTGCGCCAGGATGTGCCGATGGTGCTGCAAGCCAATGGCAGCGTCATGCCCATCAGCAGTGTTGATTTGCACCCGCAGACAACCAGCACGATTACCAAGGTGCATATCCGCGAAGGGCAGTTCGTCAAGCAGGGCGAACTGATGTTTACGCTGGACGCGCGCAGCGAGCACGCGAATGTCGACAAGGCGCAGGCGCAGGTATTGCGCGACCGCGCCTCGGTGCAGGACCTCGAGCGCCAGCTCAAGCGCAACCAGGATTTGCTGAGCAAGAATTTTATCGCCCAAGGCGCCGTGGACACCCTGCAAAGCCAGCTTGACGCGGCACGCGCCTTGCTGGCCGCCGACCAGGCCGCCTTGCGCGCCGCCCAGGTCGACTCCAGCTACACCGTCCTGCGCGCGCCGCAGGCGGGCAGGGTGGGCGCCATCAATGTCTACGCGGGCAGCCTGGTGCAGCCGACCACTTCGCTCACCAGCATCACCCAGCTCGACCCGATTGACGTGTCGTTCACCTTGCCGGAAAGCAGCCTGTCGGGCTTGCTGGCGGCGCAAAAGGCGGGCGAGGTGCCTGTCACGGCGCTGCTGTCCGATGCCGGTGGCAAGCAGCTCGATGGCAAACTGAACTTTATCGACAATGCCGTCGATCCGGCCACTGGCGTGATCAGGATCAAGGCCCGTTTCAATAATGCTGGCACCGACCTGTGGCCAGGCCAGTATGTGAATACGCAGCTGACCGTGCGCACCCTCAAGGATGCGCTGGTGATCCCTCAGAACGCCATCATCACGAGTACCTCCGGCACGTTCGTGTACTCGATGGAAGCGGACAGTACGGCCAAGATGCGCAAGGTGACACGCGTGTATGCATTCGGACCGAGCGCCGTCGTCACCGGTCTGACTGGCGATGAAAAAGTCATCGTCGACGGCAAGCAGAACTTGCGCCCAGGCAGCAAGGTGCGCCTGGTGGAAAAACACAAGGCTGCCGATGGCGCCGCCGCACCGCAGGGCAAGCCAGCATGAACCTGTCCGAACTGAGCATCCGCCGCCCCGTCATGGTGGTGCTGCTGTCCCTGAGCATCATCCTGGCTGGCGTGCTGGCCTACCTGCAAATTCCCGTGGCGGCCTTGCCGAGCTACAACACGCCCGTCATCAACGTGAGCGCCGACCTGGCCGGCGCCAGCCCGGAAACCATGGCCTCGTCGGTGGCCTTGCCACTGGAAAAACAATTCTCCACCATTTCTGGCCTGAGCCTGATCACCTCCACGAGTACCTTGGGCAATACTTCGCTGACACTTGAGTTTGACGCCAGCATCAATGTCAACGAGGCGGCCGTCGACGTGCAGGCGGCCCTGCTGCGCGCGCAGCGCCAGTTGCCGACGGAAATGACGGACTTGCCGTCCTACCGCAAGGTCAACCCGGCCGATGCGCCCGTGTTGTTCATCCAGATGACGTCGCCGTCGCTGAACTTGTCGGACCTCAACGATTATGCGGAAAACCTGATCGCGCCCAGCCTGTCGACCCTGCCTGGCGTCGCCCAGGTCATCGTGAATGGCCAGAAACGCTTTGCCGTGCGCGTGCGCGCCCGTGCCGACCTGATGAACGCGCGCAACCTGACGATGGACGAGCTGGCCACCGCCTTGCGCACATCGAACACGAATTCCCCGCTGGGCATCCTTGACGGTCCGAGCCAGACCCTGACCATCCAGGGCAATCCGCAAATGATGAAAGCGACCGATTTTGCCGAACTGATCGTCGCCAGCCGCAATGGCCAGCCCGTGCGCCTGAAAGACGTGGCCGAGGTGGAAGACAGCTTTCAATCGATCAAGGCCGTGGGCAGTTTCAATGGTGAGCGCTCGATCAGCCTGATGGTGCAGCGCCAACCGGATGCCAATACCGTGCAAGTGGTCGATGGCGTGCGCCGCTTGCTGCCGGGCTTCAAGGAACAATTGCCCCAGTCGATACAGATCAGCTTGGTCAACGACCGTTCGTTGTCGATCCGCGAAGCCATCCACGACGTGAATTTGACGCTTGCCCTGACGGTGGTGCTGGTGGTGCTGGTGATCTTTTTGTTCCTGCACCGTGCGGCTGCTACCTTCATTCCGGCTGTCACCATGCCGATTTCCCTGCTCGGCGCCCTGGCCCTGCTGTACTGGCTCGGCTACAGCCTCGACAACGTTTCTCTGCTGGGCATTACCCTGGCCGTGGGCCTCGTCGTCGACGATGCCATCGTGGTGCTGGAAAATATCGTGCGCCATATCGAGATGGGCAAGAAGCCGATACGCGCGGCGCTGGAAGGGGCGAAAGAGATGGGGTTTACCATCATCTCGATTTCCGTCTCGCTGGTGGCCGTATTCATTCCCATCTTCTTCATGCCGGGCGTGATCGGCTTGCTGTTCCATGAGTTCGCTGTCGTCGTCTCGCTGGCCGTGCTGGTGTCCGCCATTGTGTCGCTGACCCTGGTGCCGATGCTGGCCAGCCGCTTCTTGCCGGCCGATTCGCGCGAGCACAATGACAGCGACCCCAGTCATGGCGAGAAAACCTTCATCGGCCGCCATTTCGAAGCGGGTTTCACGAAAGTACGCAACGGTTACGTGCATCTGCTCGACAAGGCCCTGGCGCACCGCAATGTGGTGCTCTTCGTTGCCGTGTGTACTTTTGCGCTGACGGTGCTGTTGTACGCCACGATACCGAAAGGTTTCTTCCCCGAGGAAGACCTGGGCCAGATCCAGGTCAATACGGAAGCGTCGGAAGACATTTCCTCGGCGGCACTGCAAGACTTGCAAGCGCGCGTGGCGGCCATGCTCAAGGCGGATCCCAGCGTGCAGGATGTGACTTCGTTCGTCGGTGGCGGCAACACGGGCCGCATGTTCATGGTCTTGAAACCGCGCAGCGAGCGGCCGAAAATGCCCGTGGTGCTGGAAAACCTGCGCCGCGCAACGGGCACCGTGCCCGGCATGGCCGTGTATTTCCGGCCCGTGCAAAACTTGCAGCTGGGCGGGCGCCAGAGCAAGAGCCGCTACCAGTACACCTTGCAAAGCGTCAGTCCCGATGCCTTGAATGACTGGGCGGAAAAGTTTATTGCCGGCATGCGCACGGATCCCGCTTTCCGCGACGTCACCAGCGATTCGCAGATCAAGGGCTTGCAGGCGTCCCTCAGGATCGACCGCGACAAGGCCAACCTGCTGGGCGTGCAAATGTCCGATATCCGCACGGCCCTGTACAGCGCCTTTGGCGAGCGGCAAGTGTCGACCATCTATTCGTCGGCAGCCAGCTATTACGTGATCCTGGAAGCGGCCACGGCCGACCGCCAGTATGACGATGCGCTCACGCGCGTGTCCGTGCGCAGCAAGACGGGCGAACTGGTCAAGCTGTCGAGTATTGCCTACGTGGAACGCACGATAGGCCCCACCTCCGTGAATCACCAGGGGCAGTTGCAGGCCGTCACCATCGCCTTCAACCTGGCGCCGGACGTGCCGCTGGGTATCGCCACGGGCAAGATCGACGCGATGGCCAAGGACATGAACTTGCCGGCCTCCATCATCACGCGCTATGGCGGCGACGCGGCCGTGTTCCAGAGCTCGCAGTCCAGCCAGATCATCCTCATCATAGCCGCGCTGGCCGTCATCTATGTGCTGCTCGGCGTGCTGTATGAAAGCTATATCCACCCGCTGACCATCCTGGCCGGCTTGCCGTCGGCGGCCGTGGGGGCGCTCTTGACCCTGCGCCTGTTCGGCATGGACCTGACCATGATCGCCATCATCGGCATCCTGATGCTGATCGGCATCGTCAAGAAAAACGCCATCATGATGATCGACTTCGCCCTGCATGCGCAGCGCAACGACGGGCTGGCACCGGCAGAGGCCATTCGCCAGGCTTGCATCCTGCGTTTCCGTCCCATCATGATGACCACGGCGGCGGCCCTGATGGGCGCCTTGCCGATTGCCCTGGGCCTGGGCGCCGGCGCCGAGTTGCGCCAGCCGCTGGGTCTTGCCGTGGTCGGTGGCTTGCTCTTCTCGCAAGTCATTACCCTGTTCATTACGCCTGTTATTTATTTGTTCCTCGATAAGTACAGCGGCACGGGGCCGTTGACGGACGAGCAATTGGTAGCGCTCGACAACAAGGTCTGAGCCGCTGCACGGCCACCACCGGCGCCCCGTTCCTCAGTGAATGCGGCGCCGGTTTTGTATGGGCTGTGATACATACGGTAACAACCGTCAAGAGATGGCTCGGGTACTCTGATACCGCTGCAAGGAATGTCGCTATCCTGTACGCTTCGGGTTGGAAAGGCCGAGGAAGTGTTCCCAAAAGCAAGGGACTCTGGCACTATGGCTGCCCTGTAAGATTACTTTTGTCGCTACACAGAAAGCACGATTCATTTTGCATGACACGACCCATTTGATGGCTGCCGATTCCGATGTTTGCCCCACCTGCGGGCAAGTGATCCAGCCACCACCGGCCTACGGGTCCAAGACCAGCACCATGCGCAAGGTGGCGCTCGGCGTGTCCGTCTTGCTGCACGTGCTGCTGGCGGCGTATGCGTTGTTTCGCAGCGACACGATCGAAAAGATCCCGCCGCCGAAGAAGGAAAGCGCGATGGTCTACATTGCGCCGCTGAAAGACAAACCGCAACCGAAGCCGCAGCCGAAACCCACGCCGAAACCGAAGGACACGAAAGTGGCCAAGGTAAAACCGCCACCGGCGCCGAGCAAGCGCGTGGTGACGAAGGATGTGCCGCGCGACAAGCCAAAACTGGAAACATTCACGCCACCGCTGGTGTCGAAAGTGCCATTGCCGCCGCCACCGGCTGAAGACATGAGTTCGATGATCGAGCAGCGCCGCAAGCAGCGCGAGGCGCAAAATCCCACGCCGCCGGCCGAGGAAAGCGAAAACGACCGCGCCATGCGCGTGGCCAAGGCGAATATCGCCGGCGCCCAGGGACGCAATTCCGGCAGCGACCGCGAGGATTCGGGCGGCGTGTTTTCCATCGTCAACCAGACCTCGTTCAGTGCCGAAGTCAAGTTCAAGGGCTGGAATGGCAACTTCAAGCGCAACTGGCTGAAGCAGGAAAAAGTGGAGTTGGGCAATGAACCCGATATCGAAACGGCCATCGTGAAGAAGATGATCCAGCTGATCCGTGCCGAAAAGCCCGGCGACTTCGTCTGGGAATCGCGGCGCCTGGGACGTAACGTCAACCTCAGTGCCCGCGTGGAAGACACGGCCGAGCTGATGGCCTTCCTGCGCCAGGAATTCTTTTCCGAGAAGCGCTCAGGGCCGGGACGGCGTTAGGCGGTCGGGAAACTGACGGCAATAAAAAAGGCTGCACCGTGTGAACGGGCAGCCTTTTTTTACGCAGCGTTGATGTCGATCAAGCCGGTTTGTCGGTTCCCGCTTCCGGTTCGACGTCGTCTTCCATGTCGATCAGTTCGACCATCTGGGCCGCGCCATCTTCGCTGATGCCGGCCAGTTCCATGATCTTGTCGTTGGCTTCGTCGATGCCGACGCGTTTCAACGCCGAGAACAGTTGCACGGTGAACGGGAAGCCGACGCCGTCTTCATCCACATAGCTGTCGAGCTTGGCTTTCGCCTGGCGCAAGGCATTCACGGATTCATTGCGGTTCAGCTTATCGACTTTGGTCAGGATGCAGTGGATCGGTTTACCCGTCGGGGCGAACCATTCCAGCATTTGAATGTCCAGGTCGGTGAACGGACGGCGCGAATCCATGATCAGGATCAGGCCGGCCAATTGCTCGCGGCGCTGCACGTAGTCGCCCAACAGGCGCTGCCAGTGCAATTTGGCCGAGCCCGAGACTTCCGCGTAGCCGTAGCCAGGCAAGTCGACCAGCAGGCATTCGATCTCTTCGACGATGGTGGCATCCTTGCGGTGCTGCGCCACGTGGGCGCCGCCGATGGAGAAGTAGTTGATGTGCTGGGTACGGCCAGGTGTCTTGGAGGCGAACGCCAAGCCTTTCTGATTACACAAGATGTTGATGGCGGTCGATTTACCGGCATTGGAGCGGCCGGCAAAGGCGATTTCCGGCACCGTGGTATCGGGCAGGTCACGCAATTGGTTGACGGTCGTAAAGAAGCGGGCTTGCCAGAGTTTTGACATGGGAGTAGTAAAGCAACAAAAGGGAGCGATAAGGGAGCGATAACGCCAAGAAGCTATTGTACAATAAGGGGTTGTTTATTGTTGCCGGCGTAGCAGCGATGCGGCTTGCGGCCCTGAAAATAAAGCAAAAATCCACAGGGCGCGGCAATGTCCACCACTAATTTCTCACTGTCTCAGGGTGCCTGAATGAATCGTGCGTTTTCACCGTTTATCAAATCCATGCTGCTCGCTTTGCTGGCTGTATCGGCAACTGCTTCGGCGGTCGAAGCACCGAAACCGGCCGTCAAGGCTGACGCTGCCAAGGGCGCTACCCTGTACGCCGATGGCGATGCGACGCGTGGCTTGCCTGCCTGCGTATCCTGCCATGGCGCGGCCGGCAATTCGACCATCACGGTCAATCCGAAGCTGGCCGGCCAGCACGAAAGCTATATCTACAAGCAACTGGTCGACTTCACCACGCCTGAGCGCAACCAGCCCGTCATGACGACGTACGCGAAGATGCTGAGCGACGCCGACAAGAAGAATATCGCCGCCTACCTGGGTGCGCAGCTGTCCAAGCCGGGCGCCGCGAAAAACAAGGACACGATCGACCTGGGCAAGAAAATTTATCGTGGTGGCATTGCTTCCAAGCAAGTTGCCGCCTGCGCCAGCTGTCATGGCGCGACGGGCAATGGCATTCCCGTCCAGTATCCGCGCATCGCCGGCCAGCACCAGGATTACACGGTGGCCCAGCTGACCATGTTCCGCAGCACCAAGGCTGATGCCCGCAAGAACAGCGCGCAAATGCACACCATCGCCGCCCGTATGTCGGATGACGAGATCGCCGCCGTGGCCGATTATATCGCCGGCCTGAAGTAAGTTTTCATAGTGGCAAAAGATTGCCAGGCGCACCAGCGCGCATGAACAAGGGCGGCCGTCTCAACAGGCTGCCCTTTTTTATGGCAAGGGCTAAACAGGAGTATGCTGCCGCCTTGCGCGGAGAAACTATCTGCTCCATGCCACATTTTCTTGAAGATTGCATATCCCGTATGAGTATCCACGTATGAGCACAGGCACGACCGGAATCGAGTTAAAGACCCAACGCCGCAGCCTGGCTGAATTTGTCGAGTTGGTCTCGTCGATGCGCTTTGCCATCAGCCTGCTGACCCTGATCGCCGTCGCTTCCATCATCGGCACCGTGCTCAAGCAAAACGAGCCCATGCCCAATTATGTGAACCAGTTCGGGCCGTTCTGGTTCGCCGTCTTCGACAAGTTGAGCCTGTATTCCGTGTATTCGGCCTGGTGGTTCCTGGTGATCATGGGTTTCCTCGTCGCCTCGACCTCGCTGTGCATCGTGCGCAATGCGCCGAAGATGCTCAAGGACATGCGCAGCTGGCGCGACAATGTGCGCGAGCAATCGCTGCGCAATTTCCATCACAAGATGGAATGGCAGGCGCCGCTGCCGCGCGCCGTGCTGGCGCAGCAGATGGTGATGCGCCTGAAAGACGCCGGCTACGGGGCCAAGGTGGTCGAGAAGGACAATGCCACCCTGGTGGCCGCCAAGCGGGGCGCCGCCAATAAATGGGGCTATATCTTTGCCCACGGCGCCATCGTCATCATCTGCGTGGGCGGCTTGCTCGATTCGGAGATGCCGATCCGTGTACAGCAATGGTTCTTTGGCAAGACGCCGTTTTCCGGCAGCGGCGTGATCGCCGACATTCCTGCCCAGCACCGTTTGAGCCTGTCGAATCCCACTTTCCGCGGCAATACCATGATCCCGGAAGGCTCGTCGAGCAACACGGCCATCATTCCCCAGGCCGATGGCGTGCTGATCCAGGATCTGCCCATCACCATCCTGCTGAAAAAATTCCACATCGATTTCTACAGCACCGGCATGCCCAAACTGTTTGCCAGCGATGTCGTCATCACTGACCATGCAACGGGCGAGACGTTCCCTGCAACCATCAAAGTCAACCAGCCCCTGCTGTACAAGGGCCTGGCCCTGTACCAGTCCAGCTTTGAGGATGGTGGCAGCAAACTCAAGTTGACGGGTTTTCCCATGACGGGCAAGACGACGAAACGCTTCGATATCGGCGGCGAAGTGGGTGGCAGCACGCCGCTCGAGCGCAGCGATGGCAATTCCTACACGGTGGAATGGTCGGCTTTCCGTCCGTTTAACGTGGAAAACCTCAGCGCCGGCCAGGATGTGCGCGCCGTCAACAAGGCGGAAAGTTTTAACGAGAAATTCTCTGTGGGCCTGGACAAGCGCCTTGGCTCGGCCGCGAAGAACGCGAATAACAAGGATCTCAAGAACGTGGGCCCGTCGGTGCAATACAAATTGCGCGACAAGACGGGCCAGGCGCGCGAGTATCAGAACTACATGCAGCCTGTCACCGTGGATGGCACGACGGTGTTCCTGGCCGGCATGCGCGTCAACCCCAGCGACCCGTTCAGCTATCTGCGCATTCCCGCCGATGACAATTACAGCGTAAACGAGTGGATGCGTTTGCGTGCCGCGCTGCAAGATCCCGCGTTGCGCCAGCAGGCCGCCACGCGCTATGCGGCGCGCGCCATGCCGCAGGCGGGCGCGGAAGCCTTGCGCAGCCAGCTGCAGGAGTCGGCGGCGAAAAGCCTGGGTATTTTTGCCGGCAATGGGCAAGAGGGTGGTTTCCTCGCCATTTCACGCTTCCTGGAGAAAATTCCTGCCGCTGAGCAAGAAAAAGCGGCCGATATCTTCATGAAGATCTTGAATGGCAGCCTGTGGGACTTGTGGCAGGCGGCGCGCGCCCAGGATGGCTTGAAAGCCATCGAGGCCGATGACAAGCACGGCCGCTTCCTGCAACTGGCCACGAATGCGCTATCCGACAGCTTCTTCTATGGCGCGCCCGTGTATCTGCAACTCGACGACTTTACGGAAATCAAGGCGTCCGTGCTGCAGGTGACGCGTTCGCCGGGCAAGAGCGTGGTGTACCTCGGTTGTTTGTTCCTCGTGATCGGCGTGTTTTCCATGTTTTACATCCGCGAGCGCCGCCTGTGGGTGTGGATCAAGGATGGCGAGGGCGGCAGCGAGGCCTTGATGGCCATGAGCACGCAACGCAAGACGCTGGATTTTGAAAAAGAATTTGAGACTTTGAAGGCAAAGCTGCCGCAATCGGCGTAAGCTGCGCTGTGTCCGGGACGCTGCAGCATCGCTGGGAATGGAGAAAATGATGGAATTGGCAAACAAGCAAATATATACGCAGGAACCAGGATTTTTCAAGCGCCTGAGCCTGATTGATTGGCTGTATGGCGCCGGCTTGCTGGCCGCCTCCCTGTTCGGCCTGATGCGCTTTGGCGCCTTCATGGATATCTATGAAAAAGCCATCTTGCTGGCCGCGGCGCCCACGTTCGCGTGGCTGGGCTGGTACTGGAAGCCCGTGCGCTGGCTGATCCCCCTGGCGGCCGTGCTGTCGCTGTTCGCCATCGAGCTGTACGCCGGCCACCTGGAGATGGCGAACCAGAAATTCTTCCTGAAATACATCTTGTCGAGCCAGTCCGCCATCCTGTGGATGGGTACCCTGTTCGTGCTGTCGACCCTGTTTTACTGGATTGGCCTGGTGGCGCGCTCGGAATTCGGCTCGTCCGTCGGCTCCCTGCTGTGCTGGGCCGGCGTGGTACTGGGCCTGACGGGCATGCTGGTGCGCTGGTACGAGTCTTACCTGATCGGCGCCGACGTGGGCCACATCCCCGTGTCGAACCTGTATGAAGTGTTCATCCTGTTTTCCTTGATCACGGCCATGTTCTACCTGTACTACGAGCAGCATTACGCGACGCGCCAGCTGGGCGCCTTCGTCATGCTGGTCATTTCGGCGGCCGTGGTGTTCCTGATGTGGTACACGGTTACGCGCGACGCGGCCGAGATCCAGCCGCTGGTGCCGGCCCTGCAAAGCTGGTGGATGAAGATCCACGTGCCGGCCAACTTCATCGGCTACGGCACGTTCGCCCTCTCGGCCATGGTGGCGGCGGCGTATCTGCTCAAATCGAGCGGCTACCTGGTCGACCGCCTGCCGTCGCTGGAAGTGCTCGACGATGTGATGTACAAGGCCATTTCCGTGGGCTTCGCTTTCTTCACGGTAGCGACCATCCTGGGCGCCCTGTGGGCGGCCGAAGCGTGGGGCGGCTACTGGTCGTGGGACCCGAAAGAAACGTGGGCGCTGATCGTCTGGCTCAACTATGCAGCCTGGCTGCACATGCGCCTGATGACGGGCTTGCGCGGCCGCGTCGCCTCGTGGTGGGCGCTGGTGGGCTTGCTGGTGACAACGTTTGCCTTCCTGGGCGTCAACATGTTCCTCTCGGGTCTGCATTCTTACGGCAAACTTTAATGACAGAAGCGTCATGAACGGCCCGGGAAAACTGGTGTAAGGTAGAAATAATCACCTTTTCCCGGAGCCGCCATGTTGATCAAGCGCAGTCCCAACGGCATTGAGTTGCCGTATTCCTCAGAAATCACGCCGCGCGCCGTGTTTGAATCGCGCCGCAGCTTCATCAAGCAAGTCGCGCTGGGCTCGATGTCCAGCGCGGCCTTGCTGGAAATGGCCAGCCGCGAGGCCTTCGCGCAAGGCACCAATCCCAAACTGGCTGCCAAACTCAATCCCGCCTATTCGGCGCTGGAAAAGCAGACGGCCTATAAAGACGCCACCAGCTACAACAATTTCTACGAATTCGGCACGGACAAGAGCGACCCGGCGCAAAACGCGGGTACCCTGCGCACGCGGCCTTGGACGGTCAGCATCGAAGGCGAAGTGAAAAAGCCGATGACGCTCGATCTCGACGCGCTGCTGAAGCTGGCGCCGCTGGAAGAGCGCGTCTACCGGCTACGCTGCGTAGAAGGCTGGTCGATGGTCATCCCGTGGGTCGGTTATTCTTTCTCGGAAATCATCAAGAAGGTCGAGCCGACGGGCAATGCCAAGTACGTGGAATTCATCACCCTGGTTGACAAGAAACAGATGCCGGGCGTGGGCAGCCGCGTGCTGCAGTGGCCCTATACGGAAGGCTTGCGCATCGATGAGGCGAACCATCCGCTGGCGCTGCTGACCCTGGGCATGTATGGCGAAACCTTGCCGAACCAGAATGGCGCGCCCGTGCGCATGGTCTTGCCGTGGAAATATGGTTTCAAGTCAGCCAAATCCATCGTCAAGATCCGTTTCGTCAAGGAGCAACCACGCACGTCGTGGAACCTGTCGGCGCCGTCCGAATATGGTTTTTACTCGAATGTGAACCCGAACGTCGATCATCCGCGTTGGTCGCAAGCTTCCGAGCGGCGCATCGGCGAAGACGGTTTTCTTACGCGCAAGCGCAAGACGCTGATGTTCAACGGTTACAACGATGTCGCTTCCTTGTACGCGGGCATGGATCTGAAGAAGTTCTTTTAAGGGACACCATGGCCATCAATCCCACGAGCAAGCAGTTGTCGCTGCTGAAAAGCCTGATCTTTTTGCTGGCGCTGCTGCCGTTTGCACGCATGGTCTGGCTGACCTACACGGGGCAGCTGGTGGAGCCGCTGGAATTCATCACGCGCGGCACGGGCGACTGGACCCTGTATTTCCTGTGCATCAGCCTGGCGGTCACGCCCTTGCGGCGCCTCACGCAGTGGAATTGGCTGATCAAGCTGCGGCGCATGCTGGGCCTGTTTGCCTTTTTCTACGCGGCGCTGCACTTCACCACTTTTTTATGGTTCGATCACTTCTTTGATGTGCAGGAAATGTGGAAGGATGTGCTCAAGCGCCCGTTCATCACCGTGGGCTTCATCGCCTTTGTCTTGCTCATTCCACTGGCCGTGACGAGCACGAATGGCATGGTAAAACGGCTGGGCGGCAAGCGCTGGCAGTGGCTGCACCGGTTGATCTACGTCATCGCGCCGCTGGGCATCTTGCACTTCTGGTGGATGAAGGCGGGCAAGCACAATTTCGCGCAACCGATCCTGTTCGGCAGTATCGTCGCACTACTGCTGCTAATACGCGTGTATTTTGCCTGGAACAAGCGAGAAAAGAGTGCCAGGGCGGCCAAGACAGCCACCCCGGTGCGTTCCGTTTAGGTGGCTGGTACGATGACCGGCGGCGGCGGCACGGGCGCCGGTTCGACCGGGCCTTTGGCTGGCGCGCCTTTGGCCGCTGGCGGCTTGGGCAGGTACAGGGGGCCGGGCTGGCCGCAGCCAGCCAGGACGCTAGAAACCACAATGGCGGTGCCGATATAAAACGCTGAGGATGACTTCACGATTAGAATCACGGTTTGATTAAGATCTTTGGAGTGTAGCATGAGCGAATCGGAATTCCTGGCCCTGGCCGAAGCCACCCTGACCCAGATCGAGGCGGCGCTGGACCGGCTGAACGATGAAGACGTGCTCGACGTCGAATGCAGCCGCAGCGGCAATGTGCTGGAAATCGAATTCATCGATAACGGCACGAAAATCATCGTCAACAGCCAGGCCCCCATGCGCGAAATGTGGGTGGCGGCCCGTTCCGGCGGTTTCCACTACAAGCGCGTGGGCGACGAGTGGATCAATACGCGCGATGGCTCCGAATTGTTTGCGGCCCTGTCCGGCATGGCCAGCGAGCAGGCGGGTACACCTGTCGTGCTGAAGCAATTGTTTTAGCCGCGCGCAATAAAAAAGGGCAGCCTCTTCAGGCTGCCCTTTTTGCGTCAAACGAACTTAAAACAGTTCATTCTTGACGGCTTCCTTGGCTTTCTCTTCCTCCGGCGTGCCGCGCGCTGCGCCTTCCAGGCTGCCTACGCCCGTGCCCGGTGGATTTTCCGCATAGTAATACTCGTCGCCCACGTGGATCAGGCCTTCCGGCACGGCGCGTTCCTCGACGGGAATGCTTTTCAGGGCTTTCGCCATGTAGCTGATCCAGATCGGCAAGGCCAGGCCGCCGCCCGTTTCCCGGTTACCCAGGTTGCGCGGCTGGTCGTAGCCGATCCAGGCAATGCCCACCAGCTTGGCCTGGTAGCCGGCGAACCACGCATCGATGGAATCGTTGGTCGTGCCCGTCTTGCCGGCCAGGTCAGGGCGCTTCAAGGCCATGGCTTTATTGGCCGTGCCGAAGCGCACGACGTCGTTGAGCATGCTGTTCATCATGAAGGCATTGCGCTCATCGATGACCCGGTTGGCTTCCTCGCCCGCCAGGTCCGGCTTGGCTTGCGACAGAATATTGCCGTCGCTATCGGTCACCTTGGCGATCAGGTAAGGGTTGATCTTGTAGCCGCCGTTGGCGAAGACGGCATACGCGCCCGCCATCTGCAGCGGCGTCACGTTGCCGGCGCCCAGGGCCAGGGTCAGGTACGGTGGATTCTTGTCCGCATCAAAGCCGAAGCGCGTCGCATATTCCTGGCCATACTTGGCGCCGATCTTGTGCAGGATGCGGATGGAAATCATGTTTTTCGATTTCATCAAGCCCTTGCGCATGGTCATCGGACCGTCGTATTTGCTGTCGTAGTTCTTCGGTTCCCACGCCTGGCCGCCCGTCTGGCCCGCGTCGAACGAGATCGGCGCATCGTTGATGATGGTGGCTGGCGACAGGCCCCGTTCCAGCGAAGCGGAATAGATGAAGGGCTTGAAGGCCGAACCGGGCTGGCGCCATGCCTGCGTGACGTGGTTGAACTTGTTGCGGTTGTAATCGAAGCCGCCCACCATGGCGCGGATGGCGCCGTCCGTGGTGCTGGCCGACACAAACGCCGATTGCACTTCCGGCATTTGCGTCAAGACCCAGGTGTTGCCTTCCTGCATGACGCGGATCACGGCGCCGCGCTTGATGCGGCGGTTCGGCGCCGCTTTTTCCGACAGCCAGGCCGCGCCAAAGGTCAGGCCAGGGCCGGTAATGGTGATTTCCTCGCCGGCCGACGTGACTGCCTGCAACGATTTGGGCGAGGCCTGCAGCACCATCGCAGCGATGATGTCGTCGCTGTCCGGATGGTCGGCCAGTTCCGTCTCGATCGCGTCATCCGCTTCGGCCTTGGTTTTCGGAATCTCGATGTAGGCTTCCGGGCCACGGTAGCCGTGGCGTTTCTCGTAATCCATCACGCCCTTGCGCAAGGCAATGTAGGCGGCATCCTGGTCGGCCTTGGTGATGGTGGTGTAGACGTTCAGGCCGCGCGTATAGGTATCTTCCTTGAATTGCTCGTAGACCAGCTGGCGCGCCATTTCCGACACGTATTCCGCGTGCACGCCGAAGGCGCTGCTGTCGGTTTTCACTTTCAGCTCTTCATTCTTGGCTTCCGTATATTGCTCTGGCGTAATGTAGCCCAGCTGCGCCATGCGCTGCAGGATGTATTGCTGGCGCATGCGCGCGCGCTTCGGATTGACGACGGGGTTGTAGGCCGACGGCGCTTTCGGCAAGCCAGCCAGCATGGCTGCTTCGGCCACGGTGAGGTCCTGGATGTTCTTGCCGAAGTAGATTTGCGCGGCCGAGGCGAAACCGTAGGCGCGCTGTCCCAGATAAATCTGGTTCATATAGACTTCGAGGATCTGGTCCTTGCTGAGGTTTTTCTCGATTTTCCAGGCCAGCAAGACTTCATACGCCTTGCGTTTCAAGGTTTGTTCGCTGGACAGGAAGAAATTGCGCGCCACCTGCTGCGTGATGGTCGAGGCGCCTTGCTTGGCGCCGCCCGTCAGGTTGTGCAGGGCCGCACGCGTGATGCCCAAGTAATCGACACCGCCATGTTCATAGAAGCGGTCATCTTCGATGGCCAGCACGGCTTTCTTCATGACATCGGGAATATCCTTGATGTGCACCATGTTGCGCCGCTCTTCGCCGAACTCGCCGATCAGCACACTGTCGGACGTGAACACGCGCAGTGGCATCTTTGGCTTGTAATCGGTCAAGGTATCGAGCGCCGGCAGGTTGGGATAGGCCATGGCCAGGCCAAAGACCACCAGCAAGACGCCGACGATGCCCAGGCCCAGCAGCGATACCAGGGCCATCAGCAGGAAACGTTTGGGTTTGCTGCCCTTGGTGGGCGGCTTCGAGCCAGCGGGGCCAGCGGATTTTGAAGATGTCATGCGTCGTATGTCTTTCGGTTAATTATGCCGGCCAATTATAAGCGAGCTTGCCGGGGTGGCAGCGCGCTGTGGCGCTTGCCGGGGGAGTGTCGAAATTTGCCGATACTCTATATAAGCGTGTATTGGCCCGCTGGCAACCAGGATTTGGTAACAATTATTCTGCGCCAGATCACGGACCGGCCAGATAGGCGCCGCGCGTCGCAGACTCCGGCGTGAAATCCGTTTACAAGCCGGCGCCGCCGGGACTAGGCTTTCGGATGGCAGGAATCCCTCCCACGCTGACGTTTCTCTATGAAAAACATGTCCATCAGCAATTTTCTTGGCAACGGCTTGCTGGGCGTCGACATCGCGGACGACGCCGTGCGCGTGGTCGAGTTGAGGCGCCGGCGGGGAAAACTGTCGTGCCGGCATTGCGGCGCCGCCGCGCTGACGCCCGGCGTGATATCGGAGGGCAATGTCGAGGACATGGTGGGCCTGGCCGATGCCTTGCGCCAGGCCCACCGCGACAGTGGCAGCACCTGTACGCGGGTGGCGTTGGCCATGCCGGCCACGGCCCTGATCACGCATGCGATCCGCCTGCCCGCGGGATTGCCGGAGGAACAGCTGGAAATCCTCGTGGAACTGGAAGCGGCGCAATACATGCCGTTTGCGCTGGAAGACGCCAGCCTGGATTTTTCCATTCTCGGCCCCGCGTCGCCGCTGGCCGGAGCGCCAGGCAAGGAGATCGACGTGTTGCTGGTGGCGGCGCGGCGCGCCAGCGTGCAGCGCCGTCTCGAGGCGGCCAGGGGGGCGGGCCTGCTGGCTGTCGTCATGGATAGCGAGGCGCTGGCCTTGCAGGCGGCGCTGGCGCAGGGTGGCTGGCAAGTCTTGCCCGACGGTGGCGTGGCCTACCAGCTGGCCTGGGGCCTGGCCTTGCACCGGTACGCCCGATGATGCGCCGGGCGCCAGTGCAACGCATCAACCTTTTGCCCTATCGCCAGGCGGCACGACGCAGGCGTATTCAGCTGCTGCTATGGCAACTGGCGGGTGGGGCGCTGCTGGGATTGCTGCTGGCCTTGGCGGCAGGTGCCTGGCTGCAGTACCAGCTCGGCGCGCAGCTGCGCCGCCAGGAGGACTGGCGCAGTGCCATGCAGCAAGTCGATGCCGTGCTTGTCGCTGGCCAGCGGGTGCAGGGCGAGACGGCGGCGCTGTTGCTGCGCCAGCAAGCCATGGCCAGTCTGCAAGAGCAGCGCAACGCCTGGGTGCGCATGCTGGACGCGCTGGCCCGGGCGATGCCGGCTGGCGTGGCCTTGCATAGCGTGCGCCAGGAAACGGCGATGGTGCGCTTGCAAGGACAGGCTGTGTCGCAGGATAAAGTCGCGGCACTGCTGCTGGCGCTGCAGCAAGCGGCGCCCTGGTCCCGGCCGGAATTGGTCGAAGTGCGGCTGGAAGTGCGCGGTGCGGCCGATGGCGCCGTGGAATGGACGGTACGGCTGGCTTTGGCACCCTAGTCCTGGAGATTGATCATGCTGAGCTTGAAGACCGCGTCGCTGTGGCCGCTACCCGCGCGCCTCGCTGGTGCCACCCTGGCCGGCACGCTGGTGGCAGCCCTGCTGCATCTGGCGTGGCTGGATGGACTGCGTGCGGCCGTGCAGGTGGCGCAAGGCGAGGAGGCCCGCTTGCGCGCCGCCTATCTGTCGGCGCAGGCCAGGGCGAAGCAGTTGCCGCAATGGCGCGCACAGCAGCGCCAGGCCGGTGCCGAGCTGGCCCGCCTGGAACAGCAACTGCCCGACCAGCAAGCGATGGCGCTGCTGTTGACGGAGATCAATGCCGCAGGCCAGTCGCGCGGCCTGCAATTTTCGCTGTTCAAGCCGGGCGCGGCCCAGCCGCAAGCGCCCTATGTCGCCTTGCCGATCGCCATACAGTTGCGCGGCGGCTATCACGCCATGGGCGCGCTGCTGGCGGACCTGGCGCGCCTGCCGCGCATCGTTACGGTGCATGCGCTGGCCTTGACCCTCGGCAAGGATCGCTTGCTGACCCTCGATGCCGTGCTGCACGCGTATCGCTTGCCCGAAGCGGGGGAACGGGTAGCGCAAGCGGCTTTGGCGCCCAAGGCAGGCACGCCTGCACCCGCAGCGGCGCCAACATGGCGTCCGCTTGCCGCTGTCGCGCCGCAGCCGTACGCGGCCGCCGCCCTGGCCGATCCCTTTGGCGCCTTGCCGCCGGCCAGTGCGCCGGGGCAGCGGGTCGCTGTGGAGGGACCTGACCCGCGGCGCGTGCGCGAACCGCTGGAAAGCCTGGCCTTGCCGGCCATCAGCATGGTCGGCAGCGTGCAACAGCACGGGCGCCTGAGCGCGCTGCTGCTGGCGGGCCAGCGCGTGTACCGGGTGGCGGTGGGCCAGTACCTGGGGCAAGACCACGGCGTGGTGACGGACATCAGTCAACAGGCCGTGCAGTACCGTGAACTGCTGCGCGAGGCCGATGGCCCCTGGCGCGAGCGGCGCGGCAGCCTGGCCTTGCAGGTGGCGGGGGCGAAGGCCAGCCTGCCCGAGGCGGCGCCATGAGACCGCGCCGCATGCTCTTGGCCGCCATGCTGTGTCTGCATGCCAGCAGTCTCGCCCAGGAGGCCGTGGTGCACGTGTCGGCCCCGCGTTTGTACGCGGGCGAGAAGATTTCCGTCGATTTCCAGAACGTGGGCGTGCGCGCGGCCCTGCACATCCTGGCCGATGCGTCGGGGCAAAACATCGTCGCCAGCGACAGCGTGGCGGGCAATGTGACGCTGCGCCTGCGCGACTTGCCGTGGGACCAGGCGCTCGACGTGCTGCTGCAGGCCAAGGGCCTCGACCTGCGGCGCAATGGCAGCGTGCTGTGGATTGCGCCACGCGAGGAAATGCTGGCGCGCGAAAAACTGGAACTGGAGCAGCGCGCGCAGATCGCGGAACTGGAACCCTTGCAGTCGGCCATCTTCCAGCTCAATTACCAGAAGGCCGAAGCATTCCGCACCGTGTTTGGCCTGGACGCGGGGGAAGGGCGCAGCCGGCTGCTGTCGCGCCGTGGCAGCGTGCTGATCGAGCCGCGCACGAACCAGCTGTTCGTCACCGACGTGCCGGCGCGCCTGGAGCAGATCCGTCAGTTGATCGCCAAGACAGATATTGCTACGCGACAAGTGATGATCGAGGCGCGCATCGTCGAGGCGAACGACAGTTTCAGCCGCAACCTGGGCGCGCGCCTGGGTTTTACGGACCAGCGCCTGGCAGCGGGCCAGTTGCCCGGCTTTTCCCTAGGCAGCAGCGGGCGCCGCGCAGCCATCGGCGGCAGCTATCAGGGCGTGGGCGAGGCGACGGGGCAAACGGTGGCCGGCGCCGGCGCCTTCGTGCCGAACACGCAATTTGTCAACTTGCCGGCCGCCAGCATCAATGGCTTGCAGCCGGCCAGTTTCGCCCTGAGCCTGTTCTCGGCGGCCGCCAACCGCTTTTTGAACCTGGAACTGTCCGCGCTGGAAGCGGACGGCAGGGGCAAGATCATTTCCAGCCCCCGCGTGGTAACGGCCGACAAGGTGCTGGCGCTGATCGAGCAGGGCATCGAGCTGCCATACCAGGTGGCCACCAGCAGCGGCGCCACGTCGATCACTTTTCGCAAGGCGAACCTGCGCCTGGAAGTGACGCCGCAGATCACGCCGGACGGCAACGTGGTGCTGGAAGTGGACGTCAACAAGGACAGCGTGGGCCAGGAAACGCGTTCCGGCTTCGCCATCGACACCAAGCACGTGCGCACGCAAGTGATGGTGGAAGACGGTGGCACGGTGGTGCTGGGCGGCATTTATCAGCAATCCGAACGGGGCACGGACAGCAAGGTGCCGATTCTTGGCGACATCCCCGTGTTCGGTGTTTTTTTCCGCAGCACGGGCCGCAGTCAAGAAAAAACGGAACTGATGGTGTTTATTACGCCGAAAATAGTGGCAGATCGGCCAGCAACACGTTAATGTCACATCTTTACGTTTAAGTAACAATGCAAACGAAAGCGGACTGATGGCGACTATGCGGAATGTATCTTGGGGCAACACTTATTGGAGTCGGGTATCGACTTGGCTGGTTTTGCTGGTCATTAGCACAGTACTGGCCGCCTGTGGCGGCGGTGGTGGTGATCCGACTCTGGGCGTCAAGGATGGCGCCAATGCCGGCGTTGGCAGTGTGGTACTGGTTGCTGGTGCAACAACGATTGTTGCCTCAGGCGCGGACGGCACGGAAGTCGTGCTGACGGCCGTGGTGAAAAATCCCGGCAATAATGCCATGACAGGCCAGACGGTGACCTTCACCGCCAGTTCCGGCATCATCAGCAACACCAACCGCGTGACGGATACCAATGGCACGGTGACGGAAAAACTCAGTGTGAAAGGCGATGCGAGCTTGCGCGACATTACCATCAAGGCCAGCAGTGGCGGCGTTGAATCGGCCCCTGTAGTGGTGAAAGTGGTGCCCGTCACTTCCGGCATTGCCAGCTTGCTGCTGACTTCCTCCGGTGGCACCCTGGCTTCATCGGGCGGTACCGCCGTCAACATGATCGCCTTTGTCAAGGATGCCAACAATGCTGTCGTGCCCAATGCCAGCGTGACATTCAGCGCCGATTCGGGCGCGCTGGGCGCGACCAAGGTCAGTACCAATGCGCAGGGACAGGCGCAGGTCAGCCTGAATACGGGGGGCGACGCCAGCTTGCGCACGATCAAGGTCACGGCCAGTGCAGGCGCGCAAACGGCCAGCACGGACATCGGCGTCAGCGGCACCCGACTGGTCATCAATGCCTTTTCGACGGTGAACCTGAAGACGAGCACTGACATGGTGGTCAAGCTGGTCGACTCGAGCGGCAATCCCCTCGTTGGCAAGCCGGTGACATTCAGTGCCCGCAGCAATGCCATCACGGTCAAGGGCGGCGGCGCTAGTCCCGCGTTGACCGATAACAACGGCCAGCTAGTATTGACCTACAACGCCCAAGCGGGCAGCAGCGACAGCATCAGCGTCAAGGCGCAGGGTGACAGCGTCGTGTTGCCAATTTCAATTAATGCATCGAACTTCACGATCAATGCAGTGTCGGGCAGCAATGTTGCGTTGAGCACCCTGAACACGAACACCTGCTATGCGGTGACGGTGCATAGCGATGTGGCTGGCGTGCCACAAACGGGAAATGTGCGTTTCAGTACCTCGCGCGGCGCCATCTACCAGGATGCCGCCTGCGGCACGCCATTGCAGGCGCCGCTGGCGCTGGTGGGAGGCAATGCCATTGCCTACGTACAGGCCAGCGGCGCCGGCCTGACCGCCCTGACGGCGCAGTACGAAGGCAGCGGCGCCTCGGTGCAGTCCGAGGTGGAGTTTGTTGCGCCATTGACGGCCCAGGCCACGATCAGCCTGCAAGCCGACCCGGCAGTCATCGGCGCCAATACGGCCGGCAGCACGGCGCAGCGCAGCGCCTTGCGTGCCATCGTGCACGATGGCACGGTGGAAAACAACCTGGTCAAGAATGCACAAGTGAGCTTCTCGATCCAGGCCGATGCCAGCAATGGCTCCCTGAGTTCGCCTTCGCTGGCGACCACGGACAGCGATGGCGTGGCCACGGTCAGCTACATCGCGGGGCAGGGCACCACCGGTGTCGATGGCGTCGTTGTCAAGGCGCAACTGCAGGGCGTGTCGAGCAATGCCGCCACGGTCAAGCTGACGGTGACGAAAAAATCGCTGTTCATCAGTGCCGGCAGCGGCAATGCACTTGACGCCTCTGACAGCAGCACCTATCGCAAGACGTATAGCGTGTTTGTGACGGACGCCGCCGGCAACCCCGTGCCGGATGTGATCATCACCGCCGCCGCCTGGCCCCGCTATTATTACAAAGGCTATCTGCAATATTCCCAGGCTGCCCAGTCGTGGGTGGTGGCGGCCGCGCTGAAGTGCGACAATGAAGACAGAGACCGCAGCGGCACCTTCAATCCGAATAACGACTTCAACCTCAATGGCCGTCTCGATCCGGGCATTCCGCTCAATCTGTCGACCGGAGGCAAGACCGACAGCACGGGAACAGCAATCGTCACCCTGACTTATCCGCGCGACAGAGCCAACTGGCTGGACGTCGAATTGACGATTCGTGGCAATAGTTCCGGGACGGAGGCAACTTATGTCGGTTACACTTTGCTTCCGGGGCTGGCTTCGGACTTTAACCGCGTGGATGTTTCACCTCCAGGCGTCAATAGTCCGTATGGGCAAGCCACTGATTGTCGTAATCCAAATTAACTGTCGCAGCACATGCAAAATCTGTTTTTAGTAGGCCTCATGGGCGCCGGCAAAACCACGATCGGGCGCATCCTGGCCCGCAAGCTGGGCTTGCGCTTTGTCGATTCCGACCACGAAATCGAGGCACGCACGGGAGCGACCATCCCATGGATCTTTGAAATCGAGGGCGAGGCCAGCTTTCGCCGGCGCGAGGCCGAAGTCATTCGCGACCTGAGCGCCCAGGAAGGCATCGTCATGGCCACCGGCGGCGGGGCCATCCTCAACGCCGACAGCCGCGCCTATCTGAAGGAGCGGGGCACGGTCGTGTACCTGCGCGCCAGCGTCAGCAACATCCTCGCGCGCACCAGCCACGACAAGAACCGCCCCCTGCTGCAGACGGCCGACCCGCGCCGCAAGCTGGAAGAATTGACGTCACAGCGCGAGCCCCACTACATGGAAGTGGCCGACATTGTGATCGACACGGGCCGTCCTAACGTACAATCGATGGTTCAGACCATCCTGATGCAGCTGGCCAGCCTCGAATGCGAGGCTTCGCCCAACTGCGTCATTCATGCAGAGCCTTCGATGAACGAGCAATCCAAAATGTTGTTGAGCGTAGACCTCGACGAACGCAGTTATCCGATCGCCATCGGTCCCGGCCTGCTGGCCGACGCCGATGCGCTGCTGCGCCATATCAGCGGCCACAAGGTGGCCATCGTCACCAATACCACCGTCGCGCCCCTGTATCTGGGCCGCCTGCAGGCGGCGCTGGCCAGCGATGGCCGCGAGGTGATCTGCATCGTCCTGCCGGACGGCGAAGAATATAAAAACTGGGCCAGCCTGATGCAGATCTTCGACGCGCTGCTGGCCAACAAATGCGACCGCAAGACCACCCTGGTGGCGCTGGGCGGCGGCGTGATCGGCGACCTGACCGGCTATGCGGCGGCCAGCTACATGCGCGGCATCGGCTTCGTGCAGGTGCCCACCACCCTGCTGGCGCAGGTCGATTCCTCCGTCGGCGGCAAGACGGGCATCAACCACCCGCTGGGCAAGAACATGATCGGCGCCTTCTACCAGCCGCGCGCCGTGATCGCCGACACCTCGACCCTGGAAACCCTGCCGGCGCGCGAGCTGTCGGCCGGCCTGGCCGAAGTGATCAAGCATGGCGCCATCATCGATGCGGCGTTTTTCGACTGGATCGAGGCGAACATGGCCAAGTTGATGGCGCGCGACAAGGGCGCCCTCGCGTATGCGATCGCCCGTTCGTGCGAAATCAAGGCCGACGTGGTGCGCCAGGACGAGCGCGAAGGCGGCTTGCGCGCCATCCTGAACTTCGGCCACACCTTCGGCCACGCCATCGAGGCGGGCCTCGGCTACGGCCACTGGCTGCACGGCGAAGCCGTCGGCTGCGGCATGGTGATGGCGGCCGACCTGTCCTGCCGCATGGGCTATATCGACCAGGCAGCCGTGGAGCGCGTGCGCAAGCTCGTCGCCGCCGCCGGCCTGCCGATCAAGGCGCCGGACCTCGGTGTCGAGCGCTGGCTGGAACTGATGGAAGTGGACAAGAAGAACGAGGGCGGCGCCATCAAGTTCATCCTGTTGAAACCGTTGGGCAGCCCGTGCATCACGTCCGCGCCGCACGAACTAGTGCTGGCCACCCTGGCCGCCGGAGTGCAATAACATGCTGCCAGAAGACTTCCTTGCTCCCTACGCAGCTCACTCGGCACAGGGGCAGGGACGTCGCTTTGCCGAGGCGCCACACGCCTCGCGCAGCCAGTTCCAGCGCGACCGCGACCGCATCATCCATTCTTCGGCCTTCCGCCGCCTCGAATACAAGACCCAGGTTTTCCTCAACCACGAGGGAGACCTGTTCCGCACGCGTTTGACGCACAGCCTGGAAGTGGCGCAAGTGGGCCGCTCTATCGCGCGCAACCTGCGCCTGAACGAAGACCTGGTCGAAGCCATCGCGCTCGCGCATGACTTGGGCCACACGCCGTTCGGCCACGTGGGCCAGGACGTGCTCAATGAATGCATGCAGGAGCACGGCGGCTTCGAGCACAACCTGCAAAGCCTGCGCGTGGTCGACACGCTGGAAGAGCACTACGGCGCTTTTGATGGCTTGAACCTGATGTTTGAGACGCGCGAAGGCATATTGAAACACTGCTCGCTGGCGCATGCGCGCGAACTGGGTCCCGTGGCCCAGCGCTTCATCGACCGCACGCAACCGACGCTGGAAGCGCAGCTGACCAACCTGGCCGATGAAATCGCCTACAACAGCCACGATATCGACGACGGCCTGCGCTCCGGCCTGATCACCATCGCCCAACTGGAAGAGGTGGAGTTTTTCGGCCGCCTGTGGCGCGACGTGCAGCAGGCGTTTCCCGGCCTGTCGGGCCGGCGCGCCATCTACGAAACCCTGCGCCGCCTGATCACGGCCCTGGCCGACGATCTGATCGTCACGTCGACAGGTTTGATAGCTGACGCCGCGCCGCGCGACGTCAGCGAAGTGCGCGCCAGTCCCCCGCTGATCCGTTTTTCGGACGCCATGCGCCGTGATGCGACGGACCTGAAACGCTTTTTGCGAGCGAACCTGTACCGTCACTACCAGGTCAACCGCATGCGCGTCAAAGCGAGCCGCATCGTGCGCGAACTGTACGACAGTTTCATGGCCGAACCGGCCCTGCTGCCGCCCGACTATCAACTTATTGGCCACGATAAGGATGGCGACGTCACGCAGCAGGCGCGCAAGATCGCCGACTACATCGCGGGCATGACGGACCGCTACGCGATCCGCGAGCACCGCCGGCTGTATTCGCTCGACGAACTGTAAGCGCATTACGCCTATTCCTTTCCCCTGTCAATTGGCATGATCATCTAGGTCCCCGCACTATCACCCCAATATCCCCGTAACACTTTCTTTTCTATCATGGCAGCAAGTCAACAAGGGCTTGCCGCCCATAGTCAAGGAGAGTGTCATGATTGAATCGCGCCGCAGTTTCTTGCGCGCCTTGCCAGCCGTAACCATCGGAGCGGCCATCGCGCCGCTGCCCGGCAAGGCTGCCACCAAGGGCGAAGGCGGCCAGCGCTGGGCGATGGTGGTCGATGTGCAGAAATGCATCGGCTGCCAGGCTTGCACGGTCTCCTGCATCATGGAAAACGCCGTGCCGGAAAACAGCTTCCGCACCGTCGTCTCGACCTATGAAGTCAAGGAAGAGAACCGCTGCGGCACCTACATGCTGCCGCGCCTGTGCAACCACTGCGCCAATCCCCCCTGCATTCCCGTCTGTCCCGTGGGCGCCACCTTCCAGCGCAAGGATGGCGTCGTCGTCGTCGACGGCGACCGCTGCGTGGGCTGCGCCTACTGCGTGCAAGCCTGCCCGTACGACGCGCGCTTCATCAACCACGAGACGGGCAAGGCCGACAAATGCACGTTCTGCGCGCACCGGGTCGACGAAGGTTTGCTGCCGGCCTGCGTGGAAACCTGCGTGGGCGGCGCGCGCATCTTCGGCGACCTGAATGATCCGGAAAGCATGGTGCATCAGCTGCTCACCGAGAACAAGGTGAAGGTGCTGAAACCCGAGCAGGGTACCCAGCCCCACGTGTTCTACCTGGGACTGGACACGCGCTTCGCCGGCCACGTCGAGGGCGAAGCGACTCTTTGGCAACCGAGCAAACACGGGAAATAAACCATGGACAGCCACATCACCGAAATTCTCAACGTCACGCGCGAAGCGGCATGGCTGCCGTGGGCGGTGCAGTATTTTTTCCTCATCGGCCTCAGTTACGGCAGCTTCATGCTGACCTTGCCGTACTTCGTCTTCGGCCGCAAGGCGTATGAACGCCTGGGGCGCATCGCGCTGCTGGCGTCCCTCGTCTGCGGCATGACGGCGCCCGTGGCGCTGCTGGCCGACTTGCACGGGCCGGGGCGCTTCTACCACTTCTATATTTACTTCCAGCCGCAGTCGTGGATGTCGTGGGGCTCGTTCTTCATTCCCCTGTATCTGGGCTGTTTGATGCTGTACGCGTGGCTGGCGCTGCGCGTGGACTTTGCCACGCGGGGGCAGGGACAGGACCGTTTGGCCTTCGCCTATCGCCTGCTGGGACGCGGCGGCGCAGCTTCGCTGCGCGCGATTCGCGTCGCCGCCGCCTTCACCTTGCTCGCCGCCTTTGTCGTGGGCCTGTATACGGGCATGGAAGTGATGGTGGTGCGCGCCCGTCCCCTGTGGTTCACGCCTTTCCTGCCGGCGCAATTTGCCGCCACGGCCTTTGTCGGGGCGATCGGACTGGCGCTGCTGTTCAACCGTTTCCTGCCGGGCCGCGACCAGGCCCTGGAAGTGTCGCTGAACCGCGCGCTGGCCCTGTCGCTGGCGCTGGTGCTGGCACTGGGCGGCGGCTGGCTGTTCGTCAGTCTCTCCGGCGTGAGCGCCAGCCACAGCATGGCCTTTACCCAGGTGGCGGGCATGCCGCAATGGCAGTTCACCGCAGTCTGGGCCGTGCTGTCGTCCATTGTGCCGATGGCCCTGGCCATCTGGCGTCCCGCCACGAGTGGCCTGGTCAATGGCCTGATCGCGCTGCACAGCGCCTGGATGATGCGCTGGACGATTTTTATCGGCGGCCAGACGATCCCGAAAACGGGCGCGGGCCTGTACGACTACCACCTGCCGATGGGGAACGATGGCTTGATGGGAATCATCGGCACGGCCGGCCTGTGGATCGCGCTGTTGTTGCTGATGCTGGAATTTTTGCCATGGGCCGGACGCGTCGTCGCTGCACGCAGCCGTCCCGCCATGGCCACGCACTGAGGAGTTAAAGATGAACGATCAAGTACATAACGACGTCCCCGAAGACGAAAACGAAAAACGCCGCAAGCTGCTGCGCTATGGCGCCATCGGCGGCGGCCTGGCCGCGTTTGCCGCCAGTTTTTCCACCACGGCAGGCCGCATGGTCGACCATGCGCTGGGCAAAGATAAACCTGTGCAGAAACTGCACGGCAATTCCCTGCAACCCGAGTTTTCCGTCGACACGGCGACGGGGAAATTGACGGTCAATCCCGATCAGCAGGTCAGCTACACCATGTGCATGGGCTGCACCACGTTTTGCGGCGTGCGCGTGCGCCTGGATAAAAAAAGCGGCAAGGTGTTGCGCGTGGCGGGCAATCCGTACAGCCCCCTGTCGGCCGACCCGGCGCTGCCCTACCAGACCTCGATACGCGACAGCTTTGTGTCGCTCTCGCGCTTCCAGGAAAAGGGCTTGAAAGGGCGCTCCACCGCTTGTGGCCGCGGCAATGGCGTGCTGGAACAGATGGAGTCGCCGTTCCGTGTGCTGGCGCCCATGAAGCGCGTGGGACCGCGCGGCGGCGGCCAGTGGGAACCGATCGCCTTCGACCAGCTGGTCAAGGAAGTGACGGAAGGCGGCGACCTGTTTGGCGAAGGCCACGTACAGGGCTTGCGTGCCTTGCGCGAGCTGGAAAAGCCGATCGATCCGGCGCAGCCGGAACTGGGCCCGCAAGTCAACCAGGTGGGCTTGATGTGCAGCACTGACGATGGGCGCCTGGCGCTCGGCACGCGCTTTTTCAAGCAGTCGTACGGCAGTTTGAACCTGGTCAACCACGGCTCGTATTGCGGCGGCGCCTACCGCAGCGGCTCGGGCGCCATGTTCGGCGACATGAAGAAAATGCCGCACGCAAAAGTGGACCTGGAAAACACGGAATTCTGCATTTTCGTCGGCACGGCGCCCGGCAATGCGGGCAATCCGTTCAAGCGCCAGGGCACCCTGATCGCCAAGGCCCGCTCGGGCAAGCGCGAATTCAGCTACGTCGTCGTCGACCCCGTGCTGACGAACGCGGACAGCCTGGCCGCAGGAGACCGCAGCCGCTGGGTACCGATCAAGCCGGGCACGGATGGCGCGCTGGCCATGGCCATGATCCGCTGGATCATCGAGCACGAACGCTATGACCGTAACTTCCTCGTGCAGCCGAACCTGAAGGTGGCAGAAGCGGCGGGCGAGGCCGCCTGGTGCAATGCCACGCACCTGATCATCAACGAGAAGGGCCATCCGCGCGACGGCCGCTACCTGCGCGCGTCGGACATCGGCGCGGTGGAACTGGCGGAAGAGGAGCGCTACAAGGATGGCGACGCATTTTGCGTGATCGACGCCGCCACGCAAGCGATCGCGCCGCACAACGCCGCCAAGGGCGAGGCGCGGCTGTTCTTCGACGGTCCGCTTGACGTGGGAGGCGCGCCGCTGCACCTGAGGACGGCCATGACGATGCTGAACGAGGAAGCACAGCGCCATAGCATGGATGAGTATTCAAGCGCCTGCGGCATCGCGCGCGACATCATCGAGGGCCTGGCGCAGGAACTGACCAGCCACGGCAAACGCGCAGCCGTCAATGCGCATGGCGGCATGATGTCGGGTGCGGGGTTTTATAACGCGTATGCGCTGGTCATGCTCAACACCCTGATCGGCAATTTGAACCGCAAGGGTGGCACCCTGGTCAATGGCGGCAGCTTCAAGGATGCGGGACCCGGTCCGCGCTATAACCTCGAGAGTTTCGACGGCGAGATCAAGGCGACCGGCATGCCGATTGGACGCAATGTTCCCTATGAAAAAACCTCGGAATTCAAGCTGAAGAAAGAAGCGGGCAAGGCGTATCCGGCCAGGGCGCCGTGGTATCCGAACGCGCCCGCGCTGGCGACCGAATGGCTCACCAGCGCCATGAATGGCTACCCGTACACCCTGAAGGCGCTGATCCTGTGGAGCTGCAATCCTGTCTACGGTATCACGGGCTTGCGCGCGCAGATCGGCACGGAGCTGGCCGATCCGAAGAAGATTCCCCTGATCGTCGCCATCGACCCCTTCATCAATGAAAGCTCGGCGTTTGCCGACTATCTGCTGCCCGATACCTTGCTGTATGAAAGCTGGGGCTGGGCCGGCGCCTGGGGCGGCATGCCTGTCAAAATGAGCACGGCGCGCTGGCCCGTGGTCGAGCCGCGCGTGCAAAAGACGCCGGACGGCCAGACCATCTGCATGGAATCGTTCTTCATCGCGCTGGCAAAAACGATGGCCTTGCCCGGCTTCGGCCCGGAAGCCTTGCAGGACATGGATGGCCAGCGCTTCCCCTTGCAGCGCGCGGAAGACTGGTATCTGCGTGGAGGCGCCAACATCGCCTGGCAAGGGAAAACGTCCGTGCCTGACGCCAGCGACGATGATATCGATCTGTCTGGCGTGGCGCGCATCCGCCCCGAACTGGAACGCACCCTGAAGCCGGAAGAGTGGCGCAAGGTAGCCTTCATGCTGGCGCGGGGAGGGCGCTACCAGAGCTATGGCGAGATGTTCGGCCTGCGCCTGCCGCCGCCGGCAAATCCCAAGGCACCCGTGGCTCCTGCACCGGTGGCTGAAGAGACGCCGTATCCGCAGGACTGGTCCACGCACCGCTATCTGAAGCCGATGATGCTGTACAACGAGGGCCTGGGCGTGAGCAAGAACAGCTTGAGCGGCAAGCGTTTCCCCGGTACGCCCGCCTGGAGAGTGGCGGCGTTTGCCGACGGCACGCCTGTGCGCAAAACCTACCCGGCCAGCGAATGGCCGTTCGAGTTGATCAGTTTTAAATCGGCGCTGCAGAACTCGTACAGCATCGGCGCGCGGCGCTTGCGCGGCATCCATCCGGACAATCCCGTCGCGGTGCATCCTGACGATGCGGCGCGGTTGAAGCTGGAAAATGGCGATGCCATTTATCTGGAAACGCCGGGCGGCAGGGCCAGGGCCACGGTGATGCTGCGCCATGGCGTGCAGCGGGGCGTGATCGCCATCGAACACGGTTTCGGCCACAAGGAGCACGGCGCGCGCGCCCACCGCATCGGCAAGCTGCGCCAGCCCGATGAACCGGCCATCGGCGCGGGCATCAACCTGAACGACCTGGGGCTGACGGATCCGAGCCGCGGCGACAAGAATGTGTTTGTCGATCCCGTCTCGGGCACGTCGGTGCGGCAAGGACTGCCGGCGCGTATCGTGCGGGCTTAAATCTCCCCGCTGGCCATTAGCAGCCGGGCCACCTCGGCTGCTGAATGCAGGCCCAGTTTTTCCATCGTGTTATGGCGATGCACCTGCACCGTCTTGTCGCTGATGCCCAGCTCGCGCGCGATGACTTTCGAGGCTTTGCCTTCGGCCATCAACAGTGCCACTTCGCGCTCGCGCGCGGTGAGCCTGGCCAGCGCCGTTTGCGCCGTATTCGCGCTGGCGGCGCTGCGGCTTTCTTCCACGCTGCGGGCCACGGCCCGGCTGACGGCGTCCAGCAATACCTGGTCCTTGCACGGCTTTTCCAAAAAATCGCAGGCGCCTGCCTTCATCGTCTGCACTGCCATGGCCAGGTCGCCGTGTCCGCTGAGGAAAATCACGGGCAGAGATATGGCGTGCCCGCTCTTGTTATTCAACTCCTGTTGCAATTCCAGTCCGCTCATCAGGGGCATGCGCACGTCGAGCAGCAAACAGCCGGGCGCATGGCCCTCATAGCGCTGCAGGAAATCGCGCGCCGATTCAAACGTCTCCACTTGCCAGCCGGCCGAATCGAACAGATAGGCCAGCGAGCGGCGCATGGCGGCATCGTCGTCGACGACAAAGATGATGGCATCGCTTTCATTCATGGTGTTTCCTTGTTTGCGTCCATGCTGCTATCTTCGGGCAGGCGGAACCAGACCGTCAAGCCCGGCGCATCGGCGTTGGCGTGCGCCGACAGGCTGCCGCCGAACGATTCGATGATGCTTTTGCTGAGCGACATGCCCAGGCCCAGGCCTTCGGCCTTGGTGGTAAAGAAAGGCTCGAACAGGCGCGCCATCTGCGCCGCATCGAGGCCGCAGCCGGCGTCGCGCACGGCCACCGTGCAGGCGCCGTTTTCCCGGTGCAGCAGCACGCCGATGGCATGCTGCGGATTGTCGTTCTCCACCTGCGCATCGAGCGCATTCTTGAGCAGATTGAGCAGCACCTGCTGCACTTGCTGCGGGTCGGCCAGCACGCGCGCCTCAAGACTGGCGCGGTCGTGGCGCCAGTCGATCTTCGCTTGCGGATGGGCCGCGCGGAACAGCGATACCGCTTGCTCCACGGCGTCGGCCAGGGCGAAGGCCGTGCTGTGTGCGGGACGCTTTTGCGCCATCGTGCGGATGTGACGGATGATGGCGCCCGCGCGTTCACTTTGCGTGGCGATTTCCTGCGCGCCATCGAGCAGGGGCGCCGCATCGAGCCTGCCTGCCGTGATGCGGCGCGCCATGCCGCGCGCGAAATTGCCGATGGCGGCCAGCGGCTGGTTCAATTCGTGTGCGATGGCGCTGGCCATCTCGCCCAGAATCGCCAGGCGCGCCGTGTGATCGAGCGTGGCCTGGCGCTGGCGCGCCTGTTCTTCCAGCGCGCGCTGCTGGTGCTGGGCGGCGCGCAATTGCTCCGTGCGCCGGCTGACCAGGTATTCCACGCGCACCGTGTGCACGGCCCAGGCCACGAGCAAGGCCAGTACCAGCAGCATCCAGCCCCAGTAGCGGCGCAGCGCCGTCTCGAACGTCAGCTTGTTCAAATAGGCGTAGGGGCCGATGCGCAATTCGCGGAACAACTCATCGACGATCTGGTAATCGCTGGGCACCGTCCAGCTATAGCCTTCATCGGTACGCGGCATGGCCAGCAGGGCTTGCGCCACTTTTTTTGCCAGTGCGGGCGGTGTCTGGCGCAGGGCCACGAAGGGCCAGTCAGGATACAGCCGCGACGAGCTGGCGCAGCGAAAGCCGGGAATCGGGCGCGTGGTGATCACGCGCAGTTCCTCGGCGCGCACTTCGCCGCGCGCCACCATCTGTTCCAGCAGGCAGGTACGCACGATGCCTGCATCCATGTGCCCCGCACGCACGGCGTCGATGATCTGCTGCGAGGGAAAGCCGCTGTAGCGCAGGCTGGCAAAATCATGCGTGGGATCGATGCCCGCTTCCAGCAGTTCACGCGCGGCGATCTGGTAGCCGCCAAACGCGTCGGGCGCCACGGCCATCACGTTCTTGCCCGCCAGGTCGGCCAGATCATGCAGCGGTGACGCGCTGCGCACGACGATGGCCGAACCGATGGCCTGGCGCGGCGAATCCGTCCATGGTGATTCCAGGGTGGCGATGCGGCTGGCGCCATCGCTGTGTTCGAGCGCCACGTAGTGGCCGCTGCTGGTGATGGCAAAGGCGACCGCTTGCGACTGCACGGCGCGCGTCAGGCCAGCCTGGTCGTAGTCGGCCAGGATGAAACGGATGCCGGGGATGCTGGCCTGCAGGTGACGCGTCACGTACGACCAGTCCTGCTGCACGGCGTCGCCGCCCTTGTAGGCCAGTACACCGATGCGTACCTCTGGCAGCTCGTCAGCCGCTTGAACGCCGTGCAAACACAGCGCCGTCAGCGCGAACAGTAAAAAACGCCGCACTAGAACATGCTGCGTTGCGCCGAACGCGCATCGCCGAACAGGTCCAGCAGCAGTTTCTTGATGGGCGCGGGCAGCGGCGCGTCGGCGATTTTCGCGCCGTCGTACCAGACGTGCGTCGCTTCCCCGGCCAGCGCCAGGCGGCGCGCCAGGGTGATGCGGCAGGGGACGATGTGCAGTTTGTAGTGGGTAAACACGTGCACGATGGGCAGCAGCCGTTCCTGCGTTTCGATCTCGCCGAACGGCGCCACGGCGCGCGCCAGCGCTTGCGGGTCTATCTCTCGCGGAGAGTCTTCGCCGGCCAGCACGTGGCCATCGAGTTCCGGCAGCGACAGCAAGCCGCCCCAGATGCCCGAACCCGGGCGCTGCTCCAGCAGCACCTGGCCATCGTCGACGATGGCCAGCATGATGGCGTGCTTTTCCGGGCTGGTTTTCTTCGGTTTGCGCACGGGTAAGTCTTTGACCCGCTGGGTGGCGTAGGCCACGCAGCGCGGCTGCAGCGGGCAGCGGCCGCAATCTGGGCTGCTGCGCGTGCAGAGTGTGGCGCCGAAGTCCATCAGGCCCTGCGTGTAGGCTTCGATGCCTGTTTCAGGCAGCAGCGCTTCGGCGCGGCGCCACATGGCTTCCTCGACCCGTTTTTCGCCCGGATAGGCATCGATGCCGAATGTGCGTGCGAAGACGCGCTTGACGTTGCCGTCCATGATGGCCGCGCGGGTGCCGCTGGAAAACGCGGAGATGGCGGCGGCCGTCGAGCGGCCGATGCCGGGCAGATCGGAAAGCAGGGCCGGGTCGCTGGGGAAGATGCCGTCGTATTCGGCCACCACGCGCTGCGCGCATTTGTGCAGGTTGCGCGCCCGCGTGTAGTAACCAAGACCGCTCCACTGCGCCATCACGTCTTCCACCGGGGCTGCTGCCAGGTCGCGCAGGGTGGGGAAGCGTTCAAGGAAGCGCGCGTAATAGCCGAGCACGGCGGTGACCTGCGTTTGCTGCAGCATGATTTCGGATAGCCAGATCAGGTAGGCGTCGCGCGTGTTTTGCCACGGTAACGCATGGCGGCCATGCTGCTTTTGCCAGGCGATGACGGTAGCGGAAAAAGTCGGGTCGATATAGTCTTCAAAGGGGGCCGCGCCCGTGGCGGGCGAGAGCGGATGCAGCAGACGTTTCATGCAGGGTTCCAGTGTTTTGTAGTGCGTGTTGTTAGTGCGTGTTTCAGCTTGCGCTTGCCGCGCGCAAGGCGGCAAGCAATTGCGCCAGCTGCGCCTTGTCGCGTTCGAGCGCCGCCAGGCTGGCTTCGAAACCGGCGATTTTCTGTTCCAGGCTGCCGGTGGCGTCGTGGATGCGCTGGATCGAGGCAAAGCGCAGTTTCAGCTGTTCCTTGTACTCGACGATCTGCGCTTCGAGCGGCGCCATGATGACTTTCAGCCAGGCGCTGGCGTCGTTGTTGGCGTTGGTGAAACTGCGGCGCACGCGTGAGGCGATGGTGTCGAAGAATTTTTCCATCAGCACGACCCGGCTGGTGGTCAGCAGGGTCGCCGTGCCGAACTGTTTATGATAGACGGCTTCGATATCGGCGATCTCCTGGCGGTAGCGGGCCAGTGAAAACGGCATCGGCAAGGCCAGCGCCAGGCCATGTTCGGAGGCGAATTTGCGGTACATCACGTTCATCATTTCCGTGATCTCGGCCGTCTTGCCTTCCGAGCGGTCCAGGTTACTGGCGATGCGCTCGAAATACTGGCGCACGGCTTCGCGCAGGCCCGTGAAAAAGCGGCTGCGCTGCATGGCCGCGCGCACGCCATCGATATCGTCGCGCACGATGTCCATGCCCAGGCTCGTATAGAGTTCCGTCGACAAACGGGTAAATACGGCCCGCGTGGCCTGCAGTTTGAACAGGCTGCTGTCGAATTCCTTCTTCTCGATATCGATGCGCCGCATCATGTGCGCGATCACGCTCTGGTTCTTGCCGCGCAGGCTGTGCAGCTCGTGCAGCTGCTCGGCGATGCCGCGCGCGCGGGCCGCCGCCTGCACCTGCTGCGCCGCTTCGATGGCGTCTAGGTCGAACGCCAGCTGGCGCCGGATGATGTCCTTGCGCGCGGGGATCAGCTCCTCGAACAGGGCCGTCTCCAGCGGCAGCAGGCGGCTCTTTTCCAGCAGCGCCGCATCGTGGTTGATCTTGCCCACCAGGGCCTTTTGCGCCGAGACGGGAAATACTTGGCCAGCGTCCAGTGCCAGCAGATGCGCGACGCTGGCCTGCTGGCGTTCGATGGCCAGCGCCACCTCGGCATCGCCGCGCAATTCGTCCCACATGCTGTCGATCTTGTTGAGCACCACCAGGCGCCCCGCGCCGGCGCCGATATGGTTGCGCCATACCTCGATATCGCTGCGCGTGACGCCCGTGTCGGCCGCCAAAATGAACAGCACCGCGTGCGCATTCGGGATCAGGTTCAGGGTCAGCTCCGGTTCCGTGCCGATGGCGTTCAGGCCCGGCGTGTCGAGGATGACGAGGCCTTGTTTCAGCAGCGGATGGGGGAAGTTGATGATGGCATGGCGCCACATCGAGATTTCCACCTGGCCGTCCTCGTCGAGCATGGCGGGGGCGTCCGCATCGTCGGCGTCGTACAGGCCGTAGCGCGCCGCCTCCTCCTGACTGACTTTTTTTGTCAGGCTGACCTGGCGGATGGCTTCCTGCATGTCGCCGCCCGCTTCGATGTTCAGGGGCAGGACGGTCCAGGCGGCGGGCAGGTCGCGGTAGTCGCTGGTCGACAGGTTCTGCGCACGCGTTTCGATGGGCAGCAGCCGGATCGATGGCGGCCAAGCCGCGTCGTACAGCAGCTCGGTGGGGCACATGGTGGTGCGGCCCGCGCCCGAGGGCAGGATGCGCTGGCCATAGCCGGCAAAGAAGATGGCGTTGATCAGCTCGGATTTGCCGCGCGAGAACTCCGCCACGAAGGCCACCGACAGGCGGTCATCGAGCAGGCGGGAGGCACAGCGCGCCAGGCGCAGCGCGGAAGCGCCGTCGACCAGGCCCGCCGCGCTGGCGGCTTGCCGGTATGCCTGCAAGGCGGCCTGCACGTCCTGGCGCCATGCACTGTATTGTTCCAAGTCCCTGACCATCTGACTCCCTCTGTGAGTGTGCTTACTTTTGGCAATTCACGCAGTAAAACGTGGAACGCTGTCCCTGCACGATCTGGCGGATAGGCGCGCCGCAGACGCGGCATGGCTTGCCCGCGCGGTTGTACGTGAAATACGTCTGCTGGAAGTAGCCGGACTGGCCGTTCACGCCGATGAAGTCGCGCAGGGTGCTGCCGCCTTGCACGATGGCTTCGGCCAGCACGTCGCGGATCGATTGCGCCAGTTTTTCATAGCGGGCCAGGCCGATGCGCCGTGCCGGCGTCTTCGGGTTGATCCCTGCGCGGAACAGGCTTTCGGAACAATAGATATTGCCCACGCCGACGACGATGTCGCCCGCCATCAGCACCTGCTTGATATTGGTGCCCTTGTTGCGCGTTTTCTCGAACAGCAGCTGGCCCGTGAAGCCGCCTTCTAGCGGTTCCGTGCCCAGGCCGCGCAGCAGCGCGTGGCCATCGAGCGGGCCGTCGGCCTCGTCGTGCCACAGCACGGCGCCGAAGCGGCGCGGGTCTGTCATGCGCAGCACTTGGCTGCCGCCTTCCGCATCTTCCACGACAAGGTCGAAATGGTCGTGTTTTTGCGCTTCCGTCCCCGGCGGCAGCACGCGCAAATGGCCCGACATGCCCAGGTGGATGATCAGGGTGCCGTGGCGGAAGTGGATCAGCAGGTATTTGCCGCGTCGCCCCGTCAAGCCGATGGTTTGCCCCGACAATTGTTCGCCCAGGGCAGGGGGGAAGGGCCAGCGCAGGCCGTCGCGGCGCAGCACGACGGCACGCACGGCGCGTCCTTCGAGATGGGGGGCGACACCGCGCCGTGTGACTTCGACTTCTGGCAATTCTGGCATAGGGCTCGAATGGTGGAAAACCGGGTAAAGAACAGGCGGATGGCTGGCCCTGGCACGCTACGCCGCCACGACGTATATATTTCGTTACATACGTGAAGTACGCGATAGCCGCGTTGGGCGTAGAATCAAACTTTGCCGTTTAGCCAGGATCAGCCTTTGAAAAACGCTTTCGCCATTGTAACCTTGTCCGCCCTGATGGCCACGCATGCCATGGCACAGACGCCTGTCGCCCCTGCCGATGCCGCGGCCAGCCCCTCTGCGGCCGCGCCCGCCGTGCCGCAGGAAGAGAGCGCCGAGTCCAAGGCGGACGTCAAGGCGGAGGGCTTGCCGAAGGTCGAGCTGAGCAGCGACTTGCTGTACAAGCTGACCAAGGCCGAAATGGAATTCAAGAGCGGCCAGTGGCAAGGGCCGTACGTGACGATGATGGTGGCGGCGCAGCAGACGCGCGATCCGCGCCTGGCGCGCCGCGCATCCGAAATGGCGCTGGCCGCCAAGCAGGGCAGCGAAGCGCTGGCGGCCATCCGCCTGTGGCGCGAGCTGGCGCCTGAATCGGACGAGGCAACGCAGTTCTTCCTCGGCTTTGTCGTCTTGACGGACAAGATCGAAGAAGCGGAACCGATTTTTGCCGAGCGCCTGGCCAAGGCGCCAGAGGGCGCGCGCGGCGTGGCCCTGTTCCAGATGCAGCAGATCCTGTCGCGCTCGAATGACAAGCTGTATGCCTACTCGATGGTGACGCGCCTGGTGCAGCCCTATCTGGACATGTTCGAGGCGCACCTGGTGCTGGCGCAGGGCGCCTTGTCGATCGGCGAGCGCGAGCGCGCCATCGGCGAAGCGAACAAGGCGCTGGCGATCAAGCCGAACTCCGAGCTGGCTGCGCTGACCCTGGCGCAGGTGACGGGCGAACCCGAGGCGGCAGGCAAGGTGCTGGCCACGTTCCTGCAAAAGAATCCGGACGCCGTCGAAGTGCGCGGCGCGTATGCACGCCTGCTGGTCGAGCAAAAACAACTGGAGCCGGCGCGCGACCAGTTCCTGCTGCTGCTGAAAAGCCAGCCCGATAATGTGGGCGGCCTGTATGCGCTCGGCATCGTGGCGCTGCAGCTGGATGACACCAAGGGCGCCGAGCAGTACTTCAAGCGCTTCCTCGCCGTGCTCGACAAATCGCCTGGCGACGCGCGCGATCCGTTCAAGGCCCTGATGATACTGTCGCAGATCGCCGAGACGCGCGGCGATACGGCCGGCGCCATCGCCTGGCTGGACAAGGTCGACAACAGCGCTTCCGCCGGCTATGTCGAGGCGCGTTTGCGCCGCGCCCAGCTGATCGCTCGTGGCGGCAATCTCGATGCGGCGCGCAAGGCGCTGACGGAAATCGAAACGGACGATCCGGCAAGTCAGGCGCAGGTGCTGCTGGTCGACGCGCAATTCCTGCGCGACGCCGGCTACGTGCAAAGCGCCTATACGGTGCTGGAAAACGCCTTGCTGCGCTTCCCCGACAATCCGGAGCTGCTGTACGACTACGCCTTGCTGGCCGAGCGCCTGGACAAACTCGAGCTGATGGAAGCGAGCCTGCGCCGCGTGATGGCGCTGGCGCCCGATAACCAGCACGCGTATAACGCCCTGGGCTACTCGCTGGCCGAACGGGGCATCCGCCTGCAGGAAGCCCATGCGCTGATCGAAAAAGCCTTGCAGATGGCGCCGGGCGATCCTTTCATCATGGACAGCATGGGCTGGGTGCAGTTCCGCATGGGTGACCTGGCCGCCGCGGAAAACGCGCTGCGCCGCGCCTATGCCGTGCGCAGCGACCCGGAAATCGCCGTCCACCTGGGTGAGGTGCTGTGGCAGAAGGGCGACAAGGCTGAAGCGCAAAAGCTGTGGCGCGAGGCGCAAAGCAAGGACCCGAAAAACGACGCGCTGAAAAGCACGCTGGCGCGCTTGAATGTCAGTCTGTGATTGAATCGATTAACTCCTCTATAAAAAAACCAGCGCCATGGCGCTGGTTTTTCCTTTTGCCCATGTTCAAACCCATGTTCAAACTCATGTTCAAACATTGCCTGCCCCTGACTGTCCTCTGCCTGGCCCTGTCGGCCTGCTCGACCCTGAGTTCTCCATTCTCGTCCGGCGCCGCGCCATCGGGCGCTGCCGTGGCCCCATACCGCGAACAGGTGGAGCTGACGGGCCGTTTGAACGTCGTGTACCAGAAGGATGACAAGCCCGAATCGGCCACCGTCAATTTCAACTGGCAGCAGACGGCGCAGCGCACGAACGTGACCCTGTATTCGCCCGTCGGCAGCACCCTGGCGACGATCGCCGTCACGCCGCAGCAGGCCGTGTTGACGCAAAGCGGCAAGGCGCCGCGCAGCGCGCCCGATGTCGATACCCTGAGCGCGCAGATGCTGGGCTGGTCCTTGCCCGTGTCGGGCTTGCGCGACTGGCTGCAAGGCTATGCCGTGGGCGCCGATGGCAAGCGTTTCATGGCTTCGCCGGCCAACGACAGCGTGACCACGAAAGATGGCTGGCGCTTGCGTTATGTGTCGTGGCAAGATGCGGCTGACAATACACCGGGCGCCTTGCCCCAACCGCGGCGTATCGATGCCGAACGCAATGCCAGCGCGCAGGCCGATGCCGTGTCGCTGCGCATCGTGCTCGATCCCGCCCCATCCGCACCTGCACCATGACATTGACGACTTTGAACAATTGCCCGGCACCGGCCAAGCTGAACCTCTTTCTGCACGTCAACGGCCGCCGCGCCGATGGCTACCATCTGCTGCAGACGGTGTTCCAGTTGCTCGACCATGGCGACACCTTGCACTTCGCGCTGCGCGACGACACGCAGATCCGCCGCGTGACGGCGCTGGCCGGCGTGCCGGAAGAGCAGGACCTGATCATCCGCGCCGCGACATTGCTGCAGGCCGAAGTGCTGCGCCGCACGGGCGCCTTGCCGCGCGGCGTCGATATCGCCATCGACAAGGTGCTGCCCATGGGCGGTGGCCTCGGTGGCGGTTCGTCCGACGCAGCCACGGCCCTGATGGCCTTGAACCGCCTGTGGCAGGCAGGGTTGACGCGCGAGGAATTGATGGCGCTGGGCTTGCCGCTGGGCGCCGATATCCCGTTTTTCATCTTTGGCGAAAACGCCTTTGCCGAAGGCGTGGGCGAGGCCCTGCAGCCAGTCGCCACGCCCGAATGCTGGTATGTAGTGATCGAGCCGGGCGTGCAAGTGCCTACCGCTGCAATTTTTTGCGCGGAAGGCTTGACGAGAAATACCGAACCCGTCACAATAGCGGACTTTTCCAGGTACCTCGCAGAAGGAAACGATGCGGGCGGGTTTGGTAAGAATGACTTACAGCAAGTGGCATGCAGTCTTTTCAAGCCGGTAGCAGATGCGGTAGAATGGCTGGGTGCTTACGGTGAGGCCAGGATGACTGGTTCCGGTGCTTGTGTGTTTAGTGCGTTTGGCAGTCAGGAAAAAGCGGATGCGGTGCTCAGCAATGTGCCACCAGTCTGGATCGCCTGGAAGGCAAAAGCGCTGAATCGCCACCCGATGTTCACGGTGTTGTGAAGCAAGGCAGGCAGCAAAAAAAGATTTTGCTTAGCGTCAAATAGTCGGTATAATACTGGCCAACATGACGGCAAGCAGTCAGTAACGTAGGGGAATCGCCAAGCTGGTTAAGGCACTGGATTTTGATTCCAGCATGCGAAGGTTCGAATCCTTCTTCCCCTGCCACCATTTCACCGTAGTCTGTCGATGCGAAGTTGGCGTCCAGTGCGGGAAAAAGCAGATATGCCGCCACGCGGCATATTCTAAACAATGACTGACCGGGCCTATGCCCGGTTAGTGCTTTTCAAGACTTCTATATCACCTCTTGGGACTCCCATGGCTTACGAAAACCTGATGGTTTTTACCGGCAACGCGAATCCAGCGTTGGCAGAGGGGGTCGCAAAAAACCTCGGCATCCCTCTCGGTAAAGCAAACGTTTCGAAATTCTCCGACGGCGAAGTAATGGTCGAGATTAACGAAAACGTACGCGGCAAGGATGTTTTTGTTTTGCAATCCACCTGTGCTCCAACCAACGACAGCCTGATGGAAATCATGCTGATGGTTGATGCCTTGAAACGTGCTTCCGCTGGCCGCATCACCGCCGCGATTCCTTACTTTGGCTACGCCCGCCAAGACCGTCGTCCACGCTCCGCGCGTGTGGCGATTTCGGCCAAGGTGGTGGCGAACATGCTGGAAGAAGCCGGTGTCGAGCGCGTCCTGATCATGGACTTGCACGCTGACCAGATTCAAGGTTTCTTCGATATCCCAGTCGACAATATTTACGCTTCGCCAATTTTGCTGGGTGACCTGCAAAAGAAAAACTACCAGGATTTGCTGGTGGTGTCGCCGGACGTCGGCGGTGTGGTACGTGCGCGCGCCCTGGCAAAACGCCTGGGCTGCGACCTGGCCATCATCGACAAGCGTCGTCCAAAAGCGAACGTGTCCGAAGTGATGAACATCATCGGTGAAGTCGAAGGCCGCAACTGCGTGATCATGGATGACATGGTCGACACGGCAGGCACCCTGACCAAGGCTGCTGAAGTGCTCAAAGAGCGCGGCGCGAAAAAAGTCGTGGCATATTGCACGCACGCGGTGCTGTCGGGCCCGGCGATCGACCGTATTTCGGCGTCGCCACTCGATGAGCTGGTCGTGACCGACACGATCCCCCTGTCCGAAGCGGCCCTGGCCTGCGGCAAGATTCGTCAATTGACGTGCGCGCCGCTGCTGGCCGAGACGTTCAAGCGCATCATCAAGGGTGATTCGGTTATTTCCCTCTTTATCGACTAATTCGATAAATAGAAACAGACGTAATGCCTGCGGCGCGACCGGCTTTTAGCCTGTTGCGCCGTAGTGTTTTAGTTTTCGGGGCGCATTCGCGCCCATTTCCGAAGATTCCTGGTCGCGGGAATCTTCATAACACAAGGCGCAAGCCTTGTTCTTCTTGGAGTTTCACATGAAAGTTATCGCATTTAAACGCGAATTGCAAGGTTCCGGAGCGAGCCGCCGCCTGCGCATTTCCGGCCAAACCCCTGGTATCGTCTACGGTGGCGCTGAAGCCCCTGTGCTGATCTCGCTGGATCACAACGCCCTGTACCACGCGTTGAAAAAAGAAGTGTTCCACTCGTCGATCCTGGATCTGGAAATCGACGGCGTTTCCCAGCAAGTTCTGTTGCGCGACTTCCAAGTCCACGCATACAAACAACTGGTTCTGCACGCTGACTTCCAGCGCGTTGACGCTAAGCAAGCTATCCACGTGAAAGTGGCGCTGCACTTCATCAACGCTGACGTTTCCCCAGCAGTCAAACTGCATGGCGCGACCATCAGCCACGTAGCCAACGAAATCGAAGTTTCGTGCCTGCCAGGCCAACTGCCAGAATTCATCAACGTTGACCTGTCGAACATCGACGTCGGTCACTCGCTGCACGTCGGCGACCTGGTCCTGCCAGCTGGCGTGACCGCTGTCACCCACGGCGCCAACCTGACCATCGCTACCGCTTCGGTACCGGCTGGCCACGTTGCTGCTGAAGCTGAAGCCGCTGCTGCTGTTGAAGCCGACAAGAAGTAATTCTGCCGCCGCAGCAATGCGGTAGTCGCAAGGAAAAACCCGCCAGGTTCGCCGCGCGGGTTTTTTTCCGCCCGTTTTCACCGATAATGCTTTCTTTTACATTGCAGACACAGCCATGCCCATACGCCTGATCGTCGGCCTCGGCAATCCGGGACCCGAATACGAACAAACCCGCCACAATGCCGGCTTCTGGCTGGTGGACAACCTTGCCAACAGCTTGCCCGGCACGCGCTTGCAGCGCGATTCGCGCTACAACGCCATGCTGGCCAAGACTTCCATCGGCGGCAACGAAGTCTGGCTGCTCGAACCGCTGACCTTCATGAACCGCTCGGGCCAGTCCGTGGGCGCGTTGGCGCGTTTCTTCAAGATCGCCGCCGATGAGGTGCTCGTCGTGCACGACGAACTCGATCTGATGCCCGGTATCGCGCGCCTGAAAAAGGGCGGTTCGGCCGGTGGCCACAATGGCTTGAAAGACATCACGGCCGCGCTGGGCACGCAGGATTACTGGCGCTTGCGCCTGGGTATCGGCCACCCGCGCACCCTCAGCCTGCAGCAGCAGGTGGCCGATTTCGTGCTGCACCGCCCGCGTCGCGAAGACCAGGAGCTGATCGAGCAAGCGATAGAAAAATCCTTGCAGGTCATGCCGCAGATTGTCGAAGGCAAGTTCGAGGCCGCGACGATGAAGCTGCATACGGCCTGAGAGTAGGGCCTGATGGCGTCATGATACGGCTGTTTTGGCGTCATTTGCCCATCATCGGGCTTTTGAAGCGCGCGGGACACGGGTACAATTGACCCCTTGAAATGCAGCACACGCACTATCCCCGGAAAAGGGCGAACAATCGCCCCGTTTTCCCTAACAACACGGCAAGCACGCCGATAGACGGCGCCATGTGCTTTGATTATTAAAGGTTTTCCATGAGTCTCCAATGCGGTATCGTCGGCTTGCCGAACGTCGGCAAGTCCACCCTGTTCAATGCACTGACGAAAGCCGGCATCCCGGCTGAAAACTATCCGTTCTGCACCATCGAGCCGAACGTCGGCGTCGTCGAAGTGCCGGACCCACGCATGGACGCGCTGGCCGCGATCGTCAAGCCGGAACGCATGGTCAACGCCATCGTGGAATTCGTCGACATCGCCGGCCTGGTGGCTGGCGCATCGAAAGGCGAGGGCCTGGGCAACCAGTTCCTTTCGCACATCCGCGAAACGGACGCCATCGTCAACGTCGTGCGCTGCTTCGAAGATGACAACGTCATCCACGTGGCCGGCAAGATCAACCCGCTCGACGATATCGAAGTCATCCAGACCGAACTGGCGCTGGCCGACATGGGCACCGTGGAAAAAGCCATTCACCGCGAAAACAAGAAAGCCCGCTCGGGCGACAAGGATGCCGCCAAGCTGCTGGCCATCATGGAACGCATGATGCCTTACCTGAATGACGCCAAGCCCGTGCGCGCCATGGGCCTGGACGCCGACGAAATGGAACTGATCAAGCCTTTGTGCCTGATCACGGCCAAGCCAGCCATGTTCGTGGCCAACGTGTCGGACACGGGCTTTACCAACAACCCGCTGCTGGACCAGCTGACGGCGTATGCACAATCGCAAAACGCGCCTATCGTCGCCATCTGCGCGGCGCTGGAAGCGGAAATCGCCGACCTGGACGACGCCGACAAGGGCGCTTTCCTGGCCGATATGGGCATGGAAGAGCCGGGCCTGGACCGCCTGATCCGCGGCGCCTACAAACTGCTGGGCCTGCAAACCTATTTCACGGCTGGCGTGAAGGAAGTGCGCGCCTGGACCATCCATGTGGGCGACACGGCGCCGCAAGCGGCCGGCGTGATCCACACCGACTTCGAACGCGGCTTCATCCGCGCGCAAACCATCGCCTATGACGACTTCATCGCCTACAAGGGCGAAGCGGGCGCCAAGGAAGCGGGCAAGATGCGCGCCGAAGGCAAGGAATACGTGGTCAAGGATGGCGACGTGCTGAACTTCCTGTTCAACGTCTAGGACAGATGCTTGCTGGCGAGCGCCAGCAACAGTTGCATTACTCCATTGCGAAATGCCGCTCAATGTATCTGGGCGGCATTTTTTTTGTCTGTGATGTGAAAGGCTTGCCATGCAGTCAGAGAAACAACCGCTCGTTTCCATTGTCATGGCCACGTATAACCGGAGCAATATCCTCGGGTATGCAATTGAGTCGGCACTCGCCAGCACCTTGCAGGATTGGGAGCTGATTATCGTCGGCGATTGCTGCACCGACGATACTGCCGAGGTGGTTGCCGCGTTCGCTGATACGCGTATCAGCTTTGTGAATCTGGAAACCAATTACGGCGAACAGACGGGGCCCAACAATCTCGGCGTCAGCCTGGCGCGCGGCACCTATCTGGCATTCCTGAACCACGATGACCTGTGGTTGCCCGACCATCTGCAAAGCAATATCGATGTCCTCGAGCGCACCGGGGCCGACCTGGTCTTTGATCAAGGGCTAGGCATCGGCATGTCGGGAAATCACATTGACGGAGCACTAACTGATGAACTGAGTTCTTATCGTCCGTGGATGAATGCGCCTGCTACCTTGTGGGTCATGCGGCGTGATCTGGCCTTGCAAATTGGTCCATGGCAACCGTCGTGGGAGCTGCGCTGCTGGCCATCACAAGCCTGGTTGCACCGCGTGTATCGCGCGGGGCGACCGATACTGGCCCATCCCCGCATCGGCGCCATCCTGATCCAGTCTGGCAGGCGCAGCAATGCTTACCTTGACCGGCAGCACAGCGAGCATGCGTTCTGGTGGGGGCATATGCAAAATCCCGTGAATATTCTGCAGGCTGTCGCAACACTATGTGGCAAGCTGAGCCGCGAACGCTACATTTCTCCGGTCCAGTGTGCACGGCTTGCCATGAAAGCTTTGCTGCGGCGAATATTTTATTTATTTGGCCTATGGCCGCCACAACCCATCTATTGGCTCAAGTACTGGCGTAGAGGTACTTTTTTACGTGAATTACGCCGCCGCCGGGGATTGAAGGACATGCCGCGGCGATAGATAATACGGTTGCAATACATAAGAGCATTTTTAGAAAATTTCTAGGGGTAGATCTGGTGGCTGAGAAAAATAACTGGCTTTTGGCTGGCGCGAAACAGGATGGCGAAAGCATTACCAAGGAATGGAAGCCGACGGCGCCTGCCTTGATCGATGGCGTGATCTTCCAGGAAATCAAGCCTGTCTTGACTGCGTACGGTAGCCTGACTGAAATTTTCCGGACTGAATGGGTGCCCGATGCGGCGCAGATTGGCCAGATATTCGCCTCGACCCTGGAGCCTGGCGGACTGAGCGCCTGGCATGCGCATGCCATCACGACGGATCGCCTGTTCGTGGCGGCGGGCCAGATGCGCGTGGTGCTGTACGACGCGCGCGAGGAATCGCCGACCTTTGGCATGCTCAACGAATTCAAGCTGGGCACCAAGCGTCCCGGCCTGCTCGTCGTGCCGCCGCGCGTCTGGCATGGCGTGCAAAATTACTGCAGCACGCCGGCCATCCTCGTCAATGCGGTGGACCATGCGTATCGCTATGATGCGCCGGATCACTGGCGCGTGCCGGCCGATTCGGACACGGTGCCCTATCGTTTTTCCAATGACAGGCATGGCTGAGATGCCCGGTCTGGCTGAGCGATGTGGCTGACCCGTCTCGCGGGTTTTTCAGCCGGCCCCATCCTGTCGCTGCTGTGCAGCCTTGCCACCGTGCCTGCCGTGGCCTGGCTGTTTCCGCCTGCCGACATCGGCAAGCTGGATTTCTTCATGACCGCGTGCACGGTGGCCGGTTTGCTGCTGTCGCTGGGGCTGGATAAGGCCTTCCTGCATGAATACCATTACAGCACCGCGCGTAGCGGCTTGCTGAAAGCGTGCCTGCTGCCAGCCGTGCTGCTGGCGCCTGTCGCGCTCGCGCTGGTACTGCTGTTTGCCGCGCCGGTAGCGCAACTGTTATTTGATGTTGCGCAACCTGCACTGGCTGTCCTGTTCGCTGCTGGCATGCTGAGCGCCCTGGCCAATCGCCTGCTCGCGCAGCTCTTTCGCATGCAGGAGCGCGCCTGGGTATTCAGCCTGGCGCAGGTATTGCCGAAAATGTCGCTGCTGATGCTGCTGCCTGTGCTGTGGTGGGATCCGCAGCGTAATTTCGTACACCTGGCAAGCTTGGTCGTGGCCACCACCTGGCTGGTCACGCTATGGCTGTTGTGGCATGCGCGCGCATCGCTGGCGCATGCCTGGAGCGCCGCCGTGGACCGGGTGTTGCTGCGGCGCCTGCTTTCCGAGGCGGGGCCCCTGCTGGTGAGCGCCATTGGCTACCTGTCCATGCTGTCGGCCGGCCTGGGCTTGCTGCGTTTCTTTGCCGGCTTTGATGAACTCGGTATTTATGCGCTGGCCACGCGCGTGGCCACTGGCGCCTGGCTGGTGCAGTCGATTTTTACTATTGTCTGGATACCGCAAGTACACAAATGGGCTGCGGCCGGCGGCGACCTGTCGAATATTGCGGCCATTTGCCGCCATGCGCTGGCCATCGTGGTGGTGGGTTTCTGCCTGGTGGGCACCCTGGCCTGGCTGATCGGATGGGTGTTGCCTCCCAACTATCATGGCGTCGCGTACCTGGCGGTGGCCACCGTAGGCCAGCCGCTGCTGTATGCCCTGGCGGAAGTGACCGGTGTCGGCATCAATCTGGCCCGCCGTCCTGCATTCTCCATCGCCGCCTTTGCGGCTGGCTTGCTGGGCACGCTGCTGGCGGGCGCCGTGCTGGTGCCGCGCTGTGGCGCCACAGGCGCCGCCGTGTCGCAGCTGCTGGGTTTTCTCGTGTATTTTGTCGTCAAGACGGAACTGGGCATGCGCGTCTGGCGTCCGCTGCCGCGCCGCTCGCTGTACCTGAGTGCCCTGCTGTTGTCGCTGCTGGCGATAGGCCACGCTTTTTTTGCCCAGCGCATGGGGCTGTTTGCTCCGCTGGCGTGGGGCGTGCTGCTGGCGCTGGCACTGCATGTCTACCGGCCTTCGCTGTGGGCCGCCTTCAGCTTGCTCAGGCCCGTCCGGCAGCAGGACTGACAGCGCTTGCTGCCCATCGCCGTATTGCGCTTTCCTTGTCACTCCGCGTACAATGAGAATAATTCTCATTTATAATCCGATGCGCCTGTTCTTGCCGGCCGTTGGCGACAGGAAGGGTATCGTGAGCACCGCCGAGTTAGCGCTTCAGCAGCAAGTCAGCAGTCTGTACACCGACCACCATCACTGGCTGCGTGGCTTGCTGCGCCGCAAGCTGGGCAATGCCTTCGATGCGGCCGACCTGGCGCACGACGTGTACCTGCACCTGATGAAGACGGGCAGGGTGCCGCCGGCCGGGGAGTCGCGCCGTCACCTGACGCAGATCGCCAACGGCATGGTCATCGACCTGTACCGCCGCCGCCAGATCGAGGCGGCCTACCTGGAAGTGCTGGCCCTGGTGCCCGAAGCGCTGGCCCCGTCCGAGGAAGAGCGCGCGCTGGTGATCGAGGCGCTGACGGAAATCGATGCCGTGCTGCACCAGTTGCCCGCCAAGGCGCGCAAAGCCTTGTTGCTGTGCAAACTCGACGGCTTGAGCTACCGCGACATCGCTGCCGAATTGCAGGTGTCCGTCTCGTCCGTCGAAAAATACATCGCCGCCGGTTTGCTGGCCTGCTACCAAGCCTTGCATGCGCCGGACGCCTGAGTCATGGAGGTGGTGATTGCGCCCGCCATCGTGCAGCAGGCGGCCCAGTGGATGGCGCGCCTGTGGTCCGATGACGCCAGCGACGAAGACCGGGCCACCTGTGCCCGCTGGTGCGCCGCCCATCCGCATCACGCCCTCGCCTGGCAGCGTTTGCAAGCGTTCGAGGGCAAGCTGCACAGCGTGCCGCGCGATGCGGCCCGGCACGCGCTGCGCGAACCGGCGCCGGCCGCCTACCTGAACCGTCGCCGTGCCCTGAAGCTGCTGGCCGTGCTGCTGCCCGTGGGCGGCATGGCGTACATGCTGCGCGGCACGGATGCCTGGCAAGTGGCCACGGCAGGGCATAGCACCGGCACGGGCGAGATCCGCGAGATTACCTTGCCCGACGGTACGCACGTGATGCTCGCTTCCGCTTCCGCCATCGATGTGCGCTTCGACGCCAGCGAGCGCTTGCTGATCCTGCGCACCGGCGAAATCCTCGTTACCACGGCCCACGATCCCGATCCGGCACAGCGGCCTTTCCGAGTGCAGGGCCGCCACGGCACGGTGCAGGCGCTGGGCACGCGTTTTACTTTACGACAAGACGAATACACGTCGCGCGTGGCCGTCTTCGAGGGGGCCGTCGAGATACGCCTCGCGCATGCGCCCGGCCACGCCGTGGGCGTCGCCACCGGCTACAGTGCCATCTTCTCGGCGGACATCGTGCAATCGGCCGCCCCCGTGCCGGCCAGTGCGGCGGCCTGGACGAAGGGCGTGCTGGTGGCCGACAACATGCGCCTGGACGAGCTGCTTGCGGAACTGGCCCGCTATCGCCCCGGCCTGCTGCGCTGCGACCCGGCCGTGGCCAGCCTGACCGTCAACGGCGTGTTTTCCTTGCGCGACACGGACCGCGCGCTGCATAACCTGGCGCTGGCCTTGCCCGTGCAAATCCTGGCGCGCACGCGCTACTGGGTGACGGTTCAAGCCATGCCCCAGGCTGCTGCCTGACAATTTCGCATGCGCGATTGAGGGTTTGGCATTCTCGTTCGGGATATAGGGTGAGAGCCACCTTTATTCAGAGACCTTATGCACGTTTTTTCCCGTTTTCCCCATGAGTAGCCAAAGCCGCCAAGCCGGTCCGATCAGCCGGATACTGTACCCCATCCGCGGACGCCTGATCGCCGCTGCGTTGCTCGCCGGCACGGGTTCCATGCTTACCCTGGTGCCGCTGGCGGGCATCGCGCAACTGGCGAAAATGGCCCTGGACCCTGCGCTGGCGCACGGCGCGGTGTGGCAGCTCATCATCGCCAGCGTTGCTTGCCTGTTTGCCGGCATGGCCCTGATCTCGCTGGGCGAGCTGGCCGCGCATCTGGCCGACAACCGCCTCACCCATCAATTGCGCCTGCAAGCCATGCAGCGCCTGGGGCAAGTGCCGCTGGGCTGGTTCACCAGCCGGGCCTCGGGCGAGGTCAAGCAGGCAATGCAGGATGACATCAATACCCTGCACAGCCTCACGGCCCACTTCTACACGACGACGGCGCGCGCCGTGGGCGCCATCGCCATTTCCATCATTTATCTGTTCGCCATGGACTGGCACCTGGCCCTCATCGCCATCCTGCCATTTCCTGGCTTCTTCCTGTTCTTCGGCCGCGCCATGAAGGCCAGCGGGAGCAATATGGAGCAATTCGTCGCCGGCATGGGGCGCATCAACAATGCCGTGGTGGAGTTCGTCAACGGCATTCCCGTGGTCAAGGCCTTCGGTGCCACAGGACGCGCGCATGGCAGCTATCGCGCCGCCGTCGATGCGTTTGCCGAGGCGTTCGCCGCATTTACGCGCCCGCTGGTGGGCTCGATGGCCAACGCCAACGCGCTGATCGCGCCTGTTGCTGTGCTGGGCGTGGTGGTGATCGCCGGCACCCTCTTCGTGGTTCTGGGCTGGATGGCGCCCGTCGATATCCTGCCGTTCGCCCTGGTGGCCCCCGGTATTTCCGCGCCGATGCTGCTACTGCATTACCTGACGCACGACCTCAATAACGCCACGGGCGCGGCACAGCGTGTGCAAGCCTTGCTCGACACGCCCGTGCTGGCGCAGCCGGCGCCAGACCAGCAGCAATTGCCCAACGGAACGGAGATTCGCATGGAGCGTGTGGGCTATGCCTACGATGGACACAACAAGGTGCTGTCGGACATCACGTTGACTTTGCGTCCTGGCACGGTGACGGCCATCGTCGGCGCTTCGGGTTCCGGCAAGTCGACCCTGGCGCGGCTGCTGCTGCGCTTTTTCGACCCCACCGAAGGGCGCATCACCCTCGGTGGCGTCGACCTGCGGCACATCGCCACGCCCGAGCTGTACCGGCGCATCGGTTTCGTGCTGCAGGAAGTGCGGCTGATCCACGCCAGCGTGCGCGAGAACATCGCGCTGGGCCGGCCATCGGCCAGCGCACACGAGATCGAAGAGGCGGCGCGCCTGGCGAACATCCACGAGCGCCTCCTGGCCCTGCCACGTGGCTACGATTCCGTGATCGGCGAGGATGCGCAACTGTCCGGCGGCGAGCTGCAGCGCGTCAGCATCGCCCGCGCCGTGCTGCTCGACCCGTCCGTGCTGGTGCTCGATGAAGCAACGGCTGCGGCCGATGCGGAAAACGAAGTGGCGATCCAGGATGCGCTGTCGCGCTTTGCCCAAGGCCGCACCCTGCTGGTGATCGCGCACCGGCTCGACACCATCATGCACGCCGACCACATCGTCGTTGTCGAGAACGGCGCCATCGTCGAGCAGGGCAGCCATGCCGACTTGCTCGCCCACAAGGGCCGCTATGCGCAACTGTGGGCGCTGGGCGGCTATCAGGATACCCAGGAAGGGGCGACCCCGTCATGCTGAAGACTTTCATACAATTGCTGGGCGACGATGCGCCCGTGTTCCGCCGCTACTGTGCCATGGCCGTCGCGTATGGCGTGCTCAGTGGTTTGACGATCACGGCGCTGGTGCTGGCCCTGGGCCGGCTGCTGGGCGGCGATACGGGCGGTGCGGCCTTGTGGCTAATCGTGCTGCTGGCCGGGCTGGTCGCTTGCTGGGCCTGGCGGCGCCAGGTGGAAAAAGCGGGCGTGCGCGTGGGCGTGACGGTGCTGCAAGGGGCGCGCCAGCGCCTGGGCGACCACGTGGCACGCCTCCCCGTCGGCTGGTTCACGCCGGAGAACACGGCAAAACTGGGCCACGTCATCACGCAGGGCATGATGAATGTTGCCCAGCTACCGGCACACGTGCTGACGCCCGTGATCTGCGGCGCCGTCACGCCCCTGGTGCTCGTGGCCGCGCTGTTCGCGCTGCACTGGCAACTGGGCGTGCTGGCGCTGCTGGCGCTGCCCCTGCTGGCCGGCGCCTTGCGGCTGACGGCGCACCTGGGCCAGCGCGCCGACGATGCCTATCAACATCATTTTGCCCAGACCAGCCAGCGCCTGGTGGAGTTTGCACAAGCGCAATCCGTTTTGCGCGCCTTCCAAGGTCACGGCGATGGTGGTGGCGGTACGCGTTTCCTGCAGCAAGCCATCGACGAGCAGCGCCACGCCGGCACACGGCTCATCTACCTGTCGGCCCTGTCGTCGGTGCTCAACGCCTGGACCGTGCAAGCCATCTTCGCCGCCTTGCTGGCCGCCACCGCGCTGTGGCTGAGCAGTCTGCTCGGTGCGGCAGTGGCTCCAGCAGGCGCCGTCGCCGTCATCGTGGCCCTGTTGCTGGTGGTGCGCTTTGTCGACCCGCTGCAGGAAGTGGCCAGCTATGGCGAAGTGCTGCGCGGCGCGCGCGGCCCGCTCGATGCGGCGCGCGATATTTTCGCCGTACAGCCGCTGCCGGAAGCACACAAGCCGCAAGCGCCGCGCGATGGTGCTGTCGAGTTGCGCAATGTGCGCTTTCGCTATGCACAGGACCAGCCCGACGTATTGACGGACATCAACCTGCAGATTGCGCCGGGCAGCATGACGGCGCTGATCGGCGCTTCCGGCTCCGGCAAGACGACCCTGGTACGCCTGATCGCGCGCTTCTTTGACGCCAGTGCAGGCACGGTGCTGGTGGGTGGCATCGATGTGCGCGATATGTCCAGCGAGCAATTGGCTGGCCAGATCAGCCAGATATTCCAGGACAGTTATCTGTTCCAGGGCAGCATCGCCGACAACATCCGCCTCGGCAAGCCGGGCGCGACCGATGCCGAGGTGATGGACGCGGCGCGCCAGGCGGGCGTGGCCGAAATCATCGCCAGACTGCCGCAGGGACTCGCGACACCGGTGGGCGAGGGCGGCGCGCGCCTGTCCGGTGGCGAACGCCAGCGCATCGCCATCGCCCGCGCACTGATCAAGGATGCGACTATTCTGCTGGTCGATGAAGCGACGGCCGCGCTCGACGCGGAAAACCAGGCGGCCATCGCCGAGGCGCTGGCGCGGTTGCGCGGCAAGCGCACGGTGATCGTCATCGCCCACCAGCTGTCGACGGTGGCCATGGCCGACCAGATTGTCGCGCTCGATGGCGGCACGATCCGCGAGCAGGGTGCACCAGCCACCCTGCGCACCCAGGACGGGCTGTATGCGCACTTCCTGGCCCAGCGCCAGGCGGCCAAGGGGTGGCGCATCGCCGCGCCCGCGCGCCAGCCTGGAACGGAGTCCGGCATTTGACACGCGCGCCTTGGTTTTTCCTGTTTTTTCTGCTGTGCGCTGCTTCGCTGCTGGTCGGCGCCAGGCAGATGGAGTGGGCACAGCTGTTGTCGCCATCGTTGTCTTCCGACGCGCTGTCCGGCGCGCTGTCCGACGATGCATGGCTGACCCTGACGGCCAGCCGGCTGCCGCGCCTGGCGGCGCTGGTGCTGACGGGCGTGGGCCTGTCCGTGTGCGGCGTCATCCTGCAGCACATCGTGCGCAACAAGTTTGTCGAACCGGCCACCTCGGGCGGTCTCGACGCTGCCAAGCTGGGCATCCTCGTTGCGCTGACGGTAGCTCCCGCAGCGGGCACGGCCGGCAAGATGGCATTCGCGCTGGTCTTTTGCTTTGCCGCCAGCTTGATCTATGTGGCGCTGATCCGCCGCATCCGTTTCAAGAACACGATCCTGGTGCCCGTGATCGGCCTCGTGTATGGCGGCGTGCTCAGTGCCGTTGCCGAGTTTTATGCTTACCGCCACAACATCCTGCAAAGCATGCAGGGCTGGCTGCTCGGTGATTTTTCGCGGATCGTGCAGGGCAACTATGAAATCATTTATCTGATCCTGCCCATCGTTGCCCTCACGTATTTGTACGCGCAGCGTTTTACCGTGCTGGGCATGGGCGAGGGCATGGCCACCAGCCTGGGCTTGAACTATGCGGGTACGGTGGCGCTGGGCCTGATGCTGGTGGCCGTCACGGTGGCGGCCACGGTGATCACGGTGGGGGCGATCCCGTTTGTCGGGCTGGCCATCCCCAACCTGGTGGCCTTGCGCCATGGCGACAACCTGGGCCGCACCCTGCCTATCGTCGCGCTGGGCGGCGCTTCGCTGCTGCTGGCCTGCGACATCGCCGGGAGATTGCTGATCTATCCTTTCGAGGTGCCGATCGGCCTGACGGCGGGCGGCGTGGGTGGGCTGCTGTTCCTCGTATTGATCGTCCGGGGGCGGCGATGAGGCGCATATTCAAGCAGCGGACGCTGTGGCTGGCCGTCTTTGCCCTGGCGCTGGCGTTCCTCTTCATCGGCGCAAATTTTGACTTTGATTACGTTATCCCGAAGCGCCTGGCGCGGCTGGCCGCCATCGTCATCGGCGGCGTTTGCGTGGCCGTGTCGTCGATTGTTTTCCAGACCATCGCCGGCAACCGGATACTGACGCCGGCCGTCATGGGCTATGAAGCCGTGTATCTGCTGCTGCAATCGCTGCTGATCCTCGCGATGGGCATGCACAGCGTGGTGCTGCTGGGCCAGAACGGCAACTTCGTGCTGTCCATCGCGCTGATGCTGGCGTATTCCTGGGCCATCCACTATTGGTTGTTTCGTGATGGCAAGAACAACGTGTACTTCCTGTTGCTGCTGGGATTCGTGCTGACGATGGTGATCGGCACCTTCACCCAGTTCATCCAGCTGCGCATCAGCCCTGGCGAGTTTGCCATCTTGCAGGGGTTCAGCCAGGCATCGTTCAACAAGGCGCAGCCCGCGCAATTGCTGTACTCGGCCTTGCTGGTGGGCGCCGCCTGCGTAGCCGTGGTGAAAACTTTGCCGGCGCTCGACGTGCTGGCGCTGGGCCGCGAGCAAGCCATCTCGCTCGGTATCGATTACCGGCGCATGGTGCAGTCGCAGCTGGCGCTGATCGCCGTGCTGGTGGCGGTGTCGACCAGCTTGCTGGGGCCCACGGCCTTCATGGGTATCTTTGTGGCGAACACGACTTACGCCCTGGCCCGTACGGCGCGCCACCGCGCCACCTTGCCGCTGGGCTGCGCCATCGCCGTCGCCATCTTCCTCGTCGCCCAGCTGTTGGTCGAACATGTTTTTAATTACCGGACCACGGTCGGCATCCTCGTCAACCTGGTGTGTGGCGCGTATTTCCTCGCGCTCATGGTCCGCACCCGAGGCACCGCATGATCCACGTCAACCATATCGAAAAAAGCTACGGCGCCCGGCGCGTGCTGGCCAACGTCAGCGCGCAGTTTCCCAAGGGGACGGTGACGTCCTTGATCGGCCCCAACGGCGCCGGCAAGACGACCTTGCTGATGCTCATTGCGCGCCTGCTTGAGCCGAGCGGCGGCGACATTACGGTGGGCGGACGCAGCATCGCGCATATCAAGGTCCAGGACTATGCACGACGAGTGGCCACCCTGCGTCAGTCGCCCGATTTTCAGTTGCGCCTGACTGTGGAAGAGCTGGTCGCCTTCGGCCGCTTCCCCTACAGCCGAGGTAACTTGACGCCGCAGGACCGGCACGCCATCGACGAGGCCATCGCCTTCTTGTCGCTGGAAGGCCTGCGCGCCGCCTACGTCGATGAACTGAGCGGCGGCCAGCGGCAGATGGCGTTCCTGGCCATGACGATTGCCCAGCAGACGGATATTGTGCTGCTCGACGAACCGCTCAACAACCTCGACATGAAGCACGCCGTGCAGATCATGCGCGCGCTGCGCCGCCTGTGCGACGAGCAGGGGCGCACGGTGATCCTGGTGATCCACGACATCAATTTCGCCGCCAATTATTCGGACCACATCGTCGCCATGCAGGGCGGCGCCGTGCGCTTTTCTGGCCCCGCGCACGAGGTCGTTACCGAGGAACGCTTGCGCGCGTTGTACGACATCGATTTCGACATCGTGCGCAATGAACGCGGCTGCGTCTGCAATTACTTTACCCCTACAGGAGCTTGAGATGATCTGGAACAAATCCCGCTGCGCGCTGGCCGTGCTGCTTGCCGCCATGGCCGCCCTGCAAGGCTGCACCGAAAAGAGGGCGAGTGCACCGCCAGCGCCTGCCGCCTCGGCTACGCAGCCGGCGTTCGCTCCCATCACCATCGTGCATAAACTGGGCACGACGGTGATCGACAGGCGTCCGCAGAGGGTGGCCGTGCTCGACATGAACGAAGTCGATTTCCTCGACCAGTTGGGCGTGCCAGTGGCCGGCATGGTGAAGGATTACGTGCCGCATTTCCTCAAGCGCTACAAGGATGACCAGGCCATCCGCGACCTGGGCGCCATCGTGCAACCGAATCTCGAACATATCCATGCGCTCCAGCCGGACCTGGTGCTGATGACGTCGATCCAGGCCAATCACTACAAGGAACTGAGCCAGATCGCGCCCACGTTGCATTTCGACGTGGATTACCAGAACAGCGAGAGCCAGCACATCGAGGTTGTCAAGCAGCACTTGCTGACCCTGGGACGCATCTTCGGCAAGGAAGACATCGCCAGCCTGAAAGCACAGCAGCTTGACGCCAGGGTGGCGGACGCGCGCAAGGTGACGCAGGACCGTCCCGAGAAGGCGCTCATCGTGCTGCACAACAACGGCGCCTTCAGTTCCTTCGGCGTGCAGTCGCGCTACGGTTTTGTCTTCGACGCGCTGGGCGTGAAACCTGCCAGCTCGGCCATCGAGGCGGGCTTGCATGGTCAGCCGATTTCCAGCGAGTTCATCCAGCAAGCCAATCCCGACATTATTTATGTTGTGGACCGCACGGCCGTGATGGAACACCGGCCCGTCATGACGGCCGAGCAGATGGCCAATCCGCTGTTACGTCAGACCAATGCCTGGAAGAACGGTCGCGTGGTCTTCGTCGATGCCGACGCCTGGTACATCACGGCGGCCAGCGTGACGTCGTTGAAACGGGTGATCGACGATGTGCTCAAGGGTTACCAGTGATACCGTATTTTCGTAATGATTCGTATTTAGATTGAGGATTTTGCCTTTTCGTTCGGGAGATAGGGTGAGAACAAGCAATCACCCATCTGAAAGGATTTACCGTATGAGCAAACGCATGGCAACGCGCCACCTTCCCGTTTTGAACCTGAGCTGTATCGCTACCGCCGTGCGCCTGGCGCTGATCACAGGCCTGACCGTGGGGGCGCTGGGCGTGGCGGCCACGCCGGCCTACGCGCAAGCGGGGGCGGGCCAGGCCCGGCAAGCATTCAACGTGCCGGCCGGTGCACTGGGCCTGGCGCTCAACACTTTCGCGGCGGCGGCGGGCATCGAATTGACGGTTGAGGCTAGCCTGCTGCAAGGCAAGAACAGCGCCGGCCTGTCCGGCAGCTACAGCGTGCCCGAAGGTTTTCATGCATTGTTGCGTGGCCACGGCTTGCTGGCCGTGCGCGAGGGCAATGGCAGCTATACGCTGCGCCGCGAACCGGCGCTGAGTGCAGCGGCAGAGGCCGCCGCCACCATGCCGGCCGTGACGGTGTGGGGCAAGGGCAGCGCAGTGACGGATGCCTACGCAGGTGGCCAAGTGGCGTCCGGCGGCCGCGTGGGGTTCCTGGGTGACAAGGATTTCATGGAAACGCCCTTCAACACCATCAGCTATACGGATAAATTCATTGAAGACCGGCAGGCGCGCGACATCACCGATGTGATTTCCGCGACCGATCCTACCGTCTTCAGCAGCGGCATGACGGGCATCATTGGCGAAAATTATTCGATACGGGGCTTCAGCTCGAATATCGGCGACGTGGCGTTTGGCGGACTGTACGGCATCTCGCCCTACTACCGCACCTCGCCTGAAATGTTCGAACGCATCGAGGTGTTGAAGGGGCCGTCGGCCTTGCTCAACGGCATGCCACCGGGCGGCTCGGTAGGCGGCAGCATCAACCTCGTGCCCAAGCGCGCGGGCGATACGCCGCTGGCGCGCGTGACGGCCTCGTACATGTCGGACTCTCAATGGGGAGGCCATGTGGACCTGGGCCAGCGTTTTGGCGAGAATAAACAATTCGGCATCCGCGTCAACGGCGTCTACCGCGACGGCGAAGGCGCCATCGACCACCAGAAAAAGAAGACCCGGCTCGTCTCCGTGGGCCTCGACTGGCGTGGCAACGGCGCGCGCCTGTCCGCCGACCTGTACCACAGCGAGGACCGCGCCGATGGCTTGAACCGGGGCGTCAACCTGGCCGCCGGCTTGCCCGTGCCGCGCCCGCCGAAGGCGGAAACCCTGCTCAATCCCAGCTGGGCGTTTTACGATACCAAGGACAAGGGCTCCATGCTGCGCGGCGAGCTGGACGTGAGCGAGCAGGTGATGGCGTATGCCGCCTTGGGCGCCAGCCGGGCCGACTACCAGTCGACGGGCGCGTACCTGATCCAGGTATTCAACACGGCCGGCGACTACCGCACCAATCTTGCCGACCTGGGTTTTGACGTGGAAAAGCAGTCGGCGGAAGTGGGCTTGCGGGGCAAGCTGCGCACGGGTGAGATCGGCCATCAATGGGCCGTCAACGCCACCTATTATCACCATACAGACAAGCAGTATGGGCGCCGCAATACCCTGGCGAAAGATTGGATCACGAATATCTATAAGCCCGTCTGGGGACCGGCGACGCGTTTCGAGGCGCCGCAGATTTCCAAGGCGGAATTGCGCCTGGCCAGTGTCGGTCTGGTCGACACGCTTTCCTTTGCGCAAGACAAGGTGCAGCTGACGGTGGGCTTGCGCCGCCAGGAAGTGCTCAGCGACAACTTCAACATCAAGACGGGGGCGCGCACCTCGCGCTATGACGAGGGCGCCACCACGCCCGCCATCGCCCTGCTGGTCAAGGCGAGCAAAACGGTTTCCCTGTACGGTAATTACATCGAAGGCTTGAGCCAGGGCGCCACGGCGCCGTTGACGGCGGCCAATGCGGGCGAAGTCTTTGCGCCGTACAAGTCGAAGCAGGCGGAATTGGGTGTCAAGGTCGACCTTGGCGAGTTCGCGCATACGGTCAGCGTGTATGAAATCAAGCGGCCCAGCAGCTATGTCGATCCCGTCAGCAACATCTTTTCGTTCGGCGGCGAACAGCGCAACCGCGGCATCGACTGGGGCTTCTTCGGTTCGCCCCTGCGCGACGTGCGCCTGATGGGCGGCGTGGCGTATGTCGACCCGGTCTTGAGCAAGACGGCGGGCGGCAGCAACCAGGGCAAGCAGGCAACGGGCGTGCCCAAGCTGCAAGCCAAGCTGGGCGTCGAGTGGGATACGCCCGCCATCCCCGGCGTGACCCTGACGGCGAACGCGACGGCGGCATCGAAGCAATACATCAATGCCGACAATTCGATGTCCGTGCCGGGCCGTACCGTGTTTGACCTGGGCGCCCGCTATGCGACGCAGGCTGCCGGCCGGCCCCTGACCGTGCGCGCCAGCGTGACGAACGTCGGCAACAGGGCGTACTGGGCGCTGCCGCAATGGACCAGCCTGGGCCTGGGGGCGCCGCGCACGGTCATGCTGTCGGCCACGACGGACTTTTAAGCCGGCTAGTCGCTAATCGTCCGGGCCCCGTGCCAGGCTGTCCGAGCGTTGCCACGTCCACAGCAGGCCGACGCCGGCCGAGGTGCCGCTGTTCTGGCGCAGCAAGGGGCTGGCGCGGTTGGCGGCGCCTGTGTAGTTGTCGTAACGCAAAAATGCAAAGGCGCGCCAGTCCCGCTGCAGCCGGTACGAACCGCCCAGGCCCAGCCGCGTGAGCATCAAGCCGCTTTTTGCCGCATACGCCGGGCGCTGACCGGTGGCAAACGCGGGGCTGACGCCATAAAAGTAATCGTTGATGGCGGCATTGCCCAGCACGGCGCCCAGGCTGGCATCGACATTCCATGCCTGCTGCTCGCCTTGCAGCGCATACACGAAGCGCGGCTCGAACGTGGCGCCCTGGCGGTGCAGGCCGCCGCGCGCTTCGATGACGGCGCGCAAGGGCAGTTCCAGGCCCAGGCGGCTGTGCTGCGTTGGCTCGGCCAGCTTGATTTTCAGGCGCGGGCCAAACTCCACCAGGGTGCCCAGGTCCGGCATGCCGCGCCGGGCCGGCACGTCGCTGGACCTGGCCGGCAAGGACAAGGCAAAACCGATATCGACATCGAACCGCTCCGTGTTGAGCAGGCGCGCGCCCACGCCGGAGCGGTCGGCGCGTAATACTTTCCCGCGGTAAATCAGGTAGGGCAGGGCCAGGCTGCGTGTCGAGCGTTCGCTGGCGCCGGGATAGGCGGGCGTGACGGCCGTGCCGCCAAACACGCCCGCTTCCCATAATGGCAGCGGTGGTTCGACGGCGCGCGCCGGTGCCATGGCGGCGAAGAGGGCGGAGGCGACCAGCAAGGTGCGTGCGGTGTTCATCGAGGAACTCCGCAAGGCTTGCCCACCGGCAGCGATTCCAGGTCGGCAAAGGCGCCCAGTGCCCACGATTGATGAAAGCCCAGTTCATTGCGCACGGCCAAGGCTTCCGTCGCCTTGCCCTGGCGTTCATACTGGTCGATCAGCGCCTTGTAGCTGAGCGCGCCCGACCGTTCGATCTTCCTTGCCAGCGCGATGGCTTGGCGGAAATGAAATTCGGCCGCATCGTAGCGGCAGGCCCCGCTGGCGGCCCGTCCCGCCTGATGATGCAGCCGCGCCTGCCAAGCGAGGTCGCCTCGGCCCAGCTCGACATTGTCGGCCGCGGCCGCGTAGCTGCGCATGGCTTGCGCCCAGTCGCCCCGGCTGGCCTCCTCCTGCGCGAACTGTTCCTGCTGCGCCGCCGTGCGCAGTTCGATTTGCGTGGAGCAGGCGTTGAGCGTCATCAAGACTAGCAGCAGGATGAGGCAAGAGCGGAAGGGGAGCAGTGTGGACATGGCGCCACTGTAGCGCATGGGCAGGCGCGCACGTTTGCGCGATACGCATGAATTCGGGATTTCCCCGCGCACGGATGACATATAATTTGCACACGACTTTGTTATCTTTGACACATCACCGAACAGGAGCACCATGTTTTCACGCAAATTCCATTCTTGTGCACAGCTGATGCTGACTACCTTGCTGATGGGCTTTATCGCCGCTTCCCCCGCGCGCGCGCAGCAGGCGGCCGTCAAATTGCCGAACGTGGTGATTCTGGCCACGGGCGGCACGATCGCCGGCAGCGGCGCCGACAGCACCACTACCGTCGGCTACACCTCGGCCACCGTGGGCGTTGAGCGCCTGATCGCAGCCGTGCCGGAACTGAAAAAAGTGGCGAATGTGAAAGGCGAGCAAGTGTTCCAGATCGCCAGCGAGAGCATGGGCAATAGCCACTGGCTGGCCCTGGCCAAGCGCATCAACGTGCTGCTGGCCTCGAACGATGTCGATGGCGTGGTCGTCACGCACGGCACCGACACCATCGAGGAAACGGCATATTTCCTGAACCTGACCGTGAAAAGCCACAAGCCGGTCGTGGTGGTGGGCGCCATGCGTCCGTCGACGGCCATCTCGGCTGACGGGCCCATCAACCTGTACAACGCCGTGATGCTGGCGGGCAGCAAGGAAGCCGTGGGCAAGGGCGTGCTGGTGGCCTTGAACGATCAGATCAACGCCGCGCGCGAAGTGACCAAAACCAATACCTCGACCACCGACACCTTCAAGTCGCCGGAACTGGGCATGCTCGGCTACATCCAGGGCAGCAAGGCCTTCTTTTACCGCCAGTCGACGCGCAAGCACACCTTGGAATCGGAATTTGACATCAGCAAGCTCGATGCCCTGCCGCAAGTCGATATCGTGTATGGCTACGCCAATATGAACCGTGTCGGCATGGACGCCTTCATTGCCGCCGGCGCCAAGGGCATCATCCACGCGGGCGTGGGCGATGGCAGCGTGGCCGCGCAAATGAAGCCGGCCCTGGTGGAAGCGCGCCAGAAGGGCGTGCTGATCGTGCGTTCGAGCCGCGTTGGCCAGGGCATCGTGGCGCGCAATGGCGAGGCCAACGACGATGAACTCGACAGTGTCGTGTCCGACACCCTGAACCCGCAAAAAGCCCGCATCCTGCTGATGCTGGCCTTGACCAAAACGAACAGTACGCAAGAAATCCAGCGTATCTTCTACACCTATTGATCACTGCCGTGCCAGGCTCAGCCTCTTTGGCTGAGCCTGGCTGATTTACGCTTGCCCGCTTTGCTGCCATACTTCGTTTCTGAATAATTACCAGGCAGAAGCAGCAACACTGTTCCTTGTCTCTTGTCTCTTGTCTATGGCTATCCTGTCCGACATCATCCTGTATCCGATCAAATCGTGCGCCGGCATCCATTTGCGCGAGGCGGTCCTGACGCGCTCAGGGCTGATGAGCGAGCACGTGTTCGACCGCGAATGGATGGTGGTGGACGAGCAAGGCCGCTTCCTGACCCAGCGCGAACATCCGCGCATGGCGCTGATCGTGCCGCGCATCAAGGCCACCACGCTGGAATTGCGCGCGCCGGGCATGCTGCGCCTGGAAATCGAACTGGGCTTGCCGCATCCGCAACTGGCGCCCATGCTGGAGGTGCAAGTGTGGGACGATACCGTGCGCGCCTACGATTGCGACGAAGTCACGGCCGCCTGGTTTTCCAACGCCATCGGCGTGCCCTGCCGCCTGGTGCGCTTTCACCCGGACGTGGTGCGCGCCACCAGCACCACCTGGACGGATGGCGTGGCCGCCTCGACCATGTTTGCCGATGGCTACCCGGTGCTGATCGCCGGCAGTGCCTCGCTAGCCGATGTCAATGACAAGCTGCGCGCCGCCGGCCGCGAGGCGCTGCCGATGAACCGTTTCCGGCCCAACCTCGTTATCGGCGACATCGGCGCCTTCGAGGAAGACTATGCGGCATTCCTGCAATTTGGCGCCACCGTGTTAAAACCCGTCAAGCCGTGCTCGCGCTGCCCGATCCCGTCGGTGGATCAGGCCACGGGCGTGCCCGGACCGGACCCGCTCGACGTCATGCATGGCTATCGCGCCAAGCCCGAGCTCGACGGCGCCATCTGCTTCGGCATGAACGCCATCGTCACCGAAGGCGGCGATGAGCGTATCGTGGTGGGGCAGGATATCGGTTTCGAACTGGCATTTTAAGCATGGCGCCCGTACAGAAGGGTTTAAGGTTTCTATGAATCAAGCAATACCGCCGGACCCGCGCATTGCCAGCCTCGAAGCCGAAAACCAGGCCTTGCGCGCGCGCATGGCTTTCCTGCTGGAACAGGTCGAGCGCAACCACGACATCATGTGCCGCCACCAGGCGTTCGACCTGGAAATCGTCGGCGCGTCCACGTTTCCCGAACTGATCGGCACCATCTTCCGCACCCTGCCCGTGATTTCCGACCTCGACGGCGTCACCCTGAGCCTGCTCGACGAGGATGACGATATCGTGCTGGTGATGGAAAAGCTTGGCGTCGATTTCAGCGCCTTTCCGCAGTTGCTGTTCGTGCATGCTGTGGCGGAGCTGGGTTTTGCCGCACCAAAGCCTGTGGCCGAGGGCGAAGCGGCCTTGCCGCCGTTACCGCTGCTGGGTGCCTTCGATGCGGCCGTGCATGGCCCGCGTTTTCCGCAGATCAACGTTCCCCTGCGCAGCGTGGCGCTGGTGCCCTTGTTGCGCAACAAGCGCCTGATTGGCAGCCTGAACCTGGCCAGCAGCGACGTGACGCGCTTTACGCCCGCGCTGGGCACGGATTTCATCAAGCACATGGCTTCCATCATCGCCATTTGCCTGGAAAACGTGATCAGCAATGAAATGCTGAAATACATCGGTTTGACCGATTCCCTGACGGGCGTCTACAACCGCCGCTATATCGACCGCCGCCTGCTGGAAGAAATCGCCCGCGCGCGGCGCCAGAATTATTGTATTTCATGCATGTATATCGACATCGACCATTTCAAGCTGGTCAATGACACCTATGGCCACCAGGGCGGTGATGAAGTGCTGCGCGAAGTGGCCACCCGCATTCGCACGGAGTTGCGCCGCTCCGATGCGCTGGGACGCTTCGGCGGCGAGGAATTCGTCGTGCTGCTGATCGACGCCGACCTCGACAGTGCGACGTTCGTTGCCGAACGCATCCGCGCCAGCATCGCCGGCACCATGTTTGACTTGCCGGGCAGCGCGCAGGCGTGGGTCAGTGTATCGATCGGCGTGGCCAGCCTGGAAGCGGGCGCGGCCCTGCTACCGATCGAAACGGTGGCGCAGCAACTGGTGGCGCACGCCGACCAGGCCCTGTACCAGGCCAAGGCCGATGGCCGCAACAAGGTCATCAGCTGGCAGGCGCAGGTCGAATAATTATTTCAACAGCAAGGTTTCGGCTTTGGCCACGGCGTCGGCCGTGCCGCGCAGTACCACCACGTCGCCGCTGGCCAGCTGCGTCTCGGGGGTGACATCGAGGCGGCCGCGGCCGCGGCGGATGGCCGTAACAAACGCGCCGCAGGCAGCCACGTCGATCGTGCTCAAGGGCAAGCCCACGCAGAGCGCGCCCTCGCTGACGGTGACCGTATGCAGGCGTTCCAGCTCGGCATCGTCGCCTGTATCGCTGGAACCGTGGAAATAGCCGCGCAAGGACGCATAGCGCTCTTCGCGCGCCGCCTGCACCCGGTGCACCACGCGGCGCAGGGGCACGCCCATCATGATCAGCGCGTGCGAAGCGAGCATCAGGCTGCCTTCCATCAATTCCGGCACCACTTCGGCCGCACCCGCCTTCTTCAACTGGTCGAGGTCGGTATCGTCGTAGCTGCGCACGATGACGGGCAAGGTCGGCGCCATTTCTTTAAGTAAATGCAATAACTTCAGTGCCGAGGGCGTGTTGGCATACGTGATCACCACGGCGCTGGCCCGGTAGATGCCGGCCGCCACCAGGCTTTCGCGCCGGCCCGCGTCGCCATACGAGACGTGGGCGCCGGCCAGTTGCGCTTCCTGCACCCGTTCCGGGTCCAGGTCCAGCGCGTGGTAATCGATTTTTTCTTCCGCCAGCAGGGTGGCCAGGCTTTGCCCGCTGCGCCCGAAACCGGCGATCAGCACGTGTTTCTGCGAGGCCATGGTGCGCGTGGCGATCTTGGTGAGCGCCAGGGATTGCATCATCCAGTCGTTGGCCGCCAGTTTCATGACGATGGCGTCCGACTTGGCGATGAGGAAGGGCGCCGCCAGCATCGACAGCACCATCGATGCCAGCACCACCTGCACGACGAACGGATCCATCAGCTTGATGCCGCCAGCCAGGTTCAGCAGCACGAAGCCGAACTCGCCCGCCTGCGCCAGTCCCAGTCCCGTGCGCAAGGCCACGCCGTTGCTGGACCCGAACAGCCGGGCCAGGCCCGCGATCAGGGCGAATTTCAGCAGCACGGGGCCGCACAGCAGCAGCAGGACGAGCCACCAGTTGTCGAGCACGACGCGAATATTGAGCAGCATGCCGACGGTGATGAAGAACAGGCCCAGCAGCACGTCGCGGAAGGGCTTGATATCCTCTTCCACCTGGTGCTTGAATTCCGTTTCGGAAATGAGCATGCCGGCAACAAACGCGCCCAGGGCCAGCGACAGCCCGGCCCGTTCCGTGATCCAGGCCGCGCCCAGGGTGATCAGGAGCAGGTTGAGCATGAACAATTCTTGCGAGCGGCGCTTGGCGACGATGGTCAGCCAGCCGCGCACCAGTTTCTGGCCGATGAACAGCAGCAAGATCAGCACGACCAGCGCCTTGCCGCCGGCCCAAGCCAGGGTTTCGGCCAGGTTGTCGGAATCGCGCGTGAGGGCGGGAATCAGGATCAGCAGGGGCACGACGGCCAAGTCCTGGAACAGCAGGATGCCGATGATCTTGCGGCCGTGTTCGCTTTCGAGTTCCAGCCGTTCCGTGAGCATTTTGGACACGATGGCCGTCGACGACATGGCCAGCGCGCCGCCCAGGGCGAACGCGGCTTGCCAGCTCAGGTGGATGTAGGCGGACAGGTAGCGCCCGACGAACCAGCCGAAGACGACGGTGGCGATGATGGTGGTGACCACCTGCGCCATGCCAAGGCCGAAGACGATGCGCCGCATGGCGAGGAATTTGGGAAGAGAAAATTCGAGCCCGATGGAAAACATCAGGAAGACGACGCCGAACTCGGCCAGGGTGTGGCTGGCCTCGTTTTCCGCTGCCAGGCCCAGCGCGTGGGGGCCGATAACGATGCCAACGGCCAGGTAGCCCAGCATGGGCGGCAAATGCAACATTCTGAAAGCGACCACGCCCAGCACGGCGCTGCCGAGTAACATCAGGGTCAGTTCAAGCGAGGAAAACATGGGTTGCCCGGTACGGTCAATGGAAATCGTTGTTTGTTGTGACTGGCAAGTTTTTTGCTTTCCTAATTCGTTTATACTTTGGGCATGAGTGTAACCCATGAAAAAACAATGCTGAAAGCTTTTGATCGAATTGACATGCAAGCGACGACCGAGCGCGCTGTCGCGCTGGCCCGTACCACCTTGCAGATCGAGTCCGACGCCATCAATGCGCTGCACGCGCGCCTGGCCACGGATGACAGCGTGGGCCGCGCCGTGGCGATGTTGTTGCAATGCAAGGGGCGTGTCGTCGTCTCGGGCATCGGCAAGTCTGGCCATATCGCGCGCAAGATTGCCGCCACCCTCGCTTCTACCGGCACGCCGGCCCTGTTCGTGCATCCGGCCGAAGCGGCCCATGGCGACCTGGGCATGGTCACCTCGGACGATGCTTTTATTGCCATATCGTACTCAGGCGAATCGTCGGAACTGATGGCCATCATGCCCGTCGTCAAGCGCATGGGCGGCGTGCTCATTTCCATGACGGGTAAACCGAACTCCAGCCTGGCCCAGCTGGCCGACGTGCACCTGGATATTTCTGTTGAGAAAGAAGCCTGTCCGCTGAATCTGGCGCCGACGGCCAGCACCACCGTTACCCTGGCCCTGGGCGACGCGATCGCCGTGGCCTTGCTCGATTTGCGTGGCTTCAAGGAAGAAGATTTCGCCCGCTCGCACCCGGGCGGTGCCCTGGGCCGCCGCCTGCTCACCCACGTGCATGACGTCATGCGCAGCGGCGAACGTGTACCGAAAGTGCCCGTGCAGGCTTCCTTGCTGCAGGCGCTGGAAGAAATGACGAAGAAGGGCATGGGCATGACGGCCGTCGTCGACGCGGACAACCGCCCCGTGGGCGTGTTTACGGATGGCGACTTGCGCCGCATGTTCGAGCGCGTGCAGGATTTCACGCAAGTGGCGATCCGCGACGTCATGCATGCGCAGCCGCGCAGCATCGCGCCCGAACGCCTGGCCGTGGACGCCGTGGCCGTGATGGAGCAGTTCCGCATCAACCAGATGCTGGTCGTCGATGCCGACGGCAAGCTGGTGGGCGCACTGCATATCCATGATCTGACGCAAGCGAAGGTGATCTGATGGATAGCGTAGCGGACAACCTGGCGCGCGCGGCCAAGGTCAAACTGATGATCTTTGACGTCGATGGCGTGCTCACCGACGGCAGCCTGCATTTCGGCCCGGACGGCGAGATGATGAAAACGTTTAATGTGTATGATGGCCTGGGCATCAAGCTGCTGCAGGAATCGGGCGTGCAGACGGCCATCATCAGCGCGCGCCGCTCGGCCATCACGGCGCGCCGCGCGCAAGACCTGGGCATTACCCATGTGCACCAGGGCGGCCATGACAAGCTGACGCCGTTTCGCGAACTGCTGGCCCTGACGGGCTTGACGGAAGAGCAATGCGGCTATATCGGCGACGACGTCATCGATGCGCCCATCCTGAAACGCGTGGGCTTTGCCGTCAGCGTGCCGGGCGGGCGTCCGGAAGTGCAGGGGCTGGCGCACCATGTGACGCAGGCCGGCGGCGGCCGCGGCGCGGTGCGCGAGATCTGCGAATTCCTGCTGCGCGCCCAGGACAACTATGCGCGCGTCATGGCGCCGTTCCTGGAGTGAGGCGCGCCGCCTCGCCAGTGACCTTTGAAAGAGTGAAGCCCTATGCGTAAGCCAGGAGGCGCCCATCGCTGGCGCATGATTTTTACCGTGCTGGGCGCGGTTGTTGTCGCGCTGGGCAGCTTTTGGCTGCTCGAGGTGATGAACAAGAATAGCCTGGACATCACGGCCAGCAAGCATCTGGATGAGCCCGACTATTTCATCACCAATTTCAGCCTGGTGCGCATGGATTTGACGGGTAAGCCCAGCTATATCGTGTCGGGCACCAAGCTCACGCATTATCCGCTGGACGATTCGTCCGATATCGACCTGCCCTTCGTGCGCAAGCTCACGCCCGGCATGCCGCCGATGAACATGAATGCGGAACTGGCGCATATCGACCAGGACAATACCCGGCTGCAACTGCACCGCAAGGTCGTGATCGACCGCGTGGCCAGCCCGAAGGCGCAGAACCTGACGGTCAAGACGGAAGCGCTGACGGTGTTCCCGGACGAGGAAAGAATGGAAACGGACGTGCCTGTCGATATCCTGACGGGCGCCTCGCGCATCAATGGCATCGGCATGAAGGCCAATAACGCCACCGGCGTGGTGGAAGTGCAGAATGCGCTGCGCATGGTACTCCCGCCGAAACCGCGCCCGGCCGCTGCGGCAAAATGACAGAATGAAACAAGGAAACCATACTATGAAGAACATCTTGCTGTTGACACTATTCTCGACCGTTTGCTCGTTGGGCGTGATGGGCGTGGCGCATGCCGAGAAGGCCGATTCCGAGAAGGAGGCCGTCATCACTGCACGTAGCGGCCACGTCGATGACGTCAAGCAAGTGCGTACCTTGACGGGCGACGTCGTGCTGGTCAAGGGTACCCTGACCATGAAGGCGGGCCGGGCCCTGATCACGGAAGACCCGCAAGGCTACCAGTTCATTACCTTCTGGGCCGATCCCGGCAAGCTGGCCACCTTTCGTCAGAAGCGTGATGGCGCAGGCGACCTGTGGGTCGAAGGCGAAGCGGAGCGCGTGGAATACGACAACAAGACGGAAGTGGTGAAAATGTTTTCCAGGGCCAAGCTGACGCGCCTGGAAGGCACGAAAGTGACCGACGTGGCCAATGGCGCCTTCATCTCGTATGACAGCCGCAAGGAAGAGTTTGCGATGGAAAATTCCAACAGCGGCACCAGCACCCCGGATGGCGGCAGCGTGCGCATGGTGATCCAGCCGAAGACCAAGGCGCCAGCGGCGGAGAAAGCGCCGGCCACGCCTGCGCCAGGAAAGAAATAATGGACAATACACGTTGCGGCAGCACCCTGATCGTTCGCGGGCTGCAAAAAACCTATGGCAAGCGGCAAGTCGTGCATGATGTCTCGCTGCAAGTCGAATGCGGCGAAGTGGTGGGTTTGCTGGGCCCGAACGGCGCCGGCAAGACCACCTCGTTCTACATGATCGTCGGCCTGGTGCCGTCGGACGGCGGCAGCATCGATATCAGCGGTGTGGATATCTCCAGCCTGCCGATCCACCGCCGGGCGCAGATGGGCCTGTCCTACCTGCCGCAGGAAGCGTCCGTGTTCCGCAAGCTGACGGTGGAAGACAATATCCGCGCCGTGCTGGAAATCCAGACCGTCGAAGGCCGACCGCTGAAGAAAGCCGAGATCGAGGAGCGCCTGGATAAATTGCTGGCCGACTTGCAGATTGAAAAGCTGCGCGAGAACCAGGCGCTGTCCCTGTCGGGCGGCGAGCGCCGCCGCGTGGAAATCGCCCGCGCGCTGGCCACCGATCCCCGTTTCGTGCTGCTGGACGAACCGTTCGCCGGCGTCGATCCGATCGCCGTGATCGAGATCCAGCGCATCGTGCGCTTTTTGAAGGAGCGCAATATCGGCGTGCTGATCACCGATCATAATGTGCGCGAGACGCTGGGTATTTGCGACCGTGCCTACATCATCAACCAGGGCTCGGTACTGGCGTCGGGACGCCCCGACGACATCATCGCGAACGAGTCGGTACGCCGGGTCTATCTGGGCGAACACTTCCGCATGTGAGCCAATGAAACAATCATTGCAGCTGCGCACTTCGCAGCATCTGGCACTGACGCCGCAGTTGCAGCAATCGATACGCCTATTGCAATTGTCTACCCTGGAATTGCACCAGGAGCTAGAGCAATTGCTGACGGACAATCCCTTGCTCGAGCGTCTCGACGATCCGCTCGACCGTTCGCTGCGTCTGCTGTCCGACGGGGCCTTGAGTTCCACGGCCGCGCCGGCCGAAGCGCCGCCCCAGCCGCCAGGCCAGGAGGTGCCCGCAGCGCCGGCCGAAGCGGAAACCTTTGACGGCGAGGCGGGCGAGAGCCCGGCCGCCGCGGAGGGCGGCGACAGCGACTGGAGCGAGGCGAGCCGGGGCAAGGCGCCCGACGACGAAGATTCGCGCCCGCAACTCGAAGCCCACCACTGCACCCTGCGCGAGCACCTGATGGAGCAGATGCGCGTGACGGTGCTCGAATTGCGTGACCGCGCGCTGGTCGAGCTGATCATCGACGCGCTCGACGATAATGGCTACCTGGAAGAGTCGCTCGACGACATCCTGGCGCGCCTACCGGAAGAGCTGGAAATCGATGCCGACGAGATGCGCACGGCCTTGTCGCTGCTGCAAAGTTTCGATCCGCCCGGCGTGGGCGCGCGCAATGCGTCCGAATGCCTGGCCCTGCAAATCAAGCGCTTGCCGCATATCGCCATGGTGACGCGGCGCATGGCCCTCGTCATCGTGGAAAAGCACCTGGCCTGGTTTGCCCAGCGCGATTTCAACAAGCTGAAAAAAGCCCTCGATTGCGACGATGAAGACTTGCGCGAGGCGCAGACGGTGATTCGCCAGTGCAATCCGCATCCGGGTGCCGTGTTCGCTTCGGACGTGTCCGATTACGTGGTGCCCGACGTCGTCGTCAAGCGCGCGCGCAATGGCTGGCAAGTCACCCTGAACAACGATGTCATGCCGCGCCTGCGCGTCAACGCCATGTACGCCAACCTGCTCAAGCAGGGCAAGGGCGAGGGCGCCATGGGCGCGCAGTTGCAGGAAGCCAAGTGGCTGATCAAAAATATGCGCCAGCGTTTCGACACGATTCTGCGCGTGGCGCAGGCGATAGTAGAAAGACAAAAGAACTTTTTCTCGCATGGGGCCGTTGCCATGCGCCCCCTTGTGCTCCGTGAAATAGCTGATACACTGGGTTTACACGAGAGTACTATCTCGCGGGTAACAACTCAAAAGTACATGCTGACCCCGCACGGCATGTTCGAGTTGAAATATTTTTTTGGTAGCCACGTCGCCACCGAAGCGGGGGGCGAAGCGTCATCGACGGCGATACGGGCATTGATCGTGCAACTGACAGGAGCAGAAGACCCTAAAAATCCTTTATCCGACAGTAAGATTGCGGACATGCTGGGGGAACAAGGCATGGTGATTGCGCGACGTACTGTTGCCAAGTACCGGGAAGCGTTGAAAATTCCGCCAGTGAGTCTGCGTAAGTGTTTGTAAGTTTTTTTCGGTTCCTCTGCGGGCCGGATACGATGGACCGCACGAACCCGATCATCTTTAGGAGTGTGTATGAATCTCACCATCAGCGGACATCATCTCGAAGTGACACCAGCCATCCGTGAATACGTACAAACGAAGCTGGAGCGCGTGAAACGGCATTTTGATCAAGTCATCGATATCGCCGTGATTCTGACCGTGGATAACCTCAAAGAGAAAGAAAAACGTCAAAAGGCCGAAGTCAACCTGCGTCTGAGTGGAAAAACTGTCTATGTGGAAAGCCTGGCGCAAGACTTGTATGCCGCAATTGATAGCCTGATCGACAAGCTCGATAGGCAAGTGATGAAGTACAAAACCAAAGTGCAAGGGCACGGTAAAGAGGCGATCAAGCATCTGCCAGACAATTCGGACGAAGAATTCGCCGCCGCCTAAGAACACCAAAAAACCTACTGCGCGTCGCGATTTGCGGCCTCCGATGCTCACTGTGCATACGCACAGCTCCGCTTCTCAGCCACAACTCACATCTGCTCGCTACGGTTTTTCCACGTGTTCTACGGCCTGCGACTTTGAACCGGTTGTGATCAACTAAGGGCGCTCACTGCGCCCTTTTTTGCGCCTGCCGCCTTTGTCGGGCAGCACAATGGGAACGCAATGTTCCCCGCGCAGGCGCTAGAATGTTTGCACTTTCACTTCTTTCCTGCCTGCCATGAGCGACTTCGTCGAGACCTCCATCCGCAACCGCACCGGGCACATCGTGCTCGACCGTCCGAAAGCCTTGAATTCCCTGTCGCTGGAGATGGTGCGCGCCCTGAGCGCGGCCCTGCTGGCCTGGCGCGACGATCCGCAGGTGGACGCCGTCGTGATCCGCTCCAGCAGTGAAAAAGCCCTGTGCGCCGGCGGCGACATCCGCTTCTTTTACGATGCGGGCCTGGCCACGCCGCAAGGCGGCAGCGCCTTGCTGGAAGATTTCTTTACGGAAGAATATGCGCTCAACCATGTAATTCATTTCTATCCGAAACCGTATATTGCCGTGATGGATGGCGTGGTGATGGGCGGCGGCATGGGTGTGGCCCAAGCCGGGCCTGGCAACCGTCTGCGCATCGTCACGGGCCGCACGCGCATGGCCATGCCGGAAGTCAATATCGGCCTGTTTCCCGACGTGGGCGGCAGTTACTTCCTGTCCCGCCTGGCCGGTCAGCTGGGCCTATACCTGGGCTTGACGGGCTTGACGATCAACGCGGCCGATGCCCTGTACACGGGACTGGCCGATGTCTACCTGCCCGAGGCGCAGATGGGGGCGCTGCTGGCCCTGTTCGAATCGACGCCGGGCGAGGCCTTACCGGTGGCCATCAAGGCGCTGGCGGCACCGTTTCAGGCCGAGGCGGGCGTATCTGCCCTGGCCACGGCGCGCGCGGCGCTGGACCGCCATTTCGGCGCCGGGTCCGTGGCCGCCATCATGGCCTCGCTGGCGCAGGACGACAGCCCGTTCGCCGGCAAGGCCCTGGCGGCCATGCGCCTGCGTTCGCCGCTGATGATGTCGGTGACCCTGGAATTGCTGCAGCGGGGCGCCCACCTGGGCGTGGCCGATTGCCTGCGCATGGAGCGCAGCGTGGTGCGCCACAACTTCGAACATGGCGAAGTGCTCGAAGGCGTGCGCGCGCTGGTGGTCGACAAGGACAATGCGCCGCGCTGGAACCCTGCCAGCCTGGACGAGGTCGACGCGACCATGGTGGCGGGCTTCTTTGCCCCCGTCTGGCCGGCGCAAGCGCATCCGCTACGCCACCTGGATTAACTAGGAGCGCTCGCGGTGGCGTAGTACGACCCGTTCATTCGGGCCGAAGTATTGCGCCAGCCGTTCCGCCATGTACACGGAGCGGTGCTGGCCACCCGTGCAACCCAGGGCCACCGTCAGGTAGCTGCGGTTATCGGACTTGAATGACGGCAACCATTTTTCGATGAAGGCGCGGATGTCGGCCAGCAGTTCCAGCGCGCTCGGCTGCGCATCGAGGAAGGCGATCACGGGCGCGTCGCGGCCGTCGAGGGGGCGCAGCGCCAGGTCGTAATAGGGATTCGGCAAGGCCCGCACGTCGAAGACGAAATCGGCGTCCAGCGGCACGCCCAGCTTGAAGGCGAACGATTCGAAGAACAGGGTCAGCGGCGCGCGTTCGGAGGCGACGATATCCTTGATCCACGCGCGCAATTTATTGGCGCTCAGTTCCGACGTGTCGATCACATGGCCCAGTTGCTCGATGGCCGACAGGCGTTCGCGTTCTTCCGAAATGCATTCGATCAGGGTGCGGCGACTGGCCGGATTCTGGTTCGGACGCAATTCATGCGACAGCGGATGGCTGCGCCGCGTTTCCGAGAAGCGCGCCACCAGCGAATGCGTGGTGGCCGTCAAAAACATGACCTTGACGTCGTGCCCCTGGTCGCGCAACAGGGCCACATTGTGCGGCAGGCTGGTCAGCGACTCGGCGCTGCGCGCATCGACGGCGACGGCCAGTTGCGGCGTCCCTTCGTCGAGCAGGGTTTGCACCAGGCTGGGCAGCAAGGCCGGTGGCAGGTTGTCGACACAATAGTAGCCGGTATCTTCCAGCACATTGAGCGCGACGGATTTACCGGAGCCGGATATTCCGGTGATAAGGACGATATGCATACGTCGATCATACAATAAAGATCGGCGCTGCGCTCCCGAGGCAATGATCTTTACAAATTATTGCAATTTTGACTGTAGTGTTGGTTAAACAAAATCATCTCAGTAGGAACCTGTTCTGCCATTCAATTAGTCACCGCTCATTGCCAATCTCTGCCGCTCCATGAACTCCTGCAAGGTATCGATGCCGCGCAACTGCAGAATCGTGTTGCGCACGGCCGCTTCCAGCAGCACGGCGATGTTGCGGCCGGCGGCGACGGGGATGACGACCTTGCGCACGGGTAAGCCCAGCACGTCTTCCGTGGGGAACAGGAAAGGCAGGCGCTCGACTTCTTCTTCCAGCGCGTTGCGGCGCACCAGGTGCACGATCAGTTTCAAACGCATCTTGCGGCGCACGGCTGTTTCGCCAAAGATGGCCTTGATGTCGAGCAAGCCCAAGCCCCGCACTTCCAGCAGGTTTTGCAGCAGGGGCGGGCAGCGGCCTTCGATCATGTTGGGCGCGATGCGCGAGAATTCGACGGCGTCGTCGGCCACCAGGCCGTGGCTGCGCGAGATCAGCTCCAGGCCCAGCTCGCTCTTGCCCAGGCCCGAATCTCCCGTGATCAGCACGCCCACGCCCAGCACGTCCATGAATACGCCATGCATGATGATGCGCTGCGCCAGTTTTTTCGACAGGTACACGCGCAGGAAGTCGATCACTTGCGCGGCCGGCAGCGGGGTCGAGAACAGGGGGATGTTTTGTTCGTCGCAGATGGCGAGGATGTCAGGCGGCGTTTCCAGCCCTTGCGCGATGATCAGCGCGGGCGGACCGCCGGCGATCAGCTCACCGATCACGTGGGTGCGCGTGTTGACCTTCAGGCGCTGATAGTAATTGATTTCCTGGTGACCAAAGACCTGGATGCGGCCCGGATGGATCAGGTTCAAGTGGCCCACCTGGTCGGCGGCCGACGAGACGTCGCCCGAGATCAGGCGCTCGCCGCCGGGGAAGCCGGCGAACCAGCCCAGTTGCAGACTTTCACGATTATCGTCGTACAGGCGTTGTATCGTCAGCGGCGTTTGCAACATGGCAGTCTTCTTCAGGAGTGGAGGAATACCTGAAGTTTAACCCGCCGCTTGCAGACTGGGTTGCCAATTGACGATGCGCGAATGCACGGATTTCGGTTCCGGATCCGTGGCCAGCGCCGTGCGGAAGGCATCGTCGGAAAACATTTCGGCGATTTCCGACAGGATTTCCAGATGTTGCTGCGTGACATGATCGGGAATCAGCAGGAAAAACAGCAGATTGACGGGCTTGCCATCAGGCGACTCGAACGGAATCGGTTCGGCCAGGCGCACGAAGGCGCCCAGCGGCGCTTTCAAGGTTTTGCTGCCCTTGACTCTGCCATGCGGCACGGCCACGCCATGGCCCAGACCAGTCGAGCCCAGGCGTTCGCGGGCAAACAGATTGTCCGAGACGGTGGAGCGGGCGATGCCGTAATTGTTTTCGAAGATCAGGCCGGCTTGCTCGAAGGCGCGCTTTTTACTGGAGACTTCCAGGTCCAGCAGGACGTTTTCGAGGGATAGTATTTTGCTAAGATTAGTCATGACACTCAATGAAATGGTGCAATGCGCAGAGGGCTTGCGAGCCGAATTATAGGCCTGTTTCAGCGGCCTGTAACGCCAATTCTCAACAGTATACGCCCGCTGCGGGCGCGGTGGGCGCTACAGTCCGTCTCGCCATCATTTTAGCAAAAAAATAACGCCAGGGTGTATCGGCTATTTCTTGATTAAAAACACGCGGCGCGCCGGTTTTTCCGCCGCCGAATGCCGATTTTCCGATTTTTCAGCGTCTTTAAGATGCTCTGCGGCACTACTGCAACGTTGTTTTAAAACACAGCCAATATTCCTGTTGGCATGGTTTTGTGATGTTGCCTGGACTTACTGGCGCGCATTGCGCAGATTGCCCGGCATCACCCCGGTGCTGAAGTTGCTGCGCCACGGATTGATATCGAGGCCGCCACGGCGCGTATAGCGTGCATACACGGACAGTTTTTGCGGCTTGCACTGGCGCAAGATATCGACAAAGATGCGCTCCACGCATTGCTCATGGAATTCATTGTGCTCGCGGAAACCGATCAGGTAGCGCAACAGGCTTTCCTGGTCGATCTGCGGTCCCGCATACGTGATCTGCACGCTGCCCCAGTCGGGCTGGCCCGTCACCAGGCAATTCGACTTGAGCAGGTGCGAAACGAGTTTTTCTTCCACCGGTGCTTCATCCAGCGCCGCCTTCAAGAGCAGCGGCGAGGGCGTGTATTGCGTGATTTCCAGGTCCAGGCGGTCGAGCAGCACGCCGTCGAATTCGCCCATTTTCAGCTTGCCGAAATCTTCCTGCAAGGTCAGTTCCACTTGCACGGGCGCGCCGAAACCGTTCGACAAATCCTGCTTGAGCAGGGCCAGCAGCGCATCCGGGCTGTCCAGTTTGGTCTGGTTGAACGAGTTCAGGTACAGCTTGAACGATTTCGATTCGATGATGTTGGGCGAATCGGCCGGGGCGCTGACCTTGGCGATGGCCACCTGCGGCTTGCCGCGCTGGTTCAGCCACGACAGTTCGTAGGCATTCCAGATATCGAGGCCGAAGAACGGTAAGGTGCCGTGCAATTCCAGCTCGTCGCGCTTGCCTTGGCGCGGAATCGGAAACAGCAATTCCGGCGCGTAATCGGTGCGGTAGGCGGAGCTTTTGCCCAGGGGAGATTGTTCGGCGAGATCGTTGGTGGTGGTCATGGTGGCGTGGCTACAAATTCTGTGAAGGGTGAATGGTAGCTTATTTCAACCCAACGGCAAGGACCGGGGTCAGACCCGACGGGTCTGACCCCAGCATTTGCAGTTGGGTTACTGCGCCATTTACCCCAAGAATAATTTATACACAGGATTGCTGCTTTCATCCCAGTAACGGTAGCCCAGGGTATCGAGGAAGCGGGCAAATTCTCCCATCTCGTCGGGTGGCACTTGCAGGCCGATCAGGATACGGCCCACGTCGCCGCCCTGGCTGCGGTAATGGCACAGGGAAATATTCCAGTTCGGCGCCATGCTGTCGAGGAAGCGCATCAGCGCACCGGGGCGCTCGGGGAATTCAAAGCGGTACAGCAGCTCGTCCTGGGCCAGCCGGCTCTTGCCGCCCACCAGGTGGCGGATGTGCGACTTGGCCAGCTCGTCGTGGGTCAGGTCCAGGGTCTTGAATTCATGCTCTTCGAATTTCTTCGCCAGTACGCTCGACTCATGCCGGTCGGCAATCTGGATGCCGACGAATACGTGCGCGGCTTTTTCATCGCTGATGCGGTAGTTAAATTCCGTCACGTTGCGCGCGCCGATGAGCGAGCAGAAGCGCTTGAAGCTGCCCCGCTGTTCGCGCATGGTGACGGCAAACACGGCTTCGCGGAATTCACCCAGTTCCGCCCGTTCCGCGACGAAGCGCAGGCGGTCGAAATTCATGTTCGCGCCGCTGGCGATGGTGATCAGGGTTTCATTGTTGACGGGATGCTTGGTCAGGCTGGCCCGTTCCACATAGGCCTTGGCGCCTGCGATGGCCAGCGCGCCGGACGGCTCCAAGATGGAACGCGTATCCGTAAACACATCCTTGATGGCGGCGCAGATGGCGTCCGTGTCGACGGTGATGATTTCATCGACATACGCCTGCACGAGGCGGAAGGTTTCCTCGCCGGCCAGGCGCACGGCCGTGCCGTCGGCGAACAGTCCCACATCGTTCAGGGTCACGCGCTCTCCCGCTTTCAGCGAACGGGCCATGGCATTCGAATCGACGCTTTGCACGCCGATGATCTTGATGTCGGGGCGAATCTGTTTCACATAGGCGGCAATGCCGGCGATCAAGCCACCGCCGCCGATGGGGGCGAAGATGGCGTGGATGGGGCCGGCGTGCTGGCGCAGGATTTCCATGCCGATCGTACCCTGGCCGGCGATCACGTCCGGGTCATCGAACGGGTGCACGAAGGTCAGCTTCTGTTCCTTTTCCAGGGTCAGCGCATGGTTGTAGGCATCGGTATACGACTCGCCGTGCAGCACCACTTCCACGTTGACGCCGCCGCGTCCCTTGACCGCCTCGACTTTCACCAGCGGCGTGGTGGTTGGCATGACGATGACTGCGCGGCAACCCATGCGCGCGGCCGACAGGGCCACGCCCTGGGCATGGTTGCCGGCCGAGGCGCAAATCACGCCGCGCTTGCGGTCCGCTTCGCTGAGCTTGGACATCTTGTTGTAGGCGCCACGAATCTTGAAGCTGAACACGCTTTGCATGTCTTCGCGCTTGAAGTAAATCTGGTTGTTCAGGCGCTGCGACAGGGCAGGGGCCAGTTCCAGCGGCGTTTCGGTAGCGACGTCATAGACGCGGGCGGTCAGGATTTTCTTGAGGTAGTCGATGTTCATAATCTGCAAGCAAGTGATTCTGGGCCAGAAAGGGTCTGGAGCGTGTCGGGCGATAGCGGCGGCACCGCGGCGGATAGCCTGGCGACAATAATGCTCTGTGGAACTGCGGGCGGGTATGCCTTTGCCGGTCGGCGCGGATTGTGCGGCGCCCAGGCTGCTCTTCATTATAATGGAGAGCCTTACTGCATCGCGAAGTGTTCCATGATCGAATCCGCAATCGCCTGGCTGCTGCAACTGATCGCAGCGCCGGAAGTCGGGCTGACATCGGTCTTTCTGATCAGCTTTATTTCCGCCACCTTGTTGCCGCTCGGCTCGGAACCGGCCGTCTTTGCCGTCATCAAGGCCAATCCCGCGCTGTTCTGGGCCGCCATCGGCGTCGCCACCCTGGGCAATACCCTGGGCGGTGTCGTCGACTACTGGCTCGGCTACCGGGCCAAGCAGGCGTTCGCCAAGGAGCGCGACACGCGCTGGTTCCGCTGGCTGGCCCGCTATGGCGCCAAGACCATGTTGCTGGCCTGGCTGCCCATCGTGGGTGACCCGCTGTGCACCCTGGCCGGCTGGCTCAAGCTGCCGTTCTGGCCCAGCGTGGCCTACATGGCCATTGGCAAGTGCGCGCGCTACCTGACGATGACGGGCTTGCTGTTGTTTGTGCCCGATGGCGTATGGCACAGGATTGGACAAATGCTGGCGTAAACGGCAGGCAAACGGGCGTAATGCAACGTCAATTTGCCCCATTTTTGGGCAGTTCGATAGTTTGCAGCACAGTCTGATTCTTGGCATTTTTGCGTAAAAAAATCACGAAAACTGGTTTTTTATTCACACATAAGAAGGCTTTTCCGTATTTGCTATGGTGGCGGATGAGGTGCTTAAACCTTAGGCGGGCTAAGGCTGTTCCCGCATGGTGCGGCGCAATAAGATAAAATGGGCCTTTAGGGTCCAGTCCACATCGTCACCACACTCCATGAACGCTCCCGCACAACTCCAAGCTTTACTGGCAGAAACGCCCAATGGTCCCGCAGCAAGCCGCCTGCGCGAAATCCCGTATAACTACACGTCGTTTTCTGATCGCGAGATCGTCATACGCCTGTTGGGGGAGGACTCCTGGCGCTTGCTCGACGAGCTGCGCGGCGCCCGCCAGACGGGTCGTTCTGCCCGCATGCTGTACGAGGTGCTGGGCGACATCTGGGTCGTGCGCCGCAATCCCTACCTGCAGGATGACTTGCTCGACAATCCAAAGCGCCGCCAGGGCTTGATCGATGCCTTGCATCACCGCCTGGCTGAAGTTGACAAGCGCCGCCTGTCCATCGATGCGGCCGGCGGCGACGCGCTTGCTGCCGGTGAAGCGCCGGAAGTGGCGCAAGCGCGTAGCCAAAATGTGGAGCTGTTGCTGAAAGCAGCCAGCAAGGCCGTGGCCGATTTCGGCGACGAATTCCGCAAGACCTACGATTTGCGCAAGCGCACGGTCAAGGTGCTGGGCCGCTACACGGAAAAGCACAATGTGCGCTTCGATGGCATGACGCGCGTGTCGCACGTGACCGACGCCACCGACTGGCGCGTGGAATACCCGTTCGTCGTGCTGACGCCTGACACGGAAGAGGAAATGGCCGGCCTGGTGAAAGGCTGTATCGAGCTGGGGCTGACCATCATCCCGCGCGGCGGCGGCACCGGCTATACGGGCGGTGCGATTCCCCTGACGCCGATGTCAGCCGTCATCAATACGGAAAAACTCATTACCCTGGGCGCCGTGGAAATGACGGTCTTGCCCGGCCTCACGCACGAATACGCGACGATCAATTCGGGCGCGGGCGTGATCACGAATAAGGTGTCGGAAGCGGCGGAAAAGGCCGGCTTCGTCTTCGCCGTCGACCCGACCTCGGCGCACGCCTCTTGCATCGGCGGCAACGTTGCCATGAATGCCGGCGGCAAAAAGGCCGTGCTGTGGGGGACGGCGCTCGATAACCTGGCCTCGTGGCGCATGGTCGACCCGAATGGCGATTGGCTCGACGTCACCCGCCTCGACCATAATCTGGGCAAGATTCACGATATCGCGCTGGCACGTTTCCAATTGGAATGGCGTCACCCGAGCACGCGCGACGCGACAAAGCCGAACGCACCGTTCAAGACGGAAATCCTGGAAATTCCAGGCCGCAAGTTCCGCAAGGAGGGCCTGGGCAAGGACGTGACGGACAAATTCCTCGCCGGCTTGCCGGGCATCCAGAAGGAAGGCTGCGACGGCCTGATCACGTCGGCGCGCTGGATTCTGCACAAGATGCCGAAATTCGCCCGTACCGTCTGCCTGGAATTCTTTGGCCAGGCGCGCGACGCGATCCCGTCGATCGTGGAAATCAAGGATTACCTCGACGGCTTGCCGGCCAAGGGCGAGCAATACACGAGCATCCGCCTGGCGGGCCTTGAGCATTTGGACGAGCGCTACCTGCGCGCCGTCGGCTACGCCACCAAGTCGAAACGGGGCGTGCTGCCGAAGATGGCCCTGTTTGGCGACATCGTCGGCGACGATGAGAATGCCGTCGCGCAAGCGGCATCGGAAGTGGTGCGCATCGCCAATACGCGCGTGGGCGAAGGCTTTGTTGCCGTCAGCGCGGAAGCGCGCAAGAAATTCTGGCTTGACCGTGCCCGCACGGCGGCAATTGCCAAGCACACCAACGCGTTCAAGATCAATGAAGACGTGGTGATTCCCCTGAATCGCATGGGCGAATACACGGATGGCATCGAGCGCATCAATATCGAACTGTCGATCAAGAACAAGCTGCAACTGGCCGATGCCCTCAGTGAATTCTTTGCCAAGGGTAACTTGCCAATTGGCAAGAGTGACGATGCGTCGGACGATCGGGTCGACGACGCGGAAATGCTGGGCGACCGCGCCGAGCAGGCGCAGCAACTGCTGGCGCAAGTCACGGCACGCTGGACCTATCTGCTGGCCCAGCTGGACCGTCCGCTGGCGGACGTGAAGGGCGAGCTGGCCGAGCTGGGCATGGAACGTTTGCTGCCCGTGTTCGATGCACGCCTGGAAACGCAGCCCACCGCCACCCTGTTCGACGTGGTGCAGGACCGCACCGTGCGCATTACCTGGAAGCAAGAGATCCGCGCGCAGCTGCGCCAGATATTCAATGGCGCCGCCTTCAAACTGATCCTCGACGAGGCGACCGCCATCCATGCGCGCATCTTGCGTAGCCGCGTATTTGTCGCGCTGCACATGCATGCGGGCGACGGCAACGTGCACACCAACTTGCCCGTCAACTCGGACAACTACGAAATGCTGCAGGACGCCCACGAAGCCGTGGGCCGCATCATGATCCTGGCGCGCTCGCTGAATGGCGTCATTTCCGGCGAGCATGGCATCGGCATTACCAAGCTGGAATTTTTGACGGAAGAAGAGATCGGCGAATTCCGCAGCTACAAGCAGCGCATCGATCCGGAAGGCCGTTTCAATAAAGGCAAATTGCTGAACCTGCCGGGCATGGGCGCCGACTTGCGCAATGCCTACACGCCATCGTTCGGCCTGATGGGCCACGAGTCGCTGATCATGCAGCAAAGCGATATCGGTGCCATCGCCGACAGCGTCAAGGATTGCTTGCGTTGCGGCAAGTGCAAACCCGTGTGCTCGACCCACGTACCGCGCGCCAACTTGCTGTACTCGCCACGCGACAAGATCCTGGCGACGTCGTCCCTGATCGAAGCCTTCCTGTACGAAGAACAGACGCGCCGCGGTATTTCCATCAAGCATTGGGAAGAGTTCGAAGACGTGGCCGATCACTGCACGGTATGCCATAAATGCGTCACGCCTTGCCCCGTCAACATCGATTTCGGCGACGTGTCGATGAACATGCGCAACTTGCTGCGCAAGATGGACAAGAAGAGCTTCAATCCGGGCACCAAGGCCACGATGATGTTCCTCAACGCCACCGATCCCGTGACCATCAACGCCACGCGCAAGGTCATGATCGGCTGGGGTTACAAGGCGCAGCGCCTGGGCCACGATTTGCTGAAGAAGTTTGCCAAGAAGCAAACCAAGGCGCCGCCGCCATCCACAGGCAAGCCGCCCGTGAAGGCGCAGGTGATCCACTTCATCAACAAGAAGATGCCGGGCAACTTGCCGAAGAAATCAGCGCGCGCGCTGCTCGACATCGAAGATGATAAAGTCATCCCGATCATCCGCAATCCGAAGACAACCACGGCCGATACGGAAGCCGTGTTCTACTTCCCCGGTTGCGGTTCGGAGCGTTTGTTTTCGCAAGTGGGCCTGGCCACGCAAGCGATGCTGTGGGAAGTGGGCGTGCAGACTGTCTTGCCGCCGGGCTACCTGTGCTGCGGTTATCCGCAGCGGGGCGCGGGCGAGTTCGACAAGGCCGAGAAGATGATGACGGACAACCGCGTCCTGTTCCACCGCATGGCCAACACGCTCAATTACCTGGACATCAAGACGGTGCTCGTGTCGTGCGGCACCTGCTATGATCAGCTGGCAACGTACCAGTTTGAAAAGATTTTCCCCGGTTGCCGCATCATGGATATCCATGAGTATTTGCTGGAGAAAAACGTCAAGCTGGAAGGCGTCAACGGCACGCGCTATATGTACCACGAGCCATGCCACAATCCGATGAAGCTGCAAGAGTCGGGCAAGACCATCAACTCCCTGATCAGCACGGTAGACAACGTGAAGATCGAGAAGAATGACCGTTGCTGTGGCGAATCGGGTTCCCTGGCCGTCACGCGTCCCGATATTTCCACGCAAGTGCGTTTCCGCAAGGAAGAAGAGATGGTCAAGGGCGCCGACAAGCTGCGCGACGACGGGTTCACGGGTGAGGTGAAAATCCTCACCAGCTGCCCGTCGTGCCTGCAAGGCCTGTCGCGCTACAATGATGATTCGGGCACGACTGCCGACTATATCGTCGTCGAGATCGCCAAACACTTGCTGGGAGAGAACTGGATGCCGGATTACGTGAAACGCGCCAATGACGGTGGCATCGAACGGGTACTCGTGTGATGTCCACGCGCTGCGATCTGTGCAATTTGCTGGATGGCTACGCCAACAAGCAGGGTCTGGAGACCTTGCTGTGGCGCAGCGAGCGCTTGTCCGTCGTGGCCGTCGACGATCCTGCCTATCCCGGCTTTTGCCGCGTGATCTGGAACAAGCACGTGAAGGAAATGACGGATCTGACGCCGGGCGAGCGCAACTATGTCATGGAAGTCGTGTGGCAAGTTGAGCTGGCCGTGCGCGAAGTCATGCAGCCGGAAAAGGTCAATGTGGCCAGTTTCGGCAACATGACGCCGCACGTGCACTGGCACGTGATTCCCCGCTACCGCGACGATGCGCATTTCCCCAATCCCAGCTGGGCGGTGATCCAGCGTGAGACGGCGCCCGAGGTGCTGGCCGCGCGCCGCGCCCTGTTGCCGGCCTTGCGCGACGCCATCATTCAACGTTTATCCGCATAAAGTATTGTCATGACTGAAAAAGTAGCAATGTCCCAACCCACCGGCTTGACCGTGCACAACCAGTCGCGCGTGCTTGACGTGGCTTTCGATGATGGCAGTACGTTTGCGCTGCCGTTCGAATACCTGCGCGTGTATTCGCCATCGGCCGAAGTGCAGGGCCATGGCAAGGGCCAGGAAACCTTGCAATTAGGAAAACGCCTGGTCGGCATCACGGGTCTGGAGCCGGTAGGCAACTACGCCGTGCAGCCAACCTTCAGCGATGGCCACAATACCGGCCTGTACACATGGGCCTACCTGTACAAGCTGGGCGCGCAGCAAGCGACCCTGTGGCAGGATTACCTGGACCGCCTGACGGCAGCTGGCTATCCGGGCGACAGCGGCCGAGACGCCAAGGCCGACATGACGGTCAAGCAATCTTCCGGCCACGTTCACGGCCCGAGCTGCGGGCATCAACATTAAGCTAAAAAAATAATGCGGTAATCTTGTCGGATTGCCGCCGCCCCGTTCGTCGTATGAATGCCCGCGCTTGCGGGCATTTTTCTTTTGGAGAAGAGACTATGGAATACATGATCCTGATCTACGCCGACGAGGCGCGCTATGCCGCCATGGACGAGGGCCAGATGGCCAACCTGATGGCCGACTTTGCCAGCTATACGCAAGCTCTGGAAGCGGCCGGCGTGCTGCGCGGGGGCGCGGAGCTGGCGCCCGTGCGCAGCGCCACCAGCGTACGTGTACAAAACGGCAAGCCAGTCATCACGGATGGACCGTTCGCGGAAACCAAGGAGCAACTGGGCGGCTACTATCTGCTAGCCTGCGCCAACCTGGACGAGGCGCTGGCCTGGGCCGGGCGTTGCCCGGTCGCCTCCCTGGGCACCATCGAAGTACGGCCTGTCACGGCCTGAGCATGGCCGGCGACGCCCTGTCGGTCGTCGAGCACGTCTTTCGCCAGGAGCGGGGCAGGGTGCTGGCGGGCCTGATGCGGCGTTTCGGCGACCTTGGCCTGGCGGAAGATGTGTTGCAGGAAGCATGCCGCAAGGCGCTGGAACTGTGGCCGCGGACGGGTATCCCGTCCAATCCCGCCGCCTGGCTCAGTTCGGTGGCGCGCAACGCGGGCCTCGATCACGTGCGCCGCGCGGGCAAGAGCGTCGTTGATGCCGAGGCCGTGCTGTCGCGCCTGCCCGCATCTGCGATTGAAGATACGCAGCCCATCGAGGACGACCGTTTGCGCCTGCTGTTTATTTGCTGTCATCCCGCGCTGGCGCCGGAGGCGCAGGTGGCGCTGGCCCTGCGCACCCTGTGTGGCTTGTCCACGGCCGAAATCGCGCGCGCCTTCGGCCTGGCGGAAGCGGCCCTGTCGCAGCGGCTATTGCGCGCCAGGCGCAAGATCGCCGAAGCGCGCATCCCTTTCGAGTTGCCGCCGGCGCAAGAACTGCCGCAACGGCTGGCGCAAGTGCTGCACGTGATTTACCTGGTCTTCAGTGAAGGCTATTGCGCCAGCGAGGGCGATAGCCTGCTGCGCGCGGACTTGTGTGCGGAAGCGCTGCGCCTGGGGCGGCTGCTTGATAGCCTGCAGCCCGGCCAGCCGGAAGTGCTGGGTTTATTGGCACTGATGCTGCTGCAGGCGTCGCGGGGCCCGGCCCGTTTGTCGTCCGAAGGATATTTGCTGACCCTGGAAGAACAGGACCGGCGCCTGTGGGATGAAGCCCTGATTGCCGAGGGACTGGCCGTGCTGGAGCAGGCCTTGCCGGCGCGCGCGCCAGGGCCATACCAGTTGCAGGCGGCGATTGCCGCCTTGCACGCCAGGGCGGCTGCGGCCAGCCAGACGGACTGGCGCCAGATCAGCGCCCTGTATGGCGCCTCGTTGCGGCACAAGCCGGAGCCATTAATCTTGCTCAATGCCGTGATTGCCTGCGCGATGGCGCGTGGCGCCGAACACGGCGTGGCGTGGCTGGCGCGCCTGGAAGCCTTGCCCAGCCTTGCCAACTCGCATTATCTGCACGCGGCCCGGGCCGACTTGCTGCGCCGCCAGGGCGACCGCTCCGGCGCGCTGGCGGCGTATGCCCGGGCGGCAATGCTTGCCGCGAATGCAGTGGAAAGGCAATACCTTCTCCGGCGTCACGGGGAAATGCGCCTGCCGCTTGTATAATGCTCCCAAGTTCAAACAGACTGCCTACCATGACCAATACGACCCATTTCGGATACAAAACAGTTGCAGAAGACGACAAAGTGCGCGAAGTCGCCAAGGTGTTCCATTCCGTCGCTGCCAAATACGACGTGATGAACGACTTGATGTCGGGCGGGCTGCACCGTCTGTGGAAGACGTTTACCATTGCCAACGCGGGCGTGCGCCCCGGTTTCAAGGTGCTCGACATCGCCGGCGGCACGGGCGACCTGTCGAAGGCGTTCGCCAAGCAGGCGGGTCCTACCGGCGAAGTCTGGCTGACCGATATCAATGAATCGATGTTGCGCGTAGGCCGCGACCGCCTCTTGAATCGCGGCTTGCTCACCCCCACCTTGTTGTGTGACGCGGAAAAGTTGCCGTTCCCCGATAACTATTTCGACCGTGTCAGCGTGGCCTTTGGCCTGCGCAACATGACGCACAAGGATGTGGCGCTGGCGGAAATGCGCCGCGTGCTGAAACCGGGCGGCAAGCTGCTGGTGCTGGAGTTTTCCAAGGTGGCAGCTCCCCTGCAAAAGCCGTACGACCTGTATTCGTTCTCGGTCTTGCCGTGGTTCGGACAGAAGATCGCCGGCGATGCGGAAAGCTATCGCTACCTGGCCGAATCGATCCGCATGCATCCGGACCAGGAAACCTTGAAGACGATGATGGAAACAGCGGGCCTGGAGCGCGTGCAGTACTACAATTTGACGGCAGGCATTGCCGCTTTGCATACCGGCATCAAGATGTAATGCATCAATGTTGCTGATTTTAGGAGATGAAATGAAATTGAAGAAATTTATGGTCGGCATGATGCTGGCCGCGACCACGGTATCCATGCTGGGCGAGGCGTTGGCCCGTCCCATGGGCGGTGGCCGTTCGTTTGGCCGCCAGTCGCAAAACGTGGGCCGTCAGGCGCCTGCGCCGGCGCCAACCCCGGCGCCAGCCGCCGCACCACGCCAGGCGCAACCTGCGCCGGCCCCTGCACCGGCGCCTGCCGCCAAGGCACCGAGTCGCTGGAAGGGCTTGCTGGGCGGCGCTTTGCTGGGCCTGGGCCTGGGCGCGCTGCTGTCGCATTTCGGCCTGGGCGGCGCCCTGGCCAGCATGATCAGCACCCTGCTGATGGTGGCTTTGCTGGCTGGCGTGGCCTTCTTCATTTACCGCATGGTGCGTGGCAAGCGCGACAACAATACCAGCGGCAATGCGCCGTTCGCGGGCTTTGGCAACCAGCCTGCGCCGGCCGGTAACGTGCCCGACATCGGTTCGCGCATTCCACCGCTGCCGCCGCTGCAGCCCGTCTCGTCGGGCGTCGGCCTGGACAAGCCGGCACCGGCTGCCGCGCCATGGGGCGTGCCTGCCGATTTCGACAAGGACGCCTTCCTGCGCCACGCGAAAAGCAATTTCATTCGCCTGCAAGCGGCCTGGGACAAGGCCGACGTCAACGATATCCGCGAATTCACGTCGCCGGAAGTGTATGCGGAACTGCGCATGCAAATTCAGGAACGGGGCGCGCAGCCGGACTTCACCGATGTCGTCACCATCGATGCCGAACTGCTGGGGATCGAGACGAGCGTCAACGATTACCTGGCCAGCGTGAAGTTTACGGGCCTGATCCGTTCGGCGCCTGGCGCGGCAGCGGAACCGTTCGCGGAAGTGTGGAATATGTCGAAACCCGTCAGCGGCAATAGCGGTTGGGTCTTGGCCGGCATCCAGCAATTGAATTAATTGTCAAAACTTGCTGAATAATGGCTTAAGTCCATGCCGAATGCATGATGCTTAACAGATATTTCCTGCTGAACTGGTAAGATCGAAACCGCCCATGTTGTTTTACGGGCGGTTTTTTCTTTTTAGGGGCGCGCCTGGCGCGCTGTATATAGATGGCACCACTTTCCGATCTTTCCCTGATGACGCCCGTCATCGCGACAATCAACCATTTGCTGGCGCAAGAGCCGTGGGCGCGCCAGCAGTTGGCCGTGCACGCCGGCAAGCTGGCCTGCATCGACACGGGCGCCGTGGCCTTGCGCCTGCGCGTCGACAGCGCCGGCATGCTGGAAGCGGCGCCAGCCGACATGCCGGCCAACGTCACCATCCGCGTGAAATTGTCCGATGTGCCGCTGATCCTGCAAAACCGCGAGCGGGCGTTTTCCTACGTCAAGATCGAAGGCGATGCCGAGTTTGCCAATGCGATTTCGCAATTGAGCAAGGGCTTGCGCTGGGAAGCCGAGCACGACCTGGAAAAGGTCGTCGGTCCCATGCTGGCCACGCGCCTCGTTTCCGGCGCGAAAGATGCCGCCGCCTTTGTCCGCACGGGCCAGCAAAAGCTGGCGGAAAATGTGGCTGAATATTTTCTCGACGAACAGCCCATGCTGATCCGTCCTTCCACCCTGCAAGAGTATTCCGCTGGCGTGACGCGCGTGCGCGATGACGTCGAACGCCTGGCCAAGCGCCTTGCCCGGTTGGAAAAGGCGGCCGCCGCCCTCCAGCCGCAGTCCTCCTCACCGGATTTGTCTACATGATATTGAAATTCCTGCGCCTGTTTAAAATCATCCGTGTTTCCATCAAGTACGGCCTGGATGAGATAGCGATTTCTGGTCTGCAAGTTCCCCGCACCGCCAAATTGATCGACACCCTGATTTTCTGGCGCGACCTGTCGTCGCCGCGGGGCTTGCGCCTGCGCCTGGCGCTGGAAGAGCTGGGCCCGATTTTCGTCAAATTCGGCCAGGTGCTGTCGACCCGGCGCGACCTGATGCCGCCCGACATCGCCGAAGAACTGGCGCGCCTGCAAGACCGGGTGCCGCCTTTCGATTCCGACCTGGCCATCGCACAGATCACCAAGTCGCTTGGCGCGCACCCGGATCAACTGTTTGCCCGCTTCGAGCGCGAGCCCGTGGCGTCCGCTTCGATTGCCCAGGTGCACTTCGCCACCCTGAAAGATGGCCGTGAAGTGGCCGTGAAGGTCTTGCGTCCAGGCATGAAAAAGCTGATCGACGAAGACGTGGCCCTGATGCACATCGCCGCCGACTGGACCAGCCGCCTGTGGGCCGACAGCAAGCGCCTGAAACCGAAAGAGGTGGTGGGCGAGTTCGACAAATACCTGCATGACGAGCTGGACTTGATGCGCGAGGCGGCCAACGCCAGCCAGCTGCGCCGCAACTTCGCCAATTCGGACTTGCTGATGGTGCCGGAAATGTACTGGGATTACTGTTCCAGCAGCGTCATCGTGATGGAGCGCATGGTTGGGATTCCCGTCTCGCAGACCGACCGCCTGGTGGCGGCTGGCGTGGACTTGCGCAAGCTGTCCAGCGATGGCGTGGAAATTTTCTTCACGCAAGTGTTCCGCGACGGCTTTTTCCATGCGGACATGCATCCCGGGAATATTCTCGTGTCGATCGCCCCCGAATCGTTTGGCCGCTATATCGCGCTCGATTTCGGCATCGTGGGAACGTTGAACGACTACGACAAGGATTATCTGTCGCAAAACTTCCTCGCCTTCTTCCGCCGCGACTACAAGCGCGTGGCAGAGGCGCACATCGAATCGGGCTGGGCGCCGAAAGACACGCGCGTCGATGAGCTGGAAGCGGCTGTGCGGGCCTGCTGCGAGCCGATCTTCGACCGTCCGCTGAAGGATATCTCGTTCGGCCAGGTGCTGCTGCGCCTGTTCCAGACCTCGCGCCGCTTCAATGTGGAAGTGCAGCCGCAACTGGTGCTGCTGCAAAAGACGCTGCTCAATATCGAAGGCCTGGGCCGCCAGCTGGACCCGGAACTGGACCTGTGGCAAACGGCCAAGCCCTACCTGGAAAAATGGATGAGCAACCAGGTGGGGCCGCAAGGCTTCATGGAGCGCCTGCGCGCCGAGGCGCCCCGCTATGCGCATATCTTCCCGCAACTGCCGCGCTTGCTGCACCAGGCCTTGACGGTGCATGGCGAACCGCGCGAAAACGACGTGGAATTGATGAAAACCTTGCTGGCAGAGCAACGCCAGACGAACCGTTTGCTGAGCTTTATCGTGTATTTCGTGGGCGCCTTTGCCCTCGGTGCGCTGGGCTTGCAAGTGTTCATGCGCTGGCATCAACTGCCGTTTTAAAGGCTGAGGACGTAAGTGATGGCTGACTTCAATACCCGCGATCCGCTCTCGCCCGCCTTCTGGGACGAGCGTTTCGAGAAGCAATTTACGCCCTGGGACCAGGGCGGCGTGCCGTCGCGCCTGCGCAGCTTTGTTGCCGGCAGTCCGGCGCCGCTGCGCTGCCTGATTCCCGGCTGCGGCTCGGCCTATGAACTGGTCTTCATGCTCGATCACGGCTGGGATGCCACGGCCATCGACTTTTCCCCGGCCGCCGTGGCTGCCGCGCGCGCCGTCGTCGGCGAGCGGGCAGGGCAGGTGGTGGAAGCCGATTTCTTTGCCTGGGAAGCTGTTGCGCCGCTGGACCTGATCTATGAACGGGCTTTCCTGTGCGCCATGCCGCGCGCCATGTGGCCACAGGTGGTGGCCCGCTGGGCGCAGCTGCTGGCGCCGGGCGCCATGCTGGCCGGTTACTTTTTCTTTGACGACAATGCCAAGGGACCGCCATTTGGCATCTCTCGTGAGAAACTGCAGGAATTGCTGGCGCCGCATTTCGATTGCCTGGCCGACGAGGCCGTGGACGATTCCATTGCCGTCTTCGCCGGCAAGGAGCGCTGGATGAGCTGGCGCCGCCGGGCGGACTGAGCCTGACAGGCCGAGTGAGCGGGCATTTTCCGCTGGGAACGGCGGAAAAGCTTTATAATTCAGGGTTTTTGATGATTTTCTCGGAGTAGAGATGCCGATTTACGCTTACCGTTGTGACGAGTGTGGTTTTGCCAAGGATGTCTTGCAAAAGATCTCCGATCCAGTACTGACGGTGTGCCTGTCGTGCGGCAAGCCCAGTTTCAAGAAACAATTGACGGCCGCCGGTTTCCAATTGAAGGGCACTGGCTGGTACGCGACCGATTTTCGCGGCGGCACGGCGCCCACCACGGCCATTCCGACGGGTCCGGCCGATGGCGCCAAGCCCACCCCGGCCGCCGAGAGCGCGCCTGCTGCGGCGGCTGCCCCCGCCCCGGCTGCGGCTGCACCGAAAGCGGACTGAAAAGCGCGCCGCGCCGATATGTTCCATTACCGAGAAACCGATGCGTAAATACTTTATTACCGGATTGCTGATTTTGGTTCCCTTGGCCATTACCGCCTGGGTCTTGAATCTGGTGATCAGCACGATGGACCAGTCGCTATTGCTGGTGCCCGGCAGTACGCAGCCTAGCGTATGGTTCGGCCGCAAGGTTCCCGCGCTGAGCACCATTCCCGGCCTGGGCACGGTATTGACGGTACTGATCGTGTTCTTCACGGGCTTGCTGACCAATAATCTGGTCGGCAATTACGTGGTGAAACTGTGGGAAAAATTGCTGCAACGCATACCCATCGTCAACTCCCTGTATTCGAGCGTCAAGCAAGTGTCGGATACCCTGTTTTCCCCGTCGGGCAATGCCTTCCGCAAGGCCGTGCTGGTGCCGTATCCGCACCAGAACTCCTGGACCATCGCTTTCCTGACCGGCGTGCCGGGCGGCGATGCGGCGAACCACCTGGTGGGCGACTATGTCAGCGTGTATGTGCCGACGACGCCGAACCCGACATCGGGCTTCTTCCTGATGATGAAGCGCAGCGATGTCGTCGAACTCGACATGAGCGTCGATGCGGCGCTCAAATATATTGTCTCGATGGGCGTGGTGGCGCCTGCGGAAGTTGTTGCTGTACCGGCCCCGGCAGCCAAAGAATAAAGGCAGGCGTCCCATGCGGGACGTGGCCGGATTGAACACTCACTAACCTGAACTGAGAATTTTATGTCTATGCGTACTGAATACTGCGGCCTCGTTACCGAAGCCATGCTGGGACAAACCGTCAGCCTGTGCGGCTGGGTACATCGCCGCCGCGACCACGGCAGCCTGATTTTCATCGACTTGCGCGACCGTGAAGGCCTGGTGCAAATCGTCTGCAACCCGGAACAAGCGGAGATGTTCAAGGTCGCCGAAGCCGTGCGCAACGAATTCTGCCTGCGCGTGACGGGCGTCGTGACCAACCGTATCGAAGGCACCATCAACAACAACCTGAAGTCCGGCAAGATCGAAGTGGTCTGCTCGGAGCTGGAAGTGCTGAACCCTTCCGTGCCCGTGCCGTTCCAGCTGGACGACGACAACCTGTCGGAAACGACGCGTTTGACGCACCGCGTGCTGGACCTGCGCCGCCCGCAAATGCAAAACAACCTGCGCCTGCGCTACAAGGTGACGATGGAAGTGCGCAAGTACCTCGACGCGCTGGGCTTCATCGACATCGAAACGCCGATGCTGACCAAGTCCACGCCAGAAGGCGCGCGCGATTACCTGGTGCCGTCGCGCGTCAACGCGGGCAGCTTCTTCGCCTTGCCGCAATCGCCGCAATTGTTCAAGCAACTGTTGATGGTCGCCAACTTTGACCGTTACTACCAGATCACCAAGTGCTTCCGCGACGAAGACTTGCGCGCTGACCGCCAGCCTGAATTCACGCAGATCGACTGCGAAACCTCGTTCTTGACGGAACAGGAAATCCGCGACCTGTTCGAAGATATGATCCGCGTTGTCTTCAAGAACACCTTGAACATCGACTTGCCGAACCCGTTCCCGGTGATGGATTTCGCCGAAGCGATGGGCTTGTACGGTTCCGACAAGCCGGACATGCGCGTCAAGCTGGCCTTCACGGACTTGACCGAAGTCATGAAGTCGGTCGAGTTCAAGGTCTTCAACGGCGCCGCCAACATGAAGGGCGGCCGCGTGGTGGCCCTGCGCGTACCGCAAGGCGGCAGCATGCCCCGTTCGGAAATCGACGCCTACACCCAGTTCGTCGCCATCTACGGCGCCAAGGGCCTCGCTTACATCAAGGTCAACGAGAAAGCCAAGGGTCCTGAAGGCTTGCAGTCGCCGATCGTCAAGTTCCTGCCTGCCGACGTGCTGGCCACGATCCTCGAGCAGACCGGCGCGCAAGATGGCGACCTGATCTTCTTCGGCGCGGACAAGGCCAAGGTCGTCAACGACGCCATCGGCGCGCTGCGCGTGAAAATCGGTCACAGCGAGTTCGGCAAGAAAGCCGGCCTGTTCGAGGACGTGTGGAAGCCATTGTGGGTGGTCGACTTCCCGATGTTCGAGCACGACGAAGAAGCGGACCGCTGGACGGCAACCCACCATCCGTTCACGGCGCCGAAAGACGGCCATGAAGACATGCTGGAAAGCGATCCGGGCGCCTGCATCGCCAAGGCCTACGACATGGTCTTGAACGGTTGGGAACTGGGCGGCGGTTCGATCCGTATCCACCGCGAAGAAGTGCAAAGCAAGGTTTTCCGTGCACTGAAGATCGACGCCGAAGAAGCGCAGCTGAAATTCGGCTTCCTGCTCGACGCCCTGCAATACGGCGCGCCACCGCATGGCGGCCTGGCATTCGGCCTGGACCGTATCGTGACCATGATGACGGGTTCCGAATCGATCCGCGACGTGATCGCCTTCCCGAAAACCCAGCGCGCGCAAGATTTGCTGACCCATGCGCCGTCGGAAGTGGACGAGAAGCAATTGCGTGAACTGCACATCCGTTTGCGCAGCGCCGAGCCTAAAGTAGTGTAATGAAGCATGCGGCTGCCCAGGCGGCCGCTGTTTGATCCGCTATGCAAAAAAAAGGCGCTGTTGTGGCGCCTTTTTCATTGTTGATATGACTCATAAAATTCCTGTTTCCGTGCTGGTCGTCATCCATACGGCTGACCTTGACGTCTTGCTGATCGAGCGCGCGGGCCAACCCGGTTTCTGGCAATCGGTGACGGGTTCCGTCGATGCCGTCGACGAAGCGCTGCTGCAGACGGCCGCGCGCGAATTGGCTGAAGAAACCGGCATCGTTGTCGATGGTCACGAGATCGTGCTGCGCGACTGGAACTTGTCGAATGTGTACGAGATCTATCCGATCTGGCGCCACCGCTATGCGCCCGGCGTGACGCGCAACACGGAACACGTGTTCAGCGTGCAAGTGCCGCGCGACATCGCCATCACCCTGAGTCCGCGCGAACACTTGCAGTACGCGTGGCTACCCTATCTGGCGGCGGCCGACCGCTGTTTCTCGTCGTCCAACGCGGAAGCGATTTTGCAATTGCCGGCCATGACGGGCCTGGCGCGTCCCACCTGATTTTCCTAGAAAGCATTCCATGTTGAACTGGTTACATTTGACAACGCAGCAAAAACTGCTGGGCACCGTGGGCATCGTTTTTTGCCTGTGCTTTATCTTCCTGCTGTTTAGCTCCACCGTGCCCGGCCGCACGCCGCCCATCGGCATGCCGCTGATGGCAATCGGCTGGCTGCTGCACCCGGGCGCGTTTGCCAAGGGCAAGCGCACCGTCGCCTGGCGCGGCGCACCGTTGCTGGTCAAGATCGTCTGGGCGGCCGGCATCACCGCGCTGATCGTCAGCGTGACGGCGGGCGTGGGGCGCATGCTGGCCTGATTGTGCGTGTAGGTGCGCACGCGCACCTACGCTGGCGCCGCGCGGGGCCCGTCTGGGAGTAGAATCAAGGCATGAAAATCCGCGTAGCAACTTATAATATTCACAAGGGTGTCTCCTCCGTGCGGGGCTTGCCCAGGGTTCACGCATTGAAGCAGGCGATCGCTCTCTTCAATGCCGATGTCGTCTTTTTGCAGGAAGTGCAAGGCAAGCATGACCGCAATGCGGCCCGCTTTGGCGCCGAAAAAAACGGCCACAAGCATTGGCCGGAAGCGTCGCAGCATGAATTCTTTGCCGGCGCCGAGCACCATTCCGCGTATGGCATGAATGCCGTGTATGACCATGGCCACCATGGCAATGCCTTGCTCAGCAAGTTCCCCATCGCCTCGCAAATCAACCACGACGTCTCCGACCATGCCTACGAGCAGCGCGGTATCCTGCATTGCGTGCTCCAGACACCGCAGGCCGACGTGCACTGTTATGTGGTGCACCTGGGCCTGTTCGAATCGGGACGGGGGCGCCAGGCGCAGGCGCTGATCGACGCCGTTATGGAATCGGCGCCGAACGGCGAACCCGTCATCATCGCCGGCGACTTCAACGACTGGCGCAATACGCTTAGCGACAAGCTGCGCAATGCGCTCGGTGTGGTGGAAGTGTTCGACCAGCGCGCATCGAACTCGGCGCTGGGCGACCTGGTGCGGACCCTGGCGCGGCGCCAGACGAAGCCACCCGTGCCCGTACCGGCGCGCACCTTTCCCGCCGCCTTGCCATGGTTCCGCCTGGACCGCATCTATGTGCGTGGTTTCCACGTGGAAGGCGCGCAAGTGATGCATGGCACCTTGTGGGCCAAACTGTCGGACCACGCGCCGATCGTTGCCGCTTTAAAACTCGCGTAGACTGCCGGCATGCGCACAGTCAATTTTATCGCCCACAACGACATCAAGCTGCTGTATTGCGGCACCGATTACTTTCCTGCCCTGATTGCGGCCATCGACGGCGCGCGCTCGGAAGTCTATTTCGAAACGTATATCTTTGCCGACGACGCCACGGGCACGCTGGTGCTCGATGCGCTCAAGCGTGCCGCCGCGCGCGGCGTGCTGGTGTGCATGATCACGGACTGGTTCGGCACGGGCAACCGCAGGGTCAAGGCCATGCATGCGCAGCTGGAAGCGGCCGGCGTGCACCACCGCATCTTCAATCCGTGGTTCCGGCGCGGCATCACGCGCACGCACCGCAAGATTTGCGTGGCCGATGGCGAAATTGCCCTGGTGGGCGGTATCAATATCAACGACGACATGTTTTGCGACTACGACCACAACATCAGCCTGGAAGCGCCGCGCTGGGACTTTGCCGTGCAGGTGAAGGGCCCGCTGGTGGACGCCATCCATGAAGAGGCGCATGCGCAGTGGGCGCGATTGGGGAAAATGAACCTGGTGCGGCGTATCAAGCTGTATCGCAAGATGCGCGTCGTCAGCAAGGAGCTGGCGAAAACCCCTGTCGTGGCCGGCTTTGTCGTGCGCGACAACCTGCGCAACCGCCGTACCATCCAGCGCGCCTACCTGCAGGCGCTGGGCCAGGCGCGCAAGAGCGTGATGCTGGCCAACCCGTATTTCGCGCCCGGGCACAAGCTGCGCCATGCGCTGGCCCAGGCGGCCCAGCGGGGTGTCGACGTGGTCTTGTTGATCGGCGTTGGCGAGTTCCGCATGCAAGATGCCGTGGCGCACTCGTTTTACCCGAAACTGCTGGCTGCGGGCGTGAAAATCGTCGAATACCGCAAGACGCAGCTGCACGCCAAGGTGGCCGTGGTCGATGATGACTGGGCGACGGTCGGCTCCAGCAATATTGACGCGCTGAGCCTGTTCCTGAACCAGGAAGCGAACGTGGTCATCAAGGACGTGGCGTTCGCGCAAAGCCTGCGCCAGCATATCGAGCAGGGCGTGGCGGACGGCATCGTGATTCACCAGGATGATTTCAAGCACATCGGCCGCTTCCGGCGTATCGGCTATGAAGCCGCCTTCCTCGTGTACCGGCTGGTGATGCGCATTTTTTCAGTAGGCAAGTACGCATGAACGAGATGACAACGGTAAGGCTGGATAAATGGCTGTGGGCGGCGCGCTTCTTCAAGACGCGCTCGCTGGCCAGCGAAGCTGTCGACACGGGTAAAGTAAAAGTGGGCGGCGAGCGCGTGAAACCGGCGCGCAGCCTGCGCGTGGGCGACGAGCTGGCCATTGACAATGGCGCGGAGACATGGGAAGTGGCCGTGCTGGGCCTGTCCGACAAGCGCGGCGCGGCGCCCGTGGCGCGCTTGCTGTATGGGGAAACGCCGGCCAGTATCGCGCGCCGCGAGCAGCTGGCCGAGGAGCGCAAGCTGTTCCGCGAGCCGGGCACCACCATCAAGGGGCGGCCGACCAAGCGCGACCGCCGTCAACTGAGCAAGGCAGGCGACCTTTCCTGAAGTTTTCCTGTCGTGGGAAGGCAAGGGCGCGCGATGCTTTTGCCTCCCGAAATCGCTACAAACACGCAGTCAAAAAATGCTGCGCTGCACCAATAGAACGCCGGCTCTAAAGTTCCCGTTTGACTTTTACGTGGTAGTGGATAATAGTACGAGCGTTCGGATTTTTTCGGAGCGTGCTTTTTTTTACCCTCGCTTCAGTCCGCCAAATCGGCAACATCACTTTTAGAACGGACATCTTGAATACTTCAGTCAAATTCATGCGCAAGGGCGAACTGACCCGTGCAGCCATCCTCGACGTGGCGCTGGACCTGTCCAGCCGCGACGGCCTGGAAGGCCTGACCATTGGGCTGCTTGCGGACAAAATGAACATGAGCAAGTCGGGCGTGTTTGCCCACTTTGGCTCGCGTGAGGACTTGCAGATGGAAGTGCTGAAGCTTTACCACTATCGTTTCGAGCAAGAAGTCTTTTTCCCCAGCATGAAAGAACCACGCGGTATCCAGCGCCTGCAATCGATGTTTGCGCGCTGGGTCAAGCGGGTCAGCGTGGAAATCGCTTCCGGCTGCATCTATATCAGCGGCGCCGTCGAGTATGACGACCGTCCCGGTCCCATCCGCGAAGCCCTGGTGGCCATGGTACGGGCCTGGCAGGGCGCGCTGCTGCGCTGTGTCGAGCAATCGATCGCCACGGGCGACCTGAAAGCGGACACGGACGCGCAGCAGCTGGTGTACGAGATGTATGGCCTGATCCTGGCCCTGCATCACGACGCGCGCTTCCTGCGCGTGCCGGGCAGCATCGAACGGGCGCAAGCGGGCTTTATCCGTCTGCTGGCGTCGTACCAGAATTCTGTCACAAACAAATAAGCTGTCAGGCAGTATCCGCAATAACGCACACGCATTACAAGTACAACACTTTAGCTAATCGCCTTCAGGAGAAAATTATGGGTCAATACGTCGCGCCAATCCGGGATATGCAATTCGTCCTGCATGAGTTCCTGCAAGTGGAAGAAGAACTGAAGCAAATGCCGTCGTACGCCGACGTCGACGCCGACATCATCAACCAGGTGCTGGAAGAGGGCGGCAAATTCACCTCCGAAGTATTGTTCCCGCTGAACCACTCCGGCGACCGCGAAGGCTGCCATCATGACCCTGTCACGAAAAGCGTGACCACGCCGAAAGGCTTTAAAGAAGCTTACAAGCAGTACGTCGAAGGCGGCTGGGCGGCCTTGGCTTGCGATCCGGAATACGGCGGCCAGGGCTTGCCTGTCGTGCTGAACAATTCGTTCTATGAAATGCTGAACTCGTCGAACCAGGCCTGGTCCATGTACCCTGGCCTGTCGCACGGCGCCTACGAGTGCCTGAAGGAACACGGCACCGACCACCAGAAGGAAGTCTACCTGCCGAAACTGGTGTCGGGCGAATGGACGGGCACCATGTGCCTGACCGAACCGCACTGCGGCACCGATCTGGGCCTGCTGCGCTCGAAAGCGCTGCCTGAGGCGGACGGTTCCTGGACCATCACCGGCAACAAGATCTTCATCTCGGCCGGCGAGCACGACATGGCGGAAAACATCTTGCACCTGGTGCTGGCCCGCGTGCCGGACGCACCGGAAGGCTCGAAAGGCATCTCGCTGTTCCTGGTACCGAAATTCCTGCCGAACGCGGACGGCACGGTCGGTGAGCGCAACCCGATCACCTGCGGCGCCATCGAAGAAAAAATGGGCATCCACGGTAACTCGACCTGCCAGATGAACCTGGACGGCGCGAAAGGCTGGATCATCGGCCAGCCGAACAAGGGCCTCAACGCCATGTTCGTCTTCATGAACGCGGCCCGCCTGGGCGTGGGCATGCAGTCGCTGGGCCTGACGGAAATCGCTTACCAGAACGCGCTGATCTACGCCAAGGACCGCACGCAAATGCGTTCGCTGTCCGGCATCAAGAACCCGGAACTGCCGGCCGACCGCATCATCGTGCACCCTGACGTGCGCCGCATGCTGTTGACGGGCAAAGCCTACGCCGAAGGCGCGCGCGCTTTCACCTCGTACGTGGCGCTGCAGATCGACCGCGAACTGCACCATCCTGACGCCGACGTGCGCAAGGAAGCGGCCGACGAAGTGGCGTTGCTCACGCCCGTCATCAAGGCCTTCATCACCGACAACGCCTGGATCGCCACCTCGGACGCGATGCAGGTATTCGGTGGCCACGGCTACATCTCGGAATGGGGCATGGAACAGTATGTGCGCGACGCGCGCATCAACATGATCTACGAAGGCACGAACACGATCCAGTCGCTGGATCTGCTGGGCCGCAAGATCCTGGGCGACAACGGCGCCAAGCTGCGCAAGTTCGGCGAAAAGATCAAGGCCTTCGTCGAAGACAACGGCACCGATGAAGCGATGAGCGAATTCGTCACGCCACTGGGCGACCTGGGCGACAAAGTCACCAAGCTGACCATGGAAATCGGCATGAAGGCCTTCCAGAATCCGGACGAAGTGGGCGCGGCATGCGTGCCTTACCTGCGCGTCGTCGGCCACATGATCTACAGCTATCTGTTCGCGCAGATGGCCAAGATCGCCCTCGAAAAAGAGTCCAGCGGCGACAAGTTCTACACCGCCAAACTGGCTACCGCACGTTTCTACTTCGCCCGCTTGCAGCCTGAGACGGCAACCCTGATCCGTCAGGCGCGTTCCGGTTCGGCCAACCTGATGGCACTCGACGCAGACCTGTTCTAAGACTTGAGGAAAATATGACCAATTTCATCGTTAAAAAAGTAGCCGTCCTCGGCGCCGGCGTGATGGGCGCGCAGATCGCCGCCCATTGCATCAACGCGAAAGTGCCGGTCGTGCTGTTCGACCTGCCTGCGAAGGAAGGTCCGAAGAATGGCATCGTGCTGCGTGCCATCGAGAACCTGAAAAAGCTGTCGCCTGCGCCACTGGGCAACAAGGATGACGCCGCGCTGATCCAGGTGGCCAACTACGAAGACAACCTGGATCTGCTGGCCGGTTGCGACCTGATCATCGAAGCCATCGCTGAGCGCATGGACTGGAAACACGACCTGTATCAGAAGGTCGCTCCGCACATCGGCCCGAACGCGATCTTCGCCTCGAACACCTCGGGCCTGTCGATCACCAAGCTGGCCGAAGGCTTCGACGCCGACCTGAAAGCGCGCTACTGCGGCGTGCACTTCTTCAATCCGCCGCGCTATATGCACCTGGTCGAGATCATCCCGACCGAGTTCACCAAGCCTGAGATCAGCGACCAGCTGGAAGGCTTCCTGACCACCACCCTGGGCAAGGGCGTGGTCCGCGCCAAGGATACGCCGAACTTCATCGCCAACCGCGTTGGCGTGTTCGGCATCCTGGCCATCGTGCACGAAGCTGAAAAATTCGGCTTGTCCGTAGACGTCGTCGATGACCTGACCGGCGCCAAGCTGGGCCGCGCCAAGTCGGGCACCTTCCGCACGGCGGACGTGGTCGGCCTGGACACGATGGGCCATGTGATCAAGACCATGCAGGACTACCTGCCTAACGATCCGTTCGCCGCCGTCTACAAGACGCCGGCCGTGCTGGCGCAGCTGGTGGAAAAAGGCGCGCTGGGCCAGAAGAGCGGCGCGGGCTTCTACAAGAAAGTCGGCAAGGATATCTTGCGACTGGATTTCGCCACCGGTGAATACGTGGCTGGCGGCGCCAAGGCTGCCGACATCATCGCCCGCATCCTGAAAGAAAAGGATCCGGTCAAGAAGATGAAGGCGCTGCGCGAATCGACGAATCCGCAAGGCCAGTTCCTGTGGGCGATCTTCCGCGACGCTTTCCACTACATCGCCATCCACCTCGACACCGTGGCCGACAATGCGCGCGACATCGACTTCGCCATGCGCTGGGGCTTCGGCTGGAACGTCGGTCCGTTTGAAACGTGGCAGGCATCGAACTGGCTGCAAGTGGCCAACTGGGTCAAGGAAGACATCGACGCCGGCCACGCGCTGTGCAATGCACCGCTGCCAGCCTGGGTCTTCGAAGGCCCGGTCGCTGAAAAAGGCGGCGTGCATACGCCGGAAGGTTCCTACTCCGCCGTGTCGAACAGCTTCGTGCCCCGTTCGACCCTGTCCGTGTATGACCGCCAGCCATTCCGCGCGCCAGTACTGGGCAGCGGCGCCATCGACGGCAAGACTGCCGGTACCACCGTCTTTGAAGACGAGTCCGTGCGCGTCTGGCATACGGGCGACGACGTCCTGATCATCTCGTTCAAGACCAAGATGCACGTGATCGGCGAAGGCGTGATCAATGGCCTGAAACTGGCGCTGGCCGAAGCCGAGAAGAATTTCAAAGGTTTGGTGATCTGGCACGCCGACGCAGCCGAAGGCGGCGCCTTCTCGGCCGGCGCCGACCTGCAATCGGCCCTGCCAGCATTCATGCAAGGTGGCGTGAAAGCCGTCGATCCGATCATCGCCGAACTGCAGAATACTTTCATGTCGCTGAAATACGCGAACGTGCCGGTGATCGCCGCGGTCGCTGGCCTGGCACTGGGTGGCGGTTGCGAACTGGCGCTGCACGCATCGAAGCGCGTGGCCTCGATCGAGTCCTACATCGGCCTGGTGGAAGTGGGCGTGGGCCTGATTCCAGCCGGTGGCGGCTTGAAGGAAGCGGCGCAGCGCGCCTACAAGGAAGCCAAGGGTAACGATATCCTGCAATTCCTGAAAACGGGCTTCACCAATGCGGCCACCGCCAACGTGTCGAAATCGGCGCTGGAAGCCAAAAAAATGGGCTACCTGAAAGAAGACGACGTGATCGTGTTCAACGCCTACGAGCTGCTGCACGTGGCCAAGGTCGAAGCGCGCGCCATGTTCGACGCCGGCTTCCGTCCAGCGCTCCCTTCGCTGATCCAGGTCACGGGCCGTTACGGCTGGGGCACCATCAAGGCGCAGCTGGTCAACATGCGCGACGGCGGCTTCATTTCGGCGCACGATTTCAAGCTGGGCGAGATGATCGCCGAGATCGTATCGGGCGGTGACGTGGACCAGGGCAGTTTCGTCAGCGAACAGTGGCTGCTGGATATGGAACGCAAGGCATTCCTGGAGCTGTTGAACCATCCGAAAACCCAGGAACGGATCATGGGCATGATGCAGACCGGTAAGCCGGTACGCAACTAAGCCTTACGTCGATGACGATCCTGTCTTTGGTATTTAAAGTATTACTGCGCGTGAGGCCAAGCATGGTGTATGACCGTATCAAACAACAGATGATGGACACCTTGCCCTTCGTGCGGCTGCTGGGGATCAGCATCGACGACATCGGCGCCGGCACCTCGAAGGTGTCGATGCCGGAAGATCCCAAACTGAATAATCACCTGGGCACGCAGCATGCGGGCGCCTTGTTTACCCTGGCCGAAACGGCTTCCGGCGCGGCCATGGCTGGCGGCTTCGCCGAGCTGATACTGGGCTTGCGCCCGGTGGCCAAGGAGTCGCGCATCCAGTACCAGAAGGTGGCCCGGGGCGCGACGCGCGCCGAAGGCCGGGTACCGGGCGACCTGGCTGCCTTGAAGGCGCAGCTGGCGCAGGATGGCAAGGTGGCGTTTCCCGTGGAAGTCGATATTTTCGACGCCGAAGGCACGCTGGCGGCACAGGTGACGGTGGACTGGTACTTGTCGCAGAAGCGATAGAGCGCCACCTCGGACATTCGACAGAACACGAACTTCGTTCAACATCTTTGAAAGAACAAAATGAGCAAACAACTTCAAGACGCCTACATCGTCTCTGCAACCCGCACCCCGATCGGCAAGGCGCCGCGCGGCATGTTCAGAAACACCCGTCCGGACGACCTGCTGGTGCGCGTGCTGCAATCGGCCCTGGCGCAAGCGCCTGGTCTCGATCCAGCGCTGATCACCGACGCCATCATCGGCTGCTCGTTCCCGGAAGCCGAGCAGGGCTTCAATATCGCGCGTAACTCGGTGCTGCTGGCCGGCCTGCCGAAAACCGTGGGCGGCGTCACCGTCAACCGTTACTGCGCTTCGGGCATCACGGCCATTGCCATGGCGGCCGACCGCATCCGCGTGGGCGAAGCCGACGTCATGATCGCCGGCGGCATCGAATCGATGTCGATGGTGCCGATGATGGGCCACCACCCATCGATGAACCTGGATATGTTCAGCGATGAAAACATCGGCATGGCCTACGGCATGGGCTTGACGGCCGAGAAAGTGGCGCAGCAATGGAAAGTGTCGCGCGAACAGCAGGACGCGTTCTCGGTCGAATCGCACCGCCGCGCCATCGCCGCGCAGCAAGCCGGTTTCTTCAAGGCGGAAACGACGCCAGTCGAAATCATCACGCGCACGCCGAACCTGGCCACCGGCCAGGTTGATGTGACGCGCCGCACCGTCGACACGGACGAAGGCGCGCGCGCCGATTCGTCGATGGAGTCGCTGGCCAAGCTGAAACCGGTGTTCGCCGCCAAAGGCAGCGTTACCGCCGCCAACAGCTCGCAGATGTCCGACGGCGCCGGCGCGCTGCTGATCGTCAGCGAAAAAATCCTGCGCGAACATAACCTGACCCCGCTGGCGAAATTCTCCTCGTTCGCCGTGCGCGGCGTGCCGCCGGAAATCATGGGCATCGGTCCTAAATTCGCCATTCCTGCAGCGTGCGCCGCGGCCGGCATCACGCAAGACCAGCTGGACTGGATCGAGCTGAACGAAGCGTTTGCCGCACAGGCACTGGCCGTCATCGGCGACCTGGGCCTGGATCCATCGAAGGTCAACCCGATGGGCGGCGCGATCGCCCTGGGCCACCCGCTGGGCGCCACCGGCGCCATCCGCGCGGCCACCGTGATCCACGCACTGCAGCGCACCAAGCAGAAGTACGGCATGGTCACGATGTGCGTGGGTGCTGGCATGGGCGCCGCCGGAATTTTTGAGCGCGTATAAGCTTGACGGGCTAAAGCAATAAAACAGGGCGCTGCGGGATTACCCCGGCGCCCTTTATCTTTTTGGAGACGACATGGATATTTTGTGCAGCAAGAGCGAGGGCATCCTTACCCTGGAATTTAACCGCCTGGAACGCAAGAATGCGATCACGGGCGCCATGTACCAGACCCTTGCCGATGCGCTGGTGGCGGCCGAGACGGACGACGCCGTGCGCGCCATCCTGATCTGCGGCAAGCGCGAGATTTTCACGGCAGGCAACGATCTCGACGACTTCATGAAGACGGCGCGTCCGAAGGATGGCTCGCTCGACCATGACCGTCCCGTGTTCCAGTTCATGCGCGCCCTGTACGGCAGCAGCAAGCCCGTGGTGGCGGCAGTCTCCGGCCCGGCCATCGGCATCGGCACGACGCTGTTGATGCACTGCGACCTGGTCTACGCGGCCGACAACGCCAGCTTCTCGATGCCGTTCACGCAACTGGGCCTGTGCCCGGAATTCGGCTCCAGCCTGCTGCTCACGCAACTGGCCGGTTACCCGCGCGCAGCGGAAAAGCTGATGCTGGGCGAAGCGTTCCCTGCTAGCGAAGCGCTGGAAATGGGCCTGGTGTCGAAAGTCGTGCCCCTGTACGAATTGATGACCTTCGCGCAAGGCCAGGCCGCCAAGCTGGTGGCCCTGCCTGCCGCCTCCATCCGCGCCACCAAGCGCCTGATGAAGCAAAGCCGCATGGAACCGATGAAGGCCGCCATCGCCGACGAAAACAAACTGTTCAGCGCCATGCTGGGCGGCGCCGAGGCGAAGGAAGCGTTTACGGCCTTCTTTGAAAAGAGGAAGCCGGATTTCAAAAAGTTTGCGTGATGACGGAATAGGCGTGAGGAATGGCTACACTTTCGCGGCGCTGGTGAAGCAAGATGTGCTGGCAGGACCTCCTGCGGACGTGCTGTTCTTTAGCATGCTGGCACTAACACAGCATGGCGTCTGTGTGGCGGCATGCGATTCCATCGACGCGCTGCGCCAACATATGACGGCACAGTCATATTACGTGGCCCACAAACTGGTGATGCATGTGGGCAGGCGCGCCATCTTCAAAGGGCGCCTGGTGCAAGCCAGCACTGCCAATCTGCTGGCATTCCTTGATGCCGCGTTGATTGGCGATGATCTGCGCCCCATGCTGATCGCACCTGTGTTTGCGGGAGCGCCGACGCAGGTGATACACATCGATGACGATATGCGCCATGTCTATGCATGAATGTCCAGTCTGACTATACATGCCGGGTCTGGCCGCGCATTGCCCACGCCCCGAGTAGCAGATTCAGCTTGTTGCCAGCATCCCCGCCAGGATCAGGCCTACGGAGGCGTGCCATTGCGTCTCGCTGGCGGGCCTGCCCGCCAGCGCATAGCCGTGCAGGAAATCGACGAGCGTATCACGGCCGCGCAGGCGGGTTTTCTTGTCCGGCGCGAGACCGTCGACGGCCAGCTCGAACAGCGCCGTAAATCGCTCGGCCACATCGGCTTGCGTCACCAGACCGCGCGCCATCAGGCGCACGAAATACGGCGTGGCGCTGACCAGTTCCAGGTACAGTGCGCACAGCGCGAGCACACGCCGTGGTGGTGACTGGCGCCGTGTAAACGGCGGCTGGAGCGGATCGAGCGCGGCAAAACGCTGCACCATCAAGGCCAGCAATAACTCCTCTTTTCCTGCGTAGTAGTGATACACGGCCATGGCATCGACGCCCAGGCGTTGCGCCAGCGCGCGCATGGAAAACGCTTCGCCTTGCTCTTCCAGCAGGACCAGGGCAGCGTGCAGGATGCTGGCGCTGTCCAGCGTGGGCGCCGCGCGGCGCGGACGCCCCGCGCGGCGCACGGGAGATGCCATGGCTTGAAGTTTTGGGGTTTTCATGGGCATAATTCTACACTGTAGAATTAATTCAAGGAGCACCCATGCAAAAAATTTCTGTCAGCGTTTTTCTCGGCATCAGCATCGATGGCTATATCGCGGGAGAGAATGGCGACCTGTCCTGGCTGGCCGAACTGGCGCCCGACTCGCCTGACGCCACCGGCTACACGGCCTTGATGGATCAAGTCGATACCCTGCTGATCGGGCGCACCACCTATGACGCCGTGCTGGGGTTCGAGCCGTGGCCATATGCGGGCAAGCGCGTGGTGGTATTGAGCCACCGCGACTTCGCGTCGCGCCATGGCGAGCAGCGGCGCGAAGGCAGCGTGCGGGAAGTACTGGAGGAGCTGGCAGAGGAGGGTTGCCGCCACGTATATCTCGACGGCGGCGCCGTCATCCGTGCCGGTTTGCGCGAGGGTGTCATCGACAGCCTGACCTTGTCCGTGCTGTCCGTGGTGCTGGGCAAGGGCGTGCGCCTGTTCGAGGATGGCTTGCCGCGCAGCGACTGGCGCCTGGACAGCACGCGCCAGCTGCCCAGCGGCGTGGCGCAGCTGCGCTATCGGAAAAATTAAACCGCGTTGGCGATGTCGACGATGAAACCGGAATCGTAGCGTTCGTTTTCCGGCGTGCCATCGGGGCGCTTGTAGCCGCAGGGGTTGCACACGACGCGGCAGTCCTGGACGCGATAGTCGAGCGAGGCGTGCATGTGGCCATGCACCCACAGGTCGGCTTGCGCCACCAGCGCGTCCAGCCGCGACGCGAAGGCGGGCGAGCCCAGGTTTGTCGCGTATTGCTCGTCCACCGATAGCATCGAGGGCGCCATGTGCGTGATCACTACCGTCTTGCCATCGAAGGGCTGCGCCAGTTGCTGTTCCAGCCAGGAGCGGTGCTGCGCGTGCAGCTGCGCCGTGTCGCTGGCGCACAGCAGGCGGGGCGTGTCGCCGCCCGTGCTGATGCGCTTGTAGTCGGGCATGTAGGCTTGTGCCGCGTTCAGCGCCTCTTCCTGGCGCTCGGCGCCGAACAGCAGAAAATCCGTCCACAGCGTGATGCCCAGGAAGCGCACGCCATCGAACGTCACGGCATCGCCGTCGAGCAGGCGGATGTTGGCGCCGTGCGCATTCGCGCTGGCGCAGGCGTCGCGCACGGCGTCCTGCATGTGTTCGAGCTGATGGCCATAGCCTTCGTGGTTGCCATGCACGTACAGCACGGGCAGGGCGCCGAAGGTGCGCGCGGCCCAGGCGATGGCGTTGCTGCCCGTATCGATGTCGCCGGCCAGGATCACCACGTCGGGGCGGCTGGCGGCAAGGTCGAGGGCGGGCGTGTCTTCACCCCAGACTTCCAGGTGCAGGTCGGACAGGATCAGCAAACGCATGGCAGTGGGCGCGGCAAGGCGCACGGCAGTCTATGGGCCTCTATCGTAGCGCAAGTCGCCGCGCCCGTCTGCTTGACCGCGCGAGGCTGGCGACGTTACCCTATGGCATCGATTCATACCGCCTATTTTCCTGGAGCCGCATGCCACCCTTCTTCACCCCCAAGACCTTGCTCTGTATCGCGCTGGCCGCCATGGCGCTGCCGTTTGCCGCGCATGCCGCCACGCCCGCCGTCGATCCCCTGACGCAGCCGATCGCCTCGCCCTATGCGGCGCAATGGAACCGCCCGCAGCAACCGGCGCGCATCCACGGCGACACATATTACGTGGGCGTGGGCGGCTTGAGCGTGGTGCTGATCGATACGCGCGAGGGCTTGATCCTGATCGATGGCGCATTGCCGCAATCGGTGGCCGCCATCAAGGAACATATCCTCGAACTGGGCTTTCGCCTGCAAGACATCAAGTTCATCCTGAATACGGAAGCGCATTTCGACCATTCTGGCGGCATCGCTGCCTTGGCCCGCGACAGCGGCGCGCAAGTGGTCGCCAGCCCGCTGGGAGCGCAGGCGCTGCGCGCGGGAGCGGTACTCGCCATGGATCCGCAAGCGGGCGAAATCGATCCCATGCCGGCCGTGGAAAACGTGCGCGAGATCGCCGATGGCGAAACCCTGCAACTGGGCGACGTGACCATCACGGCGCGCCACACGCCTGGCCATACGCCGGGCAGCACCAGCTGGACCTGGGTGTCATGCGAGGATGCCGAGCGTCAGGAGTGCCTGAGCGTGGTATTCGGCGCCAGCCTCACGCCGGTGGCGGCCGATGATTTTCACTACCTGGCCGATGAACGCCATGCGGACCTGACGCCGGCCTTTCGCCGCGTCATGCAGGACTTCGCCAGGCTGCCGTGCGACATCCTGATCTCGGCCCACCCCGACCACTCCGGCGCTGACCGCAAGCTGACGCAATTGCTGGAAGGCGTCACGCCGAATCCCTTCATCGATGCACAAGCGTGCAGCGACTACGCTGCCAAAAATGAAGCGAAGCTCGATGCCCGCATTGCGAAAGAAAAAGCGACTGCGACAAAATAACAACGTTGGCGCATTCGCCATGAAAGTGATTGACGCACTGCAGCATAAGGTGCAGAATCAGCGTCCGCAGTTCAGATTAACCAAACAAGGAAACCCATGTTCGAGCAGGCTGGCAGCAAGTTGACCTATTACTAGCCCCGTGCATGACGCTCGGGGCCATCGGCACATTGCCGATCCCGAGCCGGTGTCCTTCAAACCCCGGTGAGGAAACTCGCCGGGGTTTTTTGTTTTTGGACGACCCCGGTATAAGAACAGGAAATACCGTGATGCCCATGCATCGAGGGTTGAAAGGAAACATCATGAAAATCAAAGTGAAAGCCACGCCCAAGCCGCGCAATCCGCTGGTGGCCGCTGCCAGGCTGCGTGGCGGCGCGGGCGCGCACCAGTCGGAAGTGTCGCCACGGGCGGCGCGCCGGGCCGGCAAGCACCGCCTGCAGCAATGGCTGGCGGGCCGTTTGAAGTCGGACGATTAGCGTGTGCCTAGTTCGACGATGAAGTTCGGGTTGAACTGGGGATTTTGCGGCGTGCCGCTGCGCGTCTTGTAACCGCAGGGGTTAGCTACGACGCGGCACGGGCCGATGCGGTAGTCGCGTGAAGCATGGATGTGGCCATGCACCCACAGGTCCGCCTGCGCGGCCAGCTCGTCCAGGCGCGAGGCATAGGCGGGCGAACACCCCTCGTTGCCGTAGGCATCATCGACCGAGAGCAGCGACGGCGCCATGTGGCTGATGACGACTGTCGCACCATCGAAAGGTTGCGCCAGTTCGCGCGCCAGCCAGGCTTTTTGCTGTGCGTGGAACATGGCCGTGTCGGTCGCGCGCAGCTTGCGAAAGCCCATGCTGGCCAGGCGGATGCGCTTGTAGTCGTTCATGACGGCTTCCGCGTCGCGCATGGCCGCTTGCCGCGTGTCGTCGCCCAGCAGGCGGAAATCCGTCCACAGGGTAGCGCCCAGGAAGCGCACGGCGTTGCCTGCCTGGTCGGTGATGACGTGGCTATCGGCGTCGAGAAAATGCACGTTGTCCGTGGCGGCGCAGGCGCTGCGCAGCTCCTGGCGCACCTTGTCGAGGTGGTGGCCATAGCCTTCGTGGTTGCCATGCACGTACAGCACCGGAAGTCCCGCGAATGCGCTGGCGGCCCAGGCGACGGCGCGGGCGCCCGTGTCGATATCGCCGGCCAGGATGACGGCGTCGGGGCAGCTGAGCGTGAGGTCGCCCTGCGGCGCTTCGTCGCGCCATAACTCATGGTGCAGGTCCGACAAGATCAATAAACGCATGCGGTATCCAGGCGATTCGAGAGTACGCCATCGTACCTGAAAACCCTCACTCTTCCTCCAGCGCGGCGAAGCTGTGCGCCAGGTAGTCGATCAGCGCGCGCACGGCCGGCAGCAGGCCGCGCCGCGAAGGAAACACGGCGTGGATGATTTCGCGCTGCGGCCGCCATTGCTCCATCAGCGGCAGCAGGCTGCCATTGGCCACCTGTTCGGTGATCATCATGGTCGGCAGCTGCACCAGGCCCACGCCGGCCACGGCCGCGTCGCGCAGGGTCAGCATGTCGCCCGTGACGAAGCGCGGCACGTGGCGCAGCTGGGCGCGCGCGCCATAGGGGCCGTACAAATCCCACTGGTAGTGCTGTTGCGGCGCGCCCAGGGCCAGGCTGGGCCAGTCGGCCAGGTCGGCTGGCGCTTTCGGCAGCGGCGCGCCGGCGAACAACAGCGGGCTGCCCACCATGCACTGGCTGCGTTCGGCCAGCACGCGCAGCACAAGGTCGCTGTCGGGCAGCGGCGGCGGACGCACGCGGATGGCCACGTCGATGCCCTCGGCCACCAGGTCGACGCGGCGGTTGCTCGCTTCGAGCAGCAGGGTCACCTGCGGATGCTCGCGCATGAAACCGGCCAGCATGGGCGCCACCAGGGAGTGCAGCAGGGCGATGGGGCAGGACAGGCGCACCGTGCCGCGCGGCGCGGCCCGCGTCAGTTCGATCGCTTCCTGCGCCGCCTCCGCTTCCACCAGCATGGCCTTGCAATGCTCGTAAAACGTCTGCCCCACGTCGGTGACGGAAAAATGCCGCGTCGTGCGCTGCAGCAGGCGCGCGCCGAGGCGCTCTTCCAGCAGCGCGATGCGCCGGCTCAGTTTGGATTTCGGCATGCCCAGCGCGCGCCCGGCCGGCGCGAAACCGCCATGGTCGACCACTTGCACAAAGTAATACAAGTCATTCAGATCCTGCATGCCGCCTCCTTGATCGTTCTATTTTTAGAACGCTGATGGCATATTTTACCGTCTACCGGCTTCATCGTTGCAAGCGTATTCTGTTTTCATCGTAATGCAAACCCCAACAGGAGATCGAGATGAACACAGTCACAGGTATCTACAGCGCACCCCGCCAGCACTGGGTCGGCGACGGTTTCCCCGTGCGCTCGATGTTTTCGTACAACGGCCATGGCAAGCAGCTGAGCCCCTTCCTGCTGCTCGACTATGCCGGCCCTGCCGAATTTGCGCCTGGCACTCGTCCGCCCGGCGTCGGTTCGCACCCGCACCGCGGCTTTGAAACGGTGACCATCGTCTACAAGGGCGAAGTGGCGCACCGCGATTCGACGGGCCAGGGCGGCGTGATCGGCCCCGGCGACGTGCAGTGGATGACGGCCGGCGCCGGCATCCTGCATGAAGAGTTTCACTCGCCTGCCTTCACGCAGTCGGGCGGCACCCTGGAAATGGTGCAGCTGTGGGTGAACCTGCCGGCCAAAGACAAGATGACGGCGCCCGGCTACCAGGCCATCACCAGCGACACCATTCCCACGGTGGCGCTGCGGGACGGCGCCGGCTCGGTGCGCGTGATCGCCGGTGATTTCGATGGCCAGCATGGCCCGGCCCGCACGTTTTCGCCGATGCAGGTGTGGGACATGCGCCTGGCCCAGGGCAAGCTGACGGAGCTGCCCGTGACCAAGGGCTGGAGCACGGCGCTGATCGTCCTGCACGGCACGGTGCTGGTGAATGGCGAGAGCGTGGTGCGCGAAGCGCAGATGGCGCTGTTCGAGCGCGATGGCGACAGCATCACCATCGAGGCGAACAACGACGCCGTAGTGCTGCTGCTCAGCGGCGCGCCGATTGAGGAACCCATCGTCGGCCATGGCCCCTTCGTCATGAATACTGAAGCGGAAATTGCGCAGGCGTTCGAGGATTTCAACAGCGGCCGCTTCGCCCGCATCGCGACGTAATTTGTGTAGTTAATTTGTGCAGTACCCATGCCGCATCCCGCGGCATGGTTTTTCAGGAGACCACCATGAGCACCCCCGCCAACTTCCAAGGTTTGCCACCGATGATCGATCCCGACGACGCCGTCATGTTGCTGATCGACCACCAGAGCGGCTTGTTCCAGCTGGTGCGCGACATCGAGCAGCACGTGCTGCGCGGTCACGTCACGGCGCTGGCCAAGCTGTCGCGCCTGGCCAACATGCCCACTTTTACTACCGCTTCCGTGCCCGACGGCCCGAACGGCCCCCTGATCCCGGAAATCCACCATTTCAACCCGGACGCCGTCTATATCCCGCGCACGGGCCAGATCAACGCCTGGGACAATCCGGCCTGGGTCGAAGCCATCGAAAAGACGGGTCGCAAGACCTTGCTGATCGCCGGCACGCTCACCAGCGTGTGCATGGCTTTTCCCACCATCAGCGCGCTGGCGGCCGGCTACAAAGTGTTTGCCATCATCGACGCCTCGGGTAACTGGTCGAAGATGGCCACCGACATCACCATGGCGCGCGTGACGCAGGCCGGCGCCGTGCCGATCGACACGTATGCGGTGCTGGCTGAAGTGATGAGCACCTGGAACCGCGCAGACGCGATGGAATTCGCCGCCATCATGACCGACCATATCGTGCCGCCGTACCGTGCGCTGATCGAAAGCTACGACAAGGCGCAGGGCGTGCAAAAGAATGGCCGCGAAACGAAACTGGAAATCCTCGAGGCGGCATCGAAGGGCTGACCTCCGCTATGGTGCTTCGTAGCTGTTGCGTATCGCCGCCAGCACGCCGCGCTGTTCCAGGCGCGTGATGGCGGCGTTCAGGCGCGCCAAGTCGGCGGCGCTGGTCGTGCGCGCATTGAGCATCAGGTGCACGGGGGCGCGCAGGGCCAGGAAGGGCAGGATGCTCAAGGCGACGCCCTGCAGGCGCGCTTCGTGGCGCACGGCCAGCACGTCGCCCAGCAGCAGGTCGGCGCGGCCCGCATCGAGCATGCGCACGCCTTGCTGGAAGCTGCCGAACGCATTCAGGCGGCCGGCCTTTTCCAGCGTCGGCCTGGCCGCCGCATACTGCGCGCCATACCAGCCCACCTTGGGCGCCAGCAAGGTCGAGTTGCCGCGCGCGAGCTGCGCGAAGCTGGCGATCTGGCGGTGGCCGCCGGGTGCGCCGGATTTGCTGAAGAGGCCCACGGCTTCGTCGCGATACGCGATGGAAAAGCGCGCATATGACTGGCGTTCCGGCGTCTCGGACGCAGCCAGCATCAGGTCCAGCCCCCCTTTCTGGAACAGCAACTGGCGCCGGGCGGTGGGCAGTTCCGGCAAGGTGACCAGGGTGCACCGGGCTTCCTTGAAAATGGCTTTCAGCAACTCCAGATCCAGCCCCGTATAGCGGCCCTGGGCATCGTGGTAGATATACGGCGGCCACTGTTCCAGCGCCATCGTCATGCGGCAAGCCATGGCGGGCAGGGCAGATACGCCGAGCACTGCCGCAAACAGGAGATGGCGCATGCGCATATGGGGACTTCCCTGGAGTTTCAACTTGATATTCAATTTGCCAGAATGGCCATGGAAGTCAAGGGCTGCGGCTGCTGAAGCCCGGCCAGATTCGCATTTCCTCGATATGTGCGCGTTTTTTGCAGCTTGCCCCCATGGGTGTCGCCGCCGGCACGGCGAACACCGTGCAGTGTAATCGGCTATAGTGGCGCGGTGCCAACACTGCCCCGTAAAGGAAGACCGCTTGACTGCCCCGCTCGAGATCGCCGCCAATGTATTGATGACTGCCTCCATCATCCTGGCTGGACGCAATAATATTCATTCCTGGTGGATCGGCATGGTCGGCTGCGTGCTGTTTGCCGTGCTGTTTTTCCAGGTCAAGCTGTACGCCGATGTGATGCTGCAGCTGTTTTTCATCGTCACGTGCGTCATCGGCTGGCTGCAATGGCGGCGCGGCGCTGGCGGCAAGCCGTTGCCGATCACGCGCACGGGCTGGCGCAGCCTGGCCTGGGTGGTGCCGGCCGGGATCGCCTCCGTGGCGATCTACGGCATGCTGCTGCACCGCTTTACCAATGCCTACGCGCCCTTCATCGATTCGGCAGTGTTGGTATTTAGCATCATCGCGCAATTCCTCCTGATGAGCCGGCGCATCGAAACCTGGGCTTTCTGGCTGCTGGTCAATACCGTGGCCGTGCCGTTGTATTACAGCCGCGGTCTGCACCTGACGGCCGTGCTGTATGCGGCCTACTGGGTCAATGCCCTGATTTCCTGGTACTGGTGGAGCGTGCAGGCCCGCCGCGCGGCGCCTTCCACGGCGATTGCCGACGCCTGATATTGCCATATGCCAAGTCCTTAGATTCAAATCGTATATACAATCAATTTTTAATTCGTTCACGCCAAAAAGACGCCGGGATATAGTGGCCTTTCCCCGCTTACCGGTGTCTTTTATGTTGCGCTTTACCCTTTCTGCCTGTTTTTACGCCGTCCCGCACCAGCTGACCATGCAATGCATGGCGCAGTGGATGCCGGTGCGTGCCCGTCCACGCATCCCCTAAGTCATCCCATCCATTTCGTTGTCGTTTGCCCGCTGGCCCACCCGGTCCGCGTGCCCCTACTCGGCCTTTTTTATCGGAAAAAGGCTGCAATCCCAATAAGAGGAAACCATGTTCAAACCACTCGCCATCAGTCTTGCCATCGCCGCCGCCTTTCCCGCCTTCTCCCACGCCGAGGACGACATGCTGCGCGTTAATGTCACCGGATCGAATATCCGCGTCAGCGAAAAGGAGGGCGCCAGCGCCGTGCAAGTCATCACGGCCAAGGAATTGAAAGCCAGCGGCAAGACCAGCGTGTCGGACGTGCTGCGCGCCATCTCCGCCAATAGCGGCAACAGCTATAACGAACAATATACGGGCAGTTTCTCGGCCGGCACCTCGGGCCTGTCGCTGCGCGGTATCGGCCAGCAAAACACCCTGATCCTGGTGAATGGCCGCCGCGTGGCCAGCTATGCCACGGCGCAGGATTTGCAGCAGACCTTCGTTGACCTCAACAGCCTGCCGATGGCGGCCGTGCAGCGCATCGAAGTGCTCAAGGATGGCGCCTCGTCCGTGTATGGTTCCGACGCCGTGGCCGGCGTGGTCAACATCATCCTGTACAAGGAATTCACGGGCACGGACATCACGGCGCAATGGGGCGGCTCGACGCAAGGCACGGGCCAGCACGAAAAGAGCGCGGCGCTGCAAACGGGTTTCGGCAAGCTCGAGGAAGATGGCTACAGCGTGGTCTTCTCGGTCGACGCGCAGCAGCGCGACAAGCTGCAGCAGAGCGACGTGGCATGGCTGCGCGATGCCGATTACCGCCAGCAGCAGCGCGGCAGCCTGGGATGGACCGCCACGAATTACGCCGGCAACGATCCCACGCAGACGCTCGGTGGCGTGCGCGGTCCGCTGCAACTGGTGCCATACAACGACATCAATCCCGATCGCAGCGGCCAGGTGCTGGCCTACAATCCGGCGCCGTACAAAACGCTGATCCCGGGTATCCAGCGTATCCACTCGTCGCTGCGCGGCACCCTCAAGCTGAACGCGGACACGGAAGCGTATGTCGACCTGTTGCACAGTTACTCGCGCGCCGACCAGACCTTCAGCGCGCCTCTGACGGTGAATAACGCCACGCGCGTGTGGAACAACAGCACCAAGTTGCTCGATACCATACCCGTGGTGCTGCCCGTGGGTCACCCGAACAATCCGGGCACGACACCCTTGCCGTTCACGGCCACCCTGTTCGACCTGGGACCGCGCCTGAAGCAGGACCGCGTCACCTTCTACCGCGCGCTGGCCGGCGCCAAGGGCACCTGGGCGGGCTGGGACTGGGATACGGCCGTGGCCCATTCCAGCAGCAAGTTGGAGGAAACGGTGCAGAACTTCGTCAACCGCTACGAATTCCAGAAAGTGCTGGCCGAGGGCAGCTACAATTTCTATGACCAGTCGCAAAACAGCGAAGCCGTGCGCAACCGCCTGCGCCTGTCGACCCTGCGCCCAGCCGAGTCGACCCTCGACACGCTCGACTTCTCGGCGGCCAAGGATATCTGGAACTTGCCGGCGGGCCCGCTGGGCTTTGCCGCCGGTGCCCAGTGGCGACGCGAAAAAATGGATTCGCAAACCTCGACGGCCGTGCTGTCGGGCACGGAACTGCGCCCCGCACTCAATATCATCAACGGCTCGCGCAATGTGTCGGCCCTGTTTGCCGAATTCAATGTGCCCGTCGTAAAAGACCTGTCCGTCAATGTGGCGGGCCGCGCCGACCATTACAGCGACTTTGGCAATGCGTTTTCGCCGAAAGCCAGCGCGCGCTACCAGGCAGCGCCCTGGTTGTTGCTGCGCGGCACCGTTTCACGCGCCTTCCGTGCCCCGTCGCTGCCGGAAATCACCGACAGCACGGCCGTCAGCTATACCGGCGTGATCGATGCCCGCGATCCGCTGACGCCAACGCAGTCGCGCGGCGTGACGGTCATGACCATCGCCAATCCGAACCTGCGCCCCGAGCGGTCGAACAACCTGAACCTGGGCGTGGTGGTGTCGCCCACCAGCAGTTCGAGCATCGGCCTCGATTACTACCGCATCAAGCAGGATGGCGTGATCGGCACGGCCAGCGCCACCACTATCCTCGAGAATGAAAGCACGGCGCCGCAACAGATCACGCGCGGTGCCGATGGGCGCATCACGACCCTGTACCGCCAATTCCGCAACCAGGGCCAGCGCGAAGTGTCGGGCATCGATATCGACCTGCGCCAGCGCTTCGTCGACAAGGACTGGGGCAAGCTGACCCTGGCTGGCCAGCTGAGCCGCGTACTGCGCTTTGCCGAACCGCTGTCCGATGGCGCGCCGCTGACCGATGGCGCCGGCACCAATCATTTCGGTTCCATCCCGAAATGGCGCGGCGTCTCGTCGGCCACCTGGGAACAGGGAAAATGGTCGTCCACGCTCACATGGAACTATGTGGGCAGCTATGCGCAGGAGACGCACCTCAATGAATCGGTGGCTGCCTTCAGTACCTTTGACGTGACCAGCAGCTGGCAGGTGACACCACAGGCGAACGTCACCTTCATCGTGCAAAACCTGGCCAACAAACGGGCTCCCTGGGACTATGCCTCCACCGGCTTTGACTTTACCCAGGCCGATCCGCGCGGGCGCGTTGCGGCACTCAAGCTGAACTACAAGTTCTAGCCGCCCGCCGCCTGCCGCTGGCCCGTCTGCTCCTGCAGGCGCTGGCGGTAGGCGCTGGGCGTGACGCCCATGCGTTCGCGAAAGGCGGTGGCGAAGTTGCCCGCGTTGTGAAAGCCGATCAGCAGGGCGACATCCTGCACATCGATGTCGGTCTGCTGCAGCAATTCCACGCCGCGGGCAATGCGCGCTTCGCGGATGAAGGCGAAGACTGTCATGCCCGTCTGCTCGCGGAACATCAGGGTCAGCTTTTCACGGTAAGTGCCCACGCTGCGGGCGATTTCGGACAGGTTCGGCAGGCTGCCCAGGTTGTCGAGAATGAGTTGCTTGACCGCATTGACGAATACCAGGTCGGGATGCTGCTGCTTGTCGCTGATCGGAGTCGTTGCCGGCAAGGTACTGTTGCTTTTACGCATCAACCCCAGGTGGATATGGATGCGCGCGGCCAGTTCTTCCGGCGTGAACGGCTTCGAAATGTAGTCGACGCCCCCCACCTGCAAGCCCATGATGCGTTCCTTGGCGGCATCGGCGCCACTGAGAAAGATCACGGGAATCTCTTCCGTTTCGGGATTGGCCTTGAGCAAACGGCATGCCGTGTAGCCATCCATCTCGGGCATGCGCACATCGAGCAGAATCAGGTCGGGATGCGTGGCCAGTGCCAGCTGGTAGCCCTGGTAGCCGTTGAACGCGATGCTGAAACGGTATGGCTGTTCGCTGAGCAGCTCCATCAGCATGCGCTGCTCGAACGCGGAATCGTCCACGATCAGAATATTTTTTTTGATGGTTTCGCTGGTCAATGGCATGGAATGGATGACTTAACCAAAAAGCAAGTTGTGGCTTATTATGCGCTGCTTTTCCTTTTTTTTCTGCTTTTCTCGTGTTTCAAAAGATGTTTCTCCGCAGGAAGAAGCGCGGATTTCCCAGATCGCCAATAATAAACTCACGCATTGATTTTAAGCAATGTCGCTTGCCAAAAAAGCTGTTTTGTCAATGCTGCAAAAAGTGCCGGAGTCCCCGGGTTTCTGACTCTCGGCATACGTATTTTGTCGTCCTGGTTTGCGTGCCCAAGAAAACGCCGGCAATACCGTGACTATCCTCGAAGCCCCTCAAATTGGCGGGCTCATTAATGATGTTCCATCATCAGGAGGTATCATGTTGCGAGTTATTTTCCCCCGCCTTATCGTTGCTGCCAGCGTGGCTGTGGCCGCCACGGCGCTCCTGCCTCGTAGCGCCGACGCAGCCGTGTATCTGAATGGCAGCGCCAGCACCACCTTTGACGTTACCCTGAAAATCATCGCCAATTGCACCATCGTGGCGGCCAATCTCGACTTTGGCCAAAGTCAGGGTGTACTGGCTACTGCCGTGAACGTCAATACGACCGTGAATGTCACCTGCACCAATACCACGCTGTATAACGTGGGCTTGACGGCCGGCACGGGCACCGGGTCGACCGGCACCACGCGCTACCTGAGCGGCACCGGCGGCAACCTGGGGACGGTGCAATTCAATCTGTACCAGACGGCCGGCAGCACCTTGTGGGGCGATATCCAGGGCACGAATACCGTCGCTGGTACCGGCAACGGCTCCGCGCAGCCGATCACGGTGTACGGCAACATTCCGCCGCAAGCGACACCGGCACCCGATACCTACAAGTCGATCATCACAGCCACCGTTTACTTTTAAGCCGGGCGCTGCGTGACGGCCGGTGTTGCTTCCCTGATGAAAGGCGTGCTGGCGCTGCTGGCCTGCTGCGCTGCGGGCGCGCACGGCGCCAGTCTGCAGATTTCACCGGTGACGCTCAATTTGCGCGCGGCACAGAATGCAGCCGGCATCAACCTGCAAAACCTCGGTGACCAGCCCATCTACGGGCAGGTGCGGGTGTTCGTCTGGGATCAGCGCGATGGCGAGGAAACGCTGGCGCCGACGCAGGAACTGGTGGCCAGTCCGCCGATCGTCGAAATCGCCGCCAATAGCCGGCAGACCATCCGCCTGGTGCGTGCCCAGGCTGGCACTGTCGCGCAGGAAAAGACGTATCGCGTGCTCATCGATGAAGTCAGCCGCGAGGATGAGGCGGGCCGCAGCGGCGTCGATATCCGTCTGCGCTATTCGGTGCCCGTGTTCGTGCTGCCGGCCGGCGCGCCGGGCAAGGAAGTACTCGACTGGCAAGTTTTTCGCGACCAGGGCGAGTGGATGTTGCGTATCAAAAACAGTGGCAATGTCCATGCGCAGATCGGTGCGATGACGTTCACGAACCAGGCGGGCAAGGAGTTTGTCATTAGCAAGGGGCTGTTTGGTTATGTCCTGGCGGCACGCATGCGCGTATGGCGCCTGCCCATTGCCAGGGAGGCCGAACTGGATGGACCGTTGAGTATCGCGGTAAATGTGAATGCCAAGGCACTCATTGCCAAGAATTCGACACCTTGAACATGGCTGCCATGACGGGCCGGCTTGCTGCGCGCCCCGGGCATGGGCGCAAGCGGCCACATCATGAAACGCGTACTGGCATCGTTGCTGTTGCTGGCCATGGCGCCGCTGGCCAGGGCCGATGGCGCGGCGGCCATGACGGGCGCCGATCCGGGCCCTGCCAGCTTGCCCAGCGATCCGGCGGCGCCGAATGAACTGTATCTGGAGGTCACTGTGAATGCTGAACCAACCGGGCTGATCTTGCGCTTTACCCAGGTGGGCAAAGGCTTGCGCAGCAGTGTGGCGACCTTGCAGCAGCTGGGGCTGGACCCGGCGCGCCTGGTCGCACCCGGTCAGACCGAGGTGGCGCTCGAGGCGATTCCCGGCCTCAGCTATGAATATGATGCGGCGCGCCAGAGCGTGTCGCTGCAAGTGGCGGACGACTTGCGTTCGCCCTACCGCATCAGCGCGCGCACGGTGGCGCTGACGCCGCCATCGCGCGTCACGCCCGGCGCCGTCCTCAATTACGAAGCCTATGCGGAGCTGGGGCAGACGCGGCGCGCCGCCATCTTCAACGACTTGCGCTATTTCAATGACAGCGGCGTGTTCAGCAATACCGGCACCTTGAACTTGGGGTCGGATCAGCGCAAGTACATGCGCTTCGACACCTTCTGGAGCCACGCCGACCCCGAGACCTTGCAAACGTGGCAGGTGGGCGACCTGATTTCCTCGTCGCTGAGCTGGAGCCGCGCCGTGCGTGTCGGTGGTGTGCAGTGGCGCAAGAATTTCCAGCTGCGCCCCGACCTGCTGACCTTTCCTGTCGCCTCTGTCGATGGCACGGCGCTCGTGCCTTCGTCGCTGAGCCTGTATGTCAATGGCGTGCAGCAATATGCTGCCAGCGTGCCCAGCGGTCCGTTTGTGCTGAACCAGGTGGCCGGCATCAATGGCGCCGGGCAAGCCACCCTCATCACGCGCGATGCGCTGGGACGCAGCGTGACGACCGTGCTGCCCCTGTATGTCGATACGCGCATGCTGGCCAGCGGCTTGAGCGATTACTCGGTCGAGGCGGGCGCCGTGCGGCGCGACTATGGCCGCCGCCTGTTCGGCTATGAGCGGCAACTGGTCGTCAGCGCTTCCGGCCGCCATGGCGTCAGCGACAGTCTCACCCTCGAAGGCCATGCGGAACTGGCCGCCGGCCTGTATCAGGCGGGCGCGGGCGCGCTGGTGCGGCTGGGCCAGGCGGGCGTGCTCAACGGTTCACTGTCGGCCAGCGCCGGCCGCAGCCGCGGCGCGCAGTTGGGCGCTGGCTATCAGTACATGGGGCCGCGCTTCAGCGTCGATGTGCAAAGCGTGCGCGCCAGCGCCGGGTTTGGGGACCTGGCCTCGCGCGACGGCAGCCCCGTGGTGCGCGCGGCGGACCGCTTCACCGTCAGCCTGCCATTGCCGGCAGGAAGTAGTATCAGCAGCAGCTATATCAGCTACCGCACGCCTGGCGCGCCGCCATCGAAGCTTGCCACCGTGGGTTATTCGGCCACCCTGTTTCACGGCCTGTTCTTCAACGCCAGCCTGTTCCAGGATTTGCGGCAACGCGAGAAGCGGGGCTTTTACTTCGGTCTGAGCATGGCTTTCGACAACAATCTGGCCGTCAGCGTGTACAGCAGCCGGCAAAACGGCGAGAACGGCCGCAGCGTCAGCGCGCAGCGCGCGGCGGACTTTGGCGGCGGTTTCGGCTGGAACTTGCAAGCTGGCACGACGGGCGGCAATGCCTACCGGCAGGCGCAAGTGGAATACCTGGGCAATGACGGCCGCGTGAGCGCGCGCACGCAAAACAGCAGCATGGGCAATGCCTCCTCGCTGGGCGCGGCCGGCGCGCTGGTGTTGATGGATGGCCATGTCGAGGCGGCGCGCCAGGTGGGCAACGGTTTTGCGCTGGTATCCACGGGCGGCGTGGGTAATATTCCTGTGCTGCATGAAAACCGCCAGATCGGTGTGACGGGCAGGGACGGCTATCTGCTGGTGCCGAATTTGAACCCCTATGGCAATAATCAGATCAGCATCGCCACGGAGGAACTCGATGTGGATGCGCGGGTGCCCGCGAGTAATATCAATGTCGTTCCGCAACACCTGGCGGGCGTGCTGGCGGCCTTTCCCATCGAGCGCTACAGCGCGGCCACCGTCATCGTCCAGGATGCGCAGGGCAAGCCGTTGGCTACGGGCTTGCCCGTGTTGCACGTGCAAAGCGGCAAGCAGACGGTGGTGGGATTTGACGGCATCGTTTTCGTCGACGATCTGCTCGAGCAGAATCAGTTGCAAGTCGGCGAAGGCGACAGCGCGTGCACCTTGCGTTTTGCCTATGTGCGTCCTGCCGCGGGCGGCTTGCCCGTGATCGGGCCGCTGCATTGCGCAGCGGCAGCCAGCGCCGGGGCAGGCCGCTGATGCGCCGCCTGCTGCTATGGCTGACTCTGCTGCTGGGCTGCGCCTGGGGCAGCGTGGCGCAGGCGGCCGATACCTGCACGGTCAGCATGACGAATATCGATTTCGGCTCCGTCAGCCCGATTTCCGGCGCCGATTACGTGGCGCAGGCAACGGGGACCTTCAGCTGCCTGTTCTCGTCGCTGAACCTGGGGCAGTTGCTCACGCCGAATGCGCAAGTGTGCATCTCGCTGGGGCTGGGCACGAATTCCACCTCGGCCCTGCCGCGCAAGCTGGGCAATGGCATCAATCGCATGGAGTACAACGTGTACGTGGACAGTTCGTATGCCACGGCGAAGATCTGGGGCGGCGCCGGCGTGACGGGCGCGCCGTCGACCTTCGGCATGATCCTGTCGGCCGGTTTGCTGGCGCCGCCCGGCACCTATTCCACCACCTTTACCGTGTATGCAAAGATCCCTGCCGGCACCGCCCTGGCCGCCGTGCCCACGGTCGCCAACGCCAATACCGTGTATACCTCGAGCTTTGCCGGCGTGGGTACCTACACCTACACCACCTATGGCCTCGTCAACCTGCAAGGTTGCACGGCCACCAGCGGCAGCTTCGGTTTCACGGTGAATGCCACGGCAGTCAACGATTGCACCATCGCGGCCACGCCGATGGCGTTCGCGAACGCCTCCATCCTGACGGGCAATTTGCGCAGCACCAGCACCTTGTCCGTGCGCTGCGTGAATAACAACGCGTATCAGATTGCCCTGAACGGCGGCAGCGTGGCGGCCAATGTGGCCAATCGCCAGATGAAAAATATCTTAACGACGGACAAGGTCAGTTACCTGCTGTCAGCCACCCTCGATGGCGCGCCATGGGGAGATGGCACGGCAGGCACGAGCATGGTGACGGGGACGGGCACGGGCGCCAGCGTGCCGCTGACGATTTATGGCCGCGTGCCGGCGCAGGTATCGCCGCGCCCCGGCGACTACAAGGACACAGTGACGGCAACGATTTATTTTTAGAACGTGACGGTGACGAGGCCGGCGCCCGATGGCATTGCCTGCTGGTGCAGCAGATAGGGCGTGTTGTGCTGGCAGCGCACTTGGGCGCCGCCGCGCTGCGAGACGATGGTGCACGCTTCATGGACGACGAAGGTGGCCTGGAGTGTCGCGGAAGACACGGTACCGGCGGTGGTGGTCTGGCAAACGGACAGGGCGAGCAGGGCTGGCAGTACGGCAAGCTTCAAAGGGGTCATCGTGAACGCATTGAGTGAAAAACGGGCGTGGCTGACACCGTTTTTCGTACCGGGATTGGGGAATTGAACGAGCCATGATTGTACTTGAACAAGAAAAGCGTGAGTTTTTGCGTATTTTCAAGCCGCTACCCGTGGTGTCAATGTCACTTGCAAAGTGATAGTAACTAAGTGTCCGTGTTGCAACTGAGCGTGTTGCAACTGAAATATTTTTCGATTGTTGTGTTGAATCAACGTGAGGAGATGGTCATGAAACATACCAACTTTAATAATTTGCCCTGCCCGATTGCACGCAGCCTGGGCAAGGTGGGTGAATGGTGGAGCATCCTCATTCTGCGCGAAGCGTTTTATGGCAAGACGCGTTTCGACGAATTTGAAAAAAGCCTCAAGATCGCGCCCACCATCCTGACGCGCCGCCTGGCCGACTTGGTGGAAGGGGGCTTGATGACGCGCCGCCTGTATTGCGCCAAGCCGCCCCGCTACGACTATGTGCTGACCAAGTCCGGCCGCGCCTTCAAGCCCGTCTTGCTGGCGTTTATTGCCTGGGGCAATGAAAACTTCGCGCCGGAAGGCGCCAGCCTCGTCATTGCCAGCCGTGACACGGGCCTGGCCGCCGATCCGGTGCTGGTCGACGCCACGACGGGCCTGCCTATCAATGACGAGTATTACGCCTTCGCGCCTGGGCCTGCCGCCAGCGACAGCATGCGCAACATCATCCTCGATGCGGAAAAAAGCAGCGGCATCGCACCCAAGCCGAAGGCGCCGGCCGCCAACCGCGGCTGGGTGGCGGAAGTGCATCTGGCTTGACGGCACGCTGGCAGGCGAGCACCAGGTTTGGCGAAAAGCAAAGCGGACAAGGCGGCATGGCCTTACTGTCGCATGACAGCAAGATTTTTTGCGCGAGACCAGTGCGGCGCAAGCCCGGCTCGGCTGTACGGGCAGGGCAGGGCGCCATCCGTGATCCGATGTCCGTTGAAGGAGTACTGCGATGACCACATTGCCACAACACGTACGCCGCGCCGCCAGCATGCTGGCGCTGGCCGCCCTGCTGGGCGCCTGTTCCCATGGCCCGCATCACCCGGGCGACCATGACGTCACCTTGACGGGCGCGCAGGAAGTGCCGGCCAACACCAGCACGGCCAGCGGCAGCAGCACTATCCGCGTCGCCGACGACCTCAGTGTCAGCGGTGGCGTGCGCTATACGGGTATGGTAGCCACCGTCGCGCATATTCATGAAGCGCCCGCCGGCGCCAATGGCCCCGTCATCGTGCCGCTGGTGAAAACCGCCGAAGGCATGTTTGCCGTGCCGGACGGCGCCATGCTCACGCCGCCCCAGTATGCGAGCTACCAGGCCGGCAAGCTGTACGTGAACGTGCACAGCGCCGCCTACCCGGCTGGCGAGATCCGCGCCCAGCTCAAGCCCTAGCCGGCCAGCGGCGTTTTTCCCGAAACCTCCTTGGGCCGCGCGAGCGGCCTTTTTTTGCGCCCGGCGGCCAGCCAGTGCAGCGCGCTACAATGGCGCTCCATGCTGACCATCCTCGCCATCACCTTTCCCTTCTTCGCCCTGGTGCTGTGCGGCTACCTGGCCGTGCGCCGCAAGCTGCTGCCGCTGGCCGCCATCGGCGGCTTGAACAGTTTTGTCCTGTACTTCGCGCTGCCCTGCATGCTGTACCGCTTCGGCGCCGCCACGCCCATCGCGCAACTGCTCGACGCCAGCGTGTTTGGCGTGTATCTGCTGTGCGCGCTGATCATGGTGGGTGTCACCATGGCCATGGCCATGACCCTGAGCCACCGCATCGACTGGAACAACGCCGCCTTCGGTGCGCTGGTGGCGGCCTTCCCGAATACGGGCTTCATGGGCGTGCCCCTGCTATTGACCTTGCTCGGTCCCCGTTCCTCAGGGCCCGTCATCGTCACCATCGTCGTCGATATGTTGATGACCAGTTCCCTGTGCATCGCCTTGTCGCGCATCGGCAGCGGCGGCGCGCACGGCAGCCGCGCCGCCGTCGGCAATGCCCTGAAGGGCATGGCCGGCAACCCGATGCCGTGGGCGATTGTGTTCGGCGCCCTGTCGTCGTGGCTGGAACTGGCCCTGCCCAAGCCATTGATGCAGACGGTGGGCCTGCTGGCCGACGCCGCCTCTCCTGTTGCCCTGTTTACCATTGGCGCCGTACTGGCCCGTTCGCAGATGAGCACCAGCGACCCGGCGCCGCTGGGGGAATATGTGCCCGTGGCGCTGAAAAACTGCTGCTGCATCCGCTGCTGGTGTGGGGCATCGGCCACGCGGCCATCGCGCTGGGCGCGCCGCTCGATCCGTTCGCGCTGACCTGCATGGTGCTGGTGGCCTGCCTGCCCAGCGCCAGCAATGTGTCGCTGCTGTCCGAGCGCTTCGGGGCGAACACGGCGCGCATCGCCCGCATCATTCTGGTCTCGACGGCGCTGTCGTTTTTGACGTTCTCGGCGGCCGTCAGCTGGCTGGCGTGAGGTTGGATTCGTTGACCCTCGCCTCGCCGCGCGCTATGCGCATCGTCGTGAGCACAGCGACGGCGCGCATCGCCCGCATCATCCTGGTCTCAACGGCGCTGTCGTTTTTGACGTTTTCAGCGGCCGTCAGCTGGCTGGCGTGAGGTTGGCGGCGATCAGCGCGCCGAGCGCCTGCGCCGCGCCGGGTTGATTGTCCAGCGCCAGGCCATGCGCCATGCTGGCCTGGTCTTGCATGCTGCGGTTCTGCCCCAGCTTCCATTTCCCCGTGATGCGGGTGAGGGGGATTTCGATGCCGACGATGGCTTTCACGAGCTTCTCGATATAGCCGGCCGGCGCATCGGCGATTGTCCACGGCATCGCCAGGCCAGCTTCATGACGTGTCGTCAGCCGTTCCAGCAAGTCCATCAGCCATGCCGCATCATCGATGGCGCGCAGGGGACCGTGGGCATGCACGACCGCGTAATTGAAGGTTGGCACTTCCTTGCCGCTGCGCTGCTTTTCCGCATACCAGGCGGGCGTGATATAGGCGTGCGGCCCCTGGAAAATCACCATGCAGTCATCGTTCACGCCGGCGCCGCGCCACAGCGGGTTGGCGCGCGCCACGTGGGCGCGCAGGATGCCGAACGGCGCCTCGGGCGTGGGCGCGGTGATCTCGAAAGGCAGATGGTCGGCGCACAAACCATCCTCGCCATGGTGCACCAGCGCGCCCAGCGGATGCGCGTCGATCAGGCCATGCAGCACGTCGAGGCGCTCTTCGCGAAAGCTGGCGGGCGTGTACATCTAGTGCGCTCCTTCCACGACCACATCGGCCGTCAGCGAATTGGCGATGTAGCAGCGCGCGTGCGCGTCGTGGTGCAGGGCGGCCAGCGCGTCGGGCGAGGGCGGCGTTCCCGCAAACGCGATGCGGGGACGCAGCACGATGCGCGTCATGGCCAGGCGCCCGGCGGCATTCTTGCCCAGTTCGCCGACGGCGTCGTCACGGTAGTCGTCGATGACGTAGCCGCGCTGGGCCGCCAGCGACAGGAAGAACAACATATGGCAGCTCGACGTAGCGGCCACCAGCGCTTCTTCCGGGTCGATATTTTCCGCCACCGACATGGGCAGCGGCACGGACAAGGGCGACGACGAGGCGGGCACGCGCAAGCCGCCGTCGAACTGCCATTCATGGCCACGGCTGTAGCGCTGGCCGGCGAAATCCTGGCCGTCGCGCTGCCAGGCCACGTTGGCGAAAAACTGATGCATGGGTGCTCCGCAAGAGTGAGGGGATGCGCCATCTTAGCGCTTGTTTTGGCTATTTAAAATAGCCAATAAATGCTATCTTTAAGCTACCAATTTAAACGCCATCCCACCATGCCAGCTTCGCACCTGAACCAGATCATCGCCGCCCTGCCGCTGCAGCGCGGCGCCATCGAGCCGCTGTTTCGCCAGCTGTATGCGGCCATCAAGGCCGCCATCCTCGATGGCCGCATCAGTCCCGGCATGCAGCTGCCGCCCACGCGCGACTTTTGCCGCCTGCTGGCCGTGTCGCGCCAGACGGTGCTCAATGCGTATGCGCAACTGGCGGCCGAAGGTTATCTCGATGGCGCCGTGGGGCGCGGCACCTTTGTCAGTCGCGACGTTCCGCTGCCCGTGCCCCAGCCCGCGCCGGCCGGCAAGGCGGAAGCGCCCGGCTTGCTGCGGCCCCTGTCGGCGCGCGGGCAGGGCGTGGTGGCGGCCATGCGCCAGGTGGCCTTCCACCGGGGGCCGCTGCGCGCATTTCGCGTCGGCATGCCGCGCATCGACCATTTCCCGTTCGACGTGTGGAACCGCCTGGAAGCGCGGCGCTGGCGCCGGCCCGACCACCATTTCGGCTACAGCGACCCGGCCGGCTTCCTGCCGCTGCGCGAGCTGCTGTGCGTGTACCTGAAGGCCTCGCGCGGCGTCCAGTGCACGCCGCAGCAGATCGTCATCACCTCGGGCTCGCAGCAGGCGCTGTTCTTGCTGTCGACCATCCTGCTGGCGCCGGGCGACTCGGCCTGGATGGAGTCGCCCGGCTACCGGGGCGCCAGCGGCCCCTTGCGCGCGGCCGGCGCGCGCGTGTTTCCCGTCCCCGTCGATGCGCAGGGGCTCGATGTGGCGTACGGCGTGGCGCACTGCCCGCAGGCGAAGCTGGCATACGTGACGCCATCGCACCAGATGCCGTTGGGCGTGAGCATGAGCTTGCCCCGCCGCCTTGCCCTGCTGGCCTGGGCCGCGCACAACAAGGCGTGGCTGGTGGAAGACGATTACGACAGCGAATACCGTTACGCGGGCGCGCCGCTGGCCTCGCTGCAAAGCCTGGACCGCGATGGTTGCGTGGTCTATGTGGGGACGATGTCGAAGGTGCTGTTTCCCGGGCTGCGCCTCGGTTACATGGTGGCGCCGCCCGCGCTGGCGGAAGCGCTGGTGCAAGCCAAGGCCGTGATGGACCGCCACACGGCCATCGTGCCGCAGATGGCGCTGGCGGACTTCATCGCCGAGGGCCACTTTGGCCGGCATATCCGCCGCACGCGAGACAGCAATGCCGAACGGCGCGATCTGCTGGTGCGCGGCTTGGCGCGTGAACTCGACGACCAGCTCGCGTGCGGACCGGCCGAAAGCGGCCTGGAACTGTGCGCGTATTTTCGCGGCGAACACGATGAAGAAACGGTCGCGCGCGCGGGCCTGGCACGGGGCATCGAATTGCGCCCGCTGGGCCACTATGCCGATCCGGCGGCGGGGCCGGCGTGCGCCACGCCGCCAGGGCTGCTGCTGGGCTTTACGGCAATTCCCCCGGCCGAGATGGCGCACGGTTTGCTGGAACTGGGGCGCCTCCTGCGCGGCCGATAAACTATACTGGTGCTTGCCCGCACATGAAGAACACGACCATGACCACCATCCGCTGCTCCTGGGCCAATCCGGCCAATCCTCGCTATCTCGATTACCACGATACGGAGTGGGGCGTGCCCTGCCACGATGAGCGCCGGCTGTTCGAGATGCTGAACCTGGAAGGCGCGCAGGCGGGCCTGAGCTGGGAAACCATCCTCAACAAGCGCGACACCTACCGCGCCGCGTTTGATCACTGGGATGCGGAAAAGATCGCCGCGTATGGCCCGGAGAAGGTGGCGCAGCTGCTGCTCGACCCCGGCATCGTGCGCAACCGCCTGAAGGTGGCGGCGGCCATCACGAATGCGCAAGCCTACCTGCGCCTGCGCGCGGAAGGGCAGACCCTGGACAGCTTCCTGTGGGCGTATGTCGATGGCCAGCCTATCGTCAATAGCTGGCAGCCCGGCGCCTTTCCCGCCAAGACGGCCTTGTCAGACAAATTATCGAAGGACTTGCTCAAGCGGGGCTTCAAGTTCGTCGGCTCGACCATCATTTACGCCTACATGCAGGGCATCGGCATGGTCAACGACCATGCGCCGACCTGCTTTTGCCGTGCGGGGCATTGATGCGCCGCGCGCTGGTCTTGCTCGACACGGATTTTGACGGCGCCCGCTTGCGTGCCGTCTGCGCGGCGCATGGCGGTCGCCGTCTGCATTACATCGCGCTGGCGCCGCGTCCCGTCGATGCCCGCCACTTACCCGAGCAGTGGCGCGCGCAGTGGCCGCTTTGCGTGCCGGGCCTGCATCGCATGGTCTCACACGATGGCCTCGTCACACTCGATCTGCTGATCGGCGAACCCGATGCCTGCCTGGCGCAATTGTCGGCGCGAGTCGATGAAGTGCACCTGGCCTGGGTGCCGGCAGCCACGCCGGTGCTGGCGCGCCTGATGATGGACGGCGCCCGCCTGCAAGCCGTGCACCTGGACGAGGCGCAGCGCACGGAATTGCAAAAAAATGGCTTTGTTTTTGACGAGAGCCGATTGCGCGCCGTGTTTTATGCGCGGCGCGGAGAGCACGCGGCCATCACCGCGCCCGAGCGGCGCGCCATCGTCATCGGCGCGGGCGTGGCCGGTGCGGCCGCCTGCGAACGGCTGGCCGCGCGCGGCTGGAAGGTGACCTTGGTCGAGCGCCACGCGCAGCCGGCCGGCGAAGCGTCGGGCAACCTGGCCGGCATCTTCATGCCGCTGATGTCGAAGGACGACAATATCGCCACGCGCCTGGTGCGCGCCGCCTACCTGTACTCGCTGAGCCGCTGGAAAGACCTGGGCGGCATCGGCGCCGCCATCGAGGGTGTACAGAGCGGCGTGCTGCATCTGGCGCGCGACGGCGCGCATGCGCAGGTGCAGCGGCAAATCGCCGCCAGTGGCCTGTATCCGCGCGAATTCGCCCGCTGGCTGGAAGCACCCGAGGCGACCGCCATGCTGGGCGCGCCGGCACCCGATGGCGCCTGGTGGTTCGAGCAGGGCGGCTGGGCGCGCCCGTCTTCCGTTTGCGCGGCGATGCTGGACGCCTGCGGCGCCTTGCTCACGCGGCGCTTTTCCAGCAGCGCCCTGCGCCTGGAGCGCGGCGATGAGGAATGGCTGGTGCGCGATGCGGACGGTGCCCTGATCGCGGCGGCACCCACCGTCATCCTGGCGGCAGGCACGGGTGCCGTGGATTTCGAACAGGCGGCCGGCCTGCCGCTGGACGCCGTGCGCGGCCAGGTCACGCACCTGGCCGAAGGCAGCTTGCCCTCGTTGCCGTTCGTCGTCTGCCGCGAAGCCTACATGACGCCGGCGCACCAGGGTGTCGTGTGCGTGGGCGCGACCTATGATGCCGATGCAGACAGCAGCCTGCGCGTGGCCAGCCAGCACGAAAATATCGCGAAGATCGCCGACATCCTTGGCGTGACTCCGTTCGAGGCGCCGCTGGCCGGGCGCACGGGCTTTCGCTGCATGGCGCCGGACCGCCTGCCGCTGGCGGGCGCCTTGCCCGACCCGGGCGTGCCGGGCCGCTGCGAGCGCTTGCGCGACGTGCCGCGCTGGCCTGGCCTGTTTGGCTTGCTCGGTTACGCCTCGCGCGGCCTGATCTGGGCGCCGCTGGCGGCCGAGCTGCTGGCTTGCCAGCTGGAGGGCGAGCCGCTGCCGCTGGAATCGTCGCTTGCCGCCGCGTTGGATCCTGCGCGTTTCTTGTTGCGCGAGCGCCGCCGGAACGCCTGAAAAAGTCCATGGCGTTGTTGTCCTGCCTCGCCGTACATTCGTACTGTCTTCGGCACTCCGCCTAGCCCTGGGCATTTTCAGACGCTCCATGCCGCAATATCCTCCATATACGTTTTTCAGCTTTCCAAACTCTTTTTAATTTGTTTTCCGAACAACATAAGTTCGCTACAGTGGACTCGTGCTGGTTTTTGACGACGGAATAAAGAGGTGGACTGATGGCTGCTGCAGAACTGATTTTCGATCCCCGCGCCGCTCACGGCGAGGCGGCTTTTGACGAAGTACTCCATCTCGCGCGCGCCCAGGCGCAGGCCCAGGGCTTGCCGTATGCGGGCATCGTCAGCGCGCAGGATGCATGGCAGCTGGTGCAGGCTGGCAAAGCCGCACTGGTCGACGTGCGCACCAACGAGGAACGCACTTTCGTCGGCTACGTGCCGGCCTCGCTGCATGTGGCGTGGGCGACCGGCACGTCCATGAACCGCAATCCCCGCTTTGTGCGCGAACTGGAAGCGAAAGTGGGTGGCAAGGATGCCGTCGTGGTGCTGCTGTGCCGCAGCGGCAAGCGCTCGGCCGCGGCCGCCGAAGCGGCCGCCAAGGCCGGTTTCACGCACGTCTTCAATATCGCGCAAGGCTTCGAGGGCGATCTCGACGAGCAGCAGCAGCGTGGCCACAGCGGCGGCTGGCGCTGGCATGCGCTGCCTTGGCTGCAAGATTAACTCTGTTCCCGGGACCACCATGAATCAGCGAGCCCTTCCCCCCGCCTCCCTTGCCGCGCAGCCGCAGTGGGAGCTGCGCCAGATCGTCGATGAATTGCGCGCCGTGCGTGCGCAGTGGCGCGAAGGATTGGCCAGCAATCAAGAGTGTGGCGCGCGCGAATTCCCGTCGCGCCAGCATTTGCGCGACATCGTCGGCGCCCTGTGCGCGGCCCTGTTTCCCATGCGCCTCGGGCCCCTCGACCTGCAGCAGGAGAGCGAGGATTTCTTTGTCGGCCACACGCTCGACACGACCTTGACGGGCCTGCACGAACAGGTGCGGCGCGAACTCAGTTACCACGCGCGACAGCACGGCTTGCAGCAGACGGTCTCCATCGAACAGCAGGCACTGGCCATCGTGCAGCGCTTCGCCCGCGCGCTGCCGCGCATCCGCGCCCAGCTCGACACGGACGTGGCGGCCGCCTTCCATGGCGACCCGGCCGCGCACAGCGTCGATGAAGTGCTGCTGTGCTACCCGGGCATCCTGGCCATCATCCACTACCGCCTGGCGCACACCTTGTATGCACTGGGCGCGCCGCTGGTGGCGCGCATCATCGCCGAAGTGGCCCATTCGCAGACGGGCATCGACATCCATCCGGGCGCCATCATCGGCAGCAGCTTTTTCATCGACCATGGCACGGGCGTGGTGATCGGCGAGACGGCCATCATCGGCGAGCGCGTGCGCATCTACCAGGCCGTCACCCTGGGCGCCAAGCGCTTTCCTGCCGGCGCCGACGGCGTGCTGAAAAAGGGCCTGGCGCGCCATCCCATCGTGCAGGACGACGTGGTCATCTACGCGGGCGCGACGATCCTGGGACGGGTGACCATCGGCCAGGGCTCCGTCATCGGCGGCAATGTCTGGCTGACCCGCAGCGTGGCGCCCGGCAGCCATGTCACGCAAGCGCACAACCAGCAGGAAGCAGCGGATTCTCCGGCGCCATCCCACCCCGCTTTTGCCCACCACCCATGAGGACAGCATGTTGATCAAACAGTTTGGACTGGCCGTGCGCCAGTTGCGCGAAGGGCATGGCTGGTCGCAGGAGCGGCTGGCCGAAGCGGCCGACTTGAACCGCTCGTTCATCGGCGAAATAGAGCGGGGCGCCGCCACGCCGTCGCTGCTGACGGTGGAAAAACTGGCCGGCGCGCTGGGCATCGGCCTGGCGGGATTGATGGCGCGCTGTGAACCGGAGCTGGTGGATTAAAACGCCGCGTTGATGGCGATAGCATGTTGAGAAGACTGGGGAGACGTCCGATACTTTATTCGTTTTTCAGATAAGCATATTCACTTTTCTCATCAGGAGTAGTCATGGCAGAAGCAACAGAGAGCCAGTTCGCGCTGGGCGATAACGCCGCGCGCCAGCTGGCCAATGCAAGCAAGAGCGTCCCCCAGTTATCCACGATCACGCCGCGCTGGCTCGTGCACCTGCTGCAATGGCTGCCCGTGGAAGCGGGTATCTACCGCCTGAACCGCGTGAAAAACCCGAAGGATGTGCGCGTGGCCTGCTCACAGCGTGACGAGTCGGAACTGCCGCAAACTTTCGTCGACTACGATGACCAGCCGCGCGAATATTTTCTCAATGCCGTCAGCACGGTGCTCGACGTGCACACGCGCGTGTCGGACCTGTACAGCAGCCCGCACGACCAGATCAAGGAGCAGCTGCGCCTGACCATCGAGACGATCAAGGAGCGCCAGGAAAGCGAATTGATCAACAATCCCGATTACGGCCTGCTGGCCAGCGTGCACGACGACCAGCGCATCTTTACCCTGACGGGCGCGCCCACGCCGGACGACCTCGACGAACTGCTGACGAAAGTGTGGAAGGAGCCGGGCTTTTTCCTGGCGCACCCGCTGGCCATTGCCGCCTTCGGCCGTGAATGCACGCGCCGCGGCGTGCCGCCACCGACCGTCAGCCTGTTCGGTTCGCAGTTTTTGACGTGGCGCGGCGTGCCGCTGGTGCCGTCCGACAAACTGCCCATCGAAGACGGCAAGACGAAAATCATCCTGCTGCGCGCGGGCGAACAGCGGCAAGGTGTGATCGGCCTGTTCCAGCCTGGCCTGGCGGGCGAACAAAGCCCGGGCCTGTCCGTGCGTTTCATGGGCATCAACCGCCACGCGATTTCGTCCTACCTGATTTCGCTGTATTGCTCGCTGGCCGTGCTGACCGACGATGCGCTGGCCGTACTGGAAGACGTGGAGATCGGTAAATACCATGACTACCCAGACACCTACAAGTGATGGCGCGGCGGGCTTGCCTGCCGTCCCGTTTTTACCCGATGAAGCGACCCTGAACCGGCTGGCGGGCGAGTTTTTCGCGCGTTTGCCGGGGTTGCCCCCTGCGTTGGACAAGTCTCCCAGTCTCGGTGGCTCCGGCAGCGTGCTCGATGCGGCGCCCCGCTATGCGAACCGTCCGCCGCCACAACCCGGCCCTTCCTTCGCCGCCATCGCCCCCGGCGTGGCGACGGCGCAAGTGCCGCCCGTGACGGCGCCTCTGGAGTCGCCGATTGCACCGGCGCCTGCCTCCGTGCCGACGCCACGCCTGTCGGCCCTGAGTGCGCCGTCGCCCTACTATTTTGTCGGCGGCGCACATGGTTATCCCGTGTCGAACGGCAAGCTCGACGGCCTGGCGCAGCAGGGGCTGGGACAGGGGCCGGTGGCCCCCGATGATTTGCGGGGACTGTTTGCCACGCCGCAGCGCTCACCTGCGCAGCAACTGCCCGTGGCGCCGGCTAACAGCCCGCCCGCGTTCTATTTCCAGACCGAGCTGCCCTCCGCGACGAAGCCGGGTCACCACCAGACGCCGGCGCCGTTCGACGTGCACGCCGCGCGGCGCGATTTTCCCGTGCTGGCCGAACGGGTCAACGGCAAGCCGCTGGCCTGGTTCGACAATGCGGCCACCACGCACAAGCCGCAGTCGGTGATCGACCGGGTGTCGTATTTCTATGCGCACGAGAATTCGAACATCCACCGCGCCGCCCACGCGCTGGCGGCGCGCGCCAGCGATGCGTACGAGGCGGCGCGCGCCAAGGTGGCGAACTTCCTCGGCGCTGCGTCGGCCAATGAAATCATCTTCGTGCGTGGCGCAACCGAGGGCATCAACCTGGTCGCCAATACCTTTGGCCGCAAGTACATCGGCAGCGGCGACGAGATCATCGTCTCGCAGCTCGAGCACCACGCCAATATCGTGCCGTGGCAGCAGCTGGCGGCGGAAAAGGGCGCGACCCTGCGCGTGATTCCCGTCGACGACAGCGGCCAGATACTGCTCGATGAATTCCGCAAGCTGCTCAACGGGCGTACCAAGCTGGTGTCCGTGACGCAGGTGTCGAATGCATTGGGCACTGTGACGCCCGTGGCGCAGATCATCGCGCTGGCGCATGCGGCCGGCGTGCGCGTGCTGGTCGATGGGGCGCAAGCCGTGTCGCACCTGCGCGTGGACGTGCAGGCGCTGGGCGCCGATTTTTATGTCTTCTCGGGGCATAAAGTGTTCGGCCCGACGGGCATCGGCGCCGTGTATGGCAAGGCGGACTTGCTGGAGCAACTGCCGCCATGGCAGGGTGGCGGTAATATGATCGCCGACGTCACGTTCGAGCGCACCGTCTACCAGGGCGTGCCGAACCGTTTCGAGGCGGGTACGGGCAATATCGCCGATGCCGTGGGCCTGGGCGCGGCCATCGATTACGTGCAGCGCATCGGCCTGGAAAACATCGCCGCCTACGAGCACGCGCTGCTGGAATACGCGACGCACCAGCTGCAAGCCATACCTGGCGTGCGCCTGATCGGCACGGCGTTTGAAAAGGCCAGCGTGGCTTCGTTCGTGCTGGCCGGCTACGAGCCAGCGGAAGTGGGGCGCGCCCTGAACGACGAGGGCATCGCCGTGCGCTCGGGCCACCACTGCGCCCAGCCGATTTTGCGCCGCTTCGGCGTGGAGGCGACCGTGCGACCCTCGTTCGCCTTCTACAATACGTATGAGGAAATCGACCGCATGATCGTCGTGGTCAAACGCCTGGCGGGCGCGCGCCGCTGACGCCAAGCTGTTTCCGGTTCAATGCCGTCCTTGCGCAAGCGGGGGCGGCATTGTTGCGTCAGATCACGGACTTTGCGCGCGGCTGGCTGGCGTGCGCATGCTGGCGGTATAATTTATCCTTGGCAATATTCAAGCTGCGGCCCCAAGGAGATATCCGGTGGAAGATCAACACAGCTCGCCCGAGCTTTTCCTGTTCCTGGCGTCGACCGTGCACGACATGAAAAACTCGATCAGCGTGGTCAGCGGCACCCTGGAGTCGCTGCTGGCGGCCGAGCAGGCCAAGCCCGCGCCCGAGGCCGACCCCGCCTACCTGCAAATGGCGCAGATGCTGTACCAGACCAAGCGCCTCAACGATAACCTGATCCAGCTGCTGGCCCTGTACAAGGAAGTGGGCAAGCCCGGCTATCCGTTCGACGTGCAGCCGCAACTGGTGAGCCAGGTGATCGACCAGGTGGTGGACCAGGAAAAGATCCTGCTGGCTTCGAAAGGCATCCGCCTGGAGACGGCCTGTCCGCCGGAGCTGATCTGGACCCTCGATGAAGACCTGGTCATGGGCGTGCTCGCGCATGCCATCAACAACGCCATCCGCTACACGAAGGACACGATCCGCCTGTCGGTGCGCCAGGTTGACACGATGCTGGAGCTGCGCGTGGAAGACAATGGCGACGGCTACTCGCAGGCGCTGCTCGACGCGGGCAGCGCGGCCATGGATGGCATGGCGGCCGGCGTGAATTTTTCCACCAACAGCACGGGCCTGGGCCTGTATTTTTCCAGCGAAGTGGCGAAGATGCACAAGCACCGGGGCAGCAGCGGCAGCATCGCCCTGGAAAATGGCGGCGCGCTGGGCGGCGGCTGTTTCCTCCTGCGCCTGCCCTGAACGAGGATGCCATGACGACAGACAGCCACGCCACCGCCGCCGAAGCGGGCAGTACCGACTGGGCCGACAAGCATTATCTGCTGGTCGACGATTTCATCGGCATCCGCATCCTGCTGCGCGAATCCCTGCGCAACCTGGGCGCGCGCCATATCGACCAGGCGGCCAGCGGCGGCGAAGCCATGAAGCTGCTGGCCAAGACGCGCTACGACGTGGTGCTGTGCGATTACAACCTGGGCGAAGGCAAGAATGGCCAGCAAGTGCTGGAAGAGACGCGCGTGCGCAACCTGACGGCGCCATCGAGCGTGTGGCTGATGGTGTCGGCCGAGAAAAGCGTGGAATCCGTGATGGGAGCGGCCGAGCACCAGCCCGACGCCTACCTGATCAAACCGATTACGGAAGGCGTGCTGCTGACGCGGCTGAACCGCGTGTGGCACAAGAAGCAGGTATTCCGCGAAATCGACCAGGCCTGCATGGAAAAGGATTATTTGCGCGCGGCCAAATTGTGCGATGCGCAGATCGAGGTCAACAAGTTGCACGAGCTGGAACTGCTGCGCATGAAGGCCAGTTTGCTGCTGAAAAGCGGTGAGCCGGAAAAGGCCCGCGCCGTGTACGAGAAAGTGCTGGCCGAGCGCGATTACAGCTGGGCCAAGGCGGGCCTGGGCAAGATCCGCATGAATAACGGCGAGCACGAGGCGGCGCGGCAGATATTCCAGGGCGTGATCGTCGAGAACAAATATTACATCGACGCCTATGACCAGATGGCCATCGCCTATCAGCTGATGGGCCAGCACGAGGAAGCCTGTGGCGTGCTGGAAAAGGCGGCGCGCCTGTCGCCCAATTCCGTGCCGCGCCAGCGCAACCTGGGGCTGGCGGCCTTGAAGGTCGGCAATGTCAGCATGGCGGAAAAGGCCTTTCGCAAGTGTATTTCCATCGGCGAGTTTTCCGTCATGAAGACGCCCGACGCCTACCTGGGACTGGCGCGCGTATGCGGCCTGAAGAAGGATGCCAAGGAAGCGCTGCAATGGCTGCTGCTGGCGCAGCGCGAATTCTCGCCCGAGCAAATCGGTTGGCGCGCGAAGATCACGGAAGGCATGGTGCACCATGAAACGGGCGACTACCGGCGCGCGCGCAAGTGCGGCGACGAGCTCGAAGCCATGCTGCTTGAAGACCCTGCGCGGCCCGAGAAGGCCATCTGCATGGAACTGGCCACCTTGCTGTTCGCCGTCGGCGTCAAGGATGCGCCGGCCGGCCTGCTGAGCTACGTGGTGAAGAACAACCACGACAACCAGGTGGTGCAGGACGAGGTGCAAAAGATTTTCGACAAGGCGAAGATGGGCGACGAAGGCACGAGCCTGATCATCGCCTCGCGCAAGGAAGCGTCGGACTTGATGAACAAGGGCGTGCTGCTGTGGAAGACGGACAAGCTCAACGAAGCGGTCGCCTGGATGCGCGCGGCGCGTGTAAAACTGCCGAACAACCTGCGCATCCTGTTCAATTCCGCGCAAATCATTGTGTCGTTCCTGGAGCAGCGCGGCTACCAGGCGGAATTGGCGGCCGAAGCCATGGAAGTGTTGTTATATGTAGACAAAATTGCACCAGGGCAGCAGCGCTTCGCGCAATTGATGGAGCAACTGGTGCAACTGACACCGCCGCCCGGGCCGGAAGAGGCCATCGTGGCGCCGGAAAATGCGCCGCCGGTAGTGGAAAAAGGGGGAAAAGCCATGCGTGAGCGTGCCGGATGATAAACTAGGGGCCAGTGTGGGTTCGCCTGCGCTTGAGTTGCTTTACAACAATAAGGAAGAAACTATGCGTGATGTGGTCAATGAAGTGTACAAAAAAATGAAAGTCGGCAGTATTGCCTGGGTACGCCCGGTCGCCGCCAAGGGAGACACGCTGGAAACATTCCAGTCTTCGTACGAGCACGCCAAGGCGCTGGCCGACGAAGGCCTGATCACGATCGGTGACGTAAAACGCCAGGCCGACAACATGATCGAGGCGATCCGCATTCATCGTATCGCCTGATCATATTGCCGGCTTGAAACATCAGGCCTTGCCTGGTGCTTTAGCCTTGGGCGCTGCGCGTTTCGCGGGTGCCTTGCGCAGCGGGGCCTTGGCCTTGGCTGCCGTGCCTGCCTCGGCAGGTTTGGCGGGCTTGCTGGCCGCTGGCTTGGTTTTGCTCACGCTGCCAAAGTTGGCCCCTGCCGCACTGCCGGCGTCGGGCGACATGGCCGTCGATACGGCCTGCTTGAACTGATCTTGTAACAAATTCCACCAGGCACTTGGATTGGCCAGCTGGGCTGCCGCCTGGCTGTCGGCATCGCTGGGCGCCGCTGCGGCGGGTTCCGGTGCAGGTGCAGGTGCCGGTTTCGGTGCAGGCGCTGGCGCCGCAGGTGCGGCTTGTTGGAAAAACGCGGAAGCGTAGGGCACCGATTCAAACACGGTTTTCTCGCTGGCGCCCGGTTGCGTGATGGCCGCCGCCAGTGACGCACCCATCGATTTCAGGGTGGCGATGGTGCCGCGCTGCACTTCCAGCGCCTGGATACTGCCGCGCAGCATGCTGATATTGAGGTTCAGCCAGGCTTCGACGGCTTTCAAGTCGCTGATTTTTTTGTCCAGCTCTTCCACCGACATGGTGGGCGCCGTGATGCCAGGCATGCCCATGCCGGGCACGCTCATGCTGCCCCACAGGTTTTTGACGAAGTCGAGCGTATCGGTCACAACTGCTGCGCCCGGCATTTGGGGCATTTGCGGGTTTGCCATGCGAAATCTCCTGGTAGATGGATAGGCTTAGCGTAGCAGATATCGGCTTGCAACTGACGCAATGCCGCCAACATTTTCTTACATAAAACATTAAGAGTTGAGCACAGGCAAGAAGCGGGAAGCGGGGCGGAGGCGTTACACTACGGCCTATGATGCCTGACTCCTTCTTTTCGCACCCGCGCCGCCGTACCGTCATCTTTGTCGCGGTCATAGGCGCACTGCATTACGGCGCGCTGGAATGGCTCACCTCGCGTGCCAGCATGGTGCCGCTGGGGCAGGATCATGCGCAGATGGTCAGCATGGCGTTGATCGCCGAGCCGCCCAGGCCGCTGCCAGTGGTGCCGCCTCCGCCGCCGCCCGAGCTCCCCATGCCCAAACCCAGGCCGCCGCCACCGCCGCCGCCGACGGAACTGGCCTCGAGCGAAACGCCCCAGTTGACGGCGCCTGCCAGCGACGTGCCGGAAGGCCCGGCCACCTCCGAACCGGCCCCGGTGGCTGCCCCGGCCATCACGGCGCCGGCGCCGGCCGTGGCAGCTGCGCCCGCGCCGGCCAGCGCAGCGCCGCCACCACCGCCCGTCGAGCAGGCGCGGCACTACAAGACGAATGCGCCCGCCTCGGCCCAGTTCGACTTGCATGTGGACCGGCGCGATGCGGACGGCACCAAGTGGCAGGGCGTGGCCGCGATGGCGTGGGAAAACCGGGGCGACACGTATCAGCTGAAGCTGGAAGTGGGCTTGAGCATGCTGATCACGCGTATCAACCTGCTGGTGCTGAACAGCGAGGGCGTGATCGATGGCAGCGGTATCGTACCCGTCACGGCCACGGAGAAGCGCAAGGGCCGCGCGCAAACGGCCACGCATTTCAACCGCGACGCCAAGGCCATCACGTTTTCAGCCACGACGGCCACGGTGCCATGGCAGGAAGGGGCGCAAGACAAGGCCACCGTGCCGTTCCAGCTGGCCGCCATCGGCCGCGCCGACGTCAACCAGCTGGCGGGCAATATCGACATTCTCGTCGGCGAGGAAAAGGAAGCGACCGTATTCCGCTTCCAGCTGGTGGGCGAGGAAGAATTGGATACCAAAATGGGGCGCCTGGTGACCTGGCATTTGCGCCGGCCGCCGAAGCCCGGCACGTATTCGTCGCAGCTTGATATCTGGCTGGCGCCGTCCATGCAATGGTATCCGGTACAAATACGCAATACCGAAGCGAACGGGGCGCTGACCACGCAAACCGTGACCAAGATATCCGTAAATGCTGCACCGACATCACAGGAAAATAAATGACTACTTTGACTACTTTGAAACGCGTCCTGGCTGCCAGCCTGCTGGCTGCCACCCTGACGCCCGCCATGGCGGCAGACGAGCCCGTGGACCATCCCGTCATCAAACGCCCATACAAGCTGGCGCCATCGGCAGACCTCGTCTATTCGATCAAGGCCAAACAGCGCGGCATTGCGCTGTCCGGAGAATCGGTCAGCAACTGGCGCGCCGGCGACGGCAAGTATTCGCTGCTGGCTGAAACCAAGGCAGCCCTGTTCGGCAAGATCCTCGAGCAGCGCAGCGAAGGCATGGTCGACGATTACGGCCTGGCGCCAGCACAATTCGTGGAAAAGCGTTTCCGCAAGGAAGCGGCCACGACCACGTTCAAGCGCGACAGCAAGACCATCGTCTTCAGTGAAGGCGATGACAGCTATCCGCTGAAAGGCGGCGAGCAAGACCGCAACAGCACCGTCTGGCAACTGGTCAGCGTGGCGCGCGCCACGCCCGAGAAATTCACGCCCGGCTCGGAATGGAGTTTCTTCGTTGCCGGCCGCCACGATGCCGAACCGTGGACCTTCAAGGTCCTCAAGCAGGAGACCGTCGCCACCGGCCAGGGTTTGGTGGAGGCCTTGCACCTGGTCAAGGCGCCGCCGCCGGACAAGAAGGGCCAGCAAGTGGACCTGTGGCTGGCGCCGTCGCTGGAATGGTATCCCGTGAAGGTGACGTTCGCCGATGAAGATGGTGATTATGTCGAGCAAACCTTGCAGAAGATCGTCAAGAAGTAAGTATTCACTAATGCTTCAGGGGCAGGCATGCCGTGTTTGGTCCCCCATTTCGTCATCCTGGCCCGGCACGGCGCGCCGGTCGTGTTGCGCCGTGTCCGCACCTCCCCCTCCCACGCGCTAAATTGCATGTCAGAACTGATATACTGACGCCCCCGCCCCGCAGCGCCGCGTTAGCCCGCTGCGCTGCCCGCTGAACACTCATCCGGAAAAGAATGATTGATATAATGGCAAGTGCAGCCGTGGCTACGGATGCAAATCAGACAGAGCAAGAGCATCACGATTCCTTGCAGGCGCATTTCCAGCCCAATATTTCGGCCGACGAGATCGAGCAGGTTTTTCACTTGAAGCGGGCGCAGCCCCTGCTGCAGGTGTTTACAGCCCTGTTCCACGGCGGTTTCGATGGCGTGCTGGTGCGTCTGCTGGTGTTGCGCGAGCTGGCGTCCGATGCGGCCACGTCCGCCTATACGCGCGCCGATATCAATACGAAACTGGCGTATCTGTTACCGGAAAGCCTGGAAACGGTCTTGCTGCGCCTGCGCTCGAACCAGTTGCTGGCCTGGGATGCGCAGCAGGGCGTGTACCGCGTCACGCCGATGGCGCGCAATGTGCTGTCCGCCATCGACAGCTTGCTGGGCCTGGGCCAGACGGAAGACGAAGCGGAAATGGGTTTCCTGCTGTCGCAGGTGGCGGGCGCACAAGCCGTGGGCGGCGTGTCGGTCGAGCAATTGCAGCATTTGCTGGGCCGCCTGGTGGACTTGACGGAAGAATTCTCCGACGCCATCGCTTCCGGTTCCGAATTCCGTTTGCGCACGGCGCAAGCGAAGTGGAACATGGCGTGCGACTGGGTAGAGAAGGGTTCCGAGATTCTGGTGGCCATCACTTCCGATGAAAACGCGGACAGTGCCACGCACAAGGCGGCGCAGGCGATTGGCCGCGCGCAAAGCAAGTTACTCAACATGCAAGGCATGTTCTCGCGCGCCCTGAACCAGATCGAGCGCCAGCGCGTGCACCTGGGGCAGTCGGGCCTGTCGACCACCGACATCAAGCGCTGGCTCTTGCTGCATGACGACCTGGCCAGCCTGGCCGAGGGCGCCATCGACCAGCCTGTCGTACCCCTGTTCTCCACCCCGGCCGAAATGATCGACGTGGCCGAAACGGAACTGCTGTCCGAACGGGCGGCAGGCGTCATCAACACGGGCCTGCCCAGCGGAGAGGACGCGCCCACCACCATCAGCGACGGTCCCGCCATGCAGCTTGAACTCGATGACTTGCTCGAACGCCTGTCGAACTTCGCCAGCCTGGGCAATTTCCCCAGCATTGGCGAAGAGGGGCCGAAGAGCGTGCCGGTGCAGGATTCCCTGCTGCCGGCCAGCTTTGCCGTGGCCTCGTACCGCGCCTCGATGCTGCCGCTGCTGGGCGATGTGTCCGAAGCGAGCTTGCAGGGATCAACGGCCGAACTGGCCCGTTTGCCGATTACCTTTACACCGACCGACGAGATGGTCCAACTGACCGACCCCCACGTGGCGGCCATGTCGATCGCCTCGCTTTCACTGAATGTTTCACTTGATTTAGATAGCGGCACAGCCGATGAATGACGATTCCCAAATCCTGATTGCGCGCCTGCTCACGCATCAAACCCTGCGCCGCGACGACAAGCTCGTCAAGCGCGTGCTGTCCGACGAGCTGTTCCGCGCCGAAATCGATGCGCGCCTGCTGGCCTGCGGCTTGAAGCTGCTCGACAACGTGTACGCCGACCATGTCACCCTGGCCCTGACGCGCACCATCGAGCCGAAGATCTTCGGCGCGCGCGACGTCTGGCAAAACAACAATTTCGGCCTGGCGCGCGATGGCGTGGCCTTGCTGGTGGTGCTGTGGGCGCAGATCATCCTGCCCAAGCGCGAACGCCAGGAAACGCACCAGCACGCGGACGATGACCAGAACGATATGTTTGGCACGGAAAAGCCGCTGCCGCGCGCGGAAGACGCATCGATCGGCATTTCCTACAAGGCGCTGCTGTCCGACTTCGGCGACAAGCTGGGCAAGAAGACGCGCATGGACATGAATCTGGGCACCCTGGCCAAGCTGGGCTTCATCGAGCGGCGCGGCGATTTCATCCTGGAAGGCCCGCTGCTGGACCTGATGATGGACACGGACGTTTTGAAAGAGCGCATCATCAATGGCGCCCTGGCCGACGTGTTCAAGCGTGCGCCGGCGCGCCTGGTGGCCGTCGACCTCGATGCCGACCTGTCCGCCGACATCGGCGACCTGCCTGACGCGGGCGACGAGCCCGCGTCCGACCTCCCTCACTGAAAGCGCCCATGTTTCATATCAAATCACTTGAACTGGTGCACTGGGATTACTGGCAGCGCATCAAGAATATTCCGCTCGACGCGAAGATCATCACCATCGCGGGACAGAACGGTTCGGGCAAGACCACCTTGCTCGACGCCTTGCGCACCCTGTTCGGCCTCGACTGCTCGATGGGCCGCACGTATAAACACTATGCGCGCCACTCGGGCCAGCAGACAGCCTGGCTGCGCGCCGTGGTCGACAACAAGAACGTGGGCAAGCAGCTGTCGAACCGCCCATTCCGCAGTTCCGGCTTCTTCAGCGACGATGAAGTGACCCTGTTCTGCCAGATCCAGAAGAACGGCGGCGACTGGAAGCGCCAGTATCTGATGCGTCCGGGCAATGTGCAGATCGAGGACATCACGGATGCCAACGATTGGCTGGGCGTGGAAAACTACCGCAAGCGCCTGGCCAATGCGGGCCTGTCGCCCGCCATGTCGAAAGTGCTGGCGCTGGAGCAGGGCGAGACGGACAAATTGTGCGAATACGCACCGCGCCAGCTGCTCGACCTGGTGTTCCAGGTGTTTGGCGACAAGGAAGTGCTGGACGCCTATGACGAAGCCAAGCGCCACCAGCGCGATACGGAAGTGGAGCTGAAACGCTTCGAGACGGAACTCGAGGCGTCGAAAACCAACCTGGAAGGCTTGCGCCTGCGCGTGGCCAATTACCACCAGTGGGAAGGTCTGCACAAGGAACGCCGCAACCTGTTGGAAGAAGTACTGCCCAGCCTGCAGTACCACGAGGCACGCGAAAAGGCGGCCACGGCCAGCCGGCAATTGCGCGATGCGCGCAAACCGATGGCGCAGGCGGACCAGCAGCTGACGGACAAGCGCAATGCGCTGGCCGCGCAAGCGAAAGCCCTGTCCGACGCGCAGATGAACGAGACCTTGCTGGAGCAGGAATCCATTGGTCTGCAGAGTCGCCTATCGCTGATCAATGCCAAACTGAAACCGCTGGACAGCCTGCTGGAACAGAAGGACCGTTTGCACAAGCTGGCAGCCGACTCGGGCAGCGACATCGCCGAAGTGGCGGCCCAGCTGGAACAGAAGGAAGCGGAATTGCTGCGCCAACGCCAGCAGCGCGACGCCTTGTCCGCCCGCATCGCGGGTGAGCAGGCCACCATTGCCGCGCTGCAAGGCAAGACGGCCATGCCGGAGCCGGACAATGTGCGCGGCATGCGCCGCGCGCTGCGCGATGCGGGGATCAGCCACGCGATGCTGTCGGACATCGTCGAAGTGACGGACAGCCGCTGGCAGGGCGCCGTCGAAGGCGTGCTGGGCGGTTACGCTTCGGTCGTCCTGCTGGACAAGGCCAAGGATGCGTCGGCCGCCTACCGTTTGGCGGAAAAGGAACGCTACCGCCACTTTATCGTGCCCGACCTGGTCACGGCGCCAGTGGCGAAAGACGAGAGCTTGCTGGCGGTGGTGAAATTTTCTGCGCCTGTGCCAAGCTGGCTGATCGAGCAATTGTCGCGCATTGCGCGGGTCGATTCCGTCGAAGCGGGCTTCAAGCTGGGCAACCACGAAGAGTGGATCACGCCCGAGGCGTACCACCGCGAACGCCGCGGCGGACGCTCCCTGTTCGTGGAAGCCTCGCGCTACCGCTTCGGCCAGGCTGGCCGCAGCGGCCGCCTGGAAGCGCTGTTGCGCTCGCTGCCGGGCCTGGAAGGGCAGGAAGACACGCTCACCCTGGCGATCTCGAAACTGGCGGCCGAAGTGGGCGCCTTAAAAGCGCGCATCGCCGGCGTTGACGCGGCCAAGGAACTCAGTGCGCGCCAGGAAGAATTCGCCGAAGCGCTGCGCAACTCGAAGCCGCTCAAGGAAGAGCGCCTGGAAGTGGGTGGGCGTCTGGGCGAGCTGCAAAATCTCACCAAGAACGCCACCGTGGCGCGTACGCGTGCCGATACGGTGTGGCAAAACGCGCGCCTGGCTTTGTCGGAAGCGGAAGCCGGTTCGCGCCTGGGCTACAAGAAACAGATTGAACAGCGCGCCGAGCACGCACGCGCCTTGCTGGCCTTGCGCCATGCGTGGCGCCATCTGCCGAAAAGCTGGCGCAGGCCGGGTCGACGCGCGGCGCTTGTCGCCGAGCATCAGAATGCGCACCAGGTCGACTTGCGCGTGGCCAGCCTGCAAAACAGCCTGGCGCGCGACGACTGGGAACTCGACGCCACCGTCATCGACCAGCATCACCGCCTGTCGGACCAGCTGCATGGCCGCCAGTCGGAAACGGACGAGCGCCGCTACCAGAACAACCGCGCCATCGAAGCGACGGGCAATGCCCGTGGCGCCTACATGGAACGCTTGCGCTACACCATCAAGACTTACAGCAAGAACATCAAGGAGCTGGGCGAGCTGGCCGGCATCGAAGTGCACGCCGATCCCGTGCGCCTGGAAAACGACGATGTGCAGCTGTCGCAGGCGGGCTTGCACGTGCGCTTCAAGTTCGACGGCAAGGGCGTCATCGGCATGAACGATGGCGAAGCGTCGGGCGGCCAGCAGGTCATGAAGTCGCTGGTGCTGCTGATCGGCTTGCTGAAATCGGAAGACGGTTCCGGCGGCTTCGTTTTCATCGACGAACCGTTTGCCCACCTCGACATCCGCAACATCCAGTTGGTCGGCGAGTTCCTGAAAAATACGGAAGCGCAATACCTGATGACGACGCCGTTGACGCACAACACGGATGTCTACGATCCATCGGAGCTGACTTTGATCACCAGCAAGAAGAAAAAGGATACCCAATGGGCGCAACCGATTTTCGTGCTGCAGCGCCGGGTCGATCCCGTTTCGGGCAAGGTGGCGTGATGCGCGTACGCACCTTGCTGGCAGTTGCCGCGCTGGCGCTGGCGTGTTCGGCGCCGGCCGTGGCCAACGATGGCATCGGTTCCGTGAGCACGGGCGGCATCCTGTTCGGCAAGACGGATGCCGTGGCCATGAAAAAGGAAGTGCTCAGCGTGAGCGCGGAATTGATCAAGGTCGAGTACGAGTTCCTCAACGAGTCGAAAACGGATGTGGAAGAGACGATCTTCTTCCCCTTGCCGGAATACGCGGCCGGCTACCACGGCTCGCCCACGTATTATGGCCAGCCGCAGCAGTTTACTGTCGACGTGGATGGCAAGCGCAAGGACTATAAAACCACCTTCGTCGCCAAGCTTGACGCCGAAGACGTGACGGCCCGCTTGCGCCAGCTGGGCTTGTCCGATGCGCAAATTGCGTATTTTCCCTCGCACACGCCATTCGACAAGAAAGTGGCGCCGTTGACGGCCGCGCAGAGCAAGATCATGATCAAGGAGGGCTTGCTGGCCCAGTTGTACGACGAGGAATGGGTGCCGGCCTGGACCGTGAAAGTCATCTACCTGTGGCAGCAAAAATTCCCTGCCGGCAAAGTCGTGCGCGTGCGCCATCAATATGCGCCGTTCGTCGCGGCCGGTCCGGGCGCGTCCTACCTGGGCGAAGGCAATACATTTGAAAAGAAATACTGCGGCGACAAGGCCTTCTACAAGACGTGGAACCGCCTGGCGGCCCAGCAGGGCGAAAGCGGCTTCGTCAATGCCGTGTGGGTGTCGTACATTTTGACGACGGGTAACACCTGGAAGAATGGCATCGAAGACTTCACCTTGAACCTGATCAAGGGCAAGTCGGACGAGCTGGTCAGCCTGTGCTTCCCCGGCACGTTTACCAAAATCAACCCCACCACCTTGCAAGTCAAGCTGCGCAACTTCCATCCGAAGCAAGACCTGGACGTGTACTTCGGCAATGTCGAAGGCACGGTTAGCCACGACGGCGTGGCGCCGCAGATCCGGCCATAGCTGCATGAGTACGCAGGAAGCACTGGCCGCGCGCCTGCGCGCGATCGCCAGCGCCACGCCGTGGTGCATGCAGGCCCTGCACGCCGTGGCGCAGCTGGGTCTGTCTGACTGCTGCATCGGCGCCGGCGCCGTGCGCATCCTCGTGTGGGACGCCTTGCACGGTTACGCGCAACCATCGGCGCTGGGCGACGTCGATGTGGCGTATTTCGATGCGCACAACTTGCAACCCGGGCGCGAGGTGGAACTGCGCCAGCGCCTGGCAACTTTGCTGCCCGGCGTGCCGTGGGACGTATGCAACCAGGCCCGGGTACACCTGTGGTTCGAAGATGAGTTCGGCTACGCCGTGCCGCCCTTGTTGTCGCTCAATGACGCCATCGCTTCCTGGCCCGAGTTTGCCACGGCCGTCGGCATCTATCTGCAGCCGGATGGCGAGATTGGCATCGTCGCACCGCATGGCCTCGATGACTTGTTCGACATGGTAGTGCGGCGCAACCCGGCGCGTATCAGCCTGGACGGCTATGCGCAGCGCCTGGCCAGCAAGGACTATGCGGCACGCTGGCCGCGCGTCACCATCATTGCCTAGGCAAGTGATGGTGTAAAACACAATTAAATGCACTGTGGATACAGATTGTTATAATTGCCAATTATCCAATAGTGTTCTTCTGATCCAATGTCCCTGTCGATTTCCATGCCGTTGCGCCGCCTCGGCCGCCTGTTCTGCCTTTCCTCCGCCCTCGTGGCGCCCGCCGCCTGGGCCGATAGTTATACCGATTTCCAGCAAGCCAGCGACCAGCTGGAAGCGCTGATGGCCAAGGCGACGCCACAAAGCGGCTTGCCGCGCCTGCGCGACCCTGTCGTGGCGCAGCTGTTTGCCCACATCGCCGACGGCCCGCGCCTGTTCCAGACGCCCGTTGCTGCGCTGCAAGACGTGAACCAGAGCGTGGCCGTCTGCGAAAAGGCCATGCGTTTGGGAAAAACATACTATACGTTTGGCCTCGCATGGCCCTTGCCGCTGTCCAGCGCGCAGCTGCAGCAGGCGCGCAAGGAACAAGTGACGCAGAACCTGGCCAATTATGGCGATGAAATGAGCACGTTGTTTGCTTTCAGCATGCATTGCCATGGCCATTTGATTGGGCTGATGGAGCAGGAATTCAGTGCCCAGCCGGCGTCCGCAGTGAGCGGGTCAGAGCGTCTGCGCGCACGCGCGTTCAGCAAGAATACGGGCGTTGTTTACACTGGCGTGGTGCAGTTCGCGCAAGTGCCGTTCTGGAACGTGGCGCAAAAGAAACGGATGCTGGAAGCGGCCGCGCAGCACGCCACGGCGAATGCCAATCTGATGGCGCCGCCCTTGCGCGAGCGTCTGCTGACTAGCATGGCTGATGCGGACAAGGACCTCGATCCCGCCCTGGCGCCGGCGCTGGCGACGATACGTCAGGCGCTGGCGGTGACGAGCTGTGAAGGCCTGTGCCAGTACTACTGACGGGATGACTTACTCGGGCGCCTGCAGTGGCTTGTTGCGCTGGCGCCAGCGCACCAGGCCCCACGCATACACGGCGTAGTAGCCGATGACGAGGCCGTAGGCAGCCATGGTCAGCGGGCTCTGGCCGAATGGCGGCGGCGGCACGGGCACGTCCAGGCGCGTGTTCAGGTAGATTTCCATGCCGCGGTACAGCAATCGGGCGATGAACAGCATCGTGATGGCCAGGCCCAGATAGCGGTGCTGGGTAAAGAAGAAATCCTTGCCGACCTGTTCGAAGCGTGTCAGTTTCAAGCCCAGCACGCCCAGCCAGCCACCGGCCAGCGCAGCTGCGCCCAGGCTGGACAGGGGCAGGATGTCGAATTTCGTCGTCGTTGCCAGGAACAGCAGCAGCACGGGTAAGGCGATCGCCACGGTCCAGTGCCGCCACAGCTGCGATTTCTGGCGCGCCACCAGTTTCTTCAGGCGCGAATAAATGCGCCAGACCAGCAGCGGGACCAGGAACAGCAGGGCGAGGGTGGTGGTTTCCATGTATGCAATCGGGTACGGGTAAAACAGCGATTGTAAGCCAGATGGGGACGGGCGGCGATGCTTGTCAAACGGTAAAAGTTGCATATTGACATTTGCATGGCATGCAAGCACTATGCCTTGTCACGCCATGCCGCCGGTCGCGGATGTCCGGCCGGCAGGCAAATGTAGACAGGCGGCGGGCATCTCGTGGTATGGTCTTCCTTTGTCTGCACGGAGGTCAGCCATGTCAGTCATCCATGCCCACCGCGCGCCCGACCCGGCGCCTGTCGATGAACCCATGCCGGCGCCGGAGCCGCAAGAAGCGCCCGGGCACCACCCGGGGCCCGAGCATCCGGTACCGCAGGACGATCCCGTGCCGCACCCGCATCCCAGTTAATCTCGTCAAGAAAGGCTGTTTTAGATGGCAATTGTCAAGGAAGTCTACACACGCAAAGTCAGCGGAGAATCGTTCGACTATGAACTCGATTACACCCAGGGCACGGACGTGGCCTGGATTGCGCGCGTGTACCACGACGGCGTGCTGAAAGGCTCGCCGCACGGCGCGCTGACGGCCAACGTGCTGTCCGGCCCCGCGCTGGAACAATATTTGCGCGCATATGTCGAAGGCATGATCGAGCGGGGCCTCGACGTGGCTGAGTAAGATTGCCTTTGAGGCAGAGCAAAGAAAAGGGCGCCGAGGCGCCCTTTGTGTTTTGTTGCATTCTAAAACCAACGTCCAAAAAAAACCGTAGCGAGCGGCAGTGAGTTGTGGCAGAGAAGCGCAGCTGTGCTTTAGCACAGTGAGCATCGCAGGCCGCAAATCACGACGCGCAGTAGGTTTTGACGGCGTTGGGTCAATCAAACGCCCAGGTGTACAACACGTCCAGGGCATTGTTCGTGCCCGTCTGGAATTGCAGGGTGATGCGGCGGTTCAGCTTGTAGCGCAGCTTGACCAGGCTCGTCGCCGTGCTCGTGCCTTGCTCGAACGTCAGGTAGGCGCGCGAGGACAGGCGCTTGCCGACGGTGACGACCGTGCTTTCCAGTCCTTGCGCCTGCGACAGTCCCACTTCATCGAGTCCCAGCGAACTGGCCAGCTTGCCTTGCAAGCCGCCGCCGGAGCCGCCGAAGAGGGCGCCGGCCGCCGTTGTCAAGAGGGCCATTTCATCGCCGGCCGCCGTTTCCGCGCCGTGGCCCAGGATCAGCCAGGCCAGCTTGTCGCTGTCCGACACGCTCGGCGTGGACACCAGCTTGGCTGTCGGCGCCTGCGCCGTGCCGCGCACTTCCACGCCCGCTTCCACGTTCGTTTCCGACAAGGCTTCGCCTTCGGGACGCTTGCGCACGGCCAGGATGTTCAGGGACGGGTTGTCGTAGGCGCCCGTGAAGGCGATCAGGCCCCGCTCGATCGACAGCTTCTGCCCATATGCCGCATACAAGCCGTTGACGACCCTGATACTGCCCGTCACGCGCGGCGCGGCGCGGTTGATGACTCTAGCGCGCACATTGCCCGCCAGGTCCGCATCGATGCCCATGCCGCGCAGGTGGAAGGCATTGCCCAGGTCGAACTCGAGGTCGATATTCAAGGGCAAGGAGGGCGCCTCCTTGCTGCCCTTGACTTCCTTGCCCAGCACCACCACGTCGCTGCTTTGCGTCGGGGTATCCTGCGGCGCCAGCTCGATCAGCGCGCGGTTGGCCTTGAACTTGCCCTCGAAGCTGAAACGCTTGTCGTTGCGCACCAGGGTGCTGTTGCCCGACAGGATCAAGGTGCGGTCTGGACGCGACAGCGCCTGCAGGCGGTCGGCCAGCAGTTTCAGTTCCAGGCTCGCCTCACCATTCGCAAAGCGTACCCAGCCATCTGCCTGCACCTTGCCGTCGCCGCCGTCAAAGCTCAGGCGCTGCAATTGCAATTGATCGCCGGCCAGCTTGGCTTGCAGCACGCCATTGCGCAACTTCAAGCCCTGGTCGGCCCAGTTCACCAGCAGCTTGCTGCCATTGATGTCGCCATTCAATTGCGGCGCGCCGATGGTGCCGCTGCCGGCCAGCGCGATTTTCAGGGCGCCGCCCAGCTCCAGGCCTGGCTGGCCCGTCAGCGGCGCCAGCCAGGCCAGCGAATCGACGTTGGTGGTGGCCGTCAGCGAGAGGGCGCTGTCGTTGCTGATGCGTCCGCCCAACATTTGCACGGTGGCATTGATGTCGCTCTGGCCCGCACGCGCGCCATCGAGTTTTACGGCCAGGCGCAGCTGCTGGTTGGCCACGTCGATGCGCGCATCGAGGGTGCGCAAGCCCAGTGCCAGCGGCTGTTCCACGCCCACCGTCACGTCGCCTTTTTCGCGGTAGATGTGCAGCATGCCGGCCAAAGAGGGGGCTTTGGGATCCTTCTGTTGCGCCGTCGGCACCTGCATGTCGAGCGACCATTGCGCGCCCAGGGTCAGGTCGCTGCGCGCATTGGCTTGCAGCGACGGGATCACTTGCGCCAGGTAGGTCAGCGCCACGCCGGCCGCCTGGCCGGAACTGGTCCAGCGGGGGCCGTTCTTGACCAGGCTTTGCATGGTGATGCTGCCTGCTGGCAATTTGATGGCCGTGTTACCCACGCTGATCTGTTCCGGCTGGCCGAGGCCCGCCACGCCGCTGCCGGCCGGGCCCGCCACTTTCACGGGCACGGGCGCCTGCAGCACCAGTGCATAGCGGCCCTTGTTTTGCAGGCTGTCGATCGTGCCTGTCCAGCTGGCGCCGCTCTGGTTGCCGCGGATTTGCACGGTGGCGTCGAAATCGTCATTGCGCGCCGCCAGATTCACCGTATGGCTGCCGCGCGTGCCCGTCGTGGCCAGGCGGGCGCTGCCCAGCTTGAAGGTGGGCGTGCTGTAGCCCGTGATGTCCAGGCTGCTGACCATGGGGTCGAGCGCGCCCTGGCCGGCGCCCACGCTGGCGCTGCCCTTGATGGACTTCAGTTGCTGGTCGCCAAAGAAGGTCAGGTCACGGCCGTCGAGCGTCAGTTGCGCGGCGGGCGCGTCCATCTTGCCGCTGACGGAGCCGGCTGCCTGCAGCACGCCGGCAAAGCGGGGACCCAGGGTCGACAGTTGCGGCGCGTCGAGTTTCCACGTCAGCTTGTCGGTGGCGCCGCCCAGCGCGCCCTTGGCCAGCAGGCTGTTCGGCCCCAGGCGCAGTTCCGCATCGACGCTGTCGACCCGTTTCGCGTTGGCCGACAGCTTGGCGTAGCCGGCCAGCGGGGCGTTTTGCAAGGTCGATTCGCGCAAGCCCAGGTTGAGAGCCACTTGCCAGTCGCTGGTCAGGCGGCCGCTGCCGTTGAAGTCTGCATTCACGTTGCCGTTGGGTAGTGATGCGCCAAACGCGGCCGGGTTGATCTTTTGCAAGGAACCCGTCATTTTCAATTCCGCTTCCTTCTTCGGCCCCGTCAAGCCCACGTCGCCGCTGGCGTGGATGGCGCTGTCCGGCGCGGGACGCTTGCCGCTGGTGAGGCCCAATCCTTTTGCATCGGCAATAAAGCTCGTGCGCGGCTGCTGCAGGGTGCCCTGCACCACGCCGCTGGCTTGCACGGCGCCCAGCAAGTCGCCCTGCAGGGCGGAGAGCTGGCGCGCATCGACGTTCCAGTTGAGTTTTTCGCCGGCGCCGCCAAAGTTGCCCTTGGCCGTGAGATTGTTCTTGCCCAACGTCAACTGCACGTCGATGCCGTTGAAATGGGCCGCATCGGCCGTCAGCTTGCCCTTGCCGGACAGGGGCTGGTCGAGCAGCTTGCTTGGGCGCACGGTGAAGTCCGCATTCGCCAGCCATGTCGGCGCCACATGACCGTTGGCGCGCACGTCGAGGTTCAGGTCGGCCACGGGGAAGGCGCCGAAGTCGGCCGGGTTCAAGCGGCTGGTGCTGGCCACGGCCTTGAAAGGCTGCTCGTCTTTCAGGCTGATCTGGCCCGTCGCGTTGACGCTGCTTTTACCTGCTTGCAAGGTTGCCTTGCGCAGTTGCACGAGCGAGTCGGCCAGGGTGGCTTCCACGTCCAGGCGCAGCTTGGCTTCGCCCAGCTTGGCGCGCAGGGTTTGCGTCTTGCCGTCGCTGTCGAGCACGATGTCGCCGACGATCTTCGTGCTGTTGATGCTGCTGTACATGTGCTGCAAGTCGATCTTGTCCGTGTGCAAGGTCAGCTGCGCATTGCCGATGGGAGCGTCGGCCGCGTCGCGGTTGAGCTTGCCGCTACCCGTGAACTTGCCCGCGTTGCCGAAGTCGATGATGGCCGACTCTAAAGTCGTGGCCGTCAGGGTGCCGCCCAGGCGCGCTTCGAACTGGCGCAGCGGCAGCTTTTGCTGGTCGATGGGGCCGGGCGTGGCGTGGTTGAGGATGGCCAGCTTGCCCGATACGGTCTGCGCCGTGGGACGCGTGTCGATGGCGGCGTCGAGTTCCAGGCTCAGGTCCGCCTGCGGCAAGGTGGCGTCAAACTTGCCCGGATTGATGTTGCGGCCACGGATGCTGGCCGAGCGCAGGATGATGACGGGGTCGAACGGCGCCAGCGCCAACTGGGCGTCGGCCGTGGCCGCGCCCGCGTTACCCTTGGCCGTTACATTCAGCACATTCAGGTCGCCGCCCAGTTGCAGCGCAAGGGAGGCAGGTTTTTCACCAGCGGCGGCATTGAGCTGCGTCAAGCCGGCCTTGCCTGACAGTTTGAACGGTTGCGTGGCGGCAATCGTCGCGCTGGCCGTGGCCTTGCCGAACGGCGTCAAGGCCGAAGCGTCTTCCAGCTGCCATTGCGTCTGGTCGCCCGACAAGGTGAAATGGATCTTTTCAAATACCGTGTTGCCGCCCGCGCTCACCAAGGTCACCTTGTCCAGGCGCGCGTCGCTGATGCCGATCTTGAACGGTGAAGCCAGGCTGGCCGGCATCGTTGATGGTTCCTCGGAGGGCGCCGTGCTTTCCACGGACAGGCTGGCCACGTGCAGTTCGCTGATCGCGATGCCTTCCGAGAAGAATTGGAACGGCGACCAGTTGATGTCGATGTTGTCGGCCGTGATGTGCTGCGTCTTGCTGCGGTAGCTGACGTGGCCCAGGTGCATTCGGTTGTACAGCGAGCCGGACACGCCCGTGACGGCGATCTCGCCGCCGCTGGCGCTGGCCACTTTTTGCACCAGCATCTGCAAGGTCGATTCGCGGCCCAGGAACCAGAAGGCGCCGCCCAGCAGCACGGCCAGGCTGGCGACGGCGATCAGGAGGTAGCGCAACCAGCGGCGCGGTTTTTTTGCCGGCGGTGGAGGGACGGCGTCGGGCGCCTCGGTAATCATGTCGGACATCAGAAAGTGAATCCCAGAGAGAAGTGCAAACGGTAGGCGTGGACGGCGTGGCCATACGCCACGTCGACATTGATGGGACCGACGGGGCTCTTGTAGCGCCCGCCCAGGCCATAGCCCGATTTCGGCGTCAGCGCCTTGACGGTATCGGCCGCGTTACCGGCGTCATAGAAGGCGGCGATGGCCCACTTCGGCTTGAACCAGTACTGGTATTCGGCGCTGGCGGTGGCCATGTAGCGCCCGCCGACGGTGGCGTCGCCCTCTTTGACGCCCAGTTCCTGGTAGGCATAGCCGCGCACCGACTGGTCGCCGCCTGCGCGGAACAGGTAGACGGCTGGCACGCCGCGTTTTTCCTTCGAACCCAGTGCGCCCATTTCGCCGCGCACGATCAGCTCGCCTTTTTCACCGAGCGGACGGTAATACACGGCCTTGCCGGCCACGCGCACGAAGCGCTCGTCCGTCAGCACGGGCAGCAGGGCGCCGCCCACCTGGGCGTTGATGACATAGCCCTTGGTGGGAAACAGCAGGCTGTCGAGGCTGCGCTTGGTGATGGCATAGGTCAGCGGCAAGCTCTTGCTGCGCGTCTGTTCCAGGCCGACGACGGTCTTGTCTTCGCTGAGGAACTCGAACGTCAGGCTGCGCTCGAGGTTGGTGCCGCCCCAGTTGCGCTTGGCCGAAATGGTGGTGACGGCCGTGATTTCATTGGAAATGTCGCTGCGCTCGAACGAGGCGCCCGCGCTGTCGTTGTAGCCGCGCTCGGTCGTTGGAAAGTAAAAATTGGCGTGCGCCGCCTGTTTCTTCGTTTCCATGGTGATCGCGCTCTTGAAGCGCGTGCCCCATACATTCAGGTTGTCATAGTTGAGCTGCGCGCGATTCCCCGTATTCGTACTGAAACCGAGACCGGCGCTGACGTTCTGCTGCTTGTTTTCCGTCACGCGCACGACCAGCGGCAGCAGCGGCGCGGGGCCGCGGTTGACGGGCTTGGCTTCGGGCGCGGCGCCGGCGGCATCGGCTTGCTGGCTTTCCTGGCCCGCCTCGATCTGCTCGCTGAGGATGCTGCTCATGTCGGCGCTCACCTCCACGCTGGCAAAATAGCCCGTGTCCTGCAGGCGCGCCTGGAACGATTGCAGCGCCGATTCGCTGTAGTATTCGCCCGGGCGTATCTTGTCGAGGTTGCGGATGATGCTGGCATCGTAGCGTTTCAGGCCTTCGATGCGCAGTTCGCCAAAGCGCAGCTCGGGCCCGCTGTCGAGCACCACCAGCAAGGAGACCTTGTGCGTTTCCGGATCGACCACGGCTTGCGTATCGACCAGCTGGGCGCGCGGGTAGCGCGTCTGCACCACTTCGCGCAGCAGGGCGCGCTTGGCCGATTCCCAGTCGGACTGGCGAAACACGCTGCCCGTCTTCAGGGACCAGCTGCGCTTCAGGGCTTCCGTATCGTAGGGTTCGCTGGCGGACAGCGGCGGCGTGGGGTCGAAGCCGCGCAATTCCAGCTCGACCTTGTCGATGGTGACCGGCTGGCCCGGATCGAGGTCGACGATGACGACGGGTTTGGCGCCCGTCGTATCGACGCGCACCGTGACGACGGGCGTGTAATAGCCGGCCGTGGCGACGAGGTTTTTGGCTTGCTCGGGCGTATCGCGCACGAGGCGCTGCAATTGCTCGCGATCCATGCGCGGGTTGCCGCGGAAGCGTTCCAGGTCCAGGTTTTTTTCGAGCAACTCATCAAGGTCGCCGGGCGCGTTGACCTTGACCTCGTACTGCAACGGGGCGGGCGCCGCTTCCCTGCTGACGGGGCTGTCTGCAGCGGCGTCTTGCGGGAGCTCTTGTGTGCGCTCTTGCGTCGCTTCCTGCGCGCTGGCCTGGGCGATCGGGCATATCAAGATGACACTGCCAGCGGCCGCCAGTGTCAGTTGACCCATTACTTTTGTCACTACTTGTGCCAAAATTCGTGGTCGTATCGCCTTGCCGGCAGCCGTATGCCGTATGGGTCGTGCAGAAAACATGGTGCTCCAGATGAGTAAATGCTGACTGCATGTTACCGGAATAGGTAAACTGATGGCGGACGAATAAGTATTTTTTGCACAGGGAATCATGTTTCCCCGCGCACTATTGGACAGAATAAAACTGAAGGAAAGAAATTATGCTAGCAACGGACTCCGCACTGGTGCTCTTTAGCGGTGGACAAGATTCCACCACCTGCCTGGCCTGGGCCTTGAAACACTATAGCCGCGTCGAAACCATCGGCTTTGATTACGGCCAGCGCCATGCGATCGAACTGACCGTGCGTCCCGGCGTACTGGAACAGATGCGCCAGCAGTCGCCCGAGTGGGACAGCCGCCTGGGTCAGGATCACATGATAGACCTGTCCTTGATTTCCGCCATTTCCGATACGGCCATGACGCAGAACGTCGAGATCGTCATGCAGGAAAACGGCTTGCCGAACACCTTTGTTCCTGGACGCAACTTGCTGTTCATGACGGTGGCCGCTACCGTGGCGTATCGCCGCGGCTTGACGGTGCTGGTCGGCGGCATGTGCGAAACGGATTTTTCCGGCTACCCGGATTGCCGCGATGACACGATGAAGGCCCTGCAAGTGGCCCTCAACCTGGGCATGAATACGCGTTTGAAACTGGAAACGCCGCTGATGTGGCTGGACAAGGCGCAAAGCTGGGACCTGGCGGAAGACCTGGGCGGCCAGCCGCTGGTCGACCTGATCCGCAGCGGCACGCACACCTGCTATCTGGGCGAGCGGGGCGAGCTGCACGACTGGGGCTATGGCTGCGGCACTTGCCCCGCCTGCGCCCTGCGCGCCAATGGCTACCAGCAATACGCGGCGCGCAAGGCCCTGAAGTAAGCAAGTTGTAACTAAGTTGCGCCGTTTCTTCAAGCGGCGCGGCAGGAGTGCAAGCCATGCTGTGGTTTTTGCCACAGGAGCGCCTTGCCATGAAATCCCTCTTTGCCGCGCTGTACGGCCCCGTGTTCTGGGCCGGCTTCATCGGCGCCGCCGGCTGGTTAATTGCGGTTCGCCAACATTCCCTCTGGCTCTTGCCGCCCTTGCTGCTGCTGGCCCTGCTCACTTCTTTTCTTGCCGAACGCTATCTGCCGTATGACGGCGCATGGAACCACGATCACGGCGACGGCTGGCGCGACAGCCTGCATGCGCTCGTCAATGAAGCGCTGTACCTGCTGGGCCTGGCGGCTTTTCCCTTGCTGGCCGGACACCTGGCGCTGGGCCCGTTCTGGCCGGTCCAGCTGCCGTTCTGGGGGCAGTTGCTGCTGGCGATCGTCATCGCCGATTGCGGCATCACGCTCGTGCATTGCCTGAGCCACCGCTATTATTTCCTGTGGAAACTGCACGCCGTGCACCACAGCGTGCAGCGCCTGTACGGTTTTAATGGCTGGATGAAACACCCCTTGCACTTGCTGCTGGAAGCGGCGGGCGGCATGCTGCCCTTGCTGCTGCTGGGCATACCGGAAACCGTCATGGCCGTGCTGGCGTTTGCCGTGGCGATCCAGCTCTTGCTGCAGCACGCGAATGTCGACATGCGCATGGGCCCGCTGCGCCACGTGTTTGCCTGGGCGCCCCTGCATCGTTTTCACCACATGAAATACGGCACGGCCGGCGACGTGAATTTCGGCCTGTTCTTTACGTGCTGGGATCGCCTGCTGGGCACCGCCTTCGACGCGCCCGGCTATCGCATGCGGGGCGACGACCTGGGCATCGGCAGCCGTCCCGATTACCCGCTCGCTTATGGAGCGCAATTGATCGAACCGTTCCGCGCGGAAGAGGGCGTGCGCGCGCCCGAGCTGCCGGCCGGCTTGAAGCAGGCGCTGCATCGAAAACTCAATCGAGCAGCTTGACGTCGAGCTGGCGCAAGCTGCGGTCGGCGCGCACGCCGAACAGGCTGCGCATGGTGCGTGAAAAATGCGCGGCATCGGCAAAGCCGGCGCCGTGGGCCGCCTCCGTCAGTGTGCTGCCGAGCAAGATGAAACGGATGGCCAGGCGCAAGCGGCGCCACAGCACCAGGCGCCGCACGGGCAGGCCCAGCTGGGCGCTGAACAGGCGTTCCAGCTGGCTCAGCGACAAATGCGCCGCCTCGGCCACGGCGGTTGCGCTGACCTTGCCTGACAACAGCGCGTCGACCTTGTCCAGCGCCCGCCGCAGGCGGGGATCGGGCAAATGCTCGCGTGGCTGCGCCTGCAGCGCGGCGGACAGGCTGTCGAGGCTGGGTGTACCTGCGCTGCCGGCCGCTGCCAGCAGGGCCGCGCCGCCCAGTCGCTGCGGTTCCGCATAGATGGTCAGCAGGGGCGCAGGCGCGCTCAGGATGGCGTGCGGGCGCAGGCTGTCGACCAGCAAATGCCGCGCCGTATGGACGATGCCGTCGAGCTCGGCCGTGAAGGGCGCACCGGTGCTCAGCATCAGCTGCTGCGCATAATGGGCGTGGCTGTCTGTGGCGCCCGCTGCGCCATGCAAGATGGCAAAGTCCGGCGCCAGCCATAGTGTTCCCTGCCAGCTATCCTGCTGCAAACGCGACTCCTTGATGATGGATTGCGTGGACGATCATACCAGCGGGAGGGGATGGTTTTCACGGCATCGAATTTTCCTGGGGCACGCATCATTGCAATCACGAAATATGTGATCTTTTTAATACAATATTCAGCATTGCAAGGGCGCCCGCTGTAACGTACTATCATTCTCAGCGATTACCGATGGTCGTCGTGCAGCCCGCTGCCAGCCATGTTGCTGGCCGTATAGTGGTTTGAAATCCGTTCTGCCTGTCAGCCCGTCATGCCTACACGCGCGTCTTCGTCGTGGTTTGCTTGGCCAGTGTCGCACTGGGTGGGACCGCGCGTGTTGGCCGCGCTGGTGCTGGCGCTGTGCCTGGGACTGACGTACGGCGCCTGGCGCAATGCCCACGACGCCAGCGAACAGCAGGTGCAGGCCGATTTCGATTTCCGCGTGCGCGAACTGGTCAACAACATCGTCGGCCGCATGCAAACCTACATCCAGGTGCTGCACGGGGTGCAGGGGCTGTATGCCAGTTCGCAGGAAGTCACGCGCCGCGAATTCCATGCCTATCTGGCGGTGCAGCAGGTGGAGCGCCACTTTCCCGGCATACACGGCATCGGCTACCTGCCGCTGTTGTCCGGCGCCGCCCTGGCACGGCATGAGGCCGGCGTGCGCGCGGAAGGCTATCCCGGCTATGCCGTGCGTCCGCAAGGCCAGCGTGCCTGGTATGCACCCATCACCTATCTGGAACCTTTAAGCGAGAGCAACCTGCTGGCCTTCGGCTACGACATCGGGTCCGAACCCGTGCGCCGCGCCGCGCTTGAACAGGCACGCGACACGGGCCAGGCCGCCATGACGGGCAAGATCCACCTGGTGCAAGATGGCGGCAGCACCCAGGCGCATGGCTTCCTGGTCGTGTTGCCTGTGTATGACGATGGCTTGCCGCATGCCAGCGTGGAGCAACGGCGCGCCGCCTTGCGCGCCTGGGTCTTCGCGCCATTTCGCATGGGCGACCTGATGGCGGGCGTGGGCGGCGAGGGCGCGCGCCAGCTGGATCTGGAAATCTATGATGGCGCGCAACTGGCCGAGGCCGCCTTGATGTATGACAGCTTGCCGGGCGCCTTGTCGTCTGCCGCCTCGGACAGCCGGCTGTCGCAGCAAGCGATCACCATCGCCGGCCATGCCTGGACCTTGCACGTGCGCGCCATGCCGGGCTTCGATGGCGAACTGCTGGCGCGGCCCCGCCTGGTGGCCTGGACCGGTTTGCTGGCCAGCATCGTGCTGGCGCTGGCAGCCTGGCTGCTGGCGGCGGGCCGTGCCCGCGCGCGGGCGGCGCTGGCGCGCTCGAGCGAGCTGACTGGCCAGCTGGAGCAGGGGCAGGCGAGCGTGCTGGCGATGGCCGAAGCAGCGCAGCGCAGCCAGGCCATGCTGCGCAGCATCCTCGATTCGACCATCGACGGCATTCTGGTCGACAATACCGATGGCCGCATCTTCATGTCGAACCGGCGCTTCCGCGACCTGTGGCAAGTGCCAGACGCGCTCGACTGGCAAGCCGATGGCGCGGCGCTGGTGCGCCATGTGGAAAGCCAGCTGGAGCAGGCGGCGCCGTTCCTTGGGGCACGCGCCCACGCGCCGCATGGCCACCGCGAGCGGCGCGACGTGCTGCACCTGCGCGATGGACGGGTGGTCGAGCAGTATGTGCGCAGCATGCAGCTGGGCAATGAGCAGGCGCGCTTGTGGACCTTCCGCGATATCAGCGAGCGCAGCCAGATGGAACGGCGCGAGCACACGCGGCGGCAAGTGCTGGAAATGCTGGCCACGGGCGCGCCGCTGGAACGGGTGCTGGAAAGCGTGGTGTTGGGTGTACAAGCCGACCATCCTGCCATGCTGTGCAGCATCTTGCTGCTCGATGAGAGCCGCCACCGCCTGGTGCTGGGCGCGGCGCCGAGCTTGCCCGCGTTTTTCAACCTGGCGAGCCATGGCCATGACCTCGACACCCTGCAGGGCGTGCATGGCATCGCCGCGCAAGCCGTGCGCGACGGCCTGCGCGTGATCGTCGGCGACCTGCATGCCGATGCGCAGGAAACCATGGAACTGGCGTGCCGGGCCCAGCTGCAATCGTGCTGGGCCGAGCCCGTGCGTGGCGGCTCGGGCAAGCTGCTCGGTGTCCTGATGGCGTATCACCGCCAGCCTACGCTACCGGGCGCGGCGCATCTGGCACGGCTGAGCGAGGCGGCGCACCTGGCCGGCATGGCCATCGAACAGGCGCAGGTGGCACTGGCCCTGCGCGCCGGCGAAGCGCGTTTCCGCAGCCTGTACGACCATGCGCCCGTGGCCCTGTGGGAACAGGACTGGTCTGCCGTGCGCGCCGCGCTCGATGCTCTCAAGCAAGCGGGCGTGCGCGATCTGGGCACCCACTTCCAGGCCAATCCGGATGCGCTGCAGCAGCTGGCGGGGCTGGTGCGCATCATCGATGCGAACGGCGCCGCGCTGGCGCAGGTGCGCGCCAACGAGGACGACCAGCGCCGCGGCGCGCTGGGCCTGGCACAGAATTTCGACGACAGCGCCTTGCCCTGTTTCGGCGATGCGCTGCTGGCGCTGGCTGGCGGCGCGCACCTGTACGAGTGCGAAAGCAGCTTTGTGCGTCTCGACGGCGCGGCGCGGCAAAATGAATTGAGCCTGCTGGTCATGCCCGGTCATGCCGACAGCCTGGACTTTGTCATGGTGTCCTCGTTCGATATCACCGAGCGCAAGCGCATGAACGCGGAACTGTTGCAGCTGGCCACCACCGATTTTCTCACCGGCCTGCCAAACCGGCGTCACTTCATGGCGGCGCTGGGAAACGAGCATGCCCGCTTGCAGCGCGAGCTGGCCCGTTGCGCCACCGTGCTGATGCTCGATATCGATCATTTCAAGCGCGTCAACGACGAGTATGGTCACGCGGTGGGCGATACCGTGTTGCGCCACCTGGGTGCGTTGATGTGCCAGGCGCTGCGCAAGGTCGACGTGCCGGGCCGCGTGGGCGGCGAGGAATTCGCCATCTTGCTGCCGGGCACGGACCTGGCGGCAGCGGCCGTGTTTGCCGAACGGCTGCGCCGGCGCGTGGCGGAAAGTTCGCTGACCACCGATGGTGGCATCTTGATTACCATCACGGTGAGTATCGGCATGGCCGCCATGGCCGGCACGGATGCCGATTGCGACGCCGTGCTGGCGCGCGCCGACGAGGCGCTGTACCGGGCCAAGCGGGGCGGGCGCAACCGCATCGAACAGAATGATGGCGGCAGCGACGGCGTGCTCAGCAAGTTCATGGCGCAGTGATTACAGGCTGTGCTGACGCGCTTGCGCCTGCTTGCGGTTGCGGCTGACGATCAGCCAGACGATGGCGACGGGTATCAGCAGCGGCAGCAGCACGGGTGTGCTCAAGGCGAGCGCCAGTACCACGCACAAGGCCACCACGGCGATCAGCACCACGCCCACGCCGGCCAGAACGACCCCCGTGATGACGGCGGCGCACACCAGCGCAATGGCGGCGATCAGCAAGCCGCCGCCGGCAAACACCAGGCCGAACAACCATTCCAGCGGACCGTCGACATCGTCGCCGTTGAACTGCATGTGCATGTCGCTGCCGCTTATCTTGTCGAGAAACAGGCAGGCGAGCATGACGATGAGGACGAAGGTGAGCAATTTTTTCATGGTAAGCCTCAGTGTGTGGGGAATCGGGTGTTGCATGGTCACACTGTAGGGGCGCGCCTGGCTTGCCGCCAGCGGCGTGCGACAGGCCGTCATTTTCACGGTATGGAAGGCGCTGGCGGCCAGAAAATGCTGATCTGGAACAAGATTTCTTTTCTTGTAATGTACGCAAGCCGTCCTATACTGAACACCTCAGTCTAGCAAGGAGGGCAACATGCTTTTGTTTGCAGATACCGGGGATCAATCGCTATCCCCCCCTGAACATCGAATCACGCGCCAGCGTAGCGCCACCCAGTCCTGCGCCGAGCCCGTCGGCGCGCCATCGGCGATACCGCCGATCATCATCACCCCGTTCAATTACCATGCGCCGCTGCCGGCCATCGACCCGCGCTGGATACCACCCGGTCCACCGTTGACCTGGCCCAACCGGCCTGCCATGTCCATGTGCTGATGTTTGGCCATGCAAAGAAATGCCTCGCCTGGTAGTGAAAAAAGCCCGCGGCGCGGGCTTTTGTGGCTGCATGCTGGAATCAGGATTGTTTGCGGCGTAGCACGAAGCCCAGCAAGCCCAGGCCGGCAAGCAGCATGGCATAGGTTTCCGGTTCGGGCACGGCGGTGATGAAGGCGTGGTTGTCGCTTTCAAAGGCATCCTGGCCTGTCGAGTGGAAGGCGATCGAGGTAAATTTTTCCCCTTCGCCCGCCCACGCATTCACATACAGGCCGACCGATTGATCGCCATTGGCGCTGATACCGCCCAGCGTGGCGATTTCCGATCCCGTCAAGGTGACCGTGCTCTGATCTCCCATGGTAAAGACGACGCTGTTGTACGTATCTGGCGAACCCATGTAGAAGCCAAAATAGCTCAGACCGCCGCCGAAGGTGGCGACGCCAGGGGTGATCTGGCCATTCGTCACGCCGACGGAATAGAAAGCCGTCAGATCGTTCGGTGGCTGCGCGGCGTAGCTTGGGTGATTGCTGGTGAAGACGTTACCCGTGTAATTAGCGGGCACTAGACCATCATTGAAATCGATGGTGGTGGCGCCCGCAACCGACGTGACCAGCCCCTCGCCTGCCAGTACCGTACCGCCGGTAGTGAAGGTGGGAACTGCGCTGGCGCTGCCTGCGACGACGACGAGCGTGGCGCAGGCCAGAGTGGACAAGATTTTCATGTTGATACCCTCGAATGTATAGGTGTGCACAGCTATTTTTATCAGAACGACGAAAGTGCCTGGCGTGGCGAGACAATGCGGCGTTCAGGGACGATGGACACCGCATGAAGAAAAGAATTTCTTGGGGCCAAGCATTACTACATGCAATATATAAATATAAAAAACACAATTCAGATTGCAAAATAATAATAGGTTCTCCTGAGGAATATCAAAGCTCGATTGCTAGAATAAAACTACTACATTGATAGCTTGTCTTCTTGCCAGGATCGACTATGGCGCTCCGCGCCTTACCTTGCGGCAAGGCGGCACGGGCGGGCGTTTTCGACTATCATGCTAGCCCCGACCTTCCATCACGAGCACCGCCATGAGTACCGATTTTCCCGACTTTTCCGACGAAGCAGCCGAGCAGGACAATGACGCCCCGATCCAGGAGCCGCGCCTGTGGGTAGGCAATGGCTGGACGGCGCGCGTGATCAAGAACGAGGAAGATGAAGGCTGGGCCGTGGCCATGATCAAGGATGGCGAACCGGAGCCGGCACTGGTGGGACCATGGACCATGGGCCGCGACAAGAAAAATCCGAAGCCGCTCGACGTCAACGCGTTTAATACGCTGGTCAAGACGGCCTCGGAAGTGCTGCGCCGCCACGAGCAGCAGTTGCATGCGCAGTTGCACAAGAACCTGTTTGTCGCCACCGACGAGGGGCAAATCAAGGTGATGTTCGACATCGTCCCCGACGAAGACCATCCGTACGCGGAACTGAGCGCTTACGACGCCGATGGCGAACAGATCGCCAAGGTGCGCACCTCGGCCGCCTTCAAGTTCAATGCGACATCCGCCGCGAACTGGATCGAAGGCGGCTACCGCAAGCCGGGTTAAGCCGATTGCGGTAGCGCGCGTCTCGCTCTCTATTTACTCAGCTGTACCGCCGCGCCTTCGGGCGCGGCTTGCATTTCCACTTCCTCTTCCTTGCGGTACGCCAGCCGGTACAGCAGCGGCAACACCAGCAAGGTCAAGGCCGTCGACGACAGGATGCCGCCGATCACCACGGTGGCCAGCGGACGCTGCACCTCGGCGCCCGTGCCCGTGGCAATGGCCATCGGCACGAAGCCCAGCGAGGCCACCAGCGCCGTCATCAGCACGGGCCGCAAGCGCGTGATGGCCCCTACACGTATCGCCTCCTGCAAGGGCATGCCCTGTTCGCGCAGCTGGCGGATGTAGGCGATCATCACCAGGCCGTTCAGCACGGCCACGCCGGACAGGGCGATGAAGCCGACCGCCGCCGAGATCGACATGGGAATATCGCGCAGCCACAGGGCGACGATGCCGCCCGTCAAGGCGAACGGAATGCCGCTGAACACCAGCAAACCATCCTTCACGTTGCCGAACATGGCAAACAGCAGCACAAAGACGAGCGCCAGCGCTACGGGTACCACCAGCTCCAGGCGTTTCGTGGCCGACTGCAATTGCTCGAACTGGCCGCCCCAGCTGGTCCAGTAGCCAGGGGGAATAGCCACCTGCGCTTGCAATTGCTGCGTGGCGTCGGCCACGAAGGAGCCGATATCGCGTCCGCGCACGTTGGCGCTGACGACGATGCGGCGCTTGCCGTCTTCGCGGCTGATCTGGTTCGGCCCCGGCGCCACTTGCAGGCTGGCCACTTCGCCGAGCGGTATGAAGCGCGCGCGGCCTTCCGCCGCCGCGCCCAGAGGCAGGGCGATGGGCAGGCGTTTCAATTGCTCCAGGTCGCTGCGCAGGCTGTCGGGCAGGCGCACGACGATGTCGAAGCGGCGGTCGCCCTGGAACAGGGTGCCCGCTTCTTGCCCGCCGATGGCCGTGGCAATCGCCGCTTGCACGTCGGCAATGTTGAGACCGTAGCGGGCCGTCTGCTCGCGGTCGATCTGCACCGTCAGCATGGGCAAGCCCGTCGTCTGCTCGACCTTCACTTCCGTCGCTCCGGGAATCTTCCCAAGCACACCAGCGATCTTCGCCGCCGTACTGTCGAGCACGGCCATGTCGTCGCCGAATAGTTTCACGGCCACATCGCTGCGCACGCCGGAAATCAGTTCATTGAAGCGCAGCTGGATCGGCTGCGAAAACTCATAGTTGTTGCCCGGCAAGCTGCTGGCCGTCGCTTCGATTTCTGCCAGCAATTGTTCGCGCGATTTCTTCGGTTCCGGCCACTGGTCGCGCGGCTTGAGCATGATGTAGCCATCGGAAATATTCGGCGGCATGGGGTCGGAGGCGATCTCGGCCGTTCCCGTGCGGGCGAACACGCGCGCGATTTCCTTGTGGTTTGCCATCAGCTTGCTTTCCAGCTGCTGCTGCATGGCCAGCGATTGGCTCAAGCTGGTGCCGGGGATGCGCAGGGCCTGGATGGCGATGTCGCCCTCGTTCAGGCTGGGCACGAACTCGCTGCCCATGCGCGTGGCCAGCAAGCCCGACAGCAATACTGCCACGGCTGCACCCGTCAGCACGACTGGCGTGTTGCGCATCACCTTGTCCAGCAGCGGGGCATACCAGCGCTTGGCGGCGCGCATGATGGCGTTTTCTTTCTCCGCTACCTTGTCGCCGATAAACAGTGCCACGGCGGCCGGGATGAAAGTGATCGACAGCAGCATGGCGCCCAGCAGGGCAATCACGACCGTCAGGGCCATCGGCGTAAACATGCGGCCTTCCACGCCCGTCAGCGCAAAGATGGGCAGGTACACGACCATGATGATCAGCTGGCCGTACAGCAGGGGGCGGCGCGCCTCTTGCGATGCCGCAAACACTTCATGAAAGCGTTCCTGCAAGGTCAAGGGCCGTCCCAGTTTCTGCTGCGCATGGGCCAGGCGCCGCACGCAGTTTTCCACGATCACCACGGCGCCATCGATGATGATGCCGAAGTCCAGCGCCCCCAAACTCATCAGGTTGGCGCTCACATGGTATTGCACCATGCCCGTAAACGTGAACAGCATGGCCAGCGGAATCACCATGGCCGTGATGACGGCCGCGCGGATATTGCCGAGGAACAGGAACAGGATGGCGATCACCAGGACCGCGCCTTCGAGCAGGTTTTTCTTTACCGTATTGATGGCCTTGTCGACGAGGACCGTGCGGTCATACACGGTGACGGCATGCACGCCCTTGGGCAGGCTGCGGTTGATTTCCACCATCTTTTTGTCGACCGCTTGCGAGACGGCGCGGCTGTTTTGCCCGATCAGCATGAACACCGTGCCCAGCACCACTTCGCGGCCGTTTTCCGTGGCCGCGCCCGTGCGCAGTTCGCGCCCCAGCACCACGTCGGCCACGTCGCGGATGCGGATGGCCACGCCCTGCACATTGGCGACGACGATGTTGCCGATGTCGCTTTTTGAGGCCACCTGGCCCGGCGCGCGTATCAGCAGCTGCTCACCCTGCCGTTCGATATAGCCGGCGCCCACGTTGCTGTTGTTGCGCTCGAGCGCCGTCACCACATCTTGCAGGCTGATACCGTAGGCGGCAAGTTTTTCAGGGTAGGGCGCTACCTGGTATTGCTTGGCGTAGCCGCCGATGGCGTTGATTTCCGTGACGCCCGTGACATTGCGCAACTGCGGCTTGATGATCCAGTCCTGGATTTCGCGCAAGTCCGTCGGCGTGTACGGCGTGCCATCGGGCTTTTTCGCGCCGTCTTGCGTTTCCACCGTCCACAGGTAGATTTCGCCGAGTCCCGTGGAGACGGGCCCCATCTTTGGCGTGATACCGGCCGGCAAGCTTTCCTTGGCTTCCTGCAAGCGCTCGTTGATCATCTGGCGGGCAAAGTAAATGTCCGTGCCATCCTTGAAGATCACGGTCACTTGCGACAGGCCGTAGCGCGACAATGAGCGCGTCTGTTCCAGGTTAGGCAAGCCGGCCATGGCCGTTTCGATGGGGAAGGTGACGCGTTGCTCGGTTTCCAGCGGCGAATAGCCGGCGGACTGGGTATTGATTTGCACCTGCACATTGGTGATGTCGGGCACGGCGTCGATGGGCAGCTTTTGATAGCTGTAGATGCCCAGGCCGGCCATGGCGGCCACGGCCAGCATCACCAGCCAGCGCTGGTCGATGGCGAAGCGGATCAAGCGTTCAAACATGATGGTGTCCTTTGTTTAACGTGATCAATGTTCGTGGCCGGCAGAATCTTTGCCCAGCTCGGACTTCAGCACAAAGCTGCCTTGCGCCGCGTACGGCGTGCCGGCGGCCAGGCCCTGCTTGATATGCGTCAACTTGCCATCGCTGCGGCCCAGCACCACGGGCGTGGCCTGGTAGCCATCCTTGACTTGCACGAAAACGACGGGCTTGTCTTCCACCGTCTGGATGGCCGTGCTTTGCACCGTGACGGGCGCGTCCGCTTCGCCGGACACCACTTCCACCGTGACGAACAGGCCCGGGCGCCAGGCCATGTCCGGGTTCAGCAAGCTGATGCGTGCCTTGGCCGTGCGCGTCTGCTCGCCCAGCAAGGCGCCCACATAGGTGATCGTGCCTTGCGCGCTGGCATCAAAAGCGCTGGCTTTCACCTCCGCCTTGCCTCCCATGCGCACGGTGGCAAGGTCTTTCGCCGGCACGGCGATTTCCGCCCACACGGTCGACAGGTCGGAAATGACGAAGATGTTCGCGTCTTCCTTGACGGCTTCGCCCAGGGTGATATGTTTTTCCAGCACCATGCCGTCGAACGGCGCGCGGATGTCGTAGCGGTTCAGCGGCCCCTTGCTGGCCCCACTGGCGCCCAGTGCGCTGAGCTTTTGCTGCGCGTTCTGCACGGCGATTTCCGCCTCACGCCACGTTTGCTGCGCCTGCAGATAATCTTGCTCGGCAGAAATTTTCTCGCGCCACAGTTTTTCTTCGCGCTCATACGTGGACCGGGCCAGCGATAAACGCCGCTGCGCTGATAGCAGTGCGCTGCGCTGTTCCGACAGTTCCGTGCTGGCAATGACGGCCAGCACTTGTCCCTTTTTCACCAGCTGGCCCAGGTCCGCCTGCACGGCTTCTACCACGCCGGCCAGGCGCGGCACGACGTGGGCCGTGCGGTCTTCGTTGAAACGGATTTCTCCGGGCAGGGCGACTGTCGTCTTGACGCGGCCGGGCGCGGCCGTGGCGATGGCGACGCCGGCCGCGCGGCTTTGCGCAGCCGTCAATTCCAGATGGCCTTCCACTTCTTCGTGGCCATGTTCGTCTTTCTTTTCAGCATGTGCTTCCGCCTTGACGGCAGGGGCCGGCGGGGCGCCGGACTTGCCCGTGCCGAGGATGAGAACGGCCAGTACGATGCCGGCGGCCGCGATGGAGGCGATGGCGATCGCTTGTTTCTTGTCGAGGTTGATATTCATTGTCGGGGATTCCTTACAGGGGAGCTGGTGTGCCCAGCAGGCGCTCGATGTCGGCGGCGGCGTGCTGCGCTTCGGTCAGCGCGCGCAGGTATTGGTTTTTGGCTTGCAGCAAGGTGCGCTGGGCATCGAGCACGTCGAGGAAGGCGAACTTGCCGAACTCAAAGCCCTTGCTGGCCGCGTCGTAGGCGCTTTGCGCGCCAGGCAAGATGTCCTGGCGTAAGCTTTCCACGTCGAGCCGGGCCGTGGCCAGGCGTTCGGTGGCGGCGGCCACGTCCGTTTGCACGGCGATGCGGGCGGCGGCCAGCTCGTCGCTGGCCTTGTCGCTGCGGCGCAAGGCGTCAAGCTTGTTGCCGGCATTGCGGTCGAACAGCGGTAGCGGCAGGGCCAGGCCGATGATGGCCTGGTTGCGGCCCAGTTCTTCCGAGCGTTTCATGCCGATGCTTAGCGTGACGTCGGGCGTGGCGCGCCGCTGTTCCACGTCCAGCATGGCTTGCCGCTGGGCCAGCGCGCTGTGCGCCTGGCGCACGGCCGGCGCCTGGGCCAGGCGCGCCGCCAGTTCGCTTGCCGGCGGCAGCTCCGGCAAGGTTTCCAGGCGTCCCTCGGCGAGGGTAAAGCGGGGCGTGGCGTTGCCCCACAGGGCGGCCAGGCGCTTGCGGGCGCTGGCCAGGGTGCTGCGCGCCAGGTTCAGTTCCAGCCGCACGCTCGCCTCGGCGACCTTGGCGCGGGTTTCCTCGACAGGCGAGGCCTTGCCGGCCGTCACCCGGCGCGCCGTGATGTCGCTGGCGCGCGCGGCCAGGGCCTGTGCGCTGTCGGCTAGGCGCAAGCCTTCCTGCGCCGCCAGCACGTCGACAAAGGCGGAAGTCACGGCGGCGCGGGTTTCCGCCTGCTGCAGTGACAGGCCCGCTTGCGCCAGGTCTTCGCCGCGTTGGGCGACGGCGGCGCGCGCCCCACGCTTGCCGCCCAGTTCTATGAGTTGATTGAGCTGCACGGTGGTGCTGCGTGTGGCGCGCCGCGTGTCTTCCAGCACGGTTTGCAATTCCGGATTAGGCAAGGCGCGCGCCTGTTGCAGGGCGCCGCCTTGCGCCGCCAGTTCATGGCGGGCGGCCGACAGGGTGGCGTTGCCGCCTTCGGCCAAGGCCAGCGCGGCGGGCAAGGTCAGGGGCGCGGCGGGTTCCACGCTAGATTGCGCGTGGGCAAAGTTGCCGGCCAGTAGGCCAGCGGAAAGTAACAAGATGGTTCGGTACATCGAATTCTCCAAAAGCATGGAAAAGAATTCGACGGGACGCGCAAGCTGGCGCCCAGGTCAATCAGGCGCGTGTATTGCGATCAGTGGAATGAAACGTCCCGTCGGCCTAGATGGCCGAGGACCAGTCAGGGCGCTTGGGAACGTCCGGGATGTGGGAAGCGTAAAAGAAGGGGGAAGTGTCCGCGTTCACGGACGCCGTGTCGCCGACGGGCAGGCTGGAGCCGGCCGGCAGCCACGCATGGCCGATGCCATGGCAGACGTTGCAGTCGCTGTGCGGCTGGCCTTTTTTCTGCTGGTCCGCCACTTTTTTGTCGGCCACAGGTTTCTTGTCCGCATCAGCCTTGTGCTGGTGGTTGTGGTGGCCCAGGTGCTGCGCCGCCTTGCCTTCCTCGTGCAGGCAATACGCGCTAGCCGCTGCCCAGGACATCTGGAGCGGAAGCACGAACAGCAGCAAAATGAGGAAGAATTTTTTCATGTGTGCGCTTATTGTACAGAAAGAAGGAAGGCCGCGCCGCGCTTAGCGTGGCTGGGCACGCCACGCCTTCAGCTGCGCGGCGATGGCCTTGCCCTGGAACAACTGCGGCTCGGAATGTTCTTCCGCTTCCATGCCGCCTTCGAGGAAATCGGCAGCCTCGCGCGCCTGCACCAGCACCCTGGCCTGGTCGAACGCCTCGGCAAAGCCGGCGCTCTTCGGCAAGGCTTCCTTGAAATACGCTTCGCTGAAATACGTAAAATCGTTCTGGTCATCGCAGCCGAACGAGGTGCGGTCGCTGCGCGCGGCCGTGATGATGAGGGTGTTGTCATCTTTTAATGGCGCGATGAAGCCGCCCGCATAGCAGGCCGAGATCACGATGACTTTCCAGCGGATGCCGCTGTGCTTGAGCATGCCGGCCAGCTCCTGCGCGGGCAGGCTGTGCAAGTCCATGCCGTTTTGCGCCAGCGCCAGTTCGTGCTCGGGCGAGCCGTGGCTGGTGAGGAATAAAAACAGGATGTCGTTGGCCTTGTCCATCTTCGCGCCCAAGGCATCGAGGCTGGCGGCTATGCTGGTGCGCGTGGCCATCGGCTGCTGCGCCACCGTGTTGCGGCTGTTGACGAGCATCAGGGAGCGGCCCACGGTACCGTAATCGCGGTCGAACTGGCGCTGCACGAAAGCTGTTTCGCGGTGAAACACTTCCTGCGCGCCATCGCCGGCCACGCCCAGCAGGTAGAGATTGATCTTTTTCGTCGCGTCGCGCGGCAGTACACCGGCCAGGCTGCGCTCCAGCAAGGATTGCTGGTTGTACAGGGCCAGTTCGATATTGTCGCGCGTGAGCTTATCCAAGGCCGGGTCGTCCAACTGGCCGTCCGTCCAGTTGCCGCTGTCTTCGCGCCGGCCGTCCGCCTGCGCCACGGCGTAGCGCAGCACGCCCTTGCCGTCGAACTGCCCATTCTTGAAGCCGCCCCGGTATTCGTCACCGTCGGCCGTGCGCAGCACACCTTCGCCTTCGAATTTCCAGTCTTTCAGCTCGCCTTCGTAGTGGATGCCGTCGCTGGTGATGACCTTGGCCTTGCCTTGCAGCAGGCCCTGGACGAATTCGCCTTCGAAAATGGTGCCGTCCGTGTCGGTCAGCTTGCCGGCGCCATGCGGGCGCCAGTGTTTGAAATGGCCTTCGAAGGTGGCACCGTCGGCGCCCTGGAAGCGGCCTTGTCCCTCGAAGCTGCCCTTGACGAAGCTGCCCGCATAAATCTCGCCCTTGGGCGAGGTGTAGCGGCCGATGCCATCGAAGGCGCCCTGGCGGAAGGCGCCCGTGTATTCCACGCCGGAAGCCTGGCGCAGCTTGCCCTGGCCGGAAAACACGCCGCGCGCGAAGCCCCCTTCGTAGAAGGCGCCGCTCGCGTATTCGAGCCGGCCCTGGCCATGCATCTTGCCCGCGAGGAGGGGGCCGAAATAGCGTCCGCCATCGGCCGTTTCCGCCGCCGGCGCCTTGGCTGGCGCGGCGCACAGCGGCGGCATGCCCAGCGCGGCAAAGGCCAGCAGGCCGGCGAGGGTGTAGGGACGAAGCGAGGCGCGTAGCGTGGCAGTCATGAGGACGGTCTGGTCTGTAGGAAGAGGCCTAGTCTGCCACTGTATTGCCAGCGTGGCAAATGCGCACGTGGCGTGTGTTGCTTCGCCACAAGGCAAGATTCTGCGTTTTATGCCGTGCCAAGGCTGGGCTGAACTGATAATATTGATTTTCAGAACATATACTTGCGCAAGGTACATAGTCACCCATGGAAAGCCGTCTCAGCCGCCTGGAAGCCGTTCAAACCGTGTTGCTGGAAATCGGGCAGCGCTCGAGCACCTGCAGCGATATCAGTGAATTCCTGCAGGCGGTGCATGCGGCGCTGGGACGCATCATGTATGCGGCGAACTTTTATGTGGCGCTTAGCGACCGCGACGATGGCCTCGTGCGCTTTCCCTATTTTGTCGATGAATTCGACGCCGCACCGGACCCGGACGAGGGCGTGCGCCTGGCCAGCGCGGCGCAGTCGCCCACGGCGTGGGTCATCGTCAACCGCAAGCAACTGGTGATGACGGCCGACGATGACGCCATGCGCGCCATCAGCGGCGGTGCGTGGGGCGGCGGGACGGCGGCCGAACACTGGATCGGCTGCCCGCTGCTGGATCAGCAGCATCAGGTGCTGGGCGCCATCGTCATCCAGAGCTATGACGCGCAGCACCGCTTCAGCCTGGAAGACCAGGCCCTGTTCGCGCTGATCGCCACGCACGTGTCGAGCGCCCTGCAAGGCATGCAAAGCATGGACCGTCTGGAAAAGGCGGTGCAGGAGCGCACGGCCCTGCTGGCGCACGAGGTGGCCGAGCGGCGCCGCGCGGAGAACCTGCAGCATGCGCTGTATGAAATCGCCAACCTGTCGGCGCAGGCGGCCGACGCGACGACCCTGTATGCGCGCCTGCACGCCATCATCAGCGAGCTGGTGACGGCAAAGAATTTCCTCATCGCCCTGTATCACCCGGACAACAAGGACATCACGATCCCGTATTTCGTCGACGAGAAGGATGCGCAGGCGCCCGTGAAACGCTTTCATTACGGTATCGGCATGAGTTCGTACGTGTTGGCGCGGCGCCAGGCTTGCCTGCTCGATGCAAGCAGCTATGCGGCGCTGGTGGCCAGCGGCGAGATGGACGAGCCGCTGGGCAATGTCGGCATCGCCAGCTGGATGGGTGCGCCCATGCTGCTGGGCGAGCGCAAATATGGCGTGATCATCGTGCAAAGCTACGACACCTCAGTCATGTATGGCCAGGCGGAACTGGACGTGCTGGCCTTCATGGCCAGTCACGTGGCCGTGGCGATGGCCCGCATCCAGGCCGACAGCGCCATGCGCCAGGCCAAGGAAGCGCTGGAAGAGCAGAATGCGGCCTTGAACGGCGCCCTGAGCGCCTTGCAGGAAGCGCAGTCGGAACTGGTGCGCCAGGAAAAGCTGGCGTCCTTGGGGCGCCTGGTGGCGGGAGTGGCGCATGAAATCAATACGCCGCTGGGCATTTGCGTGACGGCCACCAGCCACCTGGTGCAGGAATTGAAACTCACGCGCGAAGACCTGGAAGGCGGCCAGCTCGATGAAGACGGCTTGCGGCAGTTTTTCGACATCATCGACCAGACCCTGCGCATCATGACGACGAATACCCAGCGCGCCGCGGCGCTGGTGCGCAGCTTCAAGCAGGTGGCCGTGGACCAGTCGTCGGACGAATTGCGCAGCTTTAACTTGCGTAAATACCTCGATGAGATCCTGCTGTCGCTGCAGCCCAAGCTCAAGGGCAAGCCGATCAAGGTGGACATCGATTGTGCGCCCGAGGTCCAGCTGCGCAGCTATCCTGGCGCCGTCTCGCAGATCGTCACGAATATGGTGGTCAATTCACTGGTGCACGGCTTTGTCGAAGGCGAGCCGGGCAAGATCAGAATCAGCGTGCGGACGGCCGGCGAGATGCTGGAGCTCGACTACAGCGACGACGGCATGGGCATGGACAGCGCCACCCTGGGCCAGCTCTTTGATCCCTTCTTTACGACGAAGCGGGGTTCCGGCGGCAGCGGCCTGGGCGCGCACATCCTGTATAACCTGGTGACGGGGCCGCTGGGCGGCACGGTGAAGGTGGTCAGCGCGCCGGGCATGGGATTGCATTACAAGATCCGGTTCCCATTAGAGCCACGTAGCTCGGATTAGCGGCGAAGCCGTGTAATCCGACCTGCGCCGCTTAATCCGGGAAACGCTGGTTCAGGGCCAAGGCTTCATCCAGATTCGCAATCAGCAACTCCACATACTGCGGGTCGAGGTGGCTGCCGCTTACTTCGCGCAAATAACTGACCACGCGCGCCAGGGGCCAGGCGTCCTTGTAGCAGCGCTTGTGCATCAGCGCGTCGAAGACGTCGGCGACGGCGGCGATGCGCGCGTATTTGTGGATGTTTTCGCCGGCCAGGCCTTGCGGGTAGCCGCTGCCGTCGTATTTTTCATGGTGCTGGTGGGCGATCACGGCGGCCGCCTTCAGCAAGGGGCGCTGCGAGCCGTCGAGGATGGACATGCCCACCGTCGGATGCTGCTTCATGATTTCCCATTCGGCCGCATCGAGCTTGCCGGGTTTCAGCAGCACGGCGTCGGGCGTGGAAATCTTGCCGATGTCATGCATGGGCGCCGCGTGGCGCAGCACCATGGTTTCCTCTTCCGACATGCCGGAGGCCTGCGCCAGCAGCTGGCACACCTCGGCCATGCGGCGCACGTGGTTGCCGCCTTCGTGCGAGCGCGATTCGACCACGTCGCCCAGGCGCAGGATCAGTTCGGCCTGGGTATCGGTGATTTCCTGCGTCAGCAGGATATTGTCGAAGGCGATCGCCACGCCGGAGCAGAATACTTCCAGCAATTGCGCGTCGAGGTCGGAAATCTCTTCCACGCCTTTGAGTACCAGCAAGGACGCCTTGCCGCTGCTGTTCGGAAAATAGCCGACGTAGGTGTCGCCGTGCAGGCGCGAGATCTTGTTGCTCTTGGCATGGTCCAGCTGCGACAGCAGGGATGGGCTGAGGATGCCGTCATCGGCTTCATGGTCGCCGATCTGCGCGAGGATTTCATAGTCCTGCTCGCCCGTGATGGCACTGGCGCCGCGCAGGCGCAGCAGCATGCTCGTTTCCAGGCGCAGCAGGGCGACGACTTGTTGCAACAGGCCGCTGGCAAAGTCGCGCAGGTTGCGCTGCTTGAAAATGTGCGCCGAGGCGGCGATGACTCTTTCCAGTCCTTCGCGGTAGTGCAGCTGGGCCTGGCGCGCCTCTTCCACCTTCATGATGTCGCGGTAGGCGCGCAGGGCGGCAAAGGTGGTGGTAAACAGCTTGGTGCGGTCCAGTTCCGTCTTTTCCTTGTAGTCGTTGATGTCGTAGTTGACGATCACCCGTTCTTCCGGCGCCTGTCCCGGCTGTCCCGTGCGCAGCACGATGCGCGTAAACTGGTTGCCCAGGTCTTCGCGCATCCAGCGCGCCACTTCCAGGCCGCTGTCTTCGCGCTCCATCACCACGTCGAGAAACACCAGCGCGATGCCTTCTTCGCGCGCCAGCACCTGCTTGGCCTCGGCGCCGCTGTACGCATGCACGAAACTCAGGGCGCGGCCTTCCAGGCGAAAGCGGCTCAGCGTCAGTTTGGTGATGTCATGGATGTCGGGTTCATCGTCGACGAGCAGGACTTTCCAGGGAGGTAACTTGGGCGATGCTGAAGACAAAAATGACATAAGGGCGAGTTCCGCTAAAAGGCATAACTGACGCAATGCTGAGACGCCTGCGCCAGGAATTCCTGTGCGCCATTACCGGCGTTGCGCGTTTTTCGGGCGCATCTTATCGATTGTAGACTGACAGCTAAGTATTAACAATATGCAAGAAAAATTGACTAAAAACATGCAACACACGTGCCAAAAAAACACTTTAAATCCATGTTGTTAACACTATCTATACTTTATCGCTTAGGCAACTATATTTTCAAGACAATACTTTGTTTTAATTAATATTGCCAATGAATCTGTAAAAAAGTCTGTGGAATTAAGCCTGGTTCGTTACGCCGTGCAAAAAAAGTAACAATGTATTAGTTTCCCTTTAGAATAAAACTCATCGCGCTATATTTGGAAGTAAAAGTGGCCGCAGCGCCATCAACATTCTTGAAAGGACTCATCATGAAAACGAAAACGACGCGTACCTTCATTGCTGGTCTTGCCTTGCTGGCGAGCACTGCCGCCTGGGCGGGCACGGAAGTCCATTTCACCAAGCCAGAACAATTCTCGGATGTGTCTTTTGATCAGACGGAGCGTGAGAGGGTGCTCAAGGACTTGGCGGCGCATTTCGAGAAACTGGGAGAGTCGCTCAAGCCTGGGCTAAGTCTGAAGATCGAGGTGACGGATCTGGACATGGCTGGCCGTGAAAATCCCGCCATGCGCTCCACGCAGGATTTCCGCGTGATGACCGGCGGGGCCGATTGGCCGCGCATGCGCCTGCACTATGTGCTGGAGCAAGATGGCAAGGTCATCGGCAACTCCGATGCGGCCCTGTCCGATATGTCCTATCTGACGCGCATCAATCGCTATGCGAGCGGTGACAAGCTGCGCTATGAAAAACAGATGATCGATGACTGGTTCTCGAGCACGTTCGGCACGCAAGTGAAGCGTCCGGCACGCAAATGATCTTGCCGCCGCGCGAAGCACAGTACAGGTAATCAACGCAAATAATCAACGCAAGTAAGCCTGTTCGATGCGCGCCAGCTGGCCGTTCTGCCGCATGGCAAGCAAGGCCGCATTCATCTTGTCGATGAAATCGGCCTTGTAGCCGGGCGTGTTGCGCGCGCTGTAGGCGATATAGGTGGGTTCGGACGACAGTTCCAGCACTTCGTGCAATTGAAAGCCGTAACTGGTCAATTCGCCTTGCAGTTGGCGCGCCGTGTGGCGGGCTGCGCCGCGGTCGCTGGCGTAGCAATCGATGCGCCGCAAGGCCAGTTTTTTCAGATTCGCTTCATTGCCCTTGGCCGCTTCCAGGCGCAGCAGTCCTTCGCGGGCTGGCGCCATTAGTTTTTCCGAGAGTAAAAATCCTGTATTGACGCCGATGGTCAGGCCCGCAAAGTCGGCGGGAAACCGCGTGCGCGGCGTGCGCATGACGGCCTCATGGCAAAACAGGACCACTGATTCGCGGTACAGCATGGCCGAATACGGTTGCACGTACGAGCGTTCCGTTTTGCGTCCGGGCGGAAACAGGCCAAAAACCTGGCCCTTTTCCAGCGCGTCGAGCCCCCGTTTCCAGGGGCGGGCCTGTAGTTCCAGCCGGTAATCGGGCATCGCCCTGGCCGCCAGGCGCAGCATATCGACATACATGCCCTTGAAGACGCCGTTTTCCACATAGCTGTACGGTGCATAGTCGTCGTCGCCGTACAGGATGACGGTTTGCGGCGCGGCATGGCCGATGCCGGGTGCCGCCATCGCGCAGGTAGCGGCCAGCAGGCAGGCGCCGGCGCGGCGCAGGTCAATTTTGCATATCATCCTGATAAGCATACAGGATGATGGCCAGAATGTACCGCGCTTCAGTCGATCCAGTTCACCTGTGGGAACTTGCTGCCGAAATCTTCCGCCATGGGAACGACCTGGCTGAGCTTATAGTTGAAAAACACAAAGCCGGACTTGGCCATGGCGATCAGTGTGTTGTCGCGCGGGCGCGTGATGCGGAAGGTGATGTCGCCGCCATACTTGTTGAAATCCATGACGCCCACTTCGAACAGCAACTGGTCGCGCGCATGGGCTTCGGCGCGGTAGGTGGTGGCCAGGTCGGTGACGATGATGCCGGTGCCGTCCGCTTCGATGTCGCGCACGCCATATTCGAACAGGAAGCGGGCGCGGGCCTCGGAAATCATGGAAATCATGGAATCGTTGCCGAGATGGTTGCCGGCGTTGATGTCCGTCGTGCGTACCGTCAGTTGCGAGGAATAGCAGTACTGGTCTTCAGGAAATTCAAGTTTCAAACGGGCCATGGTGTTCTCTTGGGCTAGGGCGCAGGGCGCGGCGGAAATGTCAATTCTAGCCGGTTCCCTGCGCCCCGTCGAAAAACGCCGCCTCAGGTGTGCGCCGCCACGACTGCCTGCGCATGCTTATTTACGTACAATCTGGTACACCTTGCCCGTGCCGCTCAGCATGTACAGCTCGTTTTGTGCATCCTGGCCAAACGACAGGATATTGCCCACGTTGGTGATGCCCCAGTCCGTCACGGCCGAGGCCGTGCCATTGCTGTAGCTGAAACTTTTCAGCCAGCCGCTGCAGTAGTCGGAATACAGGTACTGCCCCGCCAGTTCCGGCAGGGCCGTGCCCCGGTACACATAGCCGCCCGTGATCGAGCAGCCACCGGCCGCATCGTGGCCGTATTCGATGGCGGGCAGGACCAGTCCCGCCTGGTTGCAGCTGGCGCTGTTATAGCAGTGCGACCCCTCCATGATGTTCCAGCCATAGTTGTTGCCCGCCTGGCCCACGGGACGCACATCGACTTCTTCCCAGTTGGCCTGGCCCACGTCGGCGAGGTACAGCAGTTGGGCCGGTACGTCGAAGGCGTAGCGCCACGGGTTGCGCAAGCCGTAGGCCCAGATTTCAGGGCGCCCGCCTGCCGTGGCAAATGGATTGCCGGGTGGAATGGCGTACGGCTGGGCTACCGTGTTGGCGTTGACGTCCAGGCGCAGCAGCTTGCCCAGCAGGACGTTGGTATTTTGCGCGTTGCCGGGCGGGTCGCCCCCGCTGCCGCCATCGCCCGTGCCCGCATACAGATAGCCATCCGGGCCAAAGCTGAGCAAGCCGCCATTGTGGTTGCTGAACGTGGAATGGGGAAGCGTGAGGATGGCCAGCGCGGACAGGGGATCGGCCACGTTGGCGTTGCCAGCGGACACTTGCCGGCGCTCGATGACGATATCGCCGGCCAGGTTGGTGTAGTAAATGAAGAAATAGCCATTGCTGGCGTACTGGGGATGGAAGGCCAGCGACAGCAAGCCCCGTTCGCCGCTGGTGGTGGTCAGGGTACTGATATCGAGGAAGGGCGTGGCCAGCAGGTTGCCGTTCTGCACCACGCGGATGCGCCCGGCCCGTTCGACAATGAACAAACGGCTGTCGCCGGGCGGCGCCGTGAGGAAGATGGGGGCGCTCAAGCCGCTGGCCACTTCCTGCAGGCGCAGGGCCAGCGGCGTGGTCGCCGCATAGGTGACGCTGGCGCTGGCCGTCGCCCCCGCATTGACTTGCACCTGCTGCGTGACGGGCGTGGGTGCCAGCGTTCCCGTGCCTTGCGCCACGCTGGCGGCGCTGAGCGTGTAGACACCGGGCGCCAGGTCTGTGAGCGTGCTGCTCGCCGTCAGCAGCTTGCTGTAGGACGCAGGTCCGCTGAGCGTGACGGCGCCCGCTACGCCGGCCGGCAAGCCGCCGATGCTGACTGTCAGGCTGCCCGTGGCGGCGCCGGGCGGGTGGTGGCCGCTCCCGCCGCCACAGGATGACAGCAGGGCCAGGCAGCATGCCAGTAGCAGGGCCAGCCAGGTATTCGGAGGTCGGGAAAATAAATGGCGCATGTCAGTCTCCTGCGGGAACGACGAAATGGCGAGTCAGTGCGGGCGAGTCGGTGCGATGCATCAAGGGAATGCTGTTGCGTCAAGAATGCGCGTTTTGGTGCTGGCACGATTGCGCTTGCGCAAGCGTACGCCTCACATGGGTCACGCTTCCGTGCGCTGCTGCACGGTCCGACGCCATCGGACAAATGCGCCGCGTTTTCAGACAAGCGCGCGGCCCGCTGCGCCACCGCGCCCGCTGGCGCCCGATAATGGCGCATCTGAAACCGAGCAGGAAGAAACCCTCATGAAAACCAAAGCCGCGATTGCCTGGAAGGCGGGCGCCCCGCTGACCATCGAAGAAGTCGACCTGGCCGGCCCGCGCGCCGGCGAAGTGCTGGTCGAGCTGAAAGCCACGGGCATTTGCCATACCGATTACTACACCTTGTCCGGTGCCGACCCGGAAGGCATCTTCCCTGCCATCCTTGGCCATGAAGGCGCCGGCATCGTCGTCGACGTGGGCCCGGGCGTGACGACCCTGAAAAAGGATGACCACGTCATTCCCCTGTACACGCCGGAATGCCGCCAGTGCAAGTTCTGCCTGTCGCAAAAGACGAACCTGTGCCAGGCCATCCGCTCGACGCAGGGCCGCGGCCTGATGCCGGACGCCACCAGCCGCTTCTCGCTGAATGGCCAGCCGCTGTTCCACTACATGGGCACGTCCACCTTTTCGAATTACATCGTCGTGCCGGAAATCGCGCTGGCGAAGATACGCTCCGACGCGCCCTTCGACAAGGTTTGCTACATCGGCTGCGGCGTGACGACGGGCGTGGGTGCCGTCTTGTTCTCGGCCAAGGTCGAAGCGGGCGCCAACGTGGTCGTGTTCGGCCTGGGCGGTATCGGCCTGAACGTGATCCAGGCGGCGAAAATGGTCGGCGCCGATAAAATCATCGGCGTCGATATCAACCCGGCGCGCCAGGCCATCGCGCGCAAGTTCGGCATGACGCATTTCATCAACCCGAACGAGGTGGAGAACGTCGTCGATGCCATCGTGCAATTGACGGACGGCGGCGCCGACTACAGTTTCGAATGCGTCGGCAACACGACTTTGATGCGCCAGGCGCTCGAGTGCACGCACAAGGGCTGGGGCAAGTCCTTCATCATCGGCGTGGCGGCGGCCGGGCAGGAAATCTCCACGCGTCCGTTCCAGCTGGTGACGGGGCGCGAATGGCGCGGTTCGGCTTTCGGCGGCGCGCGGGGCCGTACGGACGTGCCGAAAATCGTCGACTGGTATATGGAAGGCAAGCTCAACATTGACGACCTGATCACGCACCGCCTGAAGCTGGAAGACATCAACCAGGGCTTCGACCTGATGAAGAGCGGCGAGTCGATCCGTTCTGTGGTGCTGTATTAATCTTCTTGTATTGATCGCATCGTAATGTACTCATTGCGCAACACTTGACGGACGGGGCAGGGCGGCAGGCTGTACTTCGCCGCCTGCCCCTGCTAGTGTGAAGACATCCGCCTTGCTTTGGGAGCCGTTCATGTTTGCCACTGCCTACCTCGCCACGTTGCGCCGCATGCTGCCCGTCTTCCTTGGCGCGGCCCTGTCTTCCCTGCTGGCTTTGTGGTGGAGCAATGCCGCCAGCCTGGCCACGCCCGCCATCTGGCTGGCGCTGCTGGCCACGTATTTGCTATGTGCACTACTGTTTACGCCGCTGGCCCGGCAGAGCCGCCAGCTAGCCACGCGCCACGTGCGTCACGGCAAGCCGCGCTGATCTTCCTGCGCCTAGCGCGCCGTGCTGGAAAAGCGCTCGCGGTAGTCGCGCGGCGTGATGGCGAGTTTTTTTTGAAACAGGCGGCGCAGCCTGTCCTCGCTGTGCAAGCCTGCCTGCGCGGCCACCTGTTTTAGAGAAGACACATTGTCTTCCAGCAAGCGGCGCGCCACTTCGAAGCGGGCCGTGTCGATGAATTCCGTGGGACTGGTGCCCGTTTCGCGCTGGAATACGCGCGTAAAATTGCGCTCGCTCATGGCCAGCCTGGCCGCCAGCAGCGGCACCGTGAGCTCTTCGGCAAGATGCTCGATGATCCAGCCCTGCAACTGGCGGATGGTCGGATGCGTCGTCATCTGGCTCGACAGGTGGACGGAAAACTGCGACTGGCCGCCTGGCCGCTTCAAATATACCACCAGGTCGCGTGCCACTTCCAGCGCGATATCGCGGCTGAAATCGTCTTCCACCAGGGCCAGGGCCAAATCGATGCCGGCCGTTACGCCGGCCGACGTCCAGAATTTCCCTTCCCGCACGAAAATCGCATCGGCATTCACCTTTATCAAGGGATAGCGCTGACGCAGGCTGTCCACGGCGCTCCAGTGCGTGGCGGCGCTCTTGCCATCGAGCACACCGGCCTCGGCCAGGAAAAAGCAGCCCGTGCACAGGGCCGCCAAGGTATCGATGCGGGGCGCGGCCTCGGCCACCCAGGCGGCGAGGGCGGGGATGTCCTGCAAGACTTGCTCGACGTGGTGGCAGCCGACGATGACGGCCAGGTCGGGCAAGCGGCTGGCATCGAGCGCCTTGCTGGCGTGCAGCGACATCAGGGTGTCCGACTCGACGGGACCGATGGCCGTCGAGGCGATGCGCACGTCGTAGCCGCCGGGCAGATTGCGCAGGCGCAAATGGGTGTTGGCGTAATCAAACACTTTCATGGCGCCGATGGCTTCGAGCGCCTTGAAGCCGGGGTAGACGATGATGTCGACGGTGCGCAGGGGGAATTCTTTGGGGCTTTGCTTGATCATGCGATATGCGCGAGGGGGATAAATACTGCCATAATGCAACAACAGCGATGGCGTAGGTTAGCATGAATAATCCGCGCGCCCGCTGGCTCCCCACCCACCGGATTTCTCGATATCGTGCGCTTACTCCACATTTTTGCCGCCCTGACATTGCTGCTGGGCTCATCCCTTGCCCACGCGGCCACGCTTAACTTCAATGGCGGCGCCGTCGGCGGCTGCAGCCTGCCAGCGTCAAGCACCCGATACACTTGCGCCAGCCTGATCATGGGCAGTACCGACAATGTCGTTATCGCCAGCGGCTATGGCGTGACGGTCAACAGCGATGTGAGCATCGGCTACAACCAGGGCTTGAGCATGAGCGGCACGGCGGCCCTGACGGCCAACCGCAATCTCGACATCAGCAATGTCAATCCGCCTAATCTGAAGATCACGGGCGGCAGCCTGACGGCCAGCGGCGGCAATTTCACGGTGGGGTCGCAGGGTGGCACGGTGATCGTGGCCGATATCTCGGCGGCGTCCGTCTCCCTGGGCGGCACACCCGTGAAGGTGACGGGCAATATCACGGCCACGGGCAATATCGACATTTCCTCCGGCTCGACGCTGAATGGCGCCATCAGCGGCGGCAGCATCACCACCAGTTCCAACGTCACGATCAGCGGCAGCGTGAAGGCCAGCGGCAGCGTCAGCATCGGGTCAAGCTCGACCATAGCAGGCCCGATCAACGGCAGCAGCATCACCACCAGTTCCAGCGTGACGATCACGGGTGACGTGACGGCCGTCAATGCCTTCAGCCTGGGTTCGGGCAGTAACCTGAAGGGCACCACCAAGGCGCCCGTCGTCAGCATCGACGCGGCCAGCAGCCAGGTGCAGGGCGATATCACGGCCAGCACCTCGTTGACCGTCGGTTCCGGCAGCCAGATCAAGGGCAACCTGACGTCGCCGACCATCGACCTGAGGGCGTCCGGCCTGCTCGTTACGGGCGATGTGAAGGCGACCAATTCCCTGAGCATTGCCTCCGGCAATGGCGTTAATGGCAATGTGGAGGGCGGCAACGTGACTCTGGATTCCTCCAACGCCTACATCACCGGCAACGCCTTGGTCGACCACATTACTCTGGGCTGGCAGGGCCGGGTGCAGCAAACCATTACCTGCAAGGCGTATACGCCGTCGTCCCCGTGCAGCTGCGTGACGAACAACAGCGGCTGGGCCTTCAATGAACCGATGGGGCCGAAATGCGGGCCGGGTACGCAGGCGGGACCCGACCATTTCCAGATCACGCATCCGCCTTCGGCGCTCACGTGCGCGCCAGCGCCCGTTACGGTGACGGCCTGCGCCGATGCCAGCTGCAGCAGCGTCTACAAGGGCGCCGCGCAGGTGACGTTGACGCCAGGCGGGGCGACGGCGCAAATCAACACTACGCAGCCGCCCACGGGCATGGTGGCATCGAGCGTGGCGCAGACGACGGCCGCCAGCAACGTGCTGCTGGGCCTGACGAGCGTGCCGGCCACGACGGGTGCCCTGGTCTGCAAGAGCAGTATCGACAACAGCACGACCAATTGCCGGATGGCATTTCTCACGAGCGCACTGCAGATCAGCGGCGTGCCCCGCTATGCAGAGGATGAGGTCACGATCAGCATCAGCGCCAGGCAGGCGTCGTCATCGAATCCGAACGCCTGCGTGCCCCTGTTTGCGGGACAAAGCAAGACGCTGAACCTCAAATGCTACTATGCCGATCCCGATACGGGCACCTTGCCGGCGCGCATACAGGGCAAGAATGGCAGCTACGTGCCGCTGGCCGTCAATGCCAACGCCGGCAGTTCCTGCAGCGTTGCCGGGGCCGATATCCAGCTGGCCTTCGATGCCAATGGCGTTGCCACGCCGAACATGCGGTACGCCGATGTGGGTTTGCTGGGCTTGACCGCTACCTACGCGTCGAACAGTGGCAGCGACAGCGGTTTGACGATGACGGGCAGCGGCACCGTCATCGTGGGCCCCCAATCCCTTGCCTTCAGCGCCATCGCCTCGCCGCAACAGGCGGGCGTGGCCGTGGTGCCGGTGGCGCCGGCAAAGGACATCATCGTGTCGGCCTTGAATACGGCGGGTGCGTTAACGCCCAATTTTGGCCGCGAAAAGACGCCACCGACGATATCGCTCAGTCCTACCGTGGATGCGCCCACCTTTGCCGGCACCAAAAAACCACCGGTGACGGGCAGCGTGACCTTTGTCAATGGCGTTGGCAAGGCGACGAATCTGAGCTGGCCGGAGGTAGGCAAGCTGCGCTTTACCGCCAGCATCCCCACTTACCTGACTGCCGCGGCGCCAGCCTTGCCGGCGACGGGCAACAGCGGCCCCGTGCAATACCTGCCGCACCATTACATCACGCAACTCATCGTCAGCGGCGACAAGGACTTGCCGCCGCTGGCCACTGTGCTGGCACCGTGTTCGCAGGCAATGAAGTGCTACCCTGACGTGGCGCCGAACGGCGTGTACGCGTATTCCGGACAGCCGTTCGGCCTGCGCGTGACGGCGCAAAACGTGAACGGCGACACGACGTTCAATTTCGATGGCCGCGATGCCGATACCAGTTTCATGGTGCCGGTGCAGGTGCAGGGCTGGGATGCCGCCAGCGGAGTCACGCAGCTGTTCCCACCCAAGGACCCGGCCGGCAGCCGGCTGACGGATGGCAGCAGCGCGCAGACCACGTTCACCAGCATGGCGCCGACGTTGTTCAAGCAGGGCGAGGGCGCGGCAGCGATCGCTTATCGCTTTCCAGGCGCCAATGGCGTCGTCGTGCAGGTAGCGCCCACGGACGTGCTGTTGCGCGCAACGAGCAGCTATCAAGGCATCAGCGCCACCTCGGCAGGATTTGGCAAGGAAGGCAAGTTGACCGTGCTGGCAGGCCGCCTGATGGTGCCGCATGACTACGGTTCCGAACGCTATGCCGTGCGCCTGGCCGTGCAGGCGCAGTACTGGGATGGCAAGGCCTGGGTCACCAATCTGGCGGACAGCATCAGTGCGTTCAGCAACAAGCAGGTGGTGTTCGCCAATTGCAAGAAAACCCTGGTGTGCTCGGACTTCAAGCTGGACGACGGCACGTACACGGTCGACAAGGGCATCTTGCCGTCGAGCAAACGCCTGACCCTGGCGGCGCCCGGCGCCGGCAAGGCCGGCAGCGTGGATGTTTCCGTGGTCGGCCATCCCTACCTGCCCAGCACCGTGGGCACCGTCGTCTTTGGCGTCTTCAAATCAGGGCCTGTGATTTACCTGCGCGAGATGTATTGAGCCTGGACAAAGGGCGGGCGCAGAAAGGGGGAAAAACCAGTAACATGCCTGGTTGTGGCATTCCCCCAACCTCAGACTGGAGTTTCTATGAGCATAACTTCGCAGTGGATCGATATCGCCGGCCCGGACGGCAGCTTCCAGGCTTACCTGGCCGTGCCGCATGTGGGCAAGGGCCCCGCCATCATCCTGTTGCAGGAAATTTTCGGCGTCAACGAGCACATCCGCGCCGTGGCCGACCAGTACGCGGCCGATGGCTACGTGGTGCTGGTGCCGGACCTGTTCTGGCGCGCCGGTGCGCACATCGAACTGGGCTATGACGCGGACGGCTGGAAGCGCGCCGTCGAACTGATGCAGGCCACCGACAATCCGCATGCCGACGCCGATATCGCCGCGACCATCGCCGCTCTGCGCGCGCGTCCGGAAGTGACGGGTAAGCTGGCTTCGGTCGGCTACTGCTTCGGCGGTCGCTTGTCGTACCAGGCGGCTGCGGCCAGCCTGGTCGACGCGGCGATCGCCTATTACGGCGGCGGCATTCAGAACAAGCTGGACCTGGCCGACCAAATCAAGGTGCCGCTGCTCATGCATTTCGGCGGCCAGGACAGCCATATTCCACCGGAAGCCGTGCAAAAGATCGCCGAGCGCTTTGAAGACCGGCAAGACGTGGAAATCCATATCTACCCGGGCGCCGAGCACGGTTTCAACTGCACCCACCGCGACAGTTACCAGCAACGCGCCGCCGCCCACGCGCATGGCAATTCCTTGATTTTCCTGGCGGAAAATTTGTAAGCTTGCCTCGCCAGGCTGGCCAACTGCTATTGTCGAGGCCAATGCGCACCCAGCAGCAAAGCTGCATGGGCGCTAAAATAGCGGCTGTGCCGGGCAACTCCGGCCGGCCGGGCGCGGCGCCCGGCAAACCTGGATGAGGAACCGAATTAAAGATGGCCCAAGTAATTGTTTCTGTAACATTGGCGGCAAGCGCCGAACGCGTGTGGGATTTTATCGGCGGCTTCCAGTCGCTGGCTGAATGGTCGAGCTCCATCAAGACCAGCCTGTCCGAACACGGTGGCCGCGTGCGCCGCCTGAAAACCACGGACGGCGCCATCATCGCCGAACGCCTGCAAAGCTACAGCGAAGCGGACAAGAGCTACAGCTACACCATCGTCTCTGGCCCGATCCCCGTCAAAAACTACCGTTCTACCTTGCGCGTCACGGGTGAACCGGGCGCGAATGAGTGCGTGGCTGAATGGTCGAGCGAATTCGACGCGGCCGAAGGCGTGGAAGAGGTCATGATTGGCGCGTTTCAGCATTTGTATGAAACCGCGTTCGTGGACCTGAAACGCATCATGGCAATTTGAATGAAAAACACCGGCCCAGGCCGGTGTTTTTCATGCTGCCTAGCGTTTCACTTTGCCAAACGCTTCGCCCTTGTTCCATGTAGGCAAATTCTTGTCATTCGCCACTTCATAGCCGAGGTTCAGGGTGAACTGCGCCTGCTGCACCATGCCGGACAAGTCCCACGACGGGTGGTATTCATCGCTTACCTGGTGGTAATCCTTTTTAAACGCTACCAGGCGCTCGCCGGACGCTTTCGGCTCCTTGACGAAGTCGAACGAGCCGTCGCCGGAAAACACGGCCGAGCCCACGTTGAAGGCGGGTACGCCGGCCTTGGCAAACGCAAAATGGTCGGCCCGGTAAAAGGCGCCGGACAGGTCGGGAATGGTGGGCGCCAGGCGCAGGCCCATGCGCTTGGCGACCTTGGCGGCGCTGGCGTACAGGCTGCTGCGCTCGGCGCCGGCCACGCCGATGTCGTGCGTCTTGCCGACAAAATTCATGCTGTCGAGGTTCAGGTCGGCGGCAGTCTTGGCCAGCGGCCATAAGGGCTTGCGCGTATAGGCCGTGCTCCCCAGCATGCCCGTTTCCTCGCCGGCCGGCCACAGGAATATCTGCGTGCGGCGCGCCGGCTGTTTCACGGCCACTTGCGCCATGGCCAGCAGGGCCGCCGCGCCCGAGGCGTTGTCGATGGCGCCGTTGTAGATATGGTCGCTTTGCCCGTCGCGTTGGCTGCCTTCGTCATCCTTGCCCAGGTGGTCCCAGTGGGCCGAGTAGATCACGGCCTCGTCCTTGAGTTTAGGGTCCGTGCCGGGCACGATGCCGGCCACGTTGAATTGCTCGATGCTGCGGATCTGGCTGTCGAGTTGCACCTTGACCGTGGCATTCAAGGCGACGGGGCGGAACTCGCGCGTTTCCGCCTGCGCGCGCAAGGCGTCCAGGTCTTGTCCGGCGGCCTGGAACAGCGTGCGCGCCATGTCTTCCTGCAGCCAGCCTTCCATCGCATTGCCCGCGCCAGCCAGGTTGAAGCGCTCATGGCCGAAACCGTTGGCCGGCACCGACCATGGATACGAAGCCGATGCTGTCGTGTGGATCAGCAAGACGCCGGCGGCACCTTGGCGCAGCGCTTCCTCGTACTTGTAGACCCAGCGGCCGTACCAGGTCAGCGACTTGCCGGCAAAGCGATTTGGTTCGGCAACGGTCGGTTGCGGGTCGTTGACCATCATGATGACCAGCTTGCCTTTCAGATCGATGCCCTTGAAATCGTCCCAGTTTTCTTCTGGGGCGCGGATGCCGTAGCCGGCAAACACGACGGGCGCGTCGAACGCCACTTTCTGCTGGCCATTTGCCGCGCCAAAGACGATGTCCTGGCCGAAGGCGGGAGACAAGGTCTTGCCGCCCGCGCTGAAGGTCACCTTGCTCGATGGCAAGGCCTTGCTGCCGACGATGGTCAGCGCCTGGCGGTAGCTGCCGTCTGGCAAGGGCTGCAAACCGGCCACGGCCGCCTGTGTTTCCAGGTAGCGCACGGCCAGGTCGCCGCCGCGCTGGCCCGTGCCGCGTCCTTCCAGCAAATCGTCGGCCAGGAAGGACAGATGGGCGCGCAGTGGCGCTTCGGCTACGAGCGGTTGGGCGAGGGTAGCCGTGCTGAGCAGGCTGGCGGCGAGGACGAAGGGAAAACGCATGACAACTCCAAAAGTGAATACGGGAAAGCAAAGCAGCGGCAATCTTACTCTACCGCAATGCTCCAGCGTAGCGCGCGGCGTGTGCGCGCCATTGCGGCCACAATGGCCGCTGGCCCACCGACAAGGAGCGTTCCATGACTGCCACCGACTTACCATCGAGCAATACCCTGCGTACCGCCGATGGCACCCTGATCTATTACAAGGACTGGGGCAGCGGCCCGCCCGTTGTCTTCAGCCACGGCTGGCCCCTGTCGTCCGACGCGTGGGAAGACCAGATGTTTTACCTGGCCTCGCACGGCTACCGCGTCATCGCGCACGACCGGCGCGGCCATGGGCGCTCGAGCCAGCCCTTCGACGGAAATGACATGGATACCTATGCCGACGACCTGGCCGCGCTGATAGCCGCGCTGGATTTGACGGGCGCCACCCTGGTCGGTCATTCGACGGGCGGCGGCGAGGTGGCGCGCTATATCGGTCGCCATGGTACGCAGCGCCTGGCCGGCGCCGTGCTGGTGGGCGCCGTGCCGCCGCTGATGCTGCAAACGGCCGACAATCCGCTGGGCCTGCCGCTGTCCGCTTTTGACGCCATCCGCGCCGGCGTGCAGGCCGACCGCAGCCAATTCTTCCGCGACTTGAGCGAGGCGTTCTATGGCTACAACCGGCCCGAGGCGAAGCCGTCGCAGGGTGTGCGCGACAGTTTCTGGCGTCAAGGCATGCAGGCGGGCATGCCGGCGTCCTATTTGTGCATCAAGCAATTTTCCGAGACGGATTTCACCAGCGACCTGGCCAGGTTCGACGTGCCGACCCTGGTGATCCATGGCGACGACGACCAGATCGTGCCTATCGCCGCCTCGGCGCGGCGCACGGCCGAGCTCATCATCGGCAGCAAGTTGCTCGTGTATGCGGGCGCGCCGCACGGCCTGGCGACGACGCACAAGGACCGGCTGAACGAGGACTTGCTGGAGTTCTTGCGCACCTGAAAGGGGGCGGGCGCCGCAGTGCCTGCGCGCCCGCCGTTGCCGTTGCCGCGCAGAACAGGCGCAGGCGACACATTGTTGTGTATCGTTTAATGTTGGCAAAATCACGCACCAATTGCGTGCGGATCACCGATTTTTCTGCCTTTTTTCGGTAGATATGCCGCAAAAAACGGCGTTCTGCGGCATGCAGCCACCCGGTATGGTCCAGTAAAGAGTAAACTAGCAGATACACTCTTTCGCATTGGGCGATTCGAGCGAACTTGTGAGTGATTTCATGTCTGATACACCAATTTCCTTATTTTCCGACCTTAACCTGAGCGAGCCGCTGATTCGCGCGCTCAAGGATGTCGGTTACGAAACACCGTCGCCTATCCAGGCGGCCACGATTCCATTATTGCTCGCTAACCGCGACGTGCTGGGCCAGGCGCAAACGGGCACGGGTAAAACCGCCGCCTTCGCCTTGCCGATCCTGTCGCGCATCGATCTGAAACAAAGCTCACCCCAAGCCCTGGTCCTGGCACCGACGCGCGAACTGGCCATCCAGGTCGCCGAAGCGTTCCAGGTGTACGCCGCTCACATCCCCGGCTTCCACGTGCTGCCGATCTACGGCGGCCAAAGCTACGGTCCGCAGCTGTCGGCCTTGCGCCGCGGCGTGCACGTCATCGTCGGTACCCCTGGCCGCGTCATCGATCACCTGGACAAGGGTTCGCTCGACCTGTCCAAGCTCAAAACGCTGGTGCTGGACGAAGCCGATGAAATGTTGCGCATGGGCTTTATCGACGATGTCGAACGCATCTTGAAAGAAACGCCGGAAGGCCATCAAACGGCCTTGTTCTCGGCCACCATGCCTTCCGTCATCAAGCGCATCGCCACGACCTACCTGGTGAACCCGGCCGAAGTAACGGTCGCCGCTAAGACGGGCACGGCCGACAATATCCGCCAGCGCTACTGGCTGGTGTCGGGCATGCACAAGCTCGACGCGCTGACCCGCATCCTGGAAGCGGAAGCGTTTGACGGCATGATCATCTTCGCCCGCACCAAGCTGGGTACGGAAGAGCTGGCCGGCAAGCTGCAAGCCCGTGGCTTCTCGGCTGCCGCCATCAATGGCGACATCCAGCAAGCCCAGCGCGAGCGCACGATTCAGCAGTTGAAAGACGGCAAGATCGACATCCTCGTGGCAACCGACGTGGCCGCCCGCGGCTTGGACGTCGAGCGCATCAGCCACGTCGTCAACTACGACGTGCCGCACGATCCGGAAAGCTATACCCACCGCATTGGCCGCACGGGCCGTGCCGGCCGCAGCGGCGAAGCGATCCTGTTCATCACCCCGCGTGAAAAGAACTTGCTCAAAGCCATCGAACGCTCGACCCGCCAGCCGATCGGCATGCTGGAACTGCCAACGATCCAGGCCGTCAACGACGTGCGTATCGCCAAGTTCAAGGAACAGATCAGCGACACTCTGGCCTTGGGCGAACTGGAACAGTTCCAGTCGCTGATCGAAGATTTCGAACGCGAGAAAAACATTCCCGCCATCGAGATCGCCGCCGCCCTGGCGAAGATGGCGCGTGGCAATGTGCCTCTGTTGCTGGACAAGAACAAGGCGCGCGAGCAAGCCACCTGGCAAGACGACCGTCCTGTGCGCCAAGACCGCTTCGAGCGCAACGACCGTCCGGAACGGGGCGACCGCTTCGACCGCAACGAGCGTAGCGAACGCCCGGCCTTCCCGAAAAAGGAACGTATCCAGCGTCCAGCCGACGCCGGCATGCAAACGTTCCGCATTGAAGTCGGTCATCAGCATGGCGTCAAACCAGGCAATATCGTGGGCGCCATCGCCAACGAAGCGGGCATCGATTCGAAAAACATTGGCCGCATCGAAATCTATGACGACTACAGCGTCCTGGATTTACCGGACAGCATGCCGAAAGAATTGCTGGACCAGTTGAAAACCGTGTGGGTCGCGGGCCAGCAGCTGCGCATCAGCCGCGACGGCGACGCGCCGGACCTGGCGCCGCCAGCCGCACCGCGCAAGCCGTTTGCCGCCAAGTCCGCGCCAGCGTTCAAGGATGCGCCAGCGGACGCAGGCGATGCAGCTCCAGCGCCGCGCGCGCCGAAGAAGGAACGTCCACGCCCAGGCGTGACGGCCTACCGCATCGAAGTGGGCCGCGAGCACGCCGTGACGCCAAGCAACATCGTCGGCGCCATCGCCAACGAAGCGAACCTGGAAGCCAAGCATATCGGCCGTATCGATATCTTTGACAACTACAGCGTGCTGGACCTGCCGGAAGGCATGCCGCCGGAAATCCTCGACCACCTGAAATCGGTCGTGGTCTCGGGCCAGAAACTGCGCATCAGCCTCGATGACGGCACGACGGAGCGCAAGCCTGCGCCACCGCGTCCGAAGTCCCCGCCGCGCAAAACCTATAAGTAACACCTGACCAAACCTACTGCGCGTCGCGCTTTGCGGCCGGCGATGCTCACCGTACTAGAGTACGGTTGCGCTTCTCGGCCACAAATCACTGCCGCTCGCTACGGTTTTGTCAGGCGTCGTTACTGACAGGGATCCATCCCCACGGGCGCTCCGGCGCCTGTGTCGCGGATTGGAGACATATCCCCCACTGGCGCATTCGCGCCAGTTTTTATTTTCCCCAAGAAATGAAACTTATCGCTCCGTTACTAACGCGGATGGCTGCGTCATGCTTTTTCTCTATTGGACTGCCGTTGCCATCTTTTAATCGGCGTAGACGGCTCGTTTATCGCGCCGGATAACAATAAATAATATTTAATTAATTATATATACTGCATTTTATTGAAATTTTTGATTTCAATAAAATCAATCAAGTTGAGTCAAAGTAAATTCTAAAACATAAATGAATTGGCTTTTACTAAATTGTTTGACCAGTGTTGCTGTCGCTGGGGCGATATCTCGTGGGTGCTTGATGTGGTATATTGTTTTTATGTTTTTGTTATGCTAGTTGAAAAAAAATAGAGGAGCGACGATGCGGGTCAATACGCCTATCACGCAAAATGAATACGTATTAAATGAAGGCATGACGATTGTTTCCACCACGGATTTACAGGGAAACATCAATTACGCCAATCAGTATTTCATTGAAGTCAGCGGTTTTTCAGAAATGGAACTGCTGGGTGCGCCACAGAATATCCTGAGGCATCCCGATATGCCGGCCGAAGCGTTTGCCGACCTGTGGGATACCATCAAGACGGGCATGCCCTGGACCGGCATGGTCAAGAACCGTTGCAAGAATGGCGATTTTTACTGGGTCTTCGCCAATATCACGCCCGTCATCGAAAATGGCCGCCCGATCGGCTATATGTCCGTGCGCACTAAGCCCACGCGCGAGCAGATCAACGAAGCTGCAGCCCTGTATAAAAGTTTTAAAGATGGCAATGCCGCCAAGCTGGCGATCCGCAATGGCCGCGTCGTGCGCCAGGGCTGGGCCGCCAAGCTGGCCGAGTGGCGCAAGCTGACCCTGTCGCAAGACCTGGCTCTGCATTGCATCGTCTTTGGCGTGGTGCTGGCCATCCTCGGCTGCGCCGTGTGGAATATCGATGGCGACACGAGCACGGCCACGCGCAGCTGGCTCAGCGGCGCTGCCGCCGCGGCCGTCGCGCTGATGCTGTATTTCTGGGCCCATCTGCACAATTCCCTCGTCGCACCGTTGGGCGACGCCATCACCGTGGCGCGCAAGATGGCCGGTGGCGACTTGACGGGCGTCATCGACAAGGTGCGCGACGACGACATGGGGCAATTGATGGCGGCTTTGCGCCAGACCAACATCAACTTGCACAGCATCATCGGCGACGTGCGCGCCAATTTCGAGGATATCCGCATCACCACGGCGGAAATCGCCACGGGCAATATGGACCTGTCCAGCCGCACGGAATCGCAGGCGTCCAGCCTCGAGCAGACGGCGGCCAGCATGGAAGAGCTGACATCCACGGTGCAAAACAGCGCCGACCACGTGGCCACGGCCAACGACCTGGCAGCGCAGGCATCCACGGTCGCGGCCAAGGGCGGCACCATCGTCAGTGAAGTCGTCACGACGATGAATGAAATCAGCACCTCGTCGCGCAAGATTCTCGACATCATCGGCCTCATCGACGGCATCGCCTTCCAGACGAACATTCTTGCCTTGAACGCGGCCGTGGAAGCGGCCCGCGCGGGCGAGCATGGCCGCGGTTTTGCCGTCGTGGCTGGCGAAGTGCGCAGCCTGGCGCAGCGCTCGGCAACAGCGGCCAAGGAAGTCAAGAATCTGATCGACCATTCGATCGCCACCGTGAATGCAGGCAGCGTGCTGACCAGCAATGCGGGCGCCACCATGACGGAAGTGATCGCCTCGGTGGCCCGCGTGACGGAAGTGATGGACGAGATTTCCTCGACCACGCGCGAGCAGAACCAGGGCATCGGCCAGGTCAACCAGGCCGTCATCCACATGGATGGCATCACGCAGCAGAATGCGGCGCTGGTGGAGCAGGCCGCTGCGGCTGCCACCAATCTGGCGCAGCGCACCGACAGCGTGGCCAAGTCGATCGGCATTTTTAAACTGAAGGCGTCGCCCAAGCGCAAGGCTGCCGGCGTAGGCCGCAGCCCCAGCGTGGGCGCGGGCATGGCTACACGGGCCTTGCTGAAGGCAAGATAAGCATGCCACCCCTGCCAGCGCAACGCTGGCGGGGGTCACTTGCGTACCTGGTACACCTGGCCGCTGCGCACCTTCTTCACCACCCCATCCCCGCCAAACAAAATGACATACTCGCCCTGAGCGCCTGCAGCGGCCGGGTAGCTGTACATCCACACTTCATTGCCGCTGTCGAAACGGATGGCCGTGCTGTCTCCCAGCGCGGCGCGCACCTGCTCGCGCGTGCTGCTGCCCACTTGCACCACCTGTTCCAGGGTGGCGTAAGGCACGTTCTTGCTTGCCTGCAAGGCGCGTGTGCCGGAACAGGCGGCCAGCAGCACCAGTGCAAGGACACCAAGCCACTTCATGGCGCCACCTCGTCCATGTAAGTAAATTCCAGCAAAGTATCGTCGGGCCAGCTGGCGTCCCACAGGGGCGCGTAATACGTGCGGTCAAGCAAGACCTGGCAATCGCAATAGGGCAGCGAGGCGGGAGTTTGCTCGCCGCCCGCGTACAGCATGGTGAACGGTAGCGACACCCTGCGTTCGCCATGCACGAGGGTCACGCCGAACAGAGGGCGGTCCGTGAAAAACAAATAATTGCCGTCCGGCTCGGAACACACCTTGTCGGTGCTGTAGAGCATGCTGGACAGCCAGGCGATGATTTGCGGGTCGTTCGAGATCAGCCCGGAATCCATGCCGGCGCGGCATTCCAGGCGCAAGTCGCCCAGGCGCCGCGTGCCGGGCGGCAAGCCGGGCGTGATGACTTGCGCGCGCCAGCTCATCGTGGTGGCCTTGCGGTTGGCGATCAGCACGGCGTCCTCGCGCGCGGCTTGCGCATGGCGCACGGGGGCAAAGCTGTTGTCCTCGGCCAAGGGCAAGGGGATGCTGACGGTGTCGCCGGCGATGCGCAGCTGCACGCCCGTCATGTCCACGCCGGGCTGGCGCGGCAGCAAACGAAAGCGCAGCACCGCCTGCGGCGCCAGCGCATGGTCGCGCTCGAAGCGGTCCACGCCCTGCAGCATCTTGCGGTAGGATTTATCGACGGGGTCGCGCGTGGCGTCCACTTTCACTTGCGGCACGGGCGCGGTCTGCGCCAGTGCAACTGGGCAGTACAGTGAACCTTGGAGCAGGCAGGCAAGCAGCAGGGAGAGAGGGATGCGCATGGCTTGATGCTACGCCTTTTTGCGCATCAGCCACGCACGCGTGGGGGTATCAGTATTCGCTATATTTGCGCGCGTCGCCGCGCACCTGCTGCGCCGGGTACTTCTGCGCATTGAGTTCCATCTTTTCCAGCACGGCCGCGTGCAGATCGACGCCGCTCTTGTCGGCCAGGCGCACCAGATACATCAGCACGTCGGCCAGTTCGTGGCGGATGCCCGTGCGCTTGGCCTCATCGAGCTCGGCATCCGCGCCCGTGGGCAGCCACTGGTAGTGCTCGGCCAGTTCCGCCACTTCCACGGACAGGGCCATGGCCAGGTTCTTTGGCGTGTGGAACTGGTCCCAGTCGCGCTCGTTGGCAAAGGCGCGCAGGCGCGTGCGGATGTCCGTCAGGCTGTCGGTGGGCGTGCTCATGCCGCCACCTGCAGCGGTTTTTCCATGAAGACACTAAACGGATCGTCGGGATAGTCGCCGTAGGGGCCGCGCCGCTGGTAGCCATGGCGCGCGTACAGGGCGATGGCCTCGGGCTGGTGGATGCCCGTCTCCAAGGTCAGCAAGCGGCAGCCGCGCGCCAGCGCCTGCTCTTCCAGCAGGGCCAGCAGGCGTTTCGCCAGGCCCAGGCCACGGCTGGCCGGGTGCACGTACATGCGCTTGACCTCGCCGAAATCGGGCGTGACGACGATGGCGCCGCAGGCGCGCGCCGTGCCCGCCGCATCGCGGGCGACGGCAAACAGCAGGGTATCGGGCGGCACGGACGCCAGGTCCAGCGAATACACGCATTCGGCCGGATACAGGGTTTGTTGATAGGCATCAAGCTCGGCGATCAGGGTTTGCACATCGGCTTGCTGCGGCGATTCCAGGCGGATTGTCATGGGGAGGTCGAATGAATGGGACTTCCCCCATGGTATCACTGCGGCCGCGCCAGGCGCATCGTCAGACCGATGGGCGACATCACAAAACCCATCAGTTCCTGCGCCTCGCCGCCATCGGGCGTGTCGACGCCGGCGATGTCGAAGCTGCTCAGCAGCATGGCCATGGCGATCTTGATTTCCAACAAGGCCAGGTAGCGTCCGGGGCATGTGCGCAAGCCGGCGCCGAAGGGCATCGAGGCGCGCTTGTTGTTCGCCTCGCCGCCTTCGGCCAGCCAGCGTTCCGGCTGGAAGGCCTGGGCGTCGGGAAAGTGCGCATCGGACACCGTGTCGTGGCGCAGCACGCACCACAGCATGCTGCCGGCGGGCACGGCCACGTCGCCCACGACCGTGTCGCGCAGCGCTTCGAGCGGAATGTAGGGCGCCACCGGTTTCAAGCGCATGGCTTCGCTGGCGCAGGCGCCCAGGTAGTCGAGGCTATCCATTTGCGCCAGCGTGAACTGTGTCACGTCGGGCGCCAGGCGCCGTACTTCCTCGCGCGCCTTTGCCAGGCTGTGTGGATGGCGCTGCAGCAGGTAAATCATCCAGGAAAGCGTATTGGCCGTCGTATCTTCGCCGGCCAGCAGCATGGTCAGCACATTGCCGGCAACGGCGCGGTCATTCACGCCGCTGCCGGGTTCGTCGGCGGCGGCGATCATCGCTTCGAGCAGGTTGGGTGGCCGCACGCGCCGCGTGGGGTCCTGCTCCATGCGCCCGCGCGCCTGGCGCACCAGTTGCGCCACGGCCACGTCCAGCGCCGCAACGTCGCGGTCCAGGCGCCGGTCGACGGGCAGCTTGAAGTAGCGCCAGTACGGCAGCATCGACAGGCTGCGCCGCGCCACGGCCGGCAGGATCGAATCCAGGTGGCGCTGGATTACATCCTCGCCCGATTCGAGCGTGTTGACTTCGCTGCCGAAGGCCAGGCCGGCGATGATGTCAACCGTGTAGCGTTTCAGGTCGCCGTCCAGGCTGATCGCCTGGCCTTGCGTGGCGGCATGCTGCCAGCGCCGCTGCAGACGCTGCGCCACCGTCACCAGCGCCGGGAAATACGCCTTGATGGCGCCGGGCGCCATGCCGGCCATGACCATGCGGCGCTGGTTGCGCCACTCGCTGCCTTCGGCCAGGAACACGCCAGGGTTGCCGCCCATTTCTTCCGAGACAATGTAGCTGCTGAGGGGGCGACGGAAGCCGTCCGGTCGGTCGCGCAGCACGGCCGCCACCGCCTCGCTGTCGGCCAGCACCAGCACCAGGGTACGGCCGAACCAGGCGCGTACGTAGGGGCCATAGCGCTGCACCCAGCCTTCCACGTCGCGGTGGATACGCGGCAGTCTCACTTGCAGCGCGTTGCCGATGATGGGCAGGGCAAACGGCCCCGGCAACTGACGGATCTGGCGCAGGGCTGGGGTGGTGGCGGGCGAGGCGGCGTGGTCGAGTGGTGGCATGGCAAGCTCCTGTTGTAGTGGGAACGATGGCATGACTGTAGCGCGCTTGCGTTCGCGCGTCTTGAACGAATACGACATCGCGCCGCCAGAAATTGCCGGTACAATCGTCGCCATGCCTGCCGCCCCTACGCCCCTGACCCGCCTGATCGCGCCGCGCACCGCGCTCGCTTCCTGCGTGCGCGCCTTCCTCGTGCGCGACACCACGGGCTGCGCGCCCTTGCCGCCGGCGCAGCGCCTGAACCGTTTTCCTGCCACGCCCATGTGCTGCCTGCTGTGGACCGTCGCGGGCGAGGTCGAGGCGGCGGCGCCCGGCCCCGACTTGCTGCATGTGCGCATGCCGCCCGCCCTGTTCAGCGGCCCGCGCGGCTATCCGCTGGTCAGCTACAACCCCGGCCCCGTGCACTCGTTCATGGTGATGCTGTATCCGGCTGCCCTGCATGCGCTGACGGGCATCGACATGGCCGTCCTGTTCGACCAGGTGCGCCCGCTCGAACCCCTGTTCGACGCCGACTGGCTGGCGCTGTCCGATGCCGTGCTGGCCGCACCCGACGACGCGGCGCGCATCGCGCTGGTGGAAGCATTCCTGGCGCCGCGCTGGGCGCTGGCGCGCAAAAGCGGCGACCATCCGGCCGGCGCCATACAGGACTGGGTGCGCCGCCTGGGCGTGCAAGCGGCATCGACGGGCCTGGCCAGCGGCGTGCGCAATATCGAGCGCCGCATCAAGGCCTGGGCCGGCCAGCCCATGCGCACCCTGCGCCGCATGCGCCGCGCGGAACAGTCGTTTCTCGACGCGCGCGAGGCCATGCTGCAAGGCAATGCCTCATGGAGCGATATCGCTGCCGAGGGTGGTTACGCCGACCAGGCCCACCTGTGTCGCGAGGTGCGCGCCATCACGGGCTTGAGCCCCACCGAACTGGCGCGCGCCAGCCGCGATGATGAAAGTTACTGGGTTTATCGAGTATGGAGTTAAACGGGGTTTTTATTCGGTATAGACGACGCCTTTCGCCAAGGTGACTTCATGGTGACCCGCGCCGGGCGCCATCATGGGGAAGCAGTTTTCCTCGCCATGCACGCGCACGTCGAGGAAGTAGGGGCCTTCGGACGCCAGGCAGGCGGCCAGCGCCGCGTCGAGCTCGTCGCGCCGGCTCACCGTGTGCGCCTGCCAGCCAAAGGCCCGCGCCAGGGCGACGAAATCGGGCAGCGCCTCCGTGTAGCTGTGGCTGTAGCGCTCGCCGTGGTGCAGTTCCTGCCATTGGCGCACCATGCCCATGTAGCCATTGTTCGACAACACCACTTTGACGGGCAGGCGGTGCTGCACGGCGGTCGCCAGTTCCTGGATATTCATCAGGATCGAGGCGTCGCCGCTGACGCACACCACGCATTTTTCGGGATGGGCGATCTGCGCGCCGATGGCGGCCGGCAAACCATAGCCCATGGTGCCCGCGCCGCCCGAGGTGAGCCAGCGGCGCGGCTGCTCGAAGCGCACATGCTGCGCCGCCCACATCTGGTGCTGGCCCACATCGGTGGAGACGATGGCGTCCATGCCGTTTAGCGCCGCCTGCAGCTGCCGCATCAGCGCCTGCGGCGCGATCACGTCAGGCGTGTCGTCGAAGGCCAGTGAATCCTGCGCGCGCCAGCCATCGATGCGCTGCCACCACGGCTGGCGGTCCGCCAGCAAGCGTCCGCGCAGCTGCGCCAGCAAGGCGGCGAGCACGGGCGCGCAGTCGCCGCGCAGGGCCACGTCGGCGCGCACCACCTTGCAGATCGACGCCGGATCGATATCGATGTGGATGATTTTCGCGCCGGGGCAGAAGGCGTCCAGGCGGCCCGTGACCCGGTCGTCGAAGCGGGCGCCGACGCAGACGATCAGATCCGCATGGTGCATGGCCAGGTTCGCTTCCAGCGTGCCGTGCATGCCCAGCATGCCGAGGAAGGCCGGGTGCGAGGCGGGAAAGGCGCCCAGGCCCAGCAGGGTCAAGGTACAGGGCGCGGCCGCCAGCTTGACCAGTTGGCCGAAGGCGGCGCAGGCATCAAGGCCGGAATTGATGAGACCCCCGCCGCCATAGAACACGGGCTGGCGCGCGGAGGCGATCAGGCTGGCGGCCCGTTCCAGGTCAGTACTGGCGGGCAGGGGCGCGGCCGCTGCGGCGGCGGGCGGCAGCGGCGTGCTTGCCGCGACCTGCGCCAGCTGCATATCCTTGGGGAAATCGATCAGCACGGGGCCGGGCCGGCCTTGCATGGCCTGCGCGTACGCTTCCTGCACCACGGCCGCCGTCTCGTTGGCCGTGCGGATTTGCCGGTTCCACTTGGTGACAGGGCGCGAGATGCCCAGCGCGTCGCATTCCTGGAAGGCGTTGGTGCCGATGCTGGTGGTGGCCACCTGGCCGCTGATGCAGATGACGGGAATCGAATCGCACAGGGCGTCGAGCAAGCCCGTGGTGGTATTGCTCATGCCGGGGCCGGACGTGACGAAGACGACGCCGGGCCGTCCCGTGCTGCGCGCATAGCCTTCGGCCGCGTGCACGGCTGCCTGTTCGTGGCGCACCAGCACGTGGCGCAATCGGGGCTGGGCGTGCAGCGCGTCGTACAGGGGCAGCACGGCGCCGCCCGGATAGCCGAAGACGGTGTCGACGCCCAGGGCGAGCAGGGTGTCGATCAGGGTGCTGGCGCCGTTGCGCGGCGCAAGATCGTGGGCGGGAGCGAGGAGGGGCGCGGGATCGGGTTTCATGGCTCTATTTTCTGCTTGCCCTGGCAGAAAAGGCTGCTGGTTTTCTCGTATAAAATGCGATATTCAGTAAAATTTGCTGTGAAATAAGGGTATGACAGAATGAATGTGGGAAATAAGCTCGATAAATTCGACCTCGCCATCCTGACGGCCTTGCAGCAGGATGCCCGCATCAGCCTGCACGAGCTGAGCGCCAAGGTGGGCCTGACCTCGTCGCCATGCTGGGCGCGCATCAAGCGCATGGAGGACGATGGCGTCATCGAAGGCTACACGGTGAACGTCAACGCAGCCAAGGTGGGGCTGGCCGACACCGTCATCGTGCAAGTGACTCTGGACGACCATTCCGACCAGGCCCTGTTCGAATTCGGCCACGCGCTGGCCATGATCCCGGAAGTGCTGGAAGCGTTTCTCGTCTCCGGCGACTACGATTACTACCTGCGCATCGCCGTCAGCGACACGCGCGACTACGAGCGCCTGCTGCGCGAGCGCCTGTATAAAATTCCCGGCATCCGTCACAGCAAATCGAGCTTTGTCTTGCGCCAGCTCAAACAGAGTTACTTACCCTTGCAGCGTTAATTCCCCGCACGGCGGGAGTTTTTCCCTAGTTCATCCCAGGTGGCTGTCCGATACTGGACGCAATAAAAACCACTATAAATCGGGGATACGCATGAGACTGACTTTATTCGCCGCCGCTGCCATGGCGCTGTGCCAGGCGCAGGCCGCCGAGCCGGCTGTCGCCAGCCTGGCCGCGAACTTGGCCGCAGCGGGCGACTTGCCCACCGTCATCATCACGGGCAGCATGCCCTTGCCCACCGTGGAGCAGCCGCGCGATGCGCTGGCCGCGCCCGTGCAGACGGCCAGCGCGCAGCAGATCGCCCGCAGCGGCGCGCTCGACATTTCCGCCTTCTTGCGCCGCAACCTGGGCAGCGTGGTTGTGAACGAAGTACAGAACAATCCGTTCCAGCCCGACGTCAGCTACCGCGGCTACACGGCTTCGCCACTGCTGGGCACGCCGCAAGGACTGTCCGTGTATCTGGACGGCATGCGTCTGAACCAGCCGTTTGGCGACGTCGTCAGCTGGGACTTGATCCCGCGCATGGCCATAGCCTCGCTGACCCTGATGCCAGGCTCGAATCCGCTGTTCGGTTTGAACACCCTGGGCGGCGCGCTGGCCCTGCAAACCAAGGATGGCAGGAGCAGTCCCGGCACCGCCATCGAGGCGCGCCTGGGTTCGCACCAGCGGCGCGCCGTCGAAGTCGAGCATGGCGGCAGCAATGCACAAGGCTGGCACTGGTATGTGACGGGTAACCGTTTCAAGGAAGACGGCTGGCGCGACGATTCGCCGTCCGACGTGCGCCAGGTCTTCGGCAAGCTGGGCTGGAGCGATGCGCGCACCGACATTGCCGTCACCGTCGCCCATGCGGACAATGCGCTGACGGGCAACGGCTTGCAGGAGCAGCGCCTGCTGGCGCGCGATTACCGCAGCGTCTACACCAAGCCGGACTTGACGGAAAACAAGTCGACCCTGCTGAACCTGACGGGCAAGCGCCAAGCCAGCAATGCCTTACTCTTGTCGGGCAATGTGTACTACCGCAAGATCGACACGCACACCTACAATGGTGACCTCAACGACGAGTCGCTCGACCAGTCCGTCTACCAGCCCGGCGCGGCCGAGCGGGCGGCGTTGGCGGCGGCCGGCTACACGGGCTTTCCCGCCAGCGGGGCGAATGCGAGCAATACGCCGTTTCCGAAGTGGCGCTGCCTCGGCAACGTGCTGTTGAACGATGAGCCGGCTGAAAAGTGCAACGGCATGATCAACCGCAGCCATACCGAGCAGGAAAACTATGGTTTTTCGGGCCAGTTCACCGTGCTGGCCGACGTGGCGGGAGCGCGCCACGCCATCACGGCCGGCGCCGCCTTTGATGCGAGCCACGCCACCTTCCGCCAGACCAGCCAGTTCGGCTACCTGAACCCGGACCGCAGCATCACGCCCGTCGACTTCTTTGCCGACGGCACGGAGATCGACGACGATGGCACGCCCGTCGACAACCGGGTCGACTTGAGCGGGCGCATGCGCACGTGGAGCGTGTATGCGAGCGACAGCATTGCGTTGAATCAAGCATTGACGGTGACCGTCTCGGGCCGCTACAACCGCAGCACGGTGCGCAACCGCGACGCCATCACGCCCGGCGGCGGCAGCGGCTCGCTCGACGGCGACCACCGTTTCAGCCGCTTCAATCCCGCCATCGGCCTGGCCTATGCGCCGGCCGCGGGCGTGAGCGCGTATCTCGGCTACAACGAAGGCAGCCGCACGCCGACGGCCATCGAACTCGGCTGCGCCGACCCGGAAAATCCTTGCCGCCTGCCCAACGCCATGGCCGGCGATCCGCCCTTGAAACAGGTGGTGACGAAGACGTGGGAAACGGGCGTGCGCGGCAAGTGGGGCGAGCTGGCCCGCTGGAGCGCGGGCGTGTTCCGCGCGGAAAACCACGACGATATCCTGTTCGTGGCCGACAAGCAGGCCGGCTTTGGCTATTTCAAGAATTTCGGCAAGACGCGCCATCAGGGCGTGGAACTGGCGCTCGATGGCAAGGCGGGCGCGCTGGATTTCGGCGTCAACTACACGTGGCTGCAGGCGACCTATCAAAGCCGCGAAGTGGTCAATGGCAGCGCCAACAGCAGCAGCGACGCGGACGCGCCCGGCCTGGAAGGCAATATCGTCATCATGCCCGGCAACCGGATTCCCCTGACGCCCAGCCATATTTTCAAGGCGCACGTGGATGTCCAGGGCGGACGCGACTGGACGGTGGGCCTGGCCATGACGGCCGTGTCGAGCGCCTATGCGCGCGGCAATGAAAACAACCAGCACCAGGCGGGCGGGCCAGCGTACCTGGGCGCGGGCAAGAGCGGCGGCTACGCCGTGGTGGAACTGAACGGCAAGTACCAGCTGACGCCGCAGCTGAGCGTGTTCGCCCAGGTGAATAACCTGTTCGACCGGAAATATGCGACGGCGGCCCAGCTGGGCGCCACGGGTTTCGATGCCAGCGGCAACTTCGCCGCCCGGCCGCTGCCGGCCGTGAACGGCGCATATCCGATGGTCAATGCGACGTTTTATGCGGCCGGCGCGCCGCGCAGCGTGAATGTGGGCTTGCGCTATGTATTTAATTAGGTTTTTTTGAAATTAAAGATGCCTGACAAAACCGTAGCGAGCGGATGGGATTTGTGGCTAAGAAGCGCAACCGTACTTTAGTACGGTGAGCATCGCAGGCCGCAAAGCGCACCGCGCAGTAGGTTTGGTCAGGCATTCGGCTGAACGTGTTCGATGACCCCGTTGCGTAAGGCCAGGTGGACCAAAGCGGCGGGGCCGGGCACGTCGAGCTTTTCCTTGATGCAGGTCTGGTGGTTGGCCACCGTCTTGCTGCTCACGTGCAGCAGTCGGGCGCAGTCGGCGGCGCTGCGGCCTTCGGCCAGCAGGCGGAAGATTTCGAATTCGCGCTGGCTCAGGCTGCTCAAGCGCTGCGCTTCCATGCGGGCCGTGCCCTGCAGCACGCCGGGCGCGCTGTGCGGATCCAGGTAGCGCCGGCCCGCGTGGGCTGCGCGCACGGCGTCGACCAAGTGCTCCGGGTCAGCCTGCTTGCTGATGAAACCACAGGCGCCGCCGTCGAGCGCGCGCGCGATCAGCTGCGGCGTGTCGTGCATGCTGAAGACCAGCACGCGGGCGCTGGCGTCGCGGGCGAGCAGCTTGCGCAGCAATTCCAGGCCGCCGATGCCGGGCATGGACAAATCCGTCACGCAGACGTCGGGCGCCTGCTCCAGGTACAAGGCATAGGCCGTTTCACCATTGCCCGCCTCGGCCACGACGGCGATGTCGCCGCCCTGTTCCAGCAGGCGCCGGTAACCGGTGCGCACCACCGGGTGGTCGTCCACCAGCATCACGCGGATCGGCAGCATATTGCCACGCATTGCGCGCATGGCGTTCATGCCGCGCACCGTGCCGCCAGGGCCACTTCGATGCGCAAGCCCTTGCCCAGTGCGCTGATCCAGCGGATATGGCCGCGCAAGCCGGCCACGCGCTCGCGCATGCCCAGCATGCCGAAACCGGCATCCTGCTGCATGTCCTGGCGCAAACCCCGGCCATTGTCTTCGATGGCCAGGTGCAGCAAGCCGTGCGCATCGGCGCGCAGTTCCACCGTGGCCTGGTCGGCGCCCGCGTGGCGCGCCACGTTCGTCAAGCCTTCCTGCACCAGGCGGTAGAGGGCTGTGGCGGTGCTGTCGTCGAGGTCGGCGGGGATGGCGTACGGCGCGAAATGGCAAACGATGCCGTGTTGCTGGGCCCAGCTGTCGCACAGCGCCTGCAGGGCCGCTTCCAGGCCCAGGCTGTCGAGCACGGGCGGACGCAGCCGGCGCAGCATGCTGCGTACCATCGCGTGCAGCGCTTCCGAAGAGCGGGCGATGCTGGCGGCGCACGCTTGCACATTCGCCTGGTCGCCCTCGCGCGCGCGCAGGATGTAGCTGGCGGCGGCGCGGATGGCCGTGCAGTCTTGTCCCACTTCATCGTGCAGCTCGCGCGCCAGCGCGCAGCGCTCTTCTTCCTGCGCGCGCAGCAGGCGCTGCGTGAGGACGCGGTTCTGCGCCAGCAGCAGCGCCACCTGGCGTCCGCGCCGCACGGCAAAGCCGGCCAGCGCCAAGACCAGCAGCAGCAGGCTCAGGGCCAGTTCATCGAGTTGCCAGTGCTCCTGGCGCCAGAGTGCGTGCGTCAGCCGTTCGGCCAGGTCCAGCCTGGCGGCCAGCAGGAAAAAAGCCAGCGCCAGTGCGCAGCACAGCAGGACAGTCCGGCGCGGCCGGGAGCGCGCGCTTGCCTGGGCGCCAAATTGATGGTGTTCCATGATGCTGCTCCCTGAGCACGGTCGATATCCTTGTTGTGCAAGCTTCATGCCATCGGCGCAATTGCGCGGGAGGTGCGTCTTGTGGGAGTGGAGGGGCACAGGCCAGTGTTCCAGGATGGAACAGGTGTACCGCGATGTGACGGGGGGATGATGGCTTTGCAGGCGCGGTTTTCGAGCTTATCCGAAGTTCTGTGCGCACGCTGGCGCGCGCCTCTGCAGTGTGAGGAATTGTTGTTCAAATGTAACGTTGAGATTCCTCAAGCTTTCATAGCTAAAACAAAACAAAGTTTCGCAAAGTTAGATAAAAAATAAATAAATGACATTAAAAATATGATATTTGTTTTATGTGATTTGCTATATTTATTGACACTTTTGTGAAAAAGCTGAAAGCGGGCGTCAGACCTGCCGACCTATCTATCCACAACAATCAAGGGAATAGAATGAATCGTTTATCACATGCGCGGGTATCGCCCGCCACCGCCAATCCGCCCGCTACCCGCGGTCGCTCCACCGTCCTTGCCGCGCTGGCCACCTTGTCCGTGCTGGCCTCGGCGCCGGCCATGGCCGATGTCCTGAGCTTCGACTCCTTGCGTCCCGATGTCTATGAAAGCGGCCAGACGCTCAATACGTCGAGCTACAACCTGCTGTTCCTGGCCGACCCGACCACGGCGGCCGGCGGCGGCGTCAGCGGCGTGGGCGCCATCCTCGATGGCCGCGTGGGCTCGTCGTGCGATATCGCCGCCTGCCCGCAGGGTGCCACCGGCAACTACCTGGCCATCCTCAACGATGGCGGCGTGAATTTCTCGCGTGCCGACCACCAGGCATTCACCCTGGCCGGTTTCGATTATTCCTTCATCGCGCCCGTGTCCGGCTTGCCGAACCAGAATTGGGGCCAGTTGCAGCTGAGCGGCACCCTCAGCGACGGTCAGGTGGTCAGCACCTCGCTGGCGTTTCCCGGCCAGGGCAGCGATGGCAATTACTCTTTCCAGAGCGCTTCCCTGCTGGGCGGCTTCAGCAACTATGTCTTCACGGGCCTGACTTTCAATGCGTGCATCTTCAACGACACGGGCGCCTGCAGCAATTCCCTCGATTTCCCCGCCTTTAACCAAGGCCAGTTTGCGCTCGACAATATCAATATCAGCGCCGTGCCGGAACCGTCGACCTACATGCTGATGCTGGTCGGCCTGGGCGCCATCGGCATGCTGTCGCGCCGCCGCACCGGCAAGTTTGCCACTGCCACCGTGCAAGGAGCGTGAGATGAAATTACGTCCCGTTTCACTCGCTATCCTCCTGCTGGCCGCCAGCCTGACGCAAGCGGCGCAGGCGCAGGAACGCCGCTCCTACATCGTGCAGCTGGTCGACAAGCCGGCCGCCACCTACACGGGCCAGGTCGACGGCCTGGCTGCCACCAAGCCGGCCCCGGGGGCGCGCATCAACGTGGGCGCCGCCGATGTGCAGGCCTACCTGAGCTACCTCGACACCAAGCAGGCCGCCGTGGCCGGCACCGTCAGCGCGGCTGAAATCACGCACCAGTACAGCGTCGTCTTCAACGGCTTTTCCGCCTTGCTGACGGACGATGAAGTGCGGGCCCTGAAGAAAAACAGCGGCGTGGCCAGCATCAGCGCCGACTCCATCCTGCAGCTCGACACCAGCTACACGCCCAGCTTCCTGGGCCTGGACAAACCGGGCGGCATCTGGGAGCAACTGGGCGGCAAGGCGCACGCCGGTGAAGACATCATCATCGGCATCGTCGACAGCGGCATCTGGCCCGAGAACACGGCCTTTGCCGATCGCCTCGACGAGAATGGCGTGCCCAGCCACAGCGGCAACAATGTCGTGTACGGCGCGCCACCGGCCAGCTGGCAGGGCACTTGCCAGACGGGCGAAGGTTTCTCCGCCGACAATTGCAACAACAAGCTGATCGGCGCGCGCTACTACCGCGCCGCCACCTCGGCGCTGCACTGGACGGAATTTTTGTCGCCGCGCGATTCCGTCGCCGGACTGACGGGGCACGGCGGCCATGGCACGCACACGGCGTCCACGGCCGGCGGCAACAATGGCGCCCTGGCCACCTCGAACGGCGTTTCGCTGGGCAAGGCGTCGGGCATGGCGCCGCGCGCCCGCATCGCCGCCTATAAAGTCTGCTGGACGGCCGCCTCGACGGGCCGCAACGGCTGCGCCACGGCCGACAGCGTGGCCGCCATCGACCAGGCGGTCAAGGATGGCGTGAATGTCATCAACTTCTCCATCGGCCCGAACGCGGGCGGCGGCGCCTTCGACGAACCGACGGAAGTCGCTTTCCTCGGTGCGGCGGCAGCCGGCGTGTTTGTCGCCACGTCGGGCGGCAATTCCGGTCCGGCCACGCCTGCACCCGACGTGCCGGCGCCCGTGTCGCATATCAGCCCGTGGCTGGCGACGGTGGCCAATTCCACCCACAACCGCCTGTATGCGGCCAACGTCACTCTCAGCAACGGCAGCAAACTGGAAGGCGCATCGAGCAATGCGAAGACGCCGGCGCTGCCCCTGATCCAGTCGCGCGATGCGGGCCTGGCCGGCGTGCTGCCGACGGACCTGAATTTGCTGCGCTGCTTCGGCGTGGCCGACGCCACCTCGGCGTATCTGGACCCGGCGAAAGTGGCGGGCAAGATACTCGTGTGCGACCGTGGCGGCAACGTGCTGGTCAACAAGAGCGCGAATGCGAAGACGGCGGGCGCGGCGGGCGTGATCATCGCCAACGTGGCCGGCGGCGCCAACACCATCCTCAACCAGGCGCACGCGCTGTCGACCGTGCACCTGGCGCAGGCGCAGGGCGACGCGCTGAAGGCCTTCATGGCGGCGACGCCCGATGGCACGGCGGCGCTGGGTGAAGTGCATACAATCCCCGACACCACGGTGCAGGCGCCGATTGTCAGCGACCGTTCCTCGCGCGGGCCGAACGTGGCCAATGCGAACATCCTCAAGCCCGACTTGTCCGCGCCCGGCACCAACGTGCTGGCCGGCGTGACGGCCGACCTGACGCAGGCGCAACGCGATGCCGTGGCGGCTGGCGGCGTGGCGCCGGTGGCAGAGTGGGATTTCTATTCCGGCACCTCGATGGCCAGCCCGCACGTGGCCGGCGTGGCGGCGCTGCTCAAGCAGCAGCATCCGACCTGGTCGCCCGCAGCCATCAAGTCGGCGCTGATGACGACGGCCTTCAGCACCTATTCGGATGGCTTGAACGGTTCCGTGTCGTGGGATGCCACGGCGAAGAACTCGGGTCAGCTGCCGTGGGGCCAGGGCGCCGGTCACATCGCACCGAACAGCGCGGCCGATCCCGGCCTCGTGTACGACATGTCGGAAATCGACTATGCGCGCTTCCTGTGCGGCCTGAACCTGAAGGTCTACAGCGCCGCCACCTGCCAGGCCATCGGTACCATCACGGCCTATAACCTGAACCTGGCGTCGCTGACGGCGGCCAACGTGCTGGGCACGCAAACACTGACGCGCACGGTGACCAACGTGGGCGCCAGCAGTGCCGTGTACAACGTCTCGGCCAGCCTGCCCGGCTATACGGTGGCGGTGACGCCAACCAGCCTGAGCCTGGCGCCGGGCGCCAAGGGCCAGTACCAGGTCAAGCTGACGCGCACCACGGCGCCGGCCAATACCTGGACCTACGGCGCCCTGAGCTGGACGGATGGCACGCACACGGTGCGCAGCCCGCTGACGGCGCGCGGCACCTCGCTGGCCGCCATTCCGCTGGTCAGCAGCGAAGCGGCCACGGGCAGCAAGGTGCTGACCCTGGGCACGGGCTTCACGGGTGCGCTGGTGGGCGTCAAGTCGGGGCTGGTCGAAGCCGTGCGTGAAGCGCGCACGATCGGCCAGGCGACGACGGGCGCCGCCGCATCGGCCGCCTGCAAGGCCGGTGGCGCCACGGGTGTGAACGTGCACAACGTGGTGATACCGGCCGGTACCCTGGCGGCGCGTTTTGCCACCTACGACGCGGAAACGACGGGCGGCGCGAATACCGACATGGACATGGAGGTCTACAACGCCGCCAATGTGCTGGTCGGCAGCAGCGGCAATGAAAGTTCCAATGAGCAAGTGGAACTGCGCTTGCCTGCCGCCGGCACGTACAAGGTGTGCGTGATCGGTTTCGCGCCGCAAAACGGCCAGGCCGACTACACCTTGTCGTCATGGGTGCTGGCGCCGGGCCTCTCCAATGGCAGCTTCAAGGCGCTCATGCCGGGCACCGCCTACACGGGCGGCACCGCATCTGTCTCGCTGAGCTGGTCCAACCTGGCCGAAGGCAAGCGTCACCTGGGCGCCGTCGGCTACCAGGTGGCTGGCGTGGTGCAGGGCGTCACGGTGGTGGAAGTCAATACCAATGACCCCGTGCCGCTGTTCCAGAACGCGCGCGGCGCCAAACCGGTGCTGGCTGAATAAACCGCTCTCTGTATGAACGCAAGGCGTGCCTCCGGGCACGCCTTTTTTTTATTCGTTCACCCCCGTTCGGGAGGAATAGCGCTTGCACGCCAGCAAAGCCACCGGTATCTTGTCGGCTAGCCATGGCTTTGTGCCCTGGCATTCTTGGGGAGTCGCGCGTGACCAGTTTTCGCACCAATACCGACCGCCTGCTGGAAGTGCGCCTGCAGGATGAAAAAGTGCTGGCGATAGCCGGCGCCATGGTCGCCTATACGGGCGCCATCAAATTTGAAAAGTCCCTGCTCGGTGGCGAGGGCCTCTTCGGCGCGCTCAAGCGCAAGGTGACGAACGAAGGCATGCAGGTGATGCAGGCCGCCGGCACGGGCACCGTGTTTTTCGCGCAGAATGCGGCCGAGATCACCGTCATGGCGCTGGCCGGCGAAAAGCTGACCATCGAAAGCAGCAGCCTGCTGGCCTACGACACGAGCCTGAAGACGGGCACCAGCTTTGCGGGCTTGCGCGGCGCCAGTTCGGGCCAGGGCCTGTTCTCCACCACCGTCGAAGGTCACGGCAACCTGGCCGTCATTTCGCGCGGCAACCTGATCATGCTGGAAGTGACGCCGGCGCACCCGCTGCGCGTGGACCCGGACGCCTTCGTCGGCTTCAAGGGCGACATCCGCCAGGAATTCGTTTTTGATGTCAACTGGCGCACCATGATCGGCCAGAGCTCGGGCGAATCGTACCAGCACAAATTCACAGGCCAGGGCGTGGTGTTCATCCAGCCCGCCGAACGCTAGGAGCCGCCATGCCTGTCTATCAGCAAATCAATGAAAAGATGCTTGAGGTCAAACTCGGCAATGAAGAAGTATTCGCGCGCAAGGGCGCCATGGTGTCGTACCAGGGCGATGTGGCGTTCAGCCGCTCCTTCCTGGCCGGCCAGGGCGTGCAAAGCCTGGCCATGCGCGCCGTCACGAACGAAGGCTACGCCCTGATGTCGGCGCGCGGCACGGGCAGCGTGTTTTATGCGCAGGGTGGCCTGTTCGTCACCATCGTCCCCGTGCGTGGTGAAACGTTCTATGTGGAAAGCGACTCCCTGCTGGCCTTCGATGCGCGTTTGACGGCCGGCACCATGTTCCTGGGCAATCAGGGCGGCGTGCAGGGCGTGGTGCGCGGCATGGCTTCCGGCCAGGGCTTGTTTACCACCACCTTGCAAGGCACGGGCGAAGTGGCGATTTTGTCCGACGGCAATGCCATCGGCTTGCCCGTCACGCCGGACGTGCCCGTGTTTGTCGACCCGCAAGCGTATATCGGCCATACGGGGCAGCTGAGCTCGACCATCGTCACGGACCTGAACTGGAAAACCTTTGTCGGCCAGGCGTCCGGTGAATCGTACCAGGTGAAGTTTACGGGCCAGGGCACGGTCTATATCCAAGCGAGCGAAAGGTAAGCCATGACGATTTACACCCCCGATACCTTGCCGAAGAACGATAACCTGAACCGCTTTTCGTATGTCATCGACGTCAAGGAACAGATATTCATCCGCAAGGGCAAGATGATCGCCTTCTATGGCGAACTGCGCTTCGAAGCCATGGGCAGCAGCGTGCTCGACCTGATCGTGCGCAACGCCTTCAATGCACCGAAATACATCCACCACTTTGTCGTGGCGCAAGGGCAGGGCCAGTTGATTTTGGGCGATAACGGCAATGACCTGGCGTGCTACGACCTGGACAACGCCAACATGACCATCCGCGCGAAAAACCTGCTGGGTTTTACCAAGGATGTGATTTGCCAGGAATCGACCTTGCCCGGTTATCTGACCATGATAGGCACCGGTAAGGTCATCGCCTCGTCGAACGGCCCCGTGCATTTCCTGGAATTGCCGTGCCGCGTCGACGAGCAGGCCGTGCTGGGCTGGGCCGATTGCCCCAGCCCTTCCTACCACTACGATTATGCCCACGTGCAGGGCTGGGCCTCGGCCGCCGGCGCGCTCACGGGTTTCAGTTTGTCGGGCGAGGAAAAGCAGATCGACTTCACGGGCGCCGGCACGGTGCTGGTGCAATCGTCCGAGCTGGACGTGACGGGCAGTTCCGCCCTGATGCAGCTGCTGGCGCAATTGCCGCTGCTGGGCAAGGAAGACCTGGGTACCTTGAGTCTTTCTGTGCAGCAGCAGATGAAGGACAGTCGTTAAGACTAGGAAGTCCAAGAGTACCTGACAGAACCGTAGCGAGCGGAAGGGAGAGGTAGCCGAGAAGCGCAACCGTACTAAAGTACGGTGAGCATCGCAGGCTGCCTATACCGACGCGCAGTAGGTTCGGTCAGGTACTCAAGGTCGCGCCCAGCTGGGCGGCCGTTTCTCTAAAAAGGCGCTCACGCCTTCATCCGCATCCTCTTCCATCATGTTGCGCGCCATCACGTCGCCCGCATAGGCGTAGGCCTCGTCCAGCGGCAGCTGGCGCTGCCGGTAGAACATGGCCTTGCCGTAACGGATGGCCGTGGGGCTTTTCGCCATGATCTGCTGCGCCAGGCGCGCCACGGCCTCGTCGAGCGCCGCGTCGGCCACCGTTTCGTTGATCAGGCCCCAGTCGGCGGCCGTGTCGGCGTCGATGAAGCGGCCCGTCACCAGCATGTCGAAGGCCCGCTTGGGCGAGACATTGCGCGACAGGGCCACGGATGGTGTGGCGCAAAACAGGCCCACGTTGATGCCGGACACGGCAAAACGGGCGGAGGCGCCCGCTACGGCCAGGTCGCAGCTGGCCACCAGCTGGCTGCCGGCCGCCGTGGCGATACCATGCACGCGGGCAATCACGGGCACGGGCAAGGCCTGGATGGCTTGCATCACGCGCGAGCATTGCGCAAACAGGGTTTTATAATACGCAAGCTGGCGCGTAGCTTGCATCTGGCGCAAATCGTGTCCCGCGCAAAACGCCTTGCCTTCGGCGGCCAGCACCACGCAGCGCACATGCGGCTGCTGCGCGATGGTATCGAAGGCCTCTTGCAGCGCCGTCAGCATGCCTTCGGACAGGGCATTGAATTGCAGCGGACGGTTCAGGCGCAAGGTGACGAGGCCATTTTGCTCTTCGCGCAGCACCAGCGGCGCTTCCGTGTCATGTGTTGCGGTCATGTGGTCTCCAGTGGTGAATTTGATGGGTCTTGTGCCCTGATCATAGCCTGCTTGCATCTTCAACCGCGCCATATTGTTTCTGGCAGCGAAGACAGAAAAAACTGCGCCGCTGGCTCTTGCCCAGGACGGCTTTGTGCAGTGGAATATGGCAGCGTGGACAGGTCTTTTTGGCATGCGCCAGCCAGTGCGCCTTCAGGGTGCCTGCTTTTTTCCAGCCGAGAAAATCAAAGCTGTACTGGCGCGCCTGTTCCACCAGCAAACGCAACTTGGGCGCGGGGAGGGCGCCGACCGGCGAGAGCGGGTGGACGCGGATGCGGAACAGCACCTCATTCTTGATGATATTGCCCACGCCGGCAAAGATATCCTGGTCGAGCAAGGCATCGCATGCCAGCAAGTCGGGCCGCGCGCGCAGCTTCTTGCGCGCGAGCGCCCCATCCCAGGCGGGATTCATTACGTCGCCGCGCCAGTCATAGAGGGTATCGAGATCGGCATCCAGGGGCTTGATGGAGCAGGCATAGAAATTGAGTTCGCTGCCATCGTCAAATTCCAGCTGCAGCCGCGGTGGCGTATCCTTGCGTTCGTTGAGGCGGTAGCTGCCGAACAATAGAAAATGGATGCGTAGCGCACTGTCTGGCAACTGCAGCAGGAAGTGCTTGCCCCAGCTGCGCAGTGCCAGCAGCGGCTGCCCCTGCAGGTGCGCAAGATCGATTGTTTTGCAGTTGCCGCTGGCGCGCGCGATCGTCTTGCCGGCAAAGGAGGCAGCCTGTTCGCACAGGATGACGATAGAAGGTCCTTCTGGCATCGCAGCTCTCCCGGGAGGTCGAGGCGTTGCCGCGACCGTTCCAGACAGTGTCGATTAAACGCCACCATCGTGGCGCACGGCAGGCCGGCTTATTTGGCGGCATTGACGCTGCCGATGCCGGCGATCGACTTGTGCACGATCTTCGGCTTGCCGTAATACGTCAGTTCGCCCATGCCGCGCACCACGGCGTTCAGTTCACCCGAGGAGTACACCTTGACGGAACCGATGCCTTCGAAATTGACGTCGACGTTTTTCGCCAGCAAGGCTTTCGTATCGACTTCGCCCACGCCTTGCGCCTTCAGGCGCAGCCAGTCGACCTGGCCATCGGCGGCCAGGCGGCCCGCGCCCTTGTAGCTGATGTCGACTCGTGGACCATTGAGCTTGGTCAAGATCTTCTCGCCCGCGCCTTCCGCGATCAGCTTGCGCAAGGTGGGCATGGTGATGATGACGCGCGGGTCGCCCTCCGTTTTCTTGATCTCCTTGTCCTTCATGGAAATTTTCAGTTCGCCATCAACCACTTCCGTGATCACGCCGCTGAGGAATTTCTGGTCGCCGCGCAGCAGCAGGCTTTGCTCCTTGCCCGATTCGACTTCGATGCTGATGGGGCCGCGGATGTCGATGGCGTTGAAGGCGCCGACCGTGCGGGTTTGTTCGTCGGCATGCGCGAGTGTGGAGAGGCAGGCGAGGGACAGGACTGACAACAGGAACAGAGGGCGCATGGCGGTTTCCTTGAGTAGTTGATCAGTGTATTCTATTGTGCAACATCTCCATTGGGGAGAAATTTGCGACGAACTGCACATATTGCGGCGCGGATGATACGGCGCTGCCAGCGGCCAGACGCGCGCCCGGCAAGGCGCCGTTGGGCTATGCTATGGCGTACCGCGTCCCGGAGACTAGATGAAAAATTACCACAAAGAAGATTATCCCGTCGCCGATATCCGGCGCTTCCTCGAACCGGGGCCGGTGGTGCTGGTCAGTTCAACGTGGAAGGGCGAAAGCGACGTCATGACCATGGCCTGGCACATGCTGATGGAATTGTCGCCATCCTTGCTGGGCTGCTTCATTTCCGACGCGAACCACAGCTATGAAATGATCAAGCGCAGCATGGAGTGCGTGATCAACCTGCCCACGGCCGACATGGTCGACCAGGTGGTGGCCATCGGCAATTGCAGCGGCGAGGACACGGACAAGTTCACGGCCTTCGGCTTGACGGCCCAGCCGGCTGAGCAGGTAGGCGCGCCCCTGATCGCCGAGTGCTACGCCAACTTCGAATGCAAGCTGGCCCAGGTGTCGGGCAATCCGAAAGGCGGCTTCTTCATTTTCGAGTGCGTGAAGGCCCATGTGGCGACCTCGCCCAAGCTGCCCGAAACCCTGCACTACCGCGGCAACGGCGAGTTCATGGTGTCGGGCCGCACGATCAGCCGCAAGAGCCTGATGAAACCAGAAATGCTTTAAATGACCCCTTGCGCCAGCATCGCATCGGCCACTTTGACAAAACCGGCGATATTGGCGCCATCCACATAGCTGACGGAACCATCGGCGCGCGTGCCGTACTGTTTGCACGCCGCGTGGATGCCCTGCATGATCTGCAGCAAGCGCGCATCGACTTCTTCGCGTGGCCACGCCATGCGGGCTGCGTTCTGGCTCATTTCCAGGCCTGACGTGGCCACGCCACCCGCATTGCTGGCCTTGCCCGGCGCATACAGCACGCCGGCTGCCTCGAACGCTTTTGCCGCCTCGATGGTAGTGGGCATGTTGGCGCCTTCGGCCACGCATTGCACGCCATTGGCGATCAGGATGCGCGCGTCGTCGATGTTCAATTCATTTTGCGTGGCGCAGGGCAGGGCGATGTCGACCGGCACATGCCATGGCGATACGCCTGCTTCGAAGCGCACGCCCGTGCGTTCGGCGTAGTCGCTGACCCGGCCATACAGATGGTTCTTGATTTCCATCAGGATGGCCAGTTTTTCCGGCGTGAAACCGTCTTCATCGATGATGGTGCCGCTCGAATCCGAGACAGTGATGACTTTCGCGCCCATGGCCATGGCTTTTTCCACCGCGTACTGCGCCACGTTGCCCGAGCCGGAAACGGACACGCGCATGCCTTCGAAGGAGCGGCCCCGCGTCTTCAGCATTTCCTGCGCAAAATACACGGTACCGTAGCCCGTCGCTTCCGGACGCATCAGCGAGCCGCCGAAGCTGGCGCCCTTGCCCGTGAACACGCAGTCAGCGCGGTTGCTGAGTTTTTTCATCATGCCGGCCATAAAGCCCACTTCGCGGCCACCCACGCCGATGTCGCCGGCCGGCACGTCCGTGTCCGAACCCACGTGACGGAACAGTTCGCTGACGAAGGCCTGGCAAAAGCGCATCACTTCGCCCGGGCTCTTGCCCTTCGGATCGAAATCGGCGCCGCCCTTGCCGCCGCCCATCGGCAAGGTCGTCAGCGCATTCTTGAACGTCTGTTCGAAGGCGAGGAATTTCAGCACGGACAAGGTGACGGACGGGTGGAAGCGGATGCCGCCCTTGTACGGCCCGATAGCCATGCTGTGCTGGATGCGGTAACCGCGATTGACTTGCACTTGCCCATGGTCATCAACCCACGACACGCGGAACATCACCACGCGCTCCGGCTCGATCAAGCGTTCCAGCAAGCCTTGTTCCGCGTATTTCGGGTGCTGTTCCAGGAACGGCCACAAGCTCTCCATGACTTCGGTGACGGCTTGCAGAAACTCGGGTTGACCTGGATTGCGTGCGGCGACATGCTGGACATACTCGTGAGCAGATGCGTATTTCATCAGAATTCCATGGAGGTAATCGGTTATTTGGGCAACTATCATCGCAGATTTTGCACAAAAATAGTGCGGAAATTTGGTTTTGAGGGGTTTCTGCTACATTTTGGGGATAATCCGCCAGCGGGACGACGCGGCAAGACAGGTGGTAGCGGGCAGGAAAGTTGATTTAAAAATAAAAACGCCAGCGGCAGCGCTGGCGTGGATATCTGTTACATCGGATGCCCCGAGTGTTTCGGGCGCAGCGCAGGCAAGGGTGTTTCCTTGCCGATCAGTAGTTGCATGGTGCGCTGCCGCAGGGCCGGGCGTAGCCGGTGCGGGGCACGACATACAATTGTATCTAGCAAGAAATAGGAAAGCGTGCGCAGGCTCGATGCCGGGCGTGGCGCGCTGGCGCGCCAATAATGTACCGCTGCCGAGATGCCGCTATGGTTCAGCAGGGAACGCAGATTGTTCAGCAGGCGCGCCGAGTGGATCCTGTAGGCCAGCGCCGGTGCAAGGTGGGCAAGGTGCGGCATGATCACGGCGTCGATATTGAGGAAATGCTCGACCTTGCGCGACATTGCCGTCATTTGCGGGTGATGCTGGCGATAGTGCAGCAGGATGTTGGTGCTGTAGTGTATCGCCATCCCCGCGCTCAGGCAGCGTATCCAGTAGTCATACGCGGCGCCTTCCTTGAGCTGCTCACTAAACGGTCCCATACGCGAGAGTAGCTGTTTGCTGAGCAGCACGCCGGATGGCTGAATGGGCGAACCCAGCAGGCAGGCCGGCCAGGCGGCAAACTGCCGTGGCGTTGCCCACGCCACAGGATTGCCGCCATGGCTGTTAAGCGTTGCAACTTGCGATGCATACACAATCGCATCTGGCGTTTCAGACGCTTGTACCTGTGCCAGTTGTTCGGCCAGTTTTTCAGGACACCAAATGTCGTCGTCATCGATGAAGGCCACCCAAGGAAAACGGGCCGCGGCCACGCCCGTATTGCGCGCCGCCGCCAGGCCGCTTGCCGCATTCGGCAGGACAGTGACCTGCGGGTAAGCTTGTTGTACCCGGGCGGGCGTGCCGTCGCTGCTGGCATCGTCGATCAGCAAAATTTCGCTGGCTGGCCAGGACTGGGCCAGCAGCGACTGCAAGGTTTCTTCAAGAAAGCCCCTGGACCAGCCATTTCTGGTGCACAGGATGACGCTGACCGCTGGCGCGCCGGCTGATGCGTGGACTGCCGCTGGAGTCATGTCCTTGCGGCCGCTGGCGGCGCAACACGGATCTGCACGGCTGCGCCATCTTGTTTGACTTCATACGGTTGCAGTGTCAATGACGGACACGATGATTTTCCTGTTTGCAAGTCGAACGAGATGGCGCAAGCCGGACAATACACTTTATTGCTGTCACACCCGCCGTCGGCCAGGTCCACGCCGTAATGCGGGCAGGCGGCATCGTAGGCGCGGGTGCCGTCGCTGGTGTGTACCAGCATGATGCGATAGGGCGCGGCATCGACGATGACGCGCTGCGTATCGGACCCAGCGGCAGGCAACTGGCCATGTAGGAGACCGCTTTCCTGGTCGAGCCGCGCGGCGATGACGGGAACGGCGGGCGGCGTCTGCACGGGGGCGCTCACAACGGGCGCACCGAAGTTGTCTTCGCGTTGCAGATGCAGGACTTCATCATGGCCCTGTTCGATATCGGCGGCCCGGCGCCAGAATTCGCGCGAGTAAAAGCAGGCGGGATCGAACGTCGGCCTGGAAGCGTTCAGGCGCATGGAAATGGCCACCCGCGTGGCGTCTGTCGTGTTCAGATGCGTGCCGTGCAGCACTTCGGGATCGAAGACCAGCATCTCGCCCGCCGTCAGGGGCAGGTACGTCGGTACAGGCAGGCGGTAGCCCGCTTGCAGGTAAAGCGTGCGCCGCTCGCAGGGCAGCGAGGCGTTGGCCAATTCCGGATACAGCACCATGCCCGCTTCCGCCGGCACCTCGCCGATGGCCCACCAGATATTGCGCCCGTCGCGCGAATGGCCGGCCCAGCTATCGATGTGCGGACCATGCGCCCAGGCGGCGGGCGGGTGGCCGCGGTGATACTCTTTCGGCGCATACACGGGGTCGATGACCTTGCGCATCTGGAATTTTTCGCGCACGGTAGCGCTGAGCCTGCCAATGCCGGGATTCTCGCTCGATGGATTGGTCTTGCGGGCCACTTCGTAAGGGAAGTTGATGCGCAAGATCAAATAGTCATCCACATAGAAATCGCCATCCCATCCCAGAACCTGGCGTCCGACGGCCGTTGCCATGGCCAGCAAGGGCTGGCGCAAGCGTTCCAATACCTGGTTGCGCAAGGACGCCACATCGTCGGTGTCGATGACTTCGTGCAGTCGCTCGATACCATGCTGGCGCAGCACCTGGGCCGCCGCGGCGCCCTTCATTTGCCCGACCGTGGAAATGATTTCGCTGAGCACGCGCTCGGTCATCGTTTCCCACGGGGCGAGTTCGCGGACGTGGCACTTCAGCCACACGCCGTGAGACGAGGATGACAAGCTCATGTTCATTGCTCCGTTGCCAGGGTGCGCAATGTCTGCAAGCCACGCACCGTGATCTGGCGCAACTCCTGTATCAGTGGCAGGGCGGCCTGACGGGTGCGGTGATACTGCGCGACCGATCGCGCGCGATCCATGATGGCGCTCACGCAGTCGCCACTTTGCATCAGGTCAACATCCCACGACGCCATGCCGATGGTCGACAGCATCGAGCGGCCCCGCTCGTCATAGGACAGATTGATGCTGTGCGAGCCCATGGCCAGGCACGGCAGGAAGCCATGCAGGCGGTAGCTGACGTGCAGCTTGCAGGTGCGCAGCGCTTCGATGTACCGGCTGACTTCGTCAAAGTACATGGGAGACGCTTCCGGGAAACCGGCAGCGAATTCGAGATCGATGTAATCGTGGCAAGCCAGATAGACGGGTTGCGCATACTCGGCACGCAGGGCGGCAATCAGGCGGCGCAAGTCTTCTGCGATGCGCCACTGCAAGGTAGCGGGCACGCTCATGCGCATGGGGTGACGGACGGAAATGATCACGCCGCCCCTGGCGGCTTCGCCCTCGGCATTCGGCGGCAGGTACAGCGTGGGGCAGCCGCCGACCGTCACCTTGGCGCCAAGATCGGCGAGGATTTCTTGCGAACCCGTGTCGCGCACCATGGCCACCTTGGCATGCTCGACCAGGTGCCGTATCGCAGTCGGGCTGAGCGCATCGGTGCGGTCTTCCATTTGCCCATCGCGCCCCGTGATGCGGCCGTGGGATAAGCCCATCAGCATCATCGGTCGGCGCAAGGCATTGACGGCCTGGACATCGTAGGAGAGCTGGCCGTTTTCAAACAGGTTCCCGCCGCCCACGATGACGGCGTCGGCGAGACGGTTCATGTCATAGATCTGGCGTGGTACCAGGCCGCCAAACTGCGGCCCTTTCAGGGCGGGAATACTGACGACATTGGTGGCTGCTCCGAACACCTCGTAGAGGAGCTCTGCTGTAGCGTAGCCGATGAGATCGTTGCCAATGTTGCGAGTTGTTGGCCGCACCATAAAGATATTCAATGTTCGTCCTTCTTGTTGTATGTGTTTAACGAAAATGTGGACGCCGCGGCGTTGTTTAGCCGCGTGCCGCAAGTTCTTCGATGAGTGCGTGAAAGCGCGCTTTCAGTTCCAGATCGCCCGGGTAGGCACCCCGATCTACGTCCAGCATGCGCTGTGCGCTTGCCGCATCGGCGCTGACGCCGAGGAAACCGGCGATCTCATTGATCAGCGTCAGATCGTGCCGGTTGACACGCTCGGTACTGATGACGAGTGGTTCGACGCCCCGTTTCCTGAACCAGTCCTGCCACAGCTGTTCATCCTCGGCAATCAGCTGCATGGCCTTGCGTGCCACCAATTTGAGGCGCCAGGTCGAGTAACTTTTTGTCACCGTGGCTTCTTCGAAACCCCAGCGCCCGGTGACCATGCAGGTCGCCAGGGACGCCGCTTGCGCGAGTTTGTTGTCGCGGATTAAATGAATGACCGTCGCACCCTCGAACAGGGCGGCAAAGTCGTGTGCATGGGGCCACTTTTGAATCTGCGGAAACTGGATATTCGACGCGAACACGCCATTCGCGGAACGTCTGGCATAAATATGCGCCAGGTAATCCTGTTTTTTGATCTGCCAGCGGTCCGTCAGTGCCTGCACGCTGTTGTCATTGAAATATTCCAGCGGCACGCCGATGCCCGCGCCGAGCAATAGGCGGGCCAGCCGCTTGCTTGATGCGCGTGGCGCTGCGCAGACCAGCAGTTTTTTATCGGGAAACGCTGGCGACGTTGTATCGTAGGGAAACTCACGCATTTCAGCTGGCGTCGGGCGCATGGCGCCTGACCACACTGACCGGGCATCAGTCAGCGGAGTATTGAAACGTTCATTCATGGATAGAAAGATAGGCTTGCTCAGCCTTGTTGTCTGCGATTAGATAACTTGAAAGCAACGAAGTTTTTGAAAATCTGTTGCTCTCAAATATTAGCCCACTTCAAGCCACTACCAGATGAAGTTGTATTTTATTTATGCTTTTATGTCTCTTTGTAGCAACTAGTGGTGATTTTTGGTAAGAAGATTGCTGATACAACGGCGCCCACCGGCAGGCTGGCGTCCTTGTCATCACTGTGCGATGCCTGGCTGGCGCCAGGGCATATCACCCCGCCGTGCCGCGCAATATCAAACCCGTGATGTAGGTGCCATAAGTGCCCAGAGCGTAGCCGAGCACGGCCAGCAGCACGCCCACGGTGCCAGGGCCGGGTGGAAGGCGCTGGCGATGACGGGGGCGGAGGCAGCGGCGCCGATGTTCGCTTGCGAGCCGACGGCCATGAAGAACAGGGGGCGCGGATCAGCTTGGCGACGAGCAGCATCAGGCCCGCCATGCCCGGCGATCCAGATCAGGCCCAGCAGGAAAGGCTAGTCGAGCAAGGCACCGAGGCCCATGTGCATGCCGATGGTGGCCAACAGCAGGTACCGCATGGCCGAGCCGATGGTCGAGGCGCCCGCACCTTCCAGGCTGCGCGCGCTGGTAAAGCTGAGCAGCAAGCCGAAGGTGGTGGCGAGGACGACGATTCAGAAGAAGTTCGACGTCAGGCTGTAATCCTGCAAGCGCCATGCGGCGGGCAGGGTGTTGATCCAGCTGATGATGGGGCTGGCCACGCCCGCGTACCAGACTGGCGGTTACAAATAGCGCGCCAGCAAGGCCTTGTCGAGCGCCCCGTCGAGTTCGATGCGCACGAAGTGGCCGCTGCCGGGCGCGACCTGGATGTCATTGCCATCATCGCTGAGCATGCGGGTAATAGTGAAATCGCGGTTGCCGCCCGGATGCACGGCTTCGATGCGGTCGCCCACGGCGAAGCGGTTTTTTACTTCCACCCTGGCCCAGCCGTCCGTCACGCCCAGCACGTCGCCCACATACTGGCTGCGGTCCGCCTCGGACGCGCCGCGCATGTAGTTCTGGTGCGTTTGCGTGTGGTGGCGTTGGTAGAAGCCGTCCGTGTAGCCGCGGTTGGCCAGGCCTTGCAGCTGGCCCAAGAGACCAATATCGAAAGGCCGGCCCGCCACGGCATCATCGATGGCCTGGCGGTAGACTTGCGCCGTGCGCGCCGCGTAGTACAGCGACTTGGTGCGGCCTTCAACCTTCAGGGAATCGACGCCGATTTTCACCAGGCGCTCGATATGCTCGACGGCGCGCAAGTCCTTCGAATTCATGATGTAGGTGCCGTGCTCGTCTTCGAGTATCGGCATCAGCTGGCCCGGGCGCTGGGCTTCTTCAATGAAATATGGCTGGTCGGCCAGCGGGTGGCGCGACTGCTGGTGCAGGGCGGAAAACGCGTTATTGTCAGCCTCGGCCAGCGCCTGGTGGAATTCCAGCGGCACCACCTGCATGCCGCCCAGGTCGCCGCTGGCGTCTTCCGTGGCATTTTTTACCTTGTAATCCCAGCGGCAGGAATTCGTGCACGTGCCCTGGTTCGGGTCGCGATGGTTGAAATAGCCGGACAGCAGGCAGCGGCCGGAATAGGCGATGCACAGGGCGCCGTGAACGAACACTTCCAGCTCCATTTCCGGGCAGCGCTGGCGGATTTCCTCGATCTCGTCGAGCGACAGTTCGCGCGACAAGATCACGCGTGTCAAACCCATGCGGTGCCAGAACTTCACGTCGGCCCAGTTGACGGCATTCGCCTGCACCGACAGGTGTACGGGGATGTCCGGCCACTTGTCGCGCACCATCATGATCAGGCCTGGGTCGGCCATGATCAGGGCGTCCGGGTGCATGGCGATCACCGGTTCCATGTCGCGCAGATACGTTTTCAGCTTGGCGTTGTGGGCGAAGATGTTGCTGGCGACAAAGAATTGCTTGCCGCGCGCATGCGCGCCATCAATGCCCTCCTGCAAGGCTTGCAAGGTCGAAAAGTCGTTATTACGCACGCGCAAGCTGTAGCGCGGCTGGCCCGCATAGACGGCGTCGGCGCCAAAGTCGAAGGCGGCATGCATCTTGGCCAGGGAGCCGGCAGGCAGGAGGAGTTCGGGAGCGTGGCGCATGGAGGAGGGGCAAAGCCGGCGATTGTAGTCGGGCTGGCGCCAGATTGCCTTGCCTTGGGTCAAGGGATTGACATGTGGTACCTGCGCCGGTGCCAGACCGCTGCCAGGCAACTTCAGGCGTAAGGTGTGCCCGCCATGGCTGCGTTCAAGCCGATATGTCCCTGGTCCACCAGGGCGAGAAAGCCGGCCTTGGCCTGCCGCGCGTCGCCATGCCGCGCGAAGGCGCGATGCGCTTCGATGAGGGCGGTGCTCCAGGTGGCTAGCAGCAGGCTGGCCGCCAGGTGGGCGAGGGGATCGCCTGCGTCGCGCCCCGTGCATTCGATCAGCGCTTGCGCCACTACTTGCGCCAGCTCGTCGCGTATCGCCCGCGCCCGCGCCTTGAGCGTGTCACTGGCCTCGATGGTGGCAATGAAACCCTGGCCAGCGGCGGAAAATGTGATGTAGGGACTGTCTTCCTGTACCAGCCGGTGCGCCAGCAGGCGCAGGGTTTCGATGGGCGGGATGGCGGGCTCGCGCTGGCGCAAGGCGGCGCGCAGCAGTTCGCGTCCCTCTTCCTCGCGGTCGAAGAACATGTCTTCCTTGCGGGGGAAATGGTTGAACACCGTCATGCGTCCCACGCTGGCGGCCGCCGCGATCTCATCCACCGTCACCTGCTCGAAGCCGTGCACGAAGAACAGGCGCGTGGCGGCATTCGAGATGGCTTGCCGGGTGGCAAGGCGTTTGCGGGAGCGGAGGTCGGAAGGAATCGTCATGTTGCCGCGATCATACACCAGGTGTACTGAGTACAGATAAGGCTTGATGACGCAGCAAGCCTAGGCGTACTATTTATGTACTGAGTACATATTTAGATTGAGTATATGAAAGAATCTCTTCCTGTGGCAGCGCTGCCTGTCATCTTTGCCACGGTCGTGCTGGACGCCGTTGGCATCGGCCTGATCTTCCCCATCCTGCCGGCACTGCTGCGGGACGTGACGCATGCGGTCAACGTAGCGCCGTATATCGGCATCATGACGGCCTTGTACGCGCTGATGCAGTTTGTCTTTGCGCCCGTGCTGGGAGCGCTGAGCGACCGCCTGGGCCGGCGCCCCGTGCTGCTCGTTTCGCTGGCTGGCGCCGCCGTCAATTATCTGTTTCTCGCCTTTGCACCGAGCCTGTGGATGCTGCTACTGGGGCGCGCCATCGCGGGGCTGACGAGCGCCAACGTGTCCGTGGCCACCGCTTATATCACCGACATTTCTCCCGAGGCGACGCGGGCGCGCCGTTTCGGCTTGCTGAACGCCATGTTTGGCGCCGGCTTCATCATCGGCCCCGTGCTGGGCGGCGCACTGGGCGACTACGGGCTGCGCCTGCCGTTCATGGCGGCCGCCGTACTGAATATGGGCAACCTGCTGCTGGCGTTGTTTATGCTGCCCGAGTCACGCCCGACCATGCGCCCGCCCATGCGCGCGAAAATCGACCTGGCGGCATTGAATCCCTTGCGCCCGCTGCGTTGGGTTTTCGCGGAGAAAAGCTTGCTGCCGATCGCCGTCATTTTCTTTACCTTCAGCGCTGCCGGTGAAGTGTATGGCGTGTGCTGGGCCTTGTGGGGACACGATGCGTTCGAGTGGAACGGGCTGTGGATCGGCCTGTCGCTGGGCGCCTTTGGCGTGTGCCAGGCGCTGGCCCAGGCTTTTTTACCCGGCCCGGCTGTGAAACTGCTGGGCGAGCGCGCCACCATCCTGACCGGGGTGGCCTGCGCCTGCCTGGCGCTGGTCGTCATGGCCTTTGCCACTCGCAGCTGGATGATCTTCGCCATCATGCCCGTGTTCGCCCTGGGCGGCATCGGCGCGCCGGCCCTGCAGTCGCTGGCCACGCGGCAAGTTGCCGACGACCGGCAAGGCCAGTTCCAGGGCGTGCTGGCCTCGTCCGTGAGCCTGGCGTCCGTGCTGTGCCCGCTGGTATTTTCCAGCATTTACTTTGGCGTGAGGGCGTACTGGCCCGGTGCAGTCTGGCTGTCGGTGATCGTCGTGTACGCGGCGCTCGTGCCGCTCGTGCTGGGCCTGGACATCAGGACGCCTGCCACCAAGCTGGCGTCCTGAACTGTCAATCCGCCGTGTGCGGCATGGACTTAATGCGTGGGCGAGGCGCCGCTGGCGCTGCTGCCGGCCTGCCCGGTCATGGACAGATGTTCGGGTGGCATGCCGTCCTTGAACAATTGGCGTAATTGCTGGCGCAGCTCCGGGGTATCGTGGTGCTGATGTACCGAGACTGCGTGTTGCACAGCAATGCCCAACAGCTCTTCCTCGCTGTCGGCCGAGATGGCCACCGAGCAATGCGTGTCGCTTGGGAATTCCCGGCAATCGATGAATTTGCGCGTCATGATCGACTCCTTTCTGGAAAGAGCGGGCACAGCACCCGCTCAATTCAGTATAGGCCGCAAAGCAGACTCGCCTAGGCCGCGCGGCTCTCGCCAGCGGATTCTTCATCAAGAAGGTGCACGGCGCCGCCGTCTTGAGATTGATGCGACGCATCGGCGGGAAAATCGTCAACCTGGATCAAGCCGTCAACCAGGCGCGCATATTCGAGCAAGGTATTGTGCTCCTGGCAACTGACCGAGCCTGCGGCTTTGGCCGTTGCCAGCCACTGCTGCATGGCGGACAGGCTTTGCGGCAGGTGCCGCAGGGCCGCGCCAGCGGGCGTGTCTTTCAGGCGTTTTTCGATGTGCAGTACGTCGGGCAGCAAGACCAGCGCCCGTTCGGCGCAAGCCACGGGATCGCCGCCGTGGCTACCCTCGCTGGCGACATGGCCGTCGGCCAGCAGCCGTTCGCGGTCGGCGCCCGGCGTTTGCAGGGCTAGCGCCACCTGGCTGCCCAGTTCGTCGGAAGGCGGACGATGGGGCAGGCCGAAGGGGAACAGCAAGGTGCGCAGCAGCACGGCCAGCACGCGCGCGGGGAAATTATCGAGGACGCCCGTCAAGCCCTGTTGCGCCTTGACCAGCGCATCTTGCAGCGACCAGTGCACGTAGGGCAGGTCCGCTTCGGGGCGGCTATCGTCCTCGTAGCGTTTCAGCACGGACGAAGCCAGGTACAGCTGCGCCAGCACATCGCCCAGCCGGGCAGACAGCCGTTCGCGGCGCTTGAGCTCGCCACCGAGCACGAACATCGACATATCCGTCATGACGGCGAAGGCCGTCGACAGCCGCGTCAGGGCGCGGTAGTAGGGCGCCAGCGCGGGTGCGCTGGCGTCGGGCACGGCCGCCAGGCGCGCGCCGCCCAGCCCGTACCACAATCCCCTGACCAGGTTGCCCAGCACAAAGCCCACGTGGCCAAAGAAGGCAGAGTCAAAATCCCGCAGGGCTTTGCGGCCGCCGCTTTCGCTGACGGCGGCCATTTCCCTGAGTACATACGGGTGCGCGCGGATGGCGCCCTGGCCGAAGATGATCAGGCTGCGCGTGAGGATGTTGGCGCCTTCGACCGTGATGGCGATGGGGATTTGCTGATAGGCGCTGGCGAGGAAATTGTTGGGCCCCACGCAGATGCCCTTGCCGCCCAGGATATCCATGCCGTCATTGACGAGCGCGCGTCCCCGTTCCGTGACGTGGTATTTGACGATGGCGGAAATGACGGCCGGCTTCTCGCCCAGGTCGACGGCGTGCGCAGCCAGGGTGCGGGCCGCGTCCATCAGGTACAGGTTGGCGCCCATGCGGGCCAGCGCTTCCTGCACCCCCTCAAATTTACCGATAGCCATGTTGAACTGGCGCCGCACGGCCGCATACGCGCCGGTGCCACGCACGGCCATCTTGCCCATGCCGACGCTGGACGAGGGCAGCGAAATGGCGCGCCCGGCCGCCAGGCATTCCATCAGCATGCGCCATCCTTTCCCCACTTGCGCCTGGCCGCCGATGACCCAGTCGATGGGGATGAAGACATCGTTACCAGAGGTCGGGCCGTTCTGGAACGCGGCGTTCAAGGGATGGTGGCGGCGGCCGATCACCACGCCGTCGTGGCTGGCGGGGATCAGGGCGCAAGTGATGCCAGGCGCATCGTTGTCGGAGAGCAAATGTTCGGGGTCGCTGGTCTGGAATGCCAGGCCCAGCAAGGTCGCCACGGGCGCCAGGGTGATGTAGCGCTTGTTCCAGGTGAGGCGGAAACCCAGGGTAGCGCGCCCCTCATGCATGCCCATGCATACGACGCCCAGGTCGGGAATGGCGGCCGCGTCGGAACCCGCATACGGGCTGGTCAGCGCAAAGCAGGGGATCTCCGTACCGGAAGCCAAGCGCGGCAGGTAATAATCTTTTTGTTCCTCGGTGCCGTAGTGCAGCAGCAGTTCGGCCGGTCCCAGGGAATTGGGCACCATCACGGTCACCGCCAGTGCCGAGCAGCGGCTCGACAGCTTCATTACCACCTGCGAGTGCATGTAGGCGGAGAACTGCTTGCCGCCGTATTGTTTCGGGATGATCATGCCGAGGAAACCCTGCGCCTTCATGTAGTCCCAGGCCTGGGGCGGCAAATCGTGCGCCTGCTGCGTTTCCCAGTCGTTGACCAGTTCGCACAGCCGCTCGACGTCATGCTCAAGAAAATGGCGCTCTTCGGCAGTGAGCGAGGCGCGGCCATAAGCGAGCAGCTTGGACCAGTCGGGCCGGCCGGAAAACAGCTCGGCATCCCACCAGGTGGTGCCCGCCTCGAGTGCATCGCGTTCTGTCCCGGACATGGTCGGCAGGATGCGCTTGAACAGGGCCAGCAAGCGTGGGGTAATCAGGGCGCGGCGCACGGGGCCGGGCGCGAACAGTGCAAGCAGGCCCAGCAGGACCACCATCAGTATGATCGTCAGCATGCGATATCTCCCTGTGTAATAAGTACAGGGTAGGCCGATATGGCCGAAGTTACTGTGCGGTACTGCGCATACGCACAACGCCAACCGGATGAGTTGGCGTTGCGGTGTGTGGCGTGAGGCGTATTAGCGTTGTGGAACGACAATCACCGTGTCGCCCGTCTTGCCTTTGGCGCCGTCGTCGCCCTTTGCCCCATCGTTGCCTTGAACACCATCGTTGCCTTGTGCGCCGGTGGCGCCCTTGGCGCCGTCATAGCCGGCAGCACCGCTGTCGCCGGTCTGGCCCGTGGCGCCGGTCGCACCGGTCGCGCCGGCAGGGGCTTCGGCGCCTTTGGCACCCGTAGCGCCGGCAGGACCAGGCGCACCGGCAGGGCCGGGAACGACTTGTACGATAGGTGGCGCTTCGCGCTGGCAAGCGGTCAAGGCGAGGGTAGAGGCGAGCGCGAGCAATATCAGGGTGGTTTTCATGATGCATCCTTTGGCAGTGTGCCGTTATGTACGGAACGGCTCGACGGCGTCGGGCGCGAGTTTCGCATGGCGGTGTGGTGGAGAGAGCTAGCCAGGTGGCCGTTCCGCCGTGTCGCACAGGGCGCTGGCGGCGAGATGGGTATATGGTCTGCTTGCAGCATGTGCTCTTGGACAGCCGCAGTCCGTACGTTTGCCCACACAATGGGGCGGCGGGGTGGAGGTTTTGTGCAAGGACAAACAAAAAAAAGCCAACCCGAAGGTTGGCTGTGAAGTTTTACATCGGGTTGGCGGCTCCCGGATATACCGTCGGGCGCTGCATGGTACGCCTATTTGACGGTGAAACTCTGGCTGTAACCGCCATTCGTACTCGTATAGCCCAATACATCACTGAAAGCTAGAGAGCTAATCTGCCATGCACCCGCTTTGGCACCTGCGGGGATCGTCGCCGTCGCCCTGAAGGTGGCATGCTTCGCGTCGCCGGATGCCAGCACCCATTGGCTCCAGATGCGTGTGCCGCCGATATCGGCGTCGTTGTACCAGGAGGGGGTGGGCAGGTCGTTGAGATTGACCCCGGTCGCATCTGTCACGATGACAGTAGCCGTCACCAGTTGGCTTGCCTGTGAGGCTTCAACGGTGGTGGGGGTGACGGTGATAGCCGAAACGGCGGGACCCGACGTGTCGCTGAGTCCATTACCTTGCACGGTGAAGCTCTTGTCGTAGCCGCCATTCGTACTCGTATAGCCTAATGTGTCACGGAACGCTGTCCAGCCAACCTTCCAGGAGCCTGCTTTGGCTCCTGCGGGGATCGTCACCGTTGAGCTGAAGGTGGCATGCTTCGCATCTCCTGATGCCAGTACCCATTTGCTGTCGATGCGGGTGCCGCCGATATCGGCGATGTTGTACCAATAGGGATTGGGCAGGGCGTTGAGATTGACCCCGGTAGCATCTGTCACGGTGACGGTGACCGTCACCGGTTGACTTGCCTGCGAGACGTCAACGTTCGTGGGATTGACGGTAATGTCCGACACAGAGGGCCCCGAGGTGTCGCTGAGTTCATTGCTCTGTACGGTGAAACTCCGGCTGTAACCGCCATTTGTACTCGTATATCCTAATGTGTCGCGGAACGCTGTCCAGCCAACCAACCAGGAGCCGGCTTTGGCGCCTGCGGGGATCGTCACCGTCGAGCTGAAGGTGGCATGCTTCGCATCTCCTGATGCCAGTACCCATTTGCTGTCGATGCGGGTGCCGCCGATATCGGCGATGTTGTACCAATAGGGATTGGGCAGGGCGTTGAGATTGACCCCGGTGGCATCTGTCACGATGACGGTGGCCGTCACCAGTTGACTTGCCAGGGAGACGTCAACGGTGGTGGGATTGACCGTGATGGCCGAAACAGTGGGACCAGAGGTGTCGACGGCGCTGGCGGTGACAGTGACCGTTGCGTCCGCACTGCTGGTTTTGCCATCGTTGACGATGAGTTTGGCGACATACAATCCGGTGGCGTCGGCGGTAAAGGTGGTCCTGGCCGAACTGGCAGAGGACAAGGTGGCCGTACTGTTCGCCGGTTTTTCCGTCAGCTTCCAGGCAAACGTCAAGACATCGCCATTGGCATCCGAGCTGGCGCTGCCATCGAGTTCGACCACGCTGCCGGACAAGACATTTTGCGCGTAGCCTGCGTTCGCAACCGGCGCCGCATTGGCTACACTGGCCGTAATGCTGACCGCCGCCGCGTTGCTGCTGAGCTTGCCGTCGTTGACGATGACGCTGGCCACATAGGTGCCAGCTACATCCGCCGTAAAAGTGGGTCTGGCGGAGGTCGGCGACGACAAGCTTGCCATGCTGCCTGCCGGTTTGGATTGCAGCGTCCATGCATAGCTGAGCGTACGGCCTGCATCGGCCGAGCTGGCGCTGCCATCGAGCGTGATGACAGTACCCGTGACGACGCTTTGTGCAGGCCCAGCCTGGGCGACAGGGGGGACGGCCGCAATATCGGCGATGACTTGTTTGATGGCGTCTGTATTGCTGATCTTGGCCAGCGCGGTCACGACCTGGGTGAGCTGGGCGGCATTGATTTTCACTCTGAGCGCATCCAGAAGCCGGTCCTGTGCATCGCCGCCAGCCGGGTTGTTTTGTGTCGCGGCTTTCAAGGGTGTGGAAAGGAAATTAGCGAGCGGGCTCGTGTCGACGACACCGTTCAGTACCGTACCCACATCAGCCTGCGCTGCTGTCACTGCCGTGGTCGTGATCTTGCTGTTGGCAATAGCGGCGTCAAACGCGGCAAAGAAGACTGCGGGTTCGTTGCCCAATACCCGCGCCGTCAGCATCTCGGTCAGTGGCGTGATGTTGGCAGTGGCGGCGCTACCGCTTCCCAGCACGAGTGTATGTAATTTTGAGCTATCTACCGGATCGGTGATCTGGAGTAGGCACGGTAGTTTGCCACCGGCGGCGGCAAGGCTGTAGCTGCCATCAGCCTGCGTCGTGGCGTTGCCTGTGCCCGTCTGGCATTTGGCAGTAACCATGGCGCCAGCAATGGCTTTTCCCGTTGCGGCAGTGCCGTTGACTGTTAAATCTGCCGGGGCCACAGGAGCCGGTGACGAGCCGCTACCACCGCCACCGCATGCAACGAGCATGCACGAACCAAGCACAATTGCCAAAGTCTTCATCGAATCTATCCATGTTTAATTTTTCAAGTGATGCCAGGTGGCGTCACGCTCAAACGGCCAAGCTCTTGTCGGAGTCAGTCTGTTAAGGGAAATTATATATCTTTAAGCAATATTTCATGCCTTGAAATTTAAGGCGATGTACTGGAAGGGGCGTAGGGATGTATTTTTTTCAAGCGGCGCGCAGCGCTGCGCGGCTTGCAGCGTGACTGGCGATAGGCTGGGCACGAGCAGCTCAGCAAACAAAAAAGCCAACCCGAAGGTTGGCTTTTTGATCTTTACTACTGAATTCTTGGTGGCCCGGGGCGGAATCGAACCACCGACACAAGGATTTTCAATCCTCTGCTCTACCGACTGAGCTACCAGGCCAAGGCGGCGAATTATAGCAGAAAGACTTTCCACCTGACCAGAGCTAGCTGTGTTCAAATGCAACAGATGGCCAAAACATGGTGTTTTGGCATCCTTGTATGAGCTGAAGGGATGTGGCGATGCGACGACGTTGTGGAGTGCAAGGCTTGGCGGTGGCGGGCTTGTTCAGTTTGTTTTGCGGCACGGCGCGGGCCGACGGGCTGGCCGATCTGAATGCGGCGCTGGCGCGCTTGCAGGGCCAGATGCCAATCAAGGCGCAGGTGGAATCGAAAACCTGGCGCCGCGAGGGCGAGGGCAAGGCGGCGGAAGAGGATAGCGGCCAGGCCACGGTGGCTGTCGACGGCGGGCCGGCGGGTTTGCAGGTGCTCTACGGCAAGGAATTGTTGGCGAAAGTGGAAGCCGAGCAGCGCGCCAAGGTGAAGGATCCGAAGCTCAAGACGCCGATCGGCTTTGCGCTGGGGGAAATGAAGGCGACGGAGTTGCGTTCCATGGTGTCGGCGGCGGATGCCCTGTCGCGCGAGATCGAGGAAGCCGTGTTCAGCGGCGAAAAGGCCGATAGCTACAAGGGCAAGCCGGCGCGCCTGCTCAGCTTTACCTTGTCGCTCGACAAGGTGCCGGAGAAGGACCGCAAGTACGTGAAGAAGTTCGAGGGCGGTATCGACGTGTGGATCGCCGCGGACGGTACGCCGCTGGCCAGCCATTTCCATGTTGACGTGAGCGGGCGCGCCTTTGTCGTTGTCAGCTTTACGCAAAAGACGGATGAGACGCGCCAGTATGGCGTCAGCGGCGATCATTTATTGCTGTTGCGCAAGGAAAGCAAGAGCTCCACCTCGGGCGCAGGCGAGAAGGTGGAAAGCAAGATCATTAAGACCTTGCAGTTGCCATCCTAAATGTTGCTGAACCACGCAAGCCGCTGATCCAGCGGCGTGGTTATCCTTGCCTACATGGCTGAGCTGCCACCCAGGCCGCTCTTTTGCAGCACGCAGCGCCCCGCCTCGCAGGTGGCGCCCGGGTCCGTGACGATGGAGCAGGTCGACATCATGCCGTCCGCCTGCTGTTGTTTGCGGCTCGCCTCGGCTTGCGCCTGGGCCAGTGCCTTGAGTTTCTTGCCGTCATTGCCCTTGCTGGACCAGGCCAGGTAGCGCTCGGGGCCGCCGCAGGCCTTGGCGCCGATGGCGAGGGTCTGGCATTGCTGGGTGGAGTCGCAGGCGGCGGCGCCCACTTCCGCCTGGATCTGTGCCAGCAAGCCGGCATTGCCGGGGGCGGGTGGCGCATCATCTTGCGTGGGGGCGCTGCCGCAGGCGCTGGCGGCCAGCAGCAGGAGGCTGGCGCACGCGGCGCGCAGCAGTGGAAACAGGGTGGGGTAGGTTGGCGTTTGCATGCCTTCATCATGTGCCACGCTTGCGTAAATGGCAAGCGCGATTCGTACTTGGCGAGAACCTTGATCCCGGTCATTTTCCTTATTAACTAGTCAAAGTTAATATAAATCAACATCCAAGCAAGCGATGTACGGGTGGCAACCGGGCTGGCGCGCTGCATTCCCGCGCCGGCGCGCGCCGCCGATTCGGGAATGTTTCCAGGAGTTAGACTATGCGCCGCACCCTCTCACCCTTCCTCTTCATCACCAGCCTCGCTTTCGGCAGTGTGCTGCACGCCGCCGAAAAGGAAGCGATCCAGCCCATCACTGCCGCCAAGGTCGCCAATCCGGCAATGGTCGAGCTGGGCAAAAAACTGTTTTTCGATCCACGCCTGTCGCGCTCGGGTTTTATTTCCTGCAATAGCTGCCATAACCTGAGCATGGGCGGCACCGATAACATCAAGACGTCAATCGGCCACAACTGGCAGCGCGGGCCCATCAATTCGCCCACGGTGCTCAATGCCAGCATGAACGTGGCGCAATTCTGGGATGGCCGCGCCAAGGATTTGCAGGAGCAGGCGGGTGGCCCCATCGCCAATCCCGGCGAGATGGCTTTTACGCACGAGCTGGCCATTGACGTGCTGGCCTCGATTCCCGCCTACCGCGCGGAATTCAGGCAAGTCTTTGGCCAGGATAAGCTGACCATCGAGCAAGTCACGCGCGCCATCGCCGCCTTTGAAGAGGTGCTGGTGACGCCCGGTTCCCGTTTTGACCAATGGCTGGTCGGCAAGAAGAGCGCGTTGACGAAAGACGAGCTGGCCGGCTACCAGTTATTTAAATCGAGCGGCTGTATCGCCTGTCATAACGGCCCCGCCGTGGGCGGCAACACCTTCCAGAAGATGGGCGTGGTGGAGCCGTATAAAACGGCGATGACGGCGGAGGGACGTTCGGCCGTGACGGGCAAGGATGCGGACCGCTTCAACTTCAAGGTGCCGACCCTGCGCAACGTGGAACTGACCTATCCCTATTTCCACGATGGCGAGGCGGCCACCCTGACGCAAGCCGTCGACGTGATGGGCCGTTTGCAGCTGGGCCGCACCTTTACGCCTGACGAAAACGCCAAGCTGGTGGCCTTCCTGAAAACCCTGACGGGCAAGCAGCCGCACATCGTGCTGCCGATCCTGCCGCCATCGTCCGACACGACGCCGCGGCCGGTGCCGTTTGACTGAGTGAGCTGCACATAAAAAATGCCCGCGTGAAAGCGGGCATTCGACGTTTATTTCAGCGTGCGCTGAAATAACTGATAAATGCGGCGGTACTCGTCATACCACGCTTCCGGCTGCACGAAGCCGTGGCGCTCCATCGGATAGCTGGCCATTTCCCAGTTATCCTTTTTCAGCTCGATCAGGCGCTGCGACAGGCGCACGGAATCCTGGTAGAACACGTTGTCGTCGATCATGCCGTGGGCGATCAGCAGGTTGCCCGTCAACTTGTCCGCATATTCGATCGGCGACGAGATTTTGTACGCCTGCGGATCGACGTCCGGCGTGTTCAGGATATTCGCCGTGTACTCGTGGTTGTAGGTGGTCCAGTCCGTCACGGGACGCAACGCGGCGCCGGCCTTGAAGACTTCCGGCGCGCGCATCAGGGCCATCAGGCTCATGAAGCCGCCATAGCTGCCGCCATAGATGCCCACGTTCTTGATATCGCCCTGGTGCTGTTGCGCCAGCCAGTTGGCGCCATCGATGAAATCTTCGAGTTCCCGGTGGCCCATCTGGCGGTAGATGGCCGTGCGCCAGGCGCTGCCGTAGCCGAGCGAGGCGCGGTAGTCGACGTCGAGCACGATGTAGCCGTGCTCCACCAGCAGGTTGTGGAACATCTGTTCGCGGAAATACACGGGGTAGCGCTGCGTCACATTTTGCAGGTAGCCGGCGCCGTGCGCGAACATGACGATCGGGTAGCGCTTACCCGCTTGCAGCTGTTTTGGCCGGTACAGCTTGGCCCAGATGGGCGCCGCGCCATGCGTGGACGGCACTTGCACCAGTTCCGGCATGACCCAGTTGCGCGCCTTGAAGGCGTCGCTGCGCGTATCCGTGAGGATATTCGCCCTGCCGCCGGAGACTGGAATGGTCGCCAGCTGGGCCGGCATATAGCTGGTCGAATAGCGCAGCAGCAGCTTGCCGCCATCAGGCGACAGGCCGAAGTTTTCCACGCCTTTCAGATTCGTCACTTCGCGCGCGCCGCCCTCCCTGGCCGTGCTGGCGCACACTTCATACGTGCCTGGCGCCTGCCGGTTGCATAGGAAATAGGCGTTCTTGCCGTCGCGGCTCCATTCGACGGCGCTCACTTCCCACTGGCCGTTGGTCAAGGCGCGTGCGGGCGCGGCGCCGGTTTTCGTGTACAGGTGGGCGTAGCCGCTTTCCTCGGACAAATACCACAGAGTGGCGTTGTCGGGCAGCCAGCCGAATTCGTCGGCGCGGCGGTTGACCCAGGCCGTGTCGCTGATGCGGTGCACGGGCACGAGGGCCGCGTTGGCCAGGTCGACGTTGGCGATCCAGCGGTCCTTGTTGTCGATGGCGCGCACGCGCACGGCCACATTGGAACCGTCATCGGTCCAGGCGATGCCGTCGCGCTCGGCATCGACGCGCACGGCACGGTTGCCCTTCAACGGCGGCAACTTTTGCTCGGCGCGCAGACTGGCCAGCGGGTCGGTGGCGATGCCGGGCAAGCTGTCGAAAGCGATCTCGCGCACCTGGCCCGTGCGCAGGTCGGCCAGTTTCAGGCTTTGCGCGATAGGCATGTTGCGGCCCACGCGCGTGCGCTCGTCATCCACGTCCGGGTAGCCCGTTTCCGTGACGTAGCGGGCCAGTTTGCCCAGCTTGCCCTTCTCGGCGGCTTTATCTTGCGTGACGAACAGCAGCCAGCGGCCATCCGGCGACAGGGCGCTGCCCGAAATGGTGACCTTGTCGCCCAGGTAGATCGGTTCCGGCGCGCGCGTGCTGTCCAGGCGGCGTTCTTCGTGGCGGCGCTCGCGGGTGGCGTCGCGGTCTTCCTTCTGGCGCGCCAGGTTGACGATCAGGCGCAGTTGCAGGTCGCGCAGGGCGTCCGCTTCCGGCTTGGCGTCCGGGTCCTTGGCCGCGCGCAGCAGGGCGACGGGGGCGCTCAGGCGGTCAACCCGGTTCCAGCTGAACCAGTCAGTGCCGCTGCGGTATTGCACGGCGCCGCCGTCGGCGGAATATTGCGGGTCGCTGATAGCGGAGACGCCGCGCGTGATCTGGATCAAGGCGCCGCTTTTCAGGTCGCGCTCGAATAAGTCGCCGTTGCGCAGCAGGATGGCGCGCGTGCCGGCCCGGTTGACGACCATCTGCTGGCCATCGAGGCTGGCCAGTTGCGCATCGTCGACCTTCTTGCCGCTATTGAGCTTGGCGTTCGCGCCAGGCAATTGATAGGTATCGCGCAGGGGCGAGCCGAGGCGTTTTTGCTTGTAGTACAGCTGGCCATTCCAACCCCACCACGCCGCCTCGACGGGCGTGCCGATCCAGTCGGGATCGGCCATGGCCTGATCCAGGGTGATCGGCGTGGGCGTGGTGGTGGAGGGGGCCGCATGGACGGCGGGCAGCAGAGATAGCAGCAGGAGCGGCAGCAGGGGAAGAACCAGACGCATCGGGGATCACTTTAATCAAAGGGGATGGTGAAGGTACAGGCTATGAGGCCGGTATTCTAGCGGAGGAGTTTCGTGCAGGAAATGTCGGAAAGCTAAGCTTGATGCCGGGCCAGCCAGGCGAGAAAGTCTTCCAGCGGCATCGGCCGCGCATACAGGTAGCCCTGCAAGCCGTCGCAATCGTGGGCGATCAGGAAGTCGGCCTGCTCCTGCGTTTCCACGCCTTCGGCCACGACGCGCAAGCCCAAGTGGCGCGCCATGGCCAGTATCGCTTGCACGATGGCCGTGTCGCGCGCATCGTGCGGCGTGTCATCGATGAAGCGCTTGTCGATCTTCAGTTCGTACAGCGGCATCGAGGTCAGGTAGGCGAGGCTGGAATAGCCGGTGCCGAAATCGTCGATGGAAAAGCGGATGTCCAGGTTCGCCAGTTCCCGCATGCGCGCCAGCGAGGCGTCGCGCTGGTCGATCAGCAAGCCTTCCGTCAGCTCCAGGATCAGGGCGCCGGCCGGCGTGCCGTGTTCGGCCAGCGCCGCCTGCACGCGGGCGGCGAAATCGGGCTGGCGAAACTGGGCAGGACTAATGTTCACCGACAGGGCGATGGGCGATCCAGCCTGCGCCAGCAGCGTAGCGGCGCGGCACGCTTCGCGCAGGGCCCAGTGTCCGAGCCTGACGATCAGCCCCGATTCCTCGGCGATGGGGATGAAGACGCCGGGCCCGATGTGCGTGCCGTCCGCCTGCGGCCAGCGCATCAGCAATTCGGCGCCCGTCACCCGGCCGTGGCGGTCGACCTGCGGCTGCACGTGCATGCATAATTCATGGTCAGCGAGGGCGCGCGCCAGCGCCCGTTCCAGAGTCAGGCGCCGCTCCACGCCCGCCTGCATGGCCGCTTCAAAGAAGGCGATGCCGTTGCGCCCTTCCGCCTTGGCGCGGTACATGGCGATGTCGGCTTCGCGCAGCAGGTCGTGCGCCTGCTGGCCCGCTTTCGGCAGCAGGGTCACGCCGATGCTGGCGCTGCAATGATAGGACTGCCCGTCGATATCGAAGTCGCGCGCGATGGCGGCGCGGATTTTCTCGGCCACATGGGCCGCCGCGCGGGCGGCGCTGTCCAGGTCCTCGGCCAGGTGTGCCAGCAGCACGACGAATTCGTCGCCGCCGATGCGCGCCACCGTGTCAGCCTTGCGCATCAGTTGCGCCAGCCGTTGGCCGGCCAGGCGCAGCAGCGCGTCGCCGGTGGCGTGGCCGCGCGCGTCGTTGATGTGCTTGAAGTGGTCGAGGTCGATGAACATCAGCGCGCTGACTTTATGGTCGCGCGGCGCGGCGGCCAGCAGGTGGCCGAGGCGGTCCATCAGCAGGCGCCGGTTGGGCAAGCCCGTCAGCACGTCGTAGAAGGCCAGGCGGTGGATGTCCGCTTCCGATTGCTTGCGTTCGTCGATCTCGCGCTCGACGGCCACCCAGTGGGTTTGCTTGCCGTCCGCATCCGTGAACGGCACCAGTTCCGCTTCGACCCAGTACGCCTTGCCGGCCTTGTTGTAATTGAGCAGTTCCGCGCGTGCCGGCTGGGCGCGGCCCATGGCGGCGGCGATGCGGGCCAGTTCCTCCGTATCGGTGGCGGGGCCGTGCTGGAACAGCAGGCTGCGGCCCAGCACCTCGGCGCGCGCATAGCCGCTGCTGCGTTCGAAAGCGTCGTTGACGAAGATGATGCGCGTGGCGGATACCGCGCCCGCGTCGGGCAGGGCATCGGCCACTTCGGCGATCATCACCATGTCGTTCAGGCGGGCCAGTGCCGTGGCCGTCAAGCGCAGCTCGGCGTTCAGCTGCGACAGGGCCTGGCTGCTGCGTTCCAGGTGGCGCAGCAGGAAGGCGCAGGACAGGGTCAGCACGGCGGCGATGAACAGGAAGTTCAGGGCCACGATCAGCGCGCGCAGCACGGGAGAATCGGGCGTGCCCGGCATTTGCAGGGCAACGTCGGGATGCAGGCCGAGGAAAAAGATGGTCAGCGAGGTCAGGGCCAGGGTCGACAAGGCTGGCCGCATTCCAAGCAGCAAGGCCGCCAGCACGGGCATGAGCATCATGTAGATCTGGCTGACGGGGCCGATTTTCAGCAACAGGCCCACGCCCACCAGATAGGCGACGATGAGGAATTGCCACACGCGCCAGCGGTAGGGCATGGCGCGCAGATGCCAGATGATGCCGATCCAGCCGATGGCAAGCAAGTCGAGGGCGACGATGGACCAGATGGCTTCGCTCGCGGCCAGCAGCGCGCTGGGAATGGCCGTCACGAAGCCAAGCAGCAGAACCACCTGCAGCAGGCGGCTAAAGACCTGACCGCGCCAGTGCGCGAGATCGTTCGACGCCGCCACGCTGCCGTCCTTTCTCCAGAATCCCGTGTAACCGTACTGAACAGTAGGTTGATTAAATACTACGCGTTATCTTTCACCATGTCATCTTAATCATTAAGCATGATTGCCGGCGTTCAGCGGTCAGCCTTGTCGACGGATTCATTGATCCATTGGTAGGGCATGATCACCTTGCTGGCGACGGGCTTGCCGTCCAGCGTTTCAGGCTGGAAGACGCATTTGGCGAGCGCATCGCGGGCCGCCTGATCGAGGGCGGGATAGCCACTGGAGCGGATGACCGCCGCTTGGCTGACCTTGCCGTCCGCTTCCACCGTGAAGTGCAATGTCACTCTGCCTTGGGCACCGCGCCGTTTCTCGCCCAGGGGCCAGGATGGCGGGGGGCAGCCGGCCGGCATGCTGGCCGGCACGCGGACGGCCGGTGCCGGGACAGGCGCCGGCGTGGCCGTGTGACAGCCCGGCAAGAGGATAGCGAGGCAGGCGGCGGCCAGCAGGCTGCTGGCAGAGGATGGGGACAGGCGGCAGGGCAAGTGGGACTCCATTTTTGGAACAAAAAAAAGCCAGCCTTTCGGCTGGCGCTGTGGGTGAAACGCTATCCGGCGCTTATTTCTTTGGCGCGCTCAAGCATTCTTTCATGAATGCCTTGCGGGCGTCGCCCTTCATGTCCTTGGCGTCCACATTGCACGCCTTCATCTTGTTTTGCTGCGTCATGGCCGGTGCTGGCTTGGCGCTCAGGCATTCTTTCATGAAGGTTTTGCGCTCATCGCCTTTCTTGCCGGCGGCGTCCGCATTGCAGGTGGTCATTTTTGACTGTTGCGCCGTTTTGGCGACGGGGGCCGCTTCCGGTGCGGCGGCAAAGGCGGTGCTGGCAAACGCGGCGGCGATGCAAAGGGCGATTAATTGTTTCATGGCAAATCCTTGTAGACGCAGTCAGTGGAAGGGGGCATGCAACCGGCAGCGAAGCCGATATGCAGAACGTAACTAACTATATGACATTTATCAACAAAATTTCCACTCGAGTGTGTCTTTTTGTTACTGTCAGGCGCCAGCCGCTCGCCAGCTGGCCCGGGCAGCCATGTTGCGGCGGCAGCGCCCCTGTTTTTTGCTATGCTAGCGTCTTTCCACCGGCCGATGCCGCTGCCTTGGCCGGCGCACCCTCAATACGGAGTAGTTATGGTCTCGTTGCAAGAGCAGTTTTTAAAGGCCGGCCTGGTCGACAAGAAGAAGGTCAAGCTGGCCAACCAGGACAAGAGCAAGCAAAAAAAGGACGAGCGCAAGAGCGGCACGCAAAGTGTCGATGAGGTTCGCCTGGCCGCGCTCGAGACCCAGCGCAAGAACGCGGAGCGCGCGCGTGAACTGAACGCCCAGCGCGATGCGGCCGCCAACCAGAAGGCCATCGTGGCGCAGATTGCGCAAATGGTGCAAAAGAACCGCCAGAGCAAGGGCAGCAACGGCGACGTGCCGTACAACTTCACGTTCAACAGCAAGATCGAGCGCATCTACGTGACGGCCGCCGTGCAAGCCCACCTGGTGGCGGGCCGTCTGGTGATCGTCTGCCTGGGCGGGGCCGTGGAACTGGTGCCGCGCATCATCGCCGACAAGATCGCCGAACGCGATCCCGCCATCGTCGTGCGCGTGAAGCAGGCCAGCACGGAAGTGGATGAGGATGATCCGTATGCAGCGTTCCAGATTCCCGATGATTTGATGTGGTAAGAGGGTAACCGCCCGGCGCCGCTGAGAGTAAGCGCGGGCCGGGATGGTATCGGCAGCAGGTAAAGTTATCTACTGATAAAAAGTTACTGTCATTCCGGCTGTGCAGCCTGTGTTTGAGCATTTACTTCTTGTTTTACCTCAGGTCGGCCAAAGGCTTCTGGTACCCGTCCAAAAACTTCACCAGTGATTCCAGAATAGAAAACAATTCCTAAAATATTTCCAGTCAGGTACTTGCTTTGCATGGACATTTCTTTTGGGTCATCTCTTGTCGGTTTTGCGTAAAAGTAATCATAGATGAGATAAGGAGACGCAATCTTCATCACGATCAACGCTTTTAATGCTGGAAGCTCCTTGGCTGCGTTAGCATTTTCCAGGGTGAATTGCGCGACAGGGGAAGGATTTGTGTAAGCTTTCTCCCGTCTGGCATTTAAAAATGGAATCTTGTTTACTGCGACACCAAGTCGTACCGACATTGTTTTTTCAACGACGACGGTTGCGCCATAAGCATTGCTGGCCTCATAAGTGTCTTTTGCGATTACTTTAAAGTCTAAGTCGAACTGATCCAGGTCCGTATATTGGCGCTTGTTTGTATCGTAGTCAGGGGCGCCAATGCCATTCATGGATAGCTTATTTGGCAGCGCAAACAAGCGTACTTCCCCCGTGTCCGCATTGAAGTCATATGCCAGTCCCTCCTTATACTTCCCGCCTTTTTTAACCGGTAGAGCAAGCGCAAAGTAATCATTCAGGGTTGACTCGCCAATTACTTTTTCGTTCAGGCTGGCTATTTTTCTTGCATTGAAATCGGCTGTTGACTCAAACTCCCCCTTACTGGCCCCTGTGATTTTTTGCACGGCTGCCACGATTTCACTGACAGGAAAACCCTCGTATGCGGGATCGATGCGACCGTTTTCGATCATGCTCATTGAAAAGCTGACCGGTTTTTTTTGTTCTTGTTTGACTGGCGGCAATGACGCGACAGGAGTCTTTCTTACTTGTTTTGCCGTGCTAGCGACTGTTTGTATTTTATTGACAGCTGGCTTGGTTTGGGCTGCGCAGATACTGGCAAGTGAGGCTGTGAAGGCCAGTACGAACCATTTTTTCATTCTCGTTATCCTTTGATCGTATAAATAGGAGTTCTCCGCACGAGGTGGCTCGCCGTTGATTTTTATGTAATTTTAACATGTTTCATATGGGAAAACTTTCCTGTGGTCGGGCTGCCTCCGACCTGCGTGATGCGACTGGACGGGTAAGTTGGAGCGATGTGCTGCACCGGATGCAAGAGCGTTTGGGGATTGCGGAGGGGGCGACGACGACGTGCGGGAAATGAGGAGTATGACTATACGGCCCACAAACAAAAACGCCACCCGAAGGTGGCGTTTTTGAATGTGAAACGAATTCTTGGTGGCCCGGGGCGGAATCGAACCACCGACACAAGGATTTTCAATCCTCTGCTCTACCGACTGAGCTACCAGGCCAAGGTGGCGAATTATAGCAGACCAAAACGCGAATGCAAGAGCCGGCTGCGATTTTTCCTGTATTTCCCGAATTGACATTGTATTACTTGCTCGTGGATCAAATATGATTTGATATAAACGGTATTTTTCTCAACAAAGGATGGGCGCATAGTGTGGTCATCGTTACTGACTCGAGAGGACTACCGCATGAACGCCACCACCAATCACACCGCCATCCCCGCCATCGGCCTGGGCACTTTCCGCCTGCAGGGGCAGGTCGTCATCGATTCCGTCACCACGGGCCTGGACGTCGGCTACCGCCATATCGATACGGCGCAAATCTATGGCAATGAAGCCGAAGTGGGCCAGGCGATTGCCGCCAGCGCCGTCCCGCGCGACGATCTGTTCGTCACCACCAAGATATGGATCGACAATCTGCAGCGCGACAAGCTGATTCCCAGCCTGAAAGACAGCCTGCACAAGCTGCAGCTGGAGCAGCTGGACCTGACCCTGATCCACTGGCCGTCGCCGCAGGACGCGATTCCCGTCGCCGACTACATGGCGGCGCTGGCGGACGCCAAGGCGCAGGGGCTGACCAAGGCTATCGGCGTGTCGAATTTCACGAATGCGCAGCTGCGGCAAGCCATCGATACGGTGGGCGTAACAGAAATCGCCACTCAGCAGGTCGAGATCCACCCCTTCCTGCAAAACCGCAAGGTGATTGATTTTGCGCGCAGCCAGGGCATCCATATCACGGCCTACATGCCGCTCGCTTATGGGAAGGTGGTCGCGGACCCAGTGATCGCCGCCATTGCCGCCAAACACGGCGTGACGCCGGCGCAAGTGGCCTTGAGCTGGTCGCTGCAGCAGGGCTTTGCCGTGATCCCGTCGTCGACGAAGCGCGCCAACCTGGAAGCGAACCTGCATTTCCAGCGCATCACCCTGTCGCCGGACGAGATGGCGCAGATGGCGACCCTGGAGCGGGGCGAACGCCTGGCCAACCCGGACGGCCTGGCGCCGCAGTGGGACTGATATGGGCGCCATGACGAAGCTGGGGCAGGGTGGTTTCAGTATTGGCCTGGAACTGCCGCTCGACAATGACTGGTCATCCCTGGGGCGCCAGGCGAATGCGGCGTCCGGCCGCGTGCCGGGCGAACCGGACCTGAAACAGCATGCGGTACTGGCAAAGCTGGCCGACCGCCTGGGTTTCCGCGCGCTGTGGCTGCGCGACGTGCCCCTGTACGACCCGTCATTCGGCGATGCGGCGCAGGTATTCGAGGTGTTTACTTACCTCGGCTACCTGGCCGGCATCACCGAGAACATCCTGCTGGGCACGGCCGCCGTGGTGCTGCCGCTGCGCGAACCCGTATTGACCTTGAAGGCGGCGGCCAGCGTCGACCAGCTGAGCGGCGGGCGCCTGCTATTGGGCGTGGCCAGCGGCGACCGGCCCGTCGAATATCCCGTGTTTGGCCGCGACTTCGACCAGCGCGGCGCCGCCTTCCGCGAGCAGATCGCCATGCTGCGTGACTGGGGCGAGATGCGCCTGCCACCCGGCATCCGTCTGCTGCCCAAGCCGGCCGCGCCCCTGCCGCTGCTGGTGGCGGGGCTGGCGCAGCAGTCGCCCGCCTGGATCGGCGCGCAGATGGATGGCTGGCTTGCCTATCCGGGCACGCCGGACGACCATGCGCGGCGTGCGGCGCAATGGCGCGCCGTGGCCGGTGGCGACAAGCCGTATGTCAGCTTCATCCACCTGGACCTGGATGCAGATCCGAACTTGCCGCTGCAGCGTTTCCGCTTCGGCGGGCGCACGGGGCGCGATGGCCTGATCGCGGAATTGCAGGCGATGCGCGCGGCCGGCGTGCAGCACATCGGCTTGCAACTGCGGCAGAACCGCCGCCCGCTGGACGAGACGCTGCAGGAGATCGCGGACCACGTGTTGCCCGTATTTCATGGCGCCGCTTGACCTGAGGCACGCGTTCTGTACTTCCGGACTATCTGAAAAGGGTGGGGCAAACGCTATAATGGCCCCATGAACAGTCCCACTCCCCCTACCATGCGGCGCTTCATGCATAGCCACAGCGACGTTTGCATCGTCGGCAATGGCGCCATCGCGAAAACCACGGCGCTGGCGTTTGCCCAGGCAGGACAAAGCGTCACCCTGTTATCCCCGGCGAGTCCGCCCGCATCCACATCCACTTCCGCCGCCAAGCCGGTCGAAGCCAGCTGGGATGTGCGCGTGTATGCGCTCAATCACACGGCGCATCAGCTGCTGTCGTCGCTGAAGGTATGGGGCGCTTTGGCGGCCGACAGGGTGGCGCCCGTCGACGCCATGCTGGTCAACGGCGACGGCGCGCAGGCGGGCGGACTCGGTTTCGACGCCTACGGCGCCCATGTGGGCACCCTGGCGTGGATCATCGAAGACCGCAACCTGGGCCAGGCGCTGGACGCCGCCCTGAAATTCGCGCCGAACGTCAGCGTGCTGCAGGGCCGCGCCAGCTGCCTGGAATGGACGAACGACTCGGCCATCGTGCACCTCGATGGCGGCGACACCATCACCTGCGCATTGGTGGTGGGCGCGGACGGCGCCCAATCGTGGGTGCGGGGCCAGTGCGACATCGGCCTCGATTACCGCTCGTATGGCCAGCGCGGCGTGGTCAGCAACTTCGCCTGCGAAAAGCCGCACCATGGCGCGGCCCACCAATGGTTTACGGGCAGCGAAGGCATCGTCGCGCTGCTGCCGCTGCCGGGCGACCGCGTCTCGCTGGTCTGGTCGGCGCCCGATGCGCTGGCCGACACCTTGATGGCCGAATCGGCCGACGCCCTGGCCGCGCGCCTGGCCGCATACTGCCACGACAAACTGGGTAAACTCACGCCGTTGCAGCCGGAACTGGTGCGCGCGTTTCCCCTGACCCTGATGCGCCCGCACGCCATGGTGGCGCCGCGCGTGGCCCTGGTGGGTGACGCGGCCCACGTGGTGCACCCGATGGCCGGCCACGGCATGAACCTGGGCTTTGCCGACGTGGCGCAGCTGGTCAAGACGATCGCCGAGCGCGAAGCGCACCGGGGCATTGGCGATGAACGCGTGCTGGCCCGCTATGCCCGCGCGCGCAAGGAAGACGTGCTGCTGATGCAGTTGGCCACCGATGGCCTGGCGCGTTTGTTCGGCACCGATCTGGAGCCGTTGCGCGTGGTTCGCAATTTGGGATTAAACTTGCTGGATAAATTGCCGGCCCTGAAGCGAAAAATGATTTCTCACGCGTTGGGACATCAGTAAATATCAGCGAATCTTAAGATATCGCCGGATAATGGCAGTAGTGAAAATTCAAGGTCGCCGCAGCTGGTCTGCGGCGATCGTTTTGTCAAAGAGATAATGACGTCGGGCCAGGGGCCAGGTGCCAGTTCAGCCAGGCGTTTCAAGTGGAGAAGTGATAGTGATAAAAATGAGCAGAATCGCATTGGTGCTGGCCTCGGGCCTGATGATGTCGTGCGCCGGCGCGGAAACGCCGACGGAAGCGAACATCAAAAAGCTGATTGAACCGCGCCTGGGCGAAGGCGCCAAGGTCGATTCGGTCAAGGAAACCCCATACGGAGGTCTGTACGAAGTGCGCACGGGCGGCGATATCCTGTACACGGACAAGGCCGCGCAATACCTGTTCGTCGGCCACGTCTTCGATGCCAAGACGTCGCAAGACCTGACCAAGGTGCGCCTGGACGAAGTCAACCGCATCAAGTTCTCCGACCTGCCGCTCGATTCCGCCATGAAGACCGTCAAGGGCAATGGCAAGCGCGTGATCGCCGTATTCGAAGATCCGAACTGCGGCTATTGCAAGCGCTTCCGCCAGAACGCGCTGAAGGAAATCGACAACGTCACCGTCTACACCTTCATGTACAACATCCTGTCGCCCGATTCCATCGTCAAGTCGCGCAATGTCTGGTGCGCACCGGACCGCAACAAGGCCTGGGATGACTGGATGTTGAACGGCAAGGCGCCAGCCACGGTCGCCGCCACTTGCGCCAATCCGCATGAAAAAATCCTGGCCCTGGGCCAGCAATTGCGCGTCTCGGGCACCCCTGCCATCTTCTTTGCCGACGGCAGCCGCATTCCGGGCGCAGTCGATGCGAAAACGCTGGAACAGAAATTCTCGACCCTTAAGTAATCCGGGCTGTCGCCAGGAAGGCTGGACGGCGCGCCCTCGCAAGGCGCGCTTTTTTTTGCACTTTTTTCCGCTGTCGTATCATCAAGTGTTGTTTGTAGACGCCATAACAATCCAAAAAAGGGGAAGCAGCAGATGATTACCTTGAATATCAACGGACGCGACACGCAGGTCGACGCCGATCCTTCCACGCCCATCCTGTGGGCGTTGCGCGATAACCTGAACATGACGGGCACCAAATTCGGTTGCGGCGCGGCCCTGTGTGGCGCCTGCACGGTGCACCTCGACGGCCAGCCTATCCGCTCCTGCATCACGCCGATTTCCTCGGTCGGCGCGCAAAAAATCACCACCATCGAAGCGATGGAAAACGACCAGGTGGGCAAGGCGGTGCAGGCGGCGTGGGTGCGCCACGACGTGCCGCAATGCGGCTACTGTCAAAGCGGCCAGGTGATGAGCGCCACGGCGCTGCTGCGCACCAACAAGGCGCCCAGCGATGCAGACATCGACGGCGCCATGAGCGGCAATATCTGTCGCTGCGGCACCTATCAACGGATCCGCGCAGCCATCAAGGACGCGGCCAAGACCCTGGCCTGAGGAGAGCGACATGCGTATCGAATGGTTGAATCAGGAAGCATTGCAGCATGGCGGAGTGACCCTGGGCGCGGCGCTGGCATCGGCGCCGGTGGCGCTTGCAGATGGCGTGTCGCGGCGCGGTTTCATGAAGGCCGGCGCGGTGGCGGGCGGCGGCTTGATGCTGGGCTTTTTCCTGCCGGGTGCAGGCAAGCTGGCCATGGCGGCCGATGCCGCGCCCGCCAAGCCCGCGTATGCGCCGAACGCCTTTTTGCACATCGCTCCCGATAACACGGTGACGGTGCAGGTGAATCGGCTGGAATTCGGCCAGGGCGTGCAAACGAGCTTGCCCATGCTGATCGCCGAGGAACTCGACGCCGACTGGCGTCTGGTGCACGGCGCGCTGGCGCCCGCCGGGGAACAATACAAGGATGCCGCCTACGGCATGCAGATGACGGGCGGCTCTGGCAGCATCGCCCATTCCTTTACGCAGTACCGCGAAATCGGCGCCAAGGCGCGCGCCATGCTGGTGGGCGCCGCTGCCGCGCAGTGGAAAGTCAATCCCGACCAGGTACGGGCCGCCAAGGGCGTGCTGTATGGCCCCGGTGGACAAAAGGCGACGTATGGCGAACTTGCCGACGCGGCCATGCATCAACCCGTGCCCACCACCGTCAAGCTGAAAGACCCGCGCGAATTTGTCATCATCGGCAAACCCGTGAAACGCCTCGACGCGGCCGCCAAGTCCACGGGAAAACAGCAGTTTGGCATCGACTTCAAGCCGCCTGGCGCGAAAGTGGCCATGGTGGCGCGGCCGCCCGTGTTTGGTGCCAAGGTGGCGAAATTCGACGCCAGCAAGGCCAAGGCCATCAAGGGCGTGCTCGACGTGCTGGAAGTGAAGACCGACCGTGGTGGCAGCGGCGTGGCCGTCATCGCCGACGGCTACTGGCCCGCCAAGCAGGGACGCGACGCGCTGGTGATCGAATGGGACACGAGCGCCGTGGAAAAGGTCAGTAGCGTCAAGCAGCTGGCGGCCTTCAAGGCGCTGGCGAAAACGCCGGGTACGGTGGCGCGCGCCTTCGATGTCGCCGCATTGTCCAAGGCGCCGAAAAAGATCGAAGCCGTCTACGAATTCCCCTACCTGGCGCACGCGCCGATGGAACCGCTCAACTGCGTCGTCGACCTGCAAGCCGACAAATGCACGATGTGGGTGGGCTCGCAATTCCAGACGGGCGACCAGGCGGCCATCGCGGTTACCTCCGGCCTGAAACCCGAGCAGGTGACCCTGCACACGATGATGGCCGGCGGCGGCTTCGGTCGGCGCGCCGTGCCGTCCTCCGACTACGTGGTTGAAGCCGTCAACGTTGCCAAGGCTTATCGGGCGGCGGGCAAGAGCGGTCCATTGAAGCTGATGTGGAGCCGCGAGGATGACATCAAGGGCGGCTACTACCGGCCGTCGCATGTGCACCGCGCGCAGATCGGCCTCGACGCCAAAGGGAAAATTCTCGCCTGGGACCATACCATCGTGGGACAGTCCATCTTGGCCGGCACGCCGTTCGAAGCGTTCATGGTGAAAAATGGCGTCGACGGCACCATGGTCGAAGGCATGGGCGAGCCGTACACCCTGCCGATGAAACTGTCCGTGCATACGGCCAAGGCGAACGTGCCCGTGCTGTGGTGGCGCTCCGTCGGCTCGACGCATACGGCCTTCGTCATGGAAACCCTGATCGACGAAGCGGCGCACGTGGCGAAGATGGACCCCGTCGCCTACCGTAAGCAGCTGATCGACGCCAAGCACACGCGCCACATCGCCGCTCTGGACCTGGCCGTCGCCAAGTCCGGTTACGGCAAGAAGAAGCTGCCGAAGGGACAGGCCTGGGGTGTGGCCATGCATGAATCGTTCAATTCCGTGGTCGCCTACGTGGTGACGGCGTCCGTGGTCGAGGGCGCGCCCAAGCTGCACCAGGTGTGGGCGGGCGTGCATTGCAACCTGGCCGTCAACCCCTTGACGATCGAGGCGCAAGTGCAGGGCGCCGCGCTGATGGCGCTGGGCATGACCATTCCCGGCGCGGCCATCACGCTCAAGGATGGCGTGGTGGAGCAGCAGAACTTCGGCGACTATCCGGTGCCGCGCATGCCCGACATGCCGGTGATCGAGGTGCACCTGGTGCCGTCGGGCGACGCGCCGACGGGCATGGGCGAGCCGGGCGTGCCGCCGCTGGCGCCCGCCTTCGCCAATGCGCTGTTCGCCCTGACGGGCAAGCGCCTGCGCAAGCTGCCGTTTGATCTGGCGGCCGCATGACGGTAGCAGTTTTTTGAGTACGGTCGGCATCTTGCTGGCAGCCGGAAGGGGACGCAGGTTCGACCCTTCCGGCGTACAGAACAAATTATTGCAGCCTTTGATGGAGGGCCCGCATGCGGGCTTGCCCGTGGTGGTGGCGGCAGCACAAGCCATGCTGGCGGCCTTGCCGCGCGTGCTGGCCGTGGTGCGTGCCGACGACACGCCGGTGGCGCGCGTGCTCGGCGCGCTGGGCTGCGAGGTGCGCGTCTGCCATGACGCCGACACGGGCATGGCCGCCTCGCTCACCTGCGCCATCGATTACGTGCGCGGCGCGCCGGGTTGGCTGATCGCCCTGGGCGACATGCCTAGTGTGGAAGCGGCTACAATCGCCGCCTTGTCGCAAGCCATCGGCGATGGCGCGCACATCGCCGTGCCCGTGTTCCAGGGACGGCGCGGCAATCCTGTCGGATTCAGCGCCTTTCACTTGCCGCTGCTGCTGGCGCTCGATGGCGACCAGGGTGCGCGCAGCATCGTCAACAGCCATGCCGTATGCGAAGTGACAGTGGACGACAGCGGCATCTTGCGCGATATTGATACACCTGACGATTTGTAAGGCGGGGCAGTGGCGCTCCCGGGAAGACAAGCCAGACACGAGGAAAACATGAAGAAAGCACCGACTAAAAAAATCATCGCCAAGGCGGGAGCCAAGGCAAGCGGCAAAGCCACAAGCAAAGCCGCGGCGAAAACCGCAGTGAAAACCACACCGGCCGCCGGCATCATCTACAGCATCGCCGCTCTTGATCTGGCGGGCCACATGTTCAAGGTGACGTTGATAGTCAAGTCGCCGGCCGCCATCGGCCAGGTCTTGTCCTTGCCGGCCTGGATTCCGGGCAGCTACATGATCCGCGAATTTTCGCGCAACATCGTCAGCATCCGCGCCGAGTCCGAGGGCAAGGCCGTGGCGCTGACCAAACTGGACAAGCATTCGTGGCAGGCCGCGCCTTGCCAGGGCGCCCTGACGGTCGAATACGACGTGTATGCCTGGGACTTGTCCGTGCGCGCCGCCCACCTGGACCAGAATCACGGCTTCTTCAACGGTACCAGCGTGTTCCTGCGCGTGCTGGGGCAGGAATCCGATGCGCATGAAGTGCACATCGTGCAGCCGAAGGATGCGGCCTGCAAGACCTGGCGCGTCGCTACGACCCTGCCGGAACTCAAAGCGAAACGCTATGGCTTCGGCAGCTACCAGGCGGCCAACTACGATGAGCTGATCGACCACCCTGTGGAAATGGGCGACTTCGCGCTGGCCACCTTCACTGCTTGCGGCGTGCCGCACGATATCGTCGTCACGGGCAAGGTGCCGAACCTGGATCTGGACCGTCTGTGCCGCGACCTGAAAGCCATCTGCGAAACGCAGATCGCCTTCTTCGAACCGAAGAGCAAAAAAGCGCCGATGGACCGCTATGTGTTCATGACCATGGCCGTCGGCGACGGTTATGGCGGCCTGGAGCACCGCGCCTCGACGGCGCTGATCTGCGCGCGCGCGGACTTGCCGACGACGGCTTCGAACAGCACCGAGATCGGCGACGGCTACCTGAAATTCCTGGGTCTGTGCAGCCACGAGTATTTCCACACCTGGAACGTCAAGCGCATCAAGCCGGCCGCCTTCGCGCCGTACAACCTGCAGGCGGAAAGCTACTCGCCGCTGCTGTGGCTCTTTGAAGGCTTCACCAGCTATTACGATGACCTGATGCTGGTGCGCGCCGGCCTGATCGACGAGGCGGCCTACTTCAAACTGCTGGGCAAGACCGTCAACAGCGTCTTGCGCGGCAGCGGCCGCAGCAAGCAAAGCGTGGCCGATTCCAGCTTCGATGCCTGGGGCAAGTACTATCGCCAGGATGAAAACGCGCCGAACGCCATCGTCAGCTACTACACCAAGGGTTCGCTGATCGCGCTGGCCTTCGACCTGACGATCCGCACCAAGACGAATGGCGAAAAATCGCTGGACGACGTGATGCAGGCATTGTGGCAGCGCTATGGCCGCGATTTCTACCAGGGCAAAGCGCGCGGCGTGACGCCGGCCGAAGTCGAAGCCCTGTTCGATGAAGTCTCCGGCACGCGCATGAAGCCCTTCTTCGAGCGCTACATCCGCGGCACGGACGATGTGCCGTTGGCGCGCCTGCTGGCGCCGTTCGGCGTGAAATACAGCGACGCGCGCAAGGCCGAAAAAGCCAGCCTGGACGTCAACCTGGGCCGCGACGGCAACGACGCCAGGCTCGCGCAGGTGCACCAGGGCGGTGCTGCCCACGTGGCTGGCCTGTCGGCGGGTGACGTTTTGGTGGCCGTCGATGGCTTGCGCGTGACGGGCAACCCGGCCAACCTGGACACCCTGCTGGGCCGTTACGCCGTCGGCGCCAAGGTGGCGATCCACGCCTTCCGCCGCGATGAGCTGATGACGTTTACGGCCGCATTGCAGGGTGACCGCGTGCCTGGCGTCAGCCTGGCGTTGTTGCCGGCGCCAAAGAAAGCCACGGGGCCGAAGCGACCTAGCGCGGCATGATGCTGTTTGTCGTGCAGTAAGACAGAAAACCGGCCTTTACTGGCCGGTTTTTCTTTTTGGATACATTTTTTCAAATGTAACTCACCCGCCGACGCTGCAGGGTTGCCATCATATTTACTGCAAATGAACTAATTTTTCTTTAACTAAACTAAAATTGCCGAACTGTCTCTTTTAGATCGCGCCCAACGTGCAATCCCTCGATCCTCGAACGATTATGCTGATGACGACCCTGATGTGCGGGGCGATGAGCGTCGTCATGTTCTCGGTGTATCGCAGTTTCCGGCGCGAGGTGCATGGCCTGGGGCATTGGGCGGCCGGTTTGCTGTTGCTGGTGTGCGCGTCGCTGCTGTTCGGCACCCGCGAAGTGCTGCCGCCGGCATTGTCCATGATCGCGGCCAATGCGGCGCTGGTGGCCGGCATCGGCCTGTCGATGCTGGGCACGGAGAAATTCTTTGGTCTGGCGCCCAGCCGCCGCGCCTACCTGCTGATCCTTGCCCTGTCTATTGCCGGCAATAGCTGGTGGCTGCTGGTGCACCCCGATTTCTCGGTGCGGGTGGCGGTCTTCTCCCTGCTGGTCTTCCTGTTTTACGCGCGCCAGGCGCAACTGGTATGGCGCCATGGCGAGCGCCATTTCTCCAGTTTTTTCTTTGGTGCGCTGATGCTGTTGCAAGCTGTCGTGGTGCTGGCGCGCGGCGTGTCTGCCTTGCTGCATGGCGGCGCCAGCGTGAACCTGACGGTGGCCGGTACGCCGGCCGGCATCTATCTGGCGGTCGCCAATTTCATGGCGCTGCTGCTGACGGTGGGCTTCATGACGGTGGCGACGCGCCGCCTGCAGCAGATACTGGAGCGCCGCTCGACCCACGATCCGCTGACACAGGTGCTGAACCGGCGCGGCTTTGGCGACGCCTATGCACGAGAAATTGGCAATCTGCGGCGCCGCCGCTTGCCGCTGACACTGCTCAGTATCGACCTCGATTACTTCAAATTGATCAATGACCGCTACGGTCACGCGGTGGGTGACCGGGTGCTGGCGCATGTGGCCAGCGTCATCGGTGGCGCCTTGCGCGAATCGGATTGCGTGGCGCGTTTCGGCGGCGAGGAGTTCGTCGTGCTGATGCCGGACATGCCGGCGCATAATGCGCTGGGCGTTGCCGAACGCATCCGCGCCTTGCTGCGCGAGCCCAATCATGCGGGGCTGCCATCATGTACGGTCAGCATAGGCGTCGCTTGCCAGGCATCGGTGGTGGAAGGACTGGAACAGTTGCTGTCGCGCGCCGATGCTGCCCTGTACCTGGCCAAGGAGCGGGGACGCGACCGCATCGAACTCGATGCTTGCGCGTTTACTGAGGACCGGACAAGGATCGCAGCTGGAATCGGTACTGGTCGTTGAACAGGAAGGTTTCGGAGAAATCGAAGGTGCGTGCGTGGCTGCGCATCAGGTGTCCCGCCGGCGGAAAGAACGCTGGCACGCGCCGCACGGCAGCCAGCGCCGCGGCCGATGCTTCGCTGTCGCGCGAACGGTGGACATGCACGCTTTTCAGTTCGCCGTCGGGACCCACGCTCAGGTCGAGCACGACGATGGCCGGCAGCATGGGCGGCAGGCGCCCGCTGAACGTGTATTCCCCGTTGGCCGCCATGATCTGCTGCGCCACCAGCGACTTGTAGGCGTCGATGCTGGCGGCGAGCTGTATCGCGGCCGGCGTGCCAGGGGGCGTGCGCTCCACAGGCAAGGGCATGCGCCCCGCTGGCGGGGATGCATTCTGGCAAGCCGACAGCAGGACAGTGGTGGCAAGGATGGTGATCGCGTGTCTCATGTCTGCCAGACTACCACGGTTTAACTGAACAGGCGTTCCAGCTCCACGCCGGGGTCTGGCGCGCGCATGAACGCTTCGCCCACGAGGAAACTGTGGATGTGCGCATCGCGCATGCGTTGCACGTCGGCCGTGCTGTGGATGCCCGATTCCGTGATGATCAATTTGTCTTGCGGGATGCGCGGTAACAGGTTGATGGTCGTGTCGAGCGACGTTTCGAAGGTGCGCAGGTTGCGGTTGTTGATGCCGATCAGCGCGCTCTTGAGCTTGAGCGCCGCCGTCAGTTCTTCGCCGTCGTGGCTTTCGATCAGCACGCCCATGCCCAGTTCGTGGGCACACGCTTCCATCTCGGCCATCAGGCCATGGTCGAGCGCCGCGACGATCAGGAGGATGCAGTCGGCGCCCATGGCGCGCGCTTCATAGATCTGGTACATGTCGACCATGAAATCCTTGCGCAGCACGGGGATGGCGCAGGCGGCACGCGCCTGCTGCAGATATGCCACGGATCCCTGGAAGAACTGTTCGTCCGTCAGCACGGACAGGCAAGCCGCGCCATGCGCGGCATAGCTGGCGGCGATATCAAACGGACGGAAGTCTGCGCGGATCACGCCTTTCGACGGCGACGCCTTTTTTACTTCGGCGATGATGCCGGGCTTGCCGGCGGCGATGTGCTGGCGCAGGCTCGCTTCAAAACCGCGCAGGCCGGCGCGCAGGGCGCTGTCGCTTTCCACGTCGCCGCGCAGGCTGGCCAGGCTGCGGTGGGCCTTGGCCTTGGCCACTTCATCGGCTTTCACGGCCAGGATTTTATCGAGTATGTCGGACATGATGGTCACTATTCTATAAAGGAGGACGGAAGCTTAGGCTTGCGCCGGGGTGCCCAGCTGCTGCGTCACCTGCACGAATTGAGCGAGTTTCGCCAGCGCGGCGCCGGAAGTGACGGCGGTGCGCGCACGCGCCAGGCCGTCTTCGATCGAGCTGGCCACGCCGGCCGCGTACAGCGCCGTGCCCGCGTTCAGGGCGACGATGTCGGCGGCAGCACCGGGTTCGCCGCGCAGCGCTTCCATCATCTTGGCCTTCGACTCGATAGAATCGGCCACCTTCAGATTGCGGCTGGCGATCATCGACATGCCGAAGTCTTCGGGATGGATTTCATATTCACGGATCTCGCCGTTGACCAGTTCGCCCACCATGGTGGCCGCGCCCAGCGACACTTCATCCATATTGTCGTGGCCATATACGACGATGGCATGCTGCGCGCCCAGGCGCTGCAGCACGCGCACCTGGATGCCGACCAGGTCGGCGTGGAATACGCCCATCAGAATATTCGGCGCGCCGGCCGGATTGGTCAGCGGGCCGAGGATGTTGAAAATCGTGCGCACGCCCAACTCCTTGCGCACGGGCGCCGCATGCTTCATGGCCGCGTGGTGGTTGGGCGCGTACATGAAGCCGATGCCCGTTTGCGCGATCGACTGGGCGATCTGCTCGGGCTGCAGGTTGATGTTGACGCCCAGGGAATCGAGCACGTCGGCGCTGCCGGACGAGGAGGAGACGCTGCGCCCGCCATGCTTGGCCACGCGCGCGCCGGCTGCCGCCGCCACGAACATCGAAGCGGTGGAAATATTGAAAGTGTGCGCGCCGTCGCCACCCGTGCCGACGATGTCGAGCAGGTTGGTGGTGTCGGCCATGGGCACCTTGGTGGAAAACTCGCGCATCACTTGCGCGGCGGCGGCGATTTCGCCGATGGTTTCCTTTTTCACGCGCAAGCCCATAGTGAGGGCCGCGATCATGGTGGGCGACATTTCGCCGGACATGATCTGGCGGAACAGGTACAGCATTTCGTCGTGAAAGATCTCGCGGTGTTCGATGCAGCGCAGCAGGGCTTCTTGTGGGGTGATCGGCATGATGCTTCCTTCTTCAATGATGGCGCAGGAGGACACTGATGGCACGCCGGGGCGTGCGCATGGGATCAGCGCTCGAGAAAATTCTTCAGCAGGGCGTGGCCGTGCTCCGAGAGGATCGATTCGGGGTGGAACTGCACTCCCTCGATATCGTATTCCCGGTGGCGCACGCCCATGATTTCGCCGTCGTCCGTCCACGCTGTCACTTCCAGGCAGGAAGGCAGCGAGGCGCGTTCGATCGCCAAAGAGTGGTAGCGGATCACTGTGAAGGGGCTGGGCAAGCCTTTGAAAACGCCCACGCCCGTATGCGCGATGAGGGATGTCTTGCCATGCATGACTTGCTTGGCGCGGATGACTTTACCGCCAAACGCCTCGCCGATGGCCTGGTGGCCCAGGCACACGCCCAGTATCGGCTTCTTGCCGGCGAAGTGCTTGAGCACTTCCACCGAAATGCCCGCCTGCTTTGGTGCTTTCGGGCCGGGCGAAATGCAGATGCGGTCCGGGTTCAGCGCCTCGATCTGTTCGATCGTGATTTCATCGTTGCGGTACACCCGCACGTCTTCGCCCAGCTCACCGAAATACTGCACGATGTTGTAGGTGAAGGAGTCGTAGTTGTCGATCATTAGCAGCATCTTAAAACTCCCCATCCAGGCCATCTTGCACTTGTTCGGCGGCGCGCAGTACGGCGCGCGCCTTGTTTTCGGTTTCCTGCCATTCCATTTCGAGGACCGAGTCGGCCACGATGCCGGCCGCAGCCTGCACGTACAGCATGCCGTCCTTGATCACGCCCGTGCGAATCGCGATCGCCACATCCATTTCGCCGCCAAACGACAGGTAGCCGCAGGCGCCGCCATAGATGCCGCGCTTGGTGATTTCCAGTTCGTCGATCACTTCCATGGCGCGCACTTTCGGTGCGCCCGTCAGGGTGCCGGCGGGGAAGGTCGCGCGCAGCACGTCCAGGTTCGACAAGCCTTCCTTCAGGGTGCCTTCCACGTTCGAGACGATGTGCTGCACGTGCGAGTATTTTTCGATGACCATGCGGTCGGTGACGTGCACGCTGCCTGTTTCGGCGATGCGGCCGATGTCATTGCGCGCCAGGTCGATCAGCATCACGTGCTCGGCGATCTCTTTCGGGTCAGCCAGCAGCTCGGCCGACAGCTCGGCATCGCGTTCTGGCGTGGCGCCGCGCGGACGGGTGCCGGCGATGGGGCGCAGGGTGACTTTCTTGCCGCCGTCGGCCGTGTTCTCGTTGCGCACCAAAATCTCGGGCGAGGCGCCGATGATCTGCATGTCGCCAAAATTATAGAAGTACATATACGGCGACGGGTTCAGCGAACGCAGGGCGCGGTACAGGGTCAGCGGCGAATCGACATATGGCTTGCGGATACGCTGGCCGATCTGCACCTGCATCAGGTCACCGGCCATCACATATTCATGCGCCTTGGCGACCGCCTTCAGATAGTCTTCCTTGGCAAAGTCGCGGATGGTTTCCGTGCGCACGGAAGCGCTGGTGACGGGCGCATCGACGCCGCGGCGCAGCATCATGCGCAAGTCTTTCAGGCGCTGGCGCGCTTTCGAGAACGACTCGGGCTGCGCCGTGTCGGCGTAGACGATCAGGTACAGCTTGCCCGACAGGTTGTCGATGACGGCCAGTTCCTCCGTCACCATCAGCTGGATGTCGGGCAGGTTCAAATCGTCTTTCGGCGCGCCGCCGGCCAGTTTTTTCTCGATGTGGCGCACGGTGTCGTAGCCGAAGTAACCGGCCAAGCCACCGCAGAAACGCGGCATGCCGGGGCGCAGGGCTACCTTGAAGCGCGACTGGTACTGTTCGATGAAGTCGAGCGGATTGCCTTCGTGCTCTTCGATCACGACGCCGTTCCTGACGATTTCCGTGTGGCTGCCATAGCTGCGCAACACGGTGGTGGCGGGCAAGCCGATGAAGGAATAGCGGCCGAAGCGTTCGCCGCCGACGACGGATTCGAGCAAAAAGGTGTTCTTGCCGCCTTGCTGGGTCTGCGCCAGTTTCAGGTACAGCGTGAGCGGGGTTTCCAGGTCGGCGAAGGCTTCCGCGATCAGGGGGACGCGGTTGTAGCCTTGCTGGGCCAGCGATTTGAATTCGAGTTCGGTCATGTGTCTCTCCATGCCGCCAGGGTACGCGTGTGCGTCGTGCTTACAAAGCACAGACCCTGCGGTGGGTTATCAAAAAACCTGCCAGTGCATACAGCACGCACATGCGCGCCTGCAGCTGACAGCAATCTTACACGGCTCGGCCCTTAGGCCTGCCAGGATTGCCAGCGTCGCCAAAGCCAGGCCTCAATCGAGCCGGTTTGGGTGACATTGTGTTTTTTGATGAGAAACGTGTTCACGATATGGTGTTAGGTATGGTCAGTATGCTGGTCTGTTGTGCATGCTAATAAAATGGGCCGCTTCGAGCAGCGTATTTACTATACCATCGGAATCGGTGTCGTGTATAGAGTGTCCGTGGTTGTAACCATACGGTACTGTCAAGACGGGGCAGCCCGCAGCCCGGGCCGCTTGCGCGTCATTCGAGGAGTCGCCGATGGCCACCACTTTGGCGGGCGGCAAGTCGAAGTCCGCGCACACTTGCAGCAGCGGCAGCGGGTGCGGTTTCTTCTTCGGTAGCGAATCGCCGCCGTAGACGATCTCGAAATACCCATCGAGCTTTTTCTGCTGCAGCAGGGGCAGGGCGAAGCCGATCGGCTTGTTGGTGACGCAGGCCAGGCGCAAGCCCGCCGCTTTCATTGCCGCCAGTCCCGCTTCCACGTCCGGGTACAGGGTGCTGAACTGGCCATTGATGGCCAGGTAGTGGCGCTGGTAACCGTCCATCGCCTGCTCGAAATGCTGCTCCACGCCAGCCGCATCGAAGTCGAGCGCCAGCACGGTGCGGATCAGGTTTTCCGAGCCCTTGCCCACCATCAGCTTGATGGCCTCGGCGCTGATGGGCGCCAGATCCAGTTCGGCGCGCATGCCGTTGATGGCGACATGAAAATCGGGCACGGTGTCGAGCATCGTGCCATCAAGGTCGATGATGGCGGCGCGCACGCCAGCCAGTACGTGGTCTTTCACCGTGCCCGGCTGCATCAGGCGCCCACTGTTTTGGCCAATTCGGCGCGCATGGCGTCGATGACTGCCTTGTAGTCCGGCTTGCCGAAGATGGCCGAGCCGGCGACGAAGGTGTCGGCGCCGGCGGCAGCGGCGGCGGCGATGTTGTCGATCTTGATGCCGCCATCGACTTCCAGCATGATGTCACGGCCCGATTCGTCGATCATGCGGCGCGCTTCGGCGATTTTCTTCAGCGCTTGCGGAATGAAGGACTGGCCGCCGAAGCCCGGGTTGACGGACATGATCAGGATGATGTCGATCTTGTCCATCACGTGTTCCAGGTAGTGCAGCGGCGTGCCCGGATTGAACACCAGGCCCGATTTGCAGCCATTATCGCGGATCAGCTGCAAGGAACGGTCCACGTGATCCGACGCTTCCGGGTGAAAGGTGATGATGTTCGCGCCAGCCTTGGCGAAATCCGGGATAATGCGATCGACAGGCTTGACCATCAGATGCACATCGATGGGTACTTGGACGTGCGGGCGAATCGCTTCGCACACCAGCGGGCCGATGGTCAGGTTCGGCACATAATGGTTATCCATCACGTCGAAGTGGATGATGTCGGCGCCGGCGGTAACGACGTTGCGCACTTCCTCGCCCAGGCGGGCAAAGTCGGCGGACAGGATGCTGGGAGCGATACGGAATGTTGTCATGGTGAAGTAGCCAAAGGATAGAAAATGCGATTTGCGCTATTTTACGCCTGACGCCGTTACCATGCCTCATTGAAGTACAGTGAAACACAGAATACGCGTCGCGCGATGGCCAATGCGCCGCGCGCGACACACAATACGACTGGCAATGTCTGAATAGGAATGACGATGGCGACTTATGAATTTACGGTAACGGTCAAGACGCAATATCTGCCCGAGCAATCGGCACCGGACCAGGGGCGGCACGTGTTCAGCTACACGATCCGCGTCGTCAACACGGGCACGGCTGGCGCGCAACTGATTTCGCGCCACTGGGTCATCACGGATGCGAACAACAAGGTGGAAGAGGTGCGCGGCCTGGGCGCCGTCGGCCACCAGCCGTTGCTGCAGCCGGGCGAACAGTTCGAATACACGAGCGGGACGATGCTGGGCACGCCGCAAGGCTCGATGCACGGCGAATACTTTTGCGTGGCCGAAGATGGCCATCAGTTCGAAGCGCCGATTCCCGAGTTCGTGCTGTCGGTGCCGCGTACCCTGCATTAACGTGACGCCGGAGGCTTGCGCCCCTTTACTTCAGTTTTTCGGTGCTGTCCTGTTCTTCACTGAGCTGCTTGCGCGCCGGTGGCGCGGGTTTTTTACCCGAATACATGGTCCACCAGACTATAAATGCCAGCAGGAAGAACGCCACCAGCGCCTCTATCATCAAGATCCACATACGCACCCCTATGTTATTTACCCGCAACTTAGTATTTACCCGCCATCTCTTTACACGCGGTAGTCTACCCGTTTCAATCGGTGCCGTCGCGCTTGCGCTTTCCGCCTGTACCACGCCGCCGGCAGAGCCGGTCACCGCGACTGGCAAGGCGCCGGCCATCGCTCCGACCGTCGTCGAGCCAGTGCCGGCCAAGCCGGCCGACGCCAAGGATGCCACGGATGCGGCTGCCCCCACCTTCGTGCCCGCCAAGTTTGCCGCCTTGCCAGGCTGGGCCCGCGACGACATGCGCGCCGCCTGGCCAGCGTTCATGGCTTCGTGCGGCGTGCTGGTGAAACGTCCGGACTGGAAAGAATCGTGCACGATTGCGCGCCAGGTGAATGCCGACAGCGACAAGGCCATCCGCCTGTTCTTCGAGACGTTCTTTGTGCCCAATCAAGTCATCACCGCCGATGGCGCCAGTACCGGTTTGGTGACCGGTTATTACGAACCTTTGCTGCATGGCGCGCGCAAGCGCGGCGGTCCATATCAGACACCGCTGTACAAGGTGCCGGACGACCTGGTCTCGGTTGACCTGGCCGGCGTGTATCCGGAATTGAAGAACATGCGCTTGCGCGGCAAGCTGGTCGGCAAGAAGGTGATACCGTACGCGACCCGCGCCGACATCGAGCGCGCCACGTCCGTTACGGGCAAGGAATTACTGTGGGTGGACGACGAAGTCGAGGCGTTCTTCCTGCAAGTGCAGGGTTCCGGGCGCGTGCAGCTGACCGATACGCAGGAAACCGTGCGCGTGGCGTACGCGGATCAAAACGGCCATCCCTATAAATCGATCGGCCGCTACCTGGTCGACAAGGGCGAGCTGACCCTGAGTCAGGCGTCCGCGCAGGGCATCAAGGCGTGGATCGCCGGCCATCCCACGCGCAAGGATGAATTGTTCAACGCCAATCCCAGCTATGTCTTCTTCAAGGAGGAGCGTCTGCCTGATCCGAAAGTGGGGCCGAAGGGTGCGCTGGGCGTGCCGCTGACGCCGCAGCGCTCGGTGGCCATCGATTCGCGCTTCCTGCCGCTCGGTGCGCCCGTGTATCTGGCAACCACGCAAGCCAATAGCGAAATTCCCATGCAGCGCCTGGTGATGGCGCAGGATACGGGCGGCGCCATTCGCGGGCCCATTCGTGTCGATTACTTCTTTGGCTTTGGCGCGGAAGCGGCCGAGAATGCGGGCCGCATGAAGCAGAGCGGCGCCGTGTGGGTGTTGCTGCCGAAGCAGGCGCCGGCGCGCTGAATTTCTCGGGGCGCCGGGCGGGGATTGCGCTAACGCAAGGTTAGCGCAAGACCATGACGGGTAAATGGGTATGCGCCAGCACTTTTTGCGTTTCGCTGCCCACGAACAGCTTGTTCAAGCCTTTGCGGCCATGCGAGGCCATCAGGATGATGTCGCAATGGTAGGTTTGCGCCGCATTGACGATTTCGTCGTGCGGGCTCGGTGACACGGCCACCACGCCTTCGAAGGGCACGCCGACGGCGCGCGCAGCTGCGCCGATCTTGTCGATGGCGCGTTGCGAGGCTTCCTGCATCTGCTGTTCATACAGGCTGGCGTCGAGCACGATGCCGCCGTCGGCCATCGGCGAGAACGGGAAGGGCTGCACCACGCTGATGGCGACCAGCTTGGCTTTGTTCAATTGGGCGAAGGCGAGGGCGGTCTCGGCGGCTTTGTCGGACAACGGCGAGCCGTCGGTGGGAAATAAGATGGTGTTAAACATAGCGTGCTCCTCAAGTGATGTAAGACAGCTTATGGATTTACATCAACTAAAACCTTGATGTAAATCAAACCTCGCGAGCTTTGGTATGAATAGTGTCGCCAAGGCAATCTTTCAGCAGTGTATGCCCGTTCATCGCTTCAGGTGCGCACGCTACGAAGTGGCGTGCCCCATACCATGGCGACGGTCAACAGGATGCTGCCTGCCGCGATGCAGGCCAGGCCATTGCGCACGCCGAAGTGCTCCGCTACCCAGCCGGCTGCCAGGGCGCCCAGCGGCGCCGTCGCCACCGTCAGGAAGCGCATGGTCGACGTCATGCGGCCCAGCATGGGATCGGGCGTGACCTTCTGGCGCAGGCCCAGGTAGGGAATAAAAAACAGCATCACGCCGCAGTCGAAAAAGAACATCAGCACGGCATAAGCCACAGCGCTGGCCGCCGCGCTGCCAAATAGCGCGGCGGGAATCGTTGGTGTCAGGGCAAAACAGAGCGACGTCGATGCCAGGCCGATCAGGATGGTGCGGCCGGCGCCATAGCGGTGCGTCAGCGGTTTGACGATGAAGGCGCTGAGCAAGACGCCGGCGCCGCCCAGCATCTGCGTCATGCCCAGCACCCCAGGGCTCATGCCCAGGTCGCGCGTGGCGAACAGCACCGTCAAGGCCATGCTGGCGTAGAACAGGAAGTGCCAGATGCCGGCGCCCCAGGCCAGCGCGCGCAGCAGCGGTTCGCGCCAGACAAACAGCAAGCCGTCGGCGATGTCGCGCAAGGCGTGTTTGTCGGATGGTGCGGGACGCGGATCGCGTACGCTCATGGCACGCAAATTGAAGACGGAAATCAGATAACCGCAAGCCGTGCACAGGATGGCGACGGGAGCTGACAAGACTTGCACCAGGACGCCAGCCAGGCCGGGGCCGATCAGGCGCGAAGCCGATTCGGTGGCGGCAAATTTCGACTGCGCATCGATCAAGCCATCGCGGCCCACCAGGAAAGTCAGAAAGACCTGTTCGGCACCGCCGCCCACGACGAAGCCCGTGCCGATGATGAATCCCACTATATATAACCAGGGCATCGATAGCACGCCACACCAGTAGGCGACGGCCACGCTGGCCAGGGCCAGGCCCGACATGCTTTCGCTGAACAGCATGATCGGGTGCTTGCTGCGCCGGTCCAGCAGCACGCCGACGGGCAAGCCGAAGAGCGCAAACGGCAGCGCCTGCAAGGCGACCAGCAAACCCATCTGCTCTGGCGTGGCATGCAGCAAGAGTACCGCGCACAGGGGCAGGGCCAGCGAGGTGATCTGGGCGCCGAAGCAATTGAGTCCATTGCTGAACCATAGGCGGCGGAAATTGACGCTGGCGGCGCTGCCGTCGCCGCGCAGGTAGTGGGTGCAGTACTGAAAGAAGGAGGAGAAAATACGCTGCTCGATAAAGGTGATCGGGTTCACAATAATAGCAGCGCACCTGTCGCGCCGCTGCCGTTAGCCGCTACAATCGTCGATACCGTGTTCATCCAGAGGAGACTATATGCAATACGAAGACTTGATCATCGATATCCAGGACAAAGTGGCGATCATCCGCCTGAATCGCCCGAAGGCCTTGAACGCCTTGAACGACAACATGATGAATGAACTGGGCGACGCCCTGCTGAAGTTCGATGCGGATGACAATATCGGCTGTATCGTGCTCACGGGCAGCGAAAAAGCGTTTGCCGCCGGCGCCGATATCGCCGCCATGGCCGATTACACTTATCCCGATACCTTTACCCAGGGTTATATCAGCCGCAACTGGGAGCATATCTTGCGCGTACGCAAACCGGTGGTGGGCGCGGTGGCTGGCTACGCGCTCGGTGGCGGCTGCGAACTGGCCATGATGTGCGATTTCCTGATCGCCGCCGACAGCGCCAAATTTGGCCAGCCGGAAATCAAGGTTGGCGTCACGCCAGGCGCGGGCGGTACGCAGCGTTTGCCGCGCGCCATTGGCAAGGCCAAGGCCATGGATCTGCTGCTGACGGCGCGCACCATCGACGCTGCCGAGGCGGAACGCATCGGCTTGGTGTCGCGCGTGGTGCCGGCCGATAAATTGCTGGAAGAAACCTTGGCCGCCGCCAAGACCATCGCCGCCATGCCGATCTCGGTTGCCATGATGATCAAGGATTGCGTCAACCGCGCCTTCGAAACCACCTTGACCGATGGTGTCGCTTACGAGCGCCGTTTGTTCCAGGCCGCCTTTGGCACGCCTGCACAAAAAGAAGGCATGCACGCTTTCCTGGAAAAGCGCTTGCCAAACTTCGACGGTCTTTGATATGATTCGCCTCCCCGATGAGACGCAGTAGTTTTAGCGAAACAGAGGGAGCCGGATGCAGTAGCAAACGGCAAAAAAAGAAGGTTGACGAAATAGCCGAAACGCTTCATACTCTTCCTTCTTCGCAGCTGACAAACACAACGCTTTGTCGATAGCGCGAGAGTAGCAAATAAGCAGTACCGAATACCGTTCTTTAACAATTAACAGTCGATAAGTGTGGGCATTTGATGCAAGTGCAGCGTCAATCTTCGGATTGGCGTCTAACTTAAAATATCAAATGTTCACAAGAAATAATGAAATAGGATACTTCTTCGGAAGTAGCCTGTCAGTTTTTTGAGTGAGCGACCC
>NZ_JBNYXV010000020.1:0-1364 GCF_051380845.1 Janthinobacterium salmonicoloratum | reverse complement strand
AAATCTATGGTCACCCTCCCTTTTGCAAGCTGATTTTGTATGATGTGAGCAGGCTTGCTTAAATCTATCCGGCGTCTGGTTGGAGATGGTTCTCCGCGCCACGATGAGAGTCGCGCCTGTCGGTCCTGAAAAAGCCCTCGGCTTCACGTGCCGATTTTACGTCCAGGTTATCCGTCAGGCCGGTGTGCCGTTCACGTCATCCAATGTCAGCAGTCGCAAAACCAGGTAGGTGTGTGATAAAACGGTGAGCCCTGAGAGGCCCTCATGTTGCCATGGGGGCCTCTTGCATTTCAAATTCGCTATGGTGGGCCGCGATGGCCCATGCCGTGCGTGCCAGTTTGTTGGCCAGGGCGCAGGCCACTACATTCGAGTGGCGCCGCGCAAGCATGGCGCGCACCCATTGCGCTAGCCGTCCACGTTGACGCTCCAGCCTCTGGATATAGGCCCGCGCGCACTGCACCAGCAGGCGCCGCAGATTCTTGTCGCCGCGCTTGCTGATGCCCAGCAGCTTGTTTCGGCCACCGGTGCTGTATTGGCGCGGCACCAGCCCGACAGCGGCGGCGAAGTCGCGTCCGCAGCGGTACTGTTTGCCGTCGCCCACTTCGGCGGCAAGCACGCTGGCCGTGATCGGACCGATGCCGGGCACCGTCATGAGCCGCTGGCCCAGATCATCTTCAGTGACTTGCCGGGTCAGGTCCTTCTCAATGTCGGCGATCTGTTCGTCAAGGTACTTGAAATGGGCGTGCAGTCGCTCCAGCAGCATCAGCAGCCGTGCCGGCAGGCATTGTTCTGCCAGTACGGAAGGCAAGCGTTTGATCGCGGCGTGGCCAACCGGCAGGCTGATGCCAAATTCCAGCAAAAAGCCGTGGATCTGGTTGCTCGTCTTGACACGATCACGTACCAGTGATTCGCGCACGCGGTGCAGCGCCGACAGCGTTTGCTGGGATTCGTTCTTGGGCGTGACAAAACGCATGGCGGGGCGGCAGGCCGCCTCGCAAATGGCCTCGGCATCGACGAAGTCGTTCTTGTTGCTCTTGACGAAGGGACGCACGAACTGCGGCGAGATCAGCTTGGTCTCATGGCCAAAGCCGGCCAGTTGCCGGGCCATGCAGTGTGCTCCGGCACAGGCCTCCATGACAATGGTGCAGGAATGAAAATTAGCGAGGAATTCGATCAGCTGTTTGCGGCTGAACTTCTTGCGCAGCAACGCCTTGCCTTGGCGATCCTGTCCGTGGACATGAAAGCTATGTTTGCCGAGATCAATGCCGATGAGCGTAACGGTTTCCATGATGGCCTCCTTCAGAAATGAAAACACCCTACAAGTTTAGTAACTTATAGGGTGGAGGGTGACCATCTCATTAAGC